>NZ_BSST01000001.1:1877977-2503969 GCF_030161395.1 Thalassotalea insulae
GCTATGGTGACCACAGTAAGCACGGTCAACGACATTCGCTCTTTCAGGCTGTTAATTGCCAACTGTAAATTGTAACTAAACATTAGATGTTCCCCTGTTTACGCCGAACGAATAATCTCGTCTGTCACTGACTTTTCCAAATCACTGACCTGACCATCAAAAATCTGAATATTACGGTGAGCACGGCGTGCCAATTGGTCATCGTGAGTTACCATAATAATCGTAGTGCCTTTACTATTAATGTCTTCCAGTAATTCCATCACTTGCTGCGCCATCAAAGAATCTAAGTTACCCGTTGGCTCATCCGCTAACAAAAATAACGGATCGCCGGCTATCGCCCGAGCAATCGCCACCCGTTGTTGTTGACCACCAGATAATTGCGTCGGCAAATGCTGCATCCTCGATGCCAGGCCCACAGTTTCTAATGCATGCTCAATTCGCTCCTTTCGTTCTTTAGCATTTATGCCACGATAGCGAAGTGGAACATCAACATTGTCAAAAAGGGGTAAATCAGGCAAAAGATTAAAGCTTTGAAAAATAAATCCAATTTTTTGATTTCGTATTTCTGACAATCGATCATCACTTAATCCCTTAACATTTTGACCATCTAAAAAGTAATCACCGTGTTCAAAGGTTTCTAATAACCCGGCGATATTTAAAAATGTAGTTTTTCCCGAGCCGGAAGGGCCGGTCACCGAAACAAATTCACCACTTTTAATATGTAAATTGACGTCTCTTAACGCATGTGTTTCTACTAAGTTAGTTCTGTATATCTTGCTGACGTTATCCATTTTTAACATGGGATTCTCCTATTTAGTCAGATAAATTTGATCACGACTGTTGAACAAATCGAGGCTTGAAATCACTATTTGATCACCCGCCTGTAAACCGGCTACAACTTCAATTTCACCTATGCTTCTCGCACCAAGGTTGACACTGGTACGAATGGCATTATCACCATTGACGACATAAGCAATACGACCACCACCGCTTTCGACAAACGGACCTCGGCGCACTTTTAAAACATTTTCTTTTGATTCAATTAAGATACGGGCACTGACACGCTGGTTTTGACGCAAGTTTGCGATACCATTTTCATTAAAACGTAAGCGTCCTTTAACTTGGCCATTATTCACCTCTGGCGATATAGCAACGATTTGTCCCATATGGTTTTCCCCGTTAAAGCTAATTTCACTGGCCAGGCCGACACCTAAATCATCAGCAAAACTTTCCGGGATATTCACTTCTACTTCAAAGACGCTAAGATCAATTACCGTGATCAGCGACTCATTCGCAGCAACATTGTCTTTTTCTCGGATACTCACGCTACCAATAATGCCGTCTGTCGGTGCAATCAAAATCAGTTCCTGAACCTGGCGTTTAAGGTCATTTACTACAAATTGTTGACGGTCGAGCTGAGACTGCTTACGTTTTAACTCAAACGCCATGCTTTCTTTTTGTAGATCAAAATTTTGTTTTGCATGGCGATGAGCGAGTAAAGCACGTTTATATTCTGCAATTTTTTCTTCGTATTCTTTTTGGCTGATCAATGAATCTTTAATGCTAATTTCCGCTCTATTTTTATTAACCTCAGCTGCCTCTAAATTCACCGCCGACATTTCTATGGTTTGCTGAGTATTTAACTGTGACGTTTTGATTTCAATTTGATGACGGCCAACTTCCAGTTCTAATTGATCTAAAGTTGCCAATTCTTGCTCATAACGGTTTCTTAATTGCGGACTATTTATTTCTGCGAGTTTTTGCCCTTGTGTTACCGTATCACCTGCTTTAATAAACAAACTAACAATGCCAGGGGCTTTTGCATAAAGTGTTGGACTATTCGCCGCAACAATTTGCCCTTGTACACCGATATCACGTTGCAAATTACCACGCTCAACTGTGGCAAATCTCAATCGCTCGGCCGCCACCGTTAAGTCAGAAGAAAACATACTGTTAAATTTGGGTGCGGCATAACCAATAACACTGATAATAACAATCAATACCAGAGCAATTTGCATGATCCGTTTTTTGTTAAAGTGTGGCTGCTCAATCTTAATATCTTGACCAGAAGTGTCTCTCAACATAGATATGTTCCTGTAAGTGAAATTGACTGTTACCGAAGTAACACTTTCGTAATAAGGTTGTTAACAGCAAAGAAAGTGCCAACACTTATACGGTTGATTTTATTGAATTTAATTTAAAATAATAAAGAGCGAACAGTGTCCTGTTCGCTCTAACTGATGACCGAACAGCTAGATTAGCCACAGGTGGAATCTGTACATTTATCCAAAAATTCGTTACATTGAGCACGCATCAGTTGAAAAAGGCAAACTAGATGAAAGTCTAGGACGCAAAGCCAGCGGTCTAAGGAAATTTGAAAAGTTTCTATGATGGCGTAGCTACCGACACTGGAGTATTGAATTGTAATACCAAGTTGCTTAATAACAGCTCAATATCCCTTGTATACCAGCAGTTTCTGCTGCCCATTTTCAGCATGCACCTTAATTAACCACTTTTTAAAGAGTAAATTATGTGTGATCAACAAAGAAAAACCTACGATGCCGATAGGCAGACTATAATTGATAATGAAAATTATATTATCGGTATAAATAACCTGTTTCTTTAACAGTCAAGAGATCAGGTTTGCTATCAACCATGGGCAAAAAACTGACTTATGCCAATTAAACAACTAAGGATAATTAACATAAGGTATATCAATGAAATCGATTATTATTGCTATTTTTTTCGCGTTAACGCTGTGTGCTTGTAACGAACCAAAAGAGATTAGTGCCGATCAAGTCGCAGTGGCATTTTTCGACGCCCTCTATAATCAAAAAGATATCAAACAAGCCACCAGTTACTGTACACCTGATTTTGCCAAGCAGCTCACTCAGTACCGCACCGCGCAAAATGCCGCTCGTCGTTTATTTAATATGTCTTTTGACTCAACAAAAATTGATGCGGCGCTCGCAGACTTTAAAGTAAGAGAAGAGTTTAATACTACCGGTAAATTAACCATTTTATTTACTGGTGATCGTCATGGTAAAACCTATAAAGAACTCAAAAGCATAAAAATGGTTAAAAAAGGTCAAACCTGGCTGGTTGATGAATTACTCAAAGATCCTATCGCTAGCTAGCGAGTAATAGATGAGTTATTGCTTAACTTGCGCTAACTCATCTATTAATCTGTTACTGCGCAATACGTACACCAACCGGCGTTTGGCAAATATCTAGCACTTGCGGCGGTTTTTTGTAGAAAAACGTATGATCGCGTTGTTTGCGCTCGGCTAACTTCTCGGCATATGTTGGATGCTCGGTATTTTTCACTTCCAGATTAAGGCGCTGCGCTACTGGCACATCCGTCATCAATTGCACTTTCACCATAGGAGTATAATCTTTTTTATCCACCTCCGTTGCACCTTCAATGACTGAGGTACGAGTGATCGACTGGACATGATTCATGCCATAAACTACTCGGCCAAATACCGTCATAATGCGGTCTAAATAGCGAGGTGCCTGACCATTAGGGATATAAAAATGGCTAGTGGCGGTATCAGGCTCATTTTCCCTTGCCATGGCGATCACGCCAGGACAATGTAACAACCAGGCCTTTTGCTCTTTCGGGCTATAACCCAAAGCAAAACCGTCTTTAAAGCCAGTTTGCGGCGCGAATAAGTCATTATTTTGTACTAAAGTGAATGACCACTTATTATCAACCGCAAAATCTCCTTCAATTTTTAACGGCGCTACTGATTTATCCTTTTCGCTGGCGTCTTCCGGCCCCCCCTGAGCGACAAAGCCATCGATCACCCGATAAAACTTTTCTCCATCATAAAAGCCTTTTTTAACCAGCGTCTTAAACTGCTTTACATGGTTTGGCGCAAACTGAGGTGCCAGTTCGATCACTACCTTGCCCTGAGGTAAAGTCATTAGTACGGTATTCTCGGGATCCAATTTACGCCATTGAGAGTCTTGCGTCTGGCTAAACGAGCTGGCAGAAGCGAACAGAACTAAGCTACAGGCAAGCGCTAACGATTTCATTTTCATAATTTTTTCCTAATTGTTGTTGCTGTTTAGTTAACCAAATCAGCTCGCTTGGCGCAATCCCTAAGCCCTGATACACTAGCGCCGGTTATCATCAAATAAGCAAACGGAGATAAAAGTGAATAAAAGCATGATCACTAACCTCTTGGCACTGGCATTTACCCTAGGCGGCTGGTATAGCGAACAGGCCATCATTTACAGTATTGGGCTATTTGCCCTGTCCGGTGCCATTACTAACTGGTTAGCGATACATATGCTATTTGAAAAAGTCCCGCTGTTATATGGCTCTGGGGTGATCCCGGCACGTTTTGAAGATTTTAAAGCCGGTATTCGCAACCTAATGATGGAACAATTCTTTACCGAGGAAAATATCGATCGCTTTCTATCTGACAGTACAGGTCACGCCAGCACCTTAGACTTGGCGCCGGTCATTGAGAAAATCGATTTATCACCAGCGTTTGACGATCTAGTCAACGTTATTGAAAACTCGTCTTTTAGCGGCATACTTGCTATGGTTGGCGGCGCGCAAGCATTACAACCTATGCGTGAACCTTTTATTGATAAAATGAAAGAAACCATGGGACGGATCTCGCAAAGTGAGCAGTTTAATACCATTTTGCGTGATCAGCTTGAACAGCCAAATGTCATGACTAGCATGAGGTTAAAAGTCAGCGATATCATCGAAAAAAGATTAAATGAATTAACCCCACAACTTGTAAAGGAAATTATCCAGGAGATGATCCGTAAACACCTAGGCTGGTTAGTGGTTTGGGGTGGTGTATTCGGTGGAATTATCGGATTTATCGCGGCAATTACCAACAATATTTAACATTTTACCTTTCCGCAACGCCTAATAAAACCGTATAGAAATCGTTGCGGAAATTTTCACTTTTTCCATCTCATTTAATTCCGATCTTTGTTAGTGCCAAATGGACTATATCTTAGTGGGATTTTTAATCTAAATCCCTTTAATTTTCGCTTGTTTAAAGCTATGCTTGCGCTTTAATCAATGTGGATTTTAAATGCTAATTTTGCGACGGCGCAAAACCTAGTAAAATCCCTCTCTTGCTATAAGGTAAATGGAGACATGTTTGGTAGCTTAAAGGCTTTGCCAGCCGATCCTATTTTAGGTCTATTGGCTAAATATCGTGATGACGCGAACCCTCAAAAAATTGATTTAGGGGTAGGTGTTTATAAAGATGAAGCTGGACATACAGCAATTTTAGATTGTGTAAAAAAGGCTGAGAAATATCGTCACGACAATGAAGATACCAAAGTTTATATTGGCCCAACCGGTTCACCATTATTTAACGACGAAATGAGCAAACTGATTTTTGGTAACCACAAAGTGCTTATCGAGAATCGTGCTCGTACCGTTTCAACGCCAGGTGGAACAGGTGCATTACGCGTTGCCGCTGAATTTATTAAATCATGTAAAGCTGGCGCAACCATCTGGGTCAGCAACCCAACATGGGCAAACCACACAGGTTTATTTGAAGCTGCAGGTTTAACCGTTAAAACATATCCTTATTATGATTACGAAAATAAAACCTTAGATTTTGACGGTATGTTAGCTGCGCTAAAAGAAGTAAGCAGCGATGATGCTGTGTTATTACACGCTTGTTGTCACAATCCAAGTGGTATGGATTTAACCAATGAACAATGGCAACAAGTTGCAGAAGTCGCAAAAACTGTTGGTTTCTTACCTGTTGTTGATATGGCTTACCAAGGTTTTGGTGACGGTTTAGATGAAGATGCCTATGGCTTACGTTTAATCGCTGACAGCGTTGAAGAAATGATCGTTTGTAGTTCTTGCTCGAAAAACTTCGGTCTATACCGTGAACGTATCGGTGCAACCACTATTATCGGTTCATCTGCCAACGCAGCAGATATTGCTAACTCAGTATTATTATCAGTAGTGCGTTGTATCTACTCTATGCCGCCAGCACATGGTGCCGCACTAGTAGAAACCATTTTAAATTCTGATGAATTACGTCATCAATGGTATGGCGAATTAAAAGAAATGCGCGACCGCATTAATGGTAACCGTCAGTTAATCGTTGATAAATTAATAGAGAATGGTGTAACTCGTGATTTTAGCTTTATCACGCGTCAAAAAGGTATGTTCTCTTTCTTGGGTATTACCCCAGAGCAAGTACAACAATTACAAGACGAGTACAGCATCTACATGGTAGGTTCAAGCCGCATGAGTATTGCTGGTATAGCTAACTCCAATGTCGATTACTTAGCGCAATCTATCGCTAAAGTGCTGTAACACTATTCACGTTACTAATAAAAAATAAAAGCCTGTCAGCGATTCACTGACAGGCTTTTTTTACGCGAGTGTAACGGTCAAATAAACTTAGAGACTTCTTTAAGCACTTTTTCTCAGTTTTACCTCATATGCACTAAGTTGATTACTAGTAATATAAATAACAGCGATCAAAACAGACTACTGAAGCGCCTATTTTAACACCAGAATTATTTGGCAACCAAACAGGCCTAACAATGCTATTCGCTGTGATCGGCCTGTCACAATAAAATATTTATTATTGTTGCTGCTGCAACAGTGCCATACGGCTTTGGTCAACGAGTCGTAATTGACTCAACTGATACGGCGGTAATACGCTAGCTTGTTTTAACAATTGCGTATCAAAAATTAACTGCACGTGTTGTTCACCCGGCTGTAAATAATGTGCAGAGCGACTTAGCATCACCTGCTGTTGTTCGCCCAGCTTATTTACCCCAGAGACAATAGCGCTAATTTCATAACGCCCTTCACTGGCGACCTCAACACCAATAACGGCATGGGTATTTTCAACTGCTACCTTGCCCGTCATTTTCGCGGTTGGCTGGCTAATCGCAAACGCTACTTTACCATTACGGCTAATCTTTAAACCATTATCACTGGCGTGAGAGGAAACTTGTAACTCGTACAACTGCCCAGGTAAAGCTGACGTAGCCATTTCAGGTAAAGTAATACTGTATTTACCATCATGCTGTTGGTATTTAACCGGCATAACGTCACCATTGGGTGATTTAATAACTGCGCTATAACGGCTATTGTCCAGCTGGTCATTTTTATTATGCATAGCCATATCCAGTTCCAAATGTTGAGTGGCTAAAATCGACTGGCGAGGAATCGTTACTTTCAATCGGTAGGGTGAGCCTTTTTCTTTAACATTAATAAGGTAACGCTCATGACCGTTAAGTTGCTGATTAACTTTTAACTTAAATACGCCTTTGCCTATACGTTTATCAAGTTGCACCGCACTACTATTAGGAAAAATATTGGCGGTAGCAAATTGCTGTTGTGAGACTTTTTGCTTAAATGGACTAGACAGTTTTTCTGCGCCTTTACTGAGCGCTATTTTTTCCGGATCGATAGCGAGACTATTCACTGCACCCGGAGCGTTGGCACGTTTACCCGATAAGCGAATTAACGCACCTGGCTGAGTAATATTAACATCTAGGCCATCATTTAACTGTTTGCCCGTTACCTCAAGCCAATATTCATCACTGGTATGGGTAAATGGTTTCGCTGCAAACGATAGCTGCTGCGTGCTGTTTATCGGTTGACTAAAATGTAGCGACTTACGTTCCACTTTATGCTCAGGTGCGTTTACCGAGACTAAGTCAAGCGATTGGCTAGAGAGTGGGCGGGCCCATAGTGACGAAGAGAGTAATATCGCACTGACACTTAAGGCACTATAGGTAAGTGTTAAAAATTTCATCTTTATCTCCTTATATGTCATTTCTGATAATTACGTCTAAATTAAAGCAATCTCGGCGAGACTGCTGATGGCTTAACGGCTCACTATCGCTTGTTCTTTGTTTGTCGGTAAACCAGACCGAACCAGCGCCAGCTTGTGAACTACATTCCAAAAAACCATCAGAGCAGGAATCCAACCAGTTCTGTGTTGTTTCAAGTGCTACCTGATACTGATAACCCGCACAGTAACTGTCCCCATCCCAAATGGCAGACTCCACATCTGAACCAATCACTGTTTTAAAAGTAGAAGGTAAACCGGGACGACCATTGGTTCCCAATAACCAGTTATCGTTATAGTAAGCCATCCAGCTCACTTGCTGCTGTTTTACTGCATCGGAATCATAGCCAAGTAACCAGCCCAAGCTACTTTCAAAAACATTGCCTTGAGTTACCGCATCGGCAAGTGGTGTACCTAAACTTGACGGAGCAAGCGCAATCACTTCTGTAGTTTTGCTGATAATAGCCGGATAACGGCTATCGTAAGTTGGATTAGACAAAATCCAACGTACTACATTGCCGCCATTTGAATGAGTAAGTAAGGTTAAACTGGTAATACTTTTGGCTGATATAAAACTGTTAAGCTGATTTGCTAAGCAACCGGCAGCATCCTCAGCCCACATATATTGATCAAAGTCGCAATTGATCACCGTGTACTTACTGCTATCAGGTAAGCCCTGACGAACCGAGTTAACAAAGTCTCCCGTCCAGTAATCGTTATAGGCATCGGTCTGGTGCCCAGTTCCATGGATAAAGGCTAAGCCCTGATTGGCACTTGCTATTCCTGTTATTGCTAAATAGTTAAGTACTATGGCTGTCATTATTTTTTTCATAGTAATTCCTGTTGTTAAATTTTTATCTATTTAATTAAACAGGTTTGAGGTCAAACCTCTTACCTGTTTAATTTAGTTTTAACAGCCAGTTAATCTTTTGCAAGGTAAAAAAACGACGAAAATTCATACATATCTGCCATCAGATTTAAGTCTGTATTAAGTAGTTACTCTAAACCTAGTC
The DNA here is from genome assembly GCF_030161395.1 of Thalassotalea insulae. Classification (NCBI taxonomy): domain Bacteria; kingdom Pseudomonadati; phylum Pseudomonadota; class Gammaproteobacteria; order Alteromonadales; family Colwelliaceae; genus Thalassotalea; species Thalassotalea insulae. Next base: position 1,886,805 of record NZ_BSST01000001.1, read on the forward strand.
GGATCACTTTAAACTAAATAAGCAGTTGTAATTACGGAAAGGGCAATGGTGTTTAAAACGTGGACACCTACCTATTACACTTTTTACCTAAAAATAGATAAAAAGCATAAATTTACAGTTTATTCAGTAGAACCAGCATGTAAAAGGACCGGCTGATCAACTAACAGCAGGTTGCTCAAATGCTGGCAACACTTAAAAGCTTCTATCAGAAATCGCCACTCTGGCTGCTGAAGAATTTGCTCCAAAATGGTGTTAATTACAGGCATAAAAAAACCTCGTGAGTACGAGGCTTTTTTAACGCTGGGTTAGACACTTTATTTCAACACAGAGAGCTCTATCTGACTAGCATTACCTACCTGATGATAAATCCTGTGATCCGCTTTAACAAAATCAGCTTCCATCGCCTTAAAGATATTATCAACATAGTGTTGCGGGTTACGATCCAGGAACGGGAACATGCTGCTTTGTACCAGAATTTGCAGTTTGTGACCGCGCTTAAAGGTATGCATGACATCATAAAGCTCAAAATTCACCGGCGTAACCTGGTTTGGCACAAAAGGTTTAGGCTCAGTCATCGAGTCACGAAAACGGCCACGAATTGACCCCCAACGCACCAGCTCATGCCGATTACCTAGAGTTTTATCCAGTTTGTTATTGTTTTCATCTTTTGCCGGAAAGACATCGACTAACTTAACGATCAGATCGGCCGCCGACTGAGAAGTACTAAACTGCAATTTCAGCTCAATATTGCCAGATAAGGTCATATCTTCGGTTAACGGTTCAGTCTCAAAAATCAAAACATCCGGACGACGAGCAGCAAAACGCTGATCTTCTGCCATATATTCACGATCCCAACCGCGACCGATTTTTTTCGAATGAGGAACCGGCTTATTTGGATCGCTTAGATATTCAGAAAAGCTATTTTTAACTTTTGGCTTGTCGGCGCTCAGGCTTTCATTGGCCTGTAAATACAAAGTTTGTTTAGTTACCGCGTTCGGCGGCCATTGCTCAAAGCGTTGCCAACGGTTTGCGCCAGTATCAAACACTGTTGCTTGAGCTATATAAGCATCATCACCAGATTTTAAATGTTGATTAAAAAAAGGTAACAAGACATTTTTCTGAAACCAGTCACTGGTATTAAAGCCATTGTCTGCTTCGCCCATTTTATTACCGTCATCTCTATTCCATTGGCCGTGGAACCAAGGCCCCATCACTAGTTGTATATGGTCTTTTTGATTACCATGAGACATGGTTTGATAGGTTTTAAGTGGGCCGTATAAGTCTTCAGTATCATACCAACCACCGACTATTAGAGTCGCCGGTTTAGTATTATTTAAATGCGGCAGTAAATTGCGTGACTGCCAGTATTGATCATAATTGGGGTGCTCTGTTAATTCATCCCAGAACGGACGCTTATTATGAAAATAGCTTTTATTAACGTTAGATAACGGCCCTAAATCAAGAAAAAACTGGTAGCCATCGTGAGTTGCCATATCCTGACCTTCTGGCCAATAGCTATGTTTTTCTTTCGGGAAATTATCAAAAGTATCAAAAAAGACAAAAGCCATCGGCAAGGCAAAAGCGCCATTACGGTGAAAATCATCAAAAAACCAGTCAGCAATCGGTGCTTGTGGTGAAATGGCTTTTAATGCCGGATGAGCGTTAATAGAGGCGACAGAAGTGTAATAACCTGGATAAGATGTTCCCCACATGCCAACCTTACCGTTATTGCGCTCAATGTTTTTCACTAACCATTCGATACTGTCATAGGTATCGGTGGCATCATCAACCGCATTTTTGCCGCGCAGGTAAGCATCTTGTGGTCGCATATTGACATACTCGCCTTGAGAGCGAAATCGCCCTCTGACATCTTGAAAAACAAAGATAAACCCCTCTTTTTCAAATGCTTCAGATGGCCCTAAACGGCTTCGATAATTATTAACCCCATAAGGGCCAACTGAGTAAGGAGTACGTTGCATCAAAATAGGATGGGCTTTTGAATTATCGTAAGGTGTATATACCGTGGTAAAAAGAGTTTTATCATCACGCATTGGGATCTGATATTCGTATTTTGCATAATGCTGACGAATATAATCCGCCCGCTTATCCGTTTTATTATTATCGGCAAAAACAGCGGTAGTACTACCAATAAATAGTACAGCGACAATTAGCAGTTTTCTTAACATAGAGGGGCATCATCCATTATTATTTTTGTAGGCAAAATTATTGTGACAAGGATGAAACCTATAGGCAAGCTACAACCACAAACCACAAAAAAAGGCTCTATTAAGAGCCTTTTAAATCGTACAAAATCAATTACGAGTGTTTAAAGTTAGCACGAACTAACAAGAAACTAATGCCAATAAGAAACACTAAAATAGTCGAAGGTTCAGGTACCTCAACTGGTGTTTTTGTTCTTACCGTTTGGACATTAGCAATTAAGGTATTGTTGGTATAAAAGCGAACATCATCTAATTGCGCACCATCGCCAGCAATAAAGGCACCGTTATTAGCAAGGAAGGTACCGCTAATATTAGCGCCACCAAAATTAAAGGTAGTTTGACCGTCATTAATAAAGTTAAAAAATACATTGGCTGACGTTAAGCCTCCTGTTAATAAAATCCCTGCACCTGAACCAACAAAGGCATTACCGCTAATATTCAGTATTAACTGATCGCTCGCAGAACCATTAATGGTTAAATATTCCCCTGACGTCAAATCAATGGCTGACACAGCCAGCGCATCATAAGCATTAGCCTGAATAGCAACCGAGCTATTGATGGCACCAAAATCAATCCCGCCTAATGCACCGGCCTGCTCATTTGCTTGAGCAATATCTAATGACAATTGGTCAAAGACAGCACTGTTCTCCTTCACGACATCGCTACATTCAGATGCCGTTCCGCTAACATCAGCTCCAGCGGTAATATTTGCAGAACATGCATCGCCGTAAACAATTGCACCGCTACCAAAACCTATATAATTGCTGGCCGCAACACTGCCATGAATCCAGGCTTCACTACCAAGATTCAAATTACCGCCTACTGGCATACCAAAAAAATCATATTGGCCTACTGCCATAGTATATTTATCAGCGACACCCAAATCGATTAATCCTGCATGTGCAGATGGCAATGCCAGCACAAGCAATAACTTTGCAAATACCCTTTTAAAACAAGACATTATATTTCCTTTTATCTACACCCTTGAAAATGACAGCGCTATCATACATAAAAACTCAAGCAAAATCTTTATAATTCGTTCAAAAAAACACCACCTCCTGTTAACTAATTGTAAAAAAAACGGTACAAAAGCCTGGGGCAAGGTGAGGCTCTACTGTTCGCGAACAGCTAATCGAGTGTTCGCACAACTAATGCGAAACAAATAATATAATAAATTCAATGCATTACTAATTGGCAGTTAAATTGCTTTTGTCTTGGTAACAATAATTACCAAGGATCTATTCATGCCCCAAATAATTACCTTAATACTTACTTTACTTTTCAGTTCACTCACTTGGAGTAAGAGCGTCACTATCAAACATCAATTTCACTCTGCGGCATTAAATGAAACGCGACCCGTGCTGGTTCATTTACCCAAAAACTATGCAGAGCAGTCAGATAAAAGCTACCCGGTGTTAGTGACGTTAAACGATCAAGATAATTTTCATTGGGCCAGCACTATCGTTGATATTCAGGCCGCAAGGTATGGCATAGATCAGATGATCGTTGTTGGCCTTCCTCACACCGGCAACTACAGCGACGATAACTTTCCTTTTATCGATGAAGAAAACAGTATGGTATTAAGCCCGCAGGCACAAAAATACTCAGCCTTTATCCGGGAAGAAGCCATGGCCTTTGTTACCAAAAACTACCGCACTAATGGCGGGCGTTTTATTATTGGCCACTCATTATCCGGCTTATTGGTTACTCAGATGTTTACCCAGTATCCACAGAGCTTTTCCGCTTTTATTGCCTTAAGTCCATCAATGCACTATGCGCCGCAGTTAACTCAATTGGTCTCCCAGTTTCTTAACACTCACCCTCAGCTATCAAGCCAGTTTTATTTGGCAATAGGTGATATCGAGCACAGCCTTATTCAACAAGATTATGCAAAACTGGCACAGGTATTTAAAAACAGCGCCCCCTCAGGGTTGACCTGGACAGCCAGTACATTAGCAAACACCGACCATATGCTGTCCGCCTTTAAAGGAATCTATGACAGCCTCGCCTGGTTATATCAGGATTGGTCAATTCGCGACACTCAAGCACAAACCATGACGGCAACTGACATCATTAACCATTATCAACAACTCAGCCAGCGACTGCATTATCCAATTAAACCACGGGAAAAAAATATGCGCGGACTCAGCTGGTTTCTGGCGGAAAAACTCGCTCAGCCTAATGCTGCTCAACAAGTATTACAGGCCAGTTTGCATTTTTATCCTGATTCAACGGCTATCCAACATGCGCTAAAAGAACTTAAACTAAGTAATACGAAATAATTCGTTCTTTGTCGCTTTATTGATTTTTTAGTGGTAAGTTTTTCAGTAAATTCAGAAAGCTTACTTTTTGGCTAACTGGCAAAATCCAAAAAAATTAACAAAAAATTAACAAAAAATAGAGTTAACGATGAAAAAATTTTTAACCATCGCATTATTGCTGATTGTCTCAAACTTAGCCGCAGCAAAAGAAGTTAAAACAGACCTTAACACACTGGCACAAGACTACTTTACTAAAATGATGGCAACTCAAGCGCCAAATGCTACAGCACAAGATATTGAAAACTTTTTGGCGTTAATGACTGACGATGTTGGCTCGACACATTTACCTTATGTTACCGATGACAGCCGCCAGCCCGATGGCAAGGCTCAAATGCGCCAAGGCATGAGCTTTTATCTCGGCGCACATACAGAGTACAGCGCAAAAATATTAAACACCTTTGTTTTTAATGACACTGCGATTGCCGTGCGTTATCGAAATAGTGCCAAAGGTATTCATCCGCAAAACAAGCAGCCGATTAACTATACATCAACCATGATGGACGTACTGGAAATCGAAAACGGTAAAATCGCCGTGATCAGAAAATACCACGAATAAACTATAATAATCATACCAATAACTGTGCAGATTATTAGCAACTTGCTTGATAATCTGTCACTCTATTAAATAATTGTTTTGTTTATCATCATAATTGAGACAGGAGCGAGTAATGTATAACACTATCGTTTGCGCTATTGAAGCCAGTAAAGAAGGCAAAGAAATATTAGCAAAAGCACACGAGTTTTCACAAATTCATCAGGCACAACTGTTTGTCATCCATGTTATTCCATATAGCTTGCTCCCTAAAGATTATCAAAAAGAATTAAAAGAAAATACTTTACCTGAAGTTGAAGCTATCACATCGTCATTTCAAATTCCGAAGAAAAATGTTTCGATCAAATTTGGTAAACCTTATGAGCAGGTTTGCACTTTGGCAGAAAAAAAGCGTGCTGATTTAATTATATTAGGCACTCATTCTAAAAAAGGCCTCAATGCGTTAATTGGTTCAACCGCTAACGCAGTGGCAAATTATGCAAAATGTGACGTTTCACTGATGAGAATATAACCTACCAGTTAATATGGGAATAAATAGCGTAAGGACAATGAAAACAGAAATGCAGGTGAAGCTTGAGAGCTATCCTCATGCTATCAAACCGCTTATCCTAGAGTTAAGACAGCTCATTTTCACTGTCGCAAATGAATTACAACTGGGTGAGATCGACGAAACAATAAAGTGGGGCGAACTCAGCTACCAGGTTCAAAATGGCAGCCCAGTACGTATAGATTGGAAAGCTAAAACACAAGAGCACTATTATCTGTTTTTTCATTGTCAGACTAAACTGATCGACACCTTTCGGGAGCTCTATTCAGATTCATTAACTTTTCAGGCTAATCGGGCCATAGTACTGAATATTGATGAAAAACTGCCGGAAAAAGCTGTTCGCCACTGTCTAGAACTAGCGATGCAATATAAAAAACTTAAACACTTACCTTTATTAGGTGCCTAAATTATACCAATTGAAATAAATATTTAATCAGTTCAGAGCTATCTCAGGGAAGTTAGAACAAAGCAATTTGTAAAGTTATCAATTTCCTGACAAGCTTCCGAAGGACGAGTTTAAAAGGCTAATATGCTGTGTTATTGATTTTGACAAGGGAATAACCATTCTCTGCAATCAATGCCTTGCCTATCAGCCTTTTAATTCTCGCTGAATGATCAAATCATTAATTCAATTGGTATTACACCTTATTTAACTATCAATAAATGAGAAATTAATAATGATTGAAATGTTAGTCGGACTTGATGTCAGCAATGATGAGGTCTACGGTGAATATCGCCAGGCAATGAAGCCAATCTTAACACAATACGGTGGCTCTTTTGGCTATGACTTTGTCGTTTCAAAAGTACTACTTTCTCAAGTCAATGAGCCTATTAACCGGGTGTTTACCATCAACTTTCCAGACGAATCGGCAATGAATAGCTTCTTTACCGATAGCGACTATGTGCAAGTAAAGGAGCAGTATTTTACCCGCTCGGTGCGTCACACTACCATTGTTGCCAGTTATCAAATTAACTCTCAACAGCCCGAATAATATATGTGCTCAAGTGACAGCCCAGCATTGCAGTGGTAATATTCGCAGCCACAAAATATAGGCCGCTGTAAAAACCACGGATAACAATAATTATGATAAGGAAATACTAATGTCATTTTTTACCCGATTAACTTCAATATTTATTATTACGATCTTTATTACAGCCTGTGGCGGAGGTGGCAGTACTTCAGCAACTAATACGCCGACGCCACTGCCTGCACCAAATGAATCGCCAAAGGCCGTGGTGATGTCTGAACAAGACTTTTCTGTTGTTGGTTTAAAAGAAGTCATACTGAACGGTTCAAGCTCAACAGACAGCGATGGAACTATTACCCAATACTCATGGTCGCAAACCTCAGGAACGCCAGTAACATTAATTAATGCAGACAAAGCAGAATTAACTTTTACTCCCGGCAACATTAGCGAAACACTAAGTTTTCAGTTAACAGTAACTGATAACGAAGGTGCCACTAATACTACAAACGTTGAGCTCACAGTTTCTCCGTATTTTAAACAATTAAGCGCAGGCTTTAATCACTATTGTGCAATTGTTGCAGAATCTAATGGCGATGAACTTTATTGCTGGGGTGACGAAACAACACCTCCCGAAGTAAGCAACCCGACAGCCATTTATAGCGGAATACATTTTGGCGGATATCATTGTGTTGTTGATGACAACGGTACTCAGTGTTGGGGAAATAGAGAGCCGATTAATAACGTTCCACAGCTCAATAATGTGCAAAAAATTGCAATTTCAGAAAGGTTTGCTTGTGCTTTAGATGATACAGGGGTTCAATGCTGGGGAGAATACATTCCTCAACTGCCCATATTATCAAACCCTACCGATATTATAGTAAGCGATAATGCTCTTTGCGTAAAAGATGATAATGGCGTTAGATGCTTTGATAATTTTTACGGACAAATGGTACTTCCTATTGCTAATATTTCCGCCATTTTTGGTGGTAATTTTGATAACGTCTGTGCGTTAAATAATGAAGGCATGTCTTGCTGGAGAGCAGGAACAGGTATTGTATTTGCATCACATGATTTTTCCGATATCACCAGCCTAGCTCAAACTAATGAAGATATTTGTGTCTTGTTGCCAAACGAAGTAAATGAACAGTACGTAACATGCTTCGATCATTATGAAAATACTAAATTTTCAGACTTGATACCCAATTTATCCAACCCAAGAGTAATAGCTGCCACACGCGATAGTTTTTGCGCAATAGATGACAAAGGCATTTCTTGTTGGGGTCATGAATACGACAATCAAACCAATCCTCCAGAATTTGCAACAATTGAACAACTAACCTCAGGTTTTAATATCAGTTGTGCGATTGGTACCAAAAAAAACCAGGACAATATTCTAGAATGTTGGGGGGATGAGAATAACCTTGATATGACAACATTACCTGAGTACAGCAACCCTACATATATTAGTGCCAATGACATGCTAAGTTGCTTAATAGATGACAATGGTCCTCGATGTTGGGGATTTGATCTTTCAGCTTCATTTCCTCATTATACAACAAAAGACCTCTACTTACCTGAATGGACAAATGTTACCGTAATAGAACCGTATGGAGAATCATCCGTCTGTGCCATTACTAATAATCAGGTTGAATGTTATGGCAGAAAAGGTAAAGAATACTCTCCAGAGTTGGTTAATCCGATATCATTAGCTGCTGGTGATACTTTTTCTTGTGCAATTGATGACAATGGCGTTACGTGTTGGGGCGATATGTACGGTAAACCTTTTGATGTCGCTACACCTGAATTAAATGCTCCAACCAGCTTAACAGCTGAAGACAGCCACGCATGTGCAATCGCAGATAATCAAGTACATTGTTGGGGAAAAAGAACCAGAGATATACTCAATGTACCTCAATTAAACAATCCAACTAAGGTGGTTGCCGGTCCAAGACATACCTGTGCAATTGATGACAATGGCGTTACGTGTTGGGGCGATAATTATTATGGAGAACTAGATGTTCCAGTATTATCAAATCCAACAGATATTACTGTAGGTTATCATTATTCTTGTGCAAAAGATGATACTGGACTAGTTTGCTGGGGCTGGAATGGCTTTGGCGGTACTCCTGTTCCTTTGAAATACCAAATCACAGGAAATGCAAACTAACTATTAAACCAGCTAAAGGTAGATAACTCATCAGAAATCTATCTTTAGCATTAGCCAAGACTACTTATGTTAGAAAGCAAACGACTGATACTAAAGCCACCATCGCTGGCATTACAGCCAGCGGTGTTAGCCGCAATTCGAGAAAGCAAGGCGGAATTGGAGCAATTTCTGCTTTGGGTGCCTTACGCATTGACCGAAAAACAGTCGATCGACGATATTAAAAAAGCAATTGAAAACTTTAACCGCTTTGAGCATGAGCTACGTTATTTTATTGTCGAAAAAGACACCTGTGAATTAATCGGCGCTATTGGTTTGCTGATCAAAGATGAAAATCAGGGCTATTTTGAACTCGGCTACTGGCTGAAAACCTCGGCCACCGGACAAGGCTTTATTACTGAAGCGGTGTATAGACTGGAAAAGCACGCGTTTGAACAACTTAATGCTAAGTGTATTGAAATTAAAGCCGCCGAAACTAACGTAAAAAGTCAGGCGGTTGCTCTGCGTTGCGGCTATCAATATCGGGCAACTCTGCCCAGTGACAGTCAATTACCATCCGGTGAGTTAAACAATACTATTGTCTATACCAAGACTTGTTTATAACAACAATAATTCACAACGAGCATCAACTCATGGATTTACTCAATTTATTTATTTTTATTCCCGCCTGTTTTGCCTTAAACATGGCACCGGGACCGAATAACTTATTAGCAATGAATAATGCCAGATGCTATGGCATAAGCACTGCTCTTATTGCCGGATTTGGCCGACTGTTTGCCTTTAGTATCATGATAGTACTCGCTGCTTCAGGACTTGCCGCCGTGTTATACGCCTCAGAAACCATTTTCCTGATGATTAAAGTTATCGGCGCTGCTTATTTACTATGGATTGCCATTCAGCTTTGGCACGCAACCGCCGCGCCAGCAACAGAGCACAATAGCTCAGGTAATTATCTGGCATTAGCCCGGCAAGAATTTACTCTGGCAGCCGGTAACCCGAAAGCCATTTTAATTTTCACTGCGTTTTTACCACAGTTTGTCGATCCAAATGCCAATATTAATAACCAGTTTTTACAGCTCGGCGCAATTTTTCTGTTATTAGAGTTAATCGCGATCACTATCTATGGCTTATTCGGCCGTTATTTACGTCACTGGTTTACCCAAGCGAAAACCGCGAAACGATTTAATCGCGCCTGTGCCGGATTTCTTGGCCTATCAGGCGCTAATTTATTATTAGCAGAACAATGATAGCGAGATAAAAATCAGATGTTAATTTTTGCAAGTATACTCTTAATTGCCATTGGCATTATCCACTCTTATCTCGGTGAAAAATACCTTTTGATCCGACTATTTCGCCGTGATAATTTACCACGATTACTTGGCAGTGACTGGTTTACCAAACGCACTCTACGTTTTGCCTGGCACTTAACGACATTGGCCTGGTGGGGCTTTGCCGGTATTTTAATTGTTTATGCTGCTCCTACAGTTAACTTCAAACAAGGAATTTTAGTAATCACAGCCAGCGTTTTTCTACTTAGTGGACTTTTATCCGCAGGTTTTACTAAAGGAAAGCACTTTTCCTGGTGCTTTTTCTGGTTGATTGCCGCGATTTGTTTTTATCAAGCTTACCTATTTTAAATACCTAGCTGATAATTACATTTAAGGATAATCATGAAAAACCAATTTGTTAAAACCTTTACCTTACTACTGCTCTTATGCTCGGCTAACACTTTTGCCCAGTCATGTGAGATTAACGGCAGCTGGAAACATTCGCAAAAACCGGCCAGCTTACTTATTGATATAAGCAAACAACAAATCACTGTTGAACGTCATCAACTCAACCCTGATACCGCCGGGTTAACCGTAATCCAAGAATTGCAAACTGATAAAACAAAGGAAAACCTTTGGTCAGGTAAGATGTATGCCGCGACCAGCGACTCATTTATTCCAGTCAAAATAACAGCACTCAATTGCCATACCTTAGTAGTCACAGAAAACATGAAAGAAATTCTTCGTTTATTACGTGATTAGTCGCCACGGCTCCGACTGACTCAGAACAATACGCCTTAGTAAATTTTTCACTCAATAGAGAAAAATCAACGAAATTAGGCTATAGTGCGCTATTTATTATCAACCTCTGAGGTAAGTCGTGGCGGCTCCAGGCAATTTATTTATCCTTTCCGCGCCAAGTGGTGCTGGAAAATCCAGCCTTATATCAGCATTGTTAAAACAGCCTAGTGAACGAGCAATGCAAGTATCAGTGTCTCACACCACACGTGATCCACGCCCGGGCGAAATTAACGGTCAACATTATCACTTTGTCACCGTTGAGAAGTTTAAACAGCAAATCGAGCAAAAAGAGTTTTATGAATACGCGGAAGTATTTGGCAACTATTACGGCACATCAGAAACCGCAATTGACGCACAGTTAGCACAAGGGATTGACGTCTTTTTAGATATCGACTGGCAAGGTGCCCAACAGGTACGAATGAAAAAACCTGACGTTACTACCATTTTTATCAGCCCACCATCCAAACAAGAATTAGAAAATCGCTTAACAAGTCGAGGCCAAGACAGCGAACAAGTGATAAAAGAACGTATGGCGCAAGCAAAGGCGGAATGCTCACATTATCAGGAGTTTGACTACATCATAGTCAATGATGATTTTGATCAGGCGCTTGCTGATTTAACCACTATTGTTAACAATCAACGCTTAAAACGTAGCCAACAAGTGCAAAATCATCAACTTTTATTCAAAGAGCTATTGGCTAACGATTAAGCACATAGTAAACTACGCAACTATTTTGTAATTTTTAAACGTTGGAGTGACCAAATGGCTCGCGTAACTGTTGAAGATGCCGTAGATGCAATCGGTAATCGTTTTGACTTGGTGTTAATAGCATCTCGTCGTGCTCGTCAAATTGCAACGGGTGGTAAAGAACCTTTGGTTGAATTAGAAAATGATAAGCCTACTGTCTTAGCTTTACGTGAGATAGAAAAGGGGTTGATCTCAACTGAAGTAATGGACGACACAGATCGTCATGAGCAAATTCAACAAGAATCTGCTGAATTAGCTGCTGTAGCTGCAATTGTTGGTGGTAACAACCAGCAATAATTCGATACTAATATTCGTTTATTAAGCGCGTAATTATCACTGTATAATTACGCGTTTTTTCTAACTAGTATCAGAGTATCACTGTGAACTGTTTGGCTTTCATACTGATTCAACGTATTCTTATAGTTATAAGCAGATAATTTTCACCATTCACTAAGGGATTTATTGCGTGTACCTTTTTGAACCATTAAAAGCACATGTCTCCAGTTATTTATCAAAAGTACAAATTGATCTATTAAGACAAGCCTATATCGTTGCCCGCGATGCACATGAAGGACAAATGCGTTCAAGTGGTGAACCTTATATTACTCATCCGGTAGCCGTTGCCTTAAATCTCGCGAAAATGCATCTGGATCATGAAACCTTGATGGCTGCGCTACTCCATGACGTGATAGAAGACACCGCAGTCACTAAAGATGAACTGGCGGAATTATTTGGTCACACTGTCGCTGAACTCGTAGAAGGCGTCAGTAAACTCGATAAATTAAAGTTTAATAATAAAGCAGAAATGCAAGCGGAAAACTTCCGTAAAATGCTGCTCGCGATGGTACAGGATATCCGAGTCATTTTAATTAAGCTGGCTGACCGCACCCATAATATGCGCACTTTAGACGCCTTACGGCCGGATAAACGCCGCCGCATTGCTCGCGAAACACTCGAAATTTATGCACCGATAGCCAATCGTCTCGGTATTCACGACATTAAAAATGAACTGGAAGTATTAGGTTTTGAAGCCTTACATCCAATGCGTGCCCGAGCATTAAAATCAGCAGTGAAACAGGCACGCGGTAATCGTAAAGAAATTATTAACAATATTCAGGAAGAAATAGCAGCTCGCCTTACAGAACATGGTATTGAGGCACAGGTTATTGGCCGAGAAAAACATCTGTTTTCGATTTATCGTAAAATGTTAAACAAGGAATTAATGTTTAACGAGGTGATGGACATCTATGCATTTCGCATCATAGTGGATAACAAGTTAGATGAATGTTATCGCGCTCTAGGTGCCGTCCATAATTTATTTAAACCAATCGAAACTCGTTTTAAAGATTATATTGCCATCCCAAAAACCAATGGTTATCAGTCATTACATACCTCGTTAATTGGCCCGCACGGTATCCCAGTGGAAATCCAAATCAGAACCCGAGACATGGATCAAATGGCCGATAAAGGGGTTGCTGCTCACTGGCTTTATAAACAAAGTAATGATGACGGTGGCACCACAGCACAAATGAAAGCTCGCCGCTGGATGCAAAGCTTGCTGGAACTACAGCAAAGTGCCGGTAGCTCATTTGAATTTATTGAAAATGTAAAATCAGACCTATTCCCTGAAGAAATCTATGTATTTACTCCTGATGGCCGCATTATCGAATTACCCATGGGAGCAACAGCAGTCGATTTTGCTTATGCGGTCCATACCGATGTCGGTAATTCCTGTGTTGGGGTAAAAGTTGACCGAAAACCTTATCCATTAAGTCAACCGATAGATTCTGGACAAACCATAGAAGTTATCACTTCGTCTGCTGCCCGACCAAATGCCACTTGGCTAAACTTTGTTGTTACTGCGAAGGCCCGTTTACAAATTCGGACATATTTACGCTCGCAAGAACAAAATGAATCTCACGCATTAGGTAAACGATTGCTCAGTCACGCTTTAGGCAAAACAAAACTCGACGATATTAGCCAGGAAAAAATTAAGCAGGTAGTGAAAGAAACCGGCAATAGCAGTTTTGATGATTTACTGGTTAATATCGGTTTGGGTAACGCGTTAAGCATAGGTATCGCTCGTCGTCTTACCGATGAATTCACTGAAGACAGCGTGCTAAATCACTCCACCAGTAAAACTAAAATGCCAATCAAAGGTACTGAGGGCATGTTAGTCAACTATGGTAAATGTTGTCGTCCAATTCCTGGTGATAGCATACTCGCTTATTTAAGCCCAGGTAAAGGTTTGATGGTGCATCAGCAAGGCTGTCGTAACATCAAAGGCTCTCAGGAAAGTCAATTATTTCCAGTGAAATGGGACAGTGATATCGATCGTGACTTTATCGCTAAATTACGAATTGAAATCGTCAATCACCAAGGAGCGCTGGCTAAATTAACCAATGTGGTCGCCAAATGTGATTCTAACGTTCATACCTTGAATTCAGGCGAAAAAGAATCTGGCTTATATGTAATTGATATGGAAATTACCTGTCGCAACCGTATCCATTTAGCCGATATTATTCGTAAAATTAAAGTGATGGTTGACGTTCAACGCGTTGTCCGTAACAAGTAATCTAAAGGAAAATTATGAAAACTATTATTAATACTGAAAATGCACCAAGCGCAATTGGCACCTACAGCCAAGCCGTGAAAGTAAAAAACACCGTCTATCTGTCGGGGCAAATTCCATTAGTGCCTGAAACCATGGAAGTCATTTCTGATGATTTCGCCGAGCAAGCACATCAGGTCTTTAAAAATTTATCTGCCGTATGTGAAGCCGCAGGTGGTAACTTAAACGATATGGTTAAGGTCAATATTTTCTTAATGGATCTGAGTCAATTCGCTACAGTGAATGAAGTCATGAGTCAGTATTTCGAACAGCCTTACCCAGCTCGTGCGGCGGTACAGGTAGCACGTTTACCCAAAGATGTTGCTATCGAAATCGATGGCGTAATGGAATTACCTAACGTTGCCTAATAGCGCTTAGCAATAGAGAAAATCGAATGACCCCAGAAAGGCTACAACGCATTAATGCCATGCTAGATCAACGCCAACCGGACCTTACCGTTTGTATGGAAGGTGTGCATAAAACTCATAACTTAGCCGCTATCGTCAGAACCGCTGATGCCATAGGTATCAGTGATGTTCATGCGGTATGGAAAAACGAGCGAATGCGTGTTTCCGGTGGTAGTGCAGCTGGTAGTCAAAACTGGGTTGATGTCCATAACTACTCCAGCACTAAAGACGCGATTGCGGTATTAAAACAGCAAAATATGCAGGTATTGGTCACTAATCTCTCTGATACTTCGGTAGATTTTCGCGAAATTGATTACACCAAACCAACCGCAATTATTTTAGGCCAAGAAAAATTTGGTGCCACCGAAGAAGCATTAGCATTAGCCGATCAGGATATAGTGATCCCTATGGTTGGCATGGTGCAGTCACTCAACGTTTCCGTCGCAAACGCCGTAGTCTTATATGAAGCACAACGTCAGCGAAAAGCGGCCGGTATGTACGACAAACCAAGCATTTCTTATCAACGCCGCCAACGGTTTTTATTTGAAGGCGGTCACCCAATTTTTGCTCAGGCCTGTCAACGCAAAGGCTTGCCCTATCCTGAAATTGATGAGCAAGGACAAATTATTGCTTCTCAGCAGTGGTGGCAGCAAATGCAAATGACGCAAGAAGCCTGGCAAGAACTGGATAATTAAGTGCACAAACAATAGGCTAGTAAGGTGTCAGCGAATCAACAGGGACTAGGTAATCTCGCACGAATCGCCATTTCTGCATTGAAGGGCGTTGGCCCCAGCATGGCACAGAAGCTGGAAAAAATTGGGCTGGTTTCAGTTCAAGATCTGTTATTTCACCTACCGTTACGTTATGAAGATCGTACCCGGGTAACTGCCATCAGAGACTGTTTACCCGGCATTTATACTAATATCATAGGTGAAATTACCCAAAACCAAATCATTCAAGGACGCCGCCGAATGCTGCTAGTCACAGTGAATGACGGCACAGGTTCAGTTAACTTACGCTTTTTCCATTTTTCCGCCGCACAAAAAAACAATCTCAGTATTGGTTTAGCGATTCGCTGCTACGGTGAAATTCAGCGAGGAGCACGTGGCTTTGAAATCATCCATCCGGAATACAAAGCATTAGAACAAGACCAGCCCTTAACGTCGGTAGAAGAAACTTTAACCCCGGTTTATCCGACCACAGACGGCCTCAGACAAATCACCTTGCGTAACCTGACCGAACAAGCACTGCAACGGCTCAAACGCGGTCAGGTGGAAGAGTTACTACCAGCTGACTTTATTAATGAGCCATACTCGCTGGCCGACGCCTTAGCCTTTATGCATCGACCAACACCCGATACTTCGGTCACGCAGTTAGAGGCTGGTAAACATCCGGCCCAGCTCAGATTAATCAAAGAAGAGTTATTGGCCCATAATCTCAGCATGCTCAAGTTGAGACAATCCAGTGACGCCCATCAGGCAATGCCATTAACGATTGATCAAACGCTTAACGATCAATTTTTAGCGTCGCTGCCTTTTTCTCCCACCAATGCACAGGCAAGGGTGGTAAAAGAGATCCGTACTGACCTCAATAAAGCAATTCCGATGATGCGTTTAGTGCAGGGAGATGTCGGCTCAGGTAAAACCTTAGTCGCCGCCTTAGCGGCAATTACCGCTATCGGCCAAGGCTATCAAGTAGCATTAATGGCGCCAACAGAAATATTGGCCGAACAACATGCGATTAACTTTCAGCAATGGTTTGAACCTTTAGCGATTACTGTTGGCTGGCTCGCCGGAAAAACCAAAGGCAAGGCACGTAAACAGGCTCTCGAACATATCGCTAACGGTGATATGCAAATGGTGGTTGGCACTCATGCGTTATTTCAAGATGATGTCGTATTCAACAAGCTGACCTTAATCATTATCGATGAGCAGCACAGATTTGGTGTTCATCAACGACTAGCATTAAGAGAAAAAGGCGCATTTAATAGAAACTATCCGCATCAGTTGATTATGACGGCTACACCTATCCCAAGAACACTAGCAATGACGGCTTACGCCGATCTTGACACCTCTGTTATCGATGAACTACCGCCGGGACGAACGCCAATCACAACGGTGGCACTACCTGACAGTCGCCGTGACGATGTTGTTGCCCGTATTCGCTCCTCTTGTCTCGAAGAAAACCGTCAGGCTTACTGGGTCTGCACTTTAATTGAAGAGTCTGAAGTGTTGCAGTGCCAGGCCGCAGAAGATACCGCAATTTATTTACAGCAACATTTACCTGAACTCAAAGTGGGTCTGGTCCATGGCCGAATGAAAGCACAGGAAAAACAGGCGATCATGGAAGAGTTTAAGGCTGGTGACCTGCATTTACTCGTGGCAACCACAGTCATTGAAGTCGGAGTCGATGTGCCTAATTCCAGCTTAATGGTGATCGAAAACCCGGAACGTTTGGGCTTGGCACAATTACACCAGTTACGCGGTCGGGTCGGCCGCGGCTCAGTCGCTTCTCATTGCGTGTTAATGTATAAGAGTCCGTTATCAAAAACCGCCACTAAACGCCTGGCGGTACTAAGAGAAAGTAACGACGGCTTTGTTATCGCGCAAAAAGATCTGGAAATTCGTGGTCCGGGAGAACTGCTCGGCACTAAACAAACCGGACTGGCGGAACTGAAAATTGCCGATCTGGTACGCGATGCCGAGTTGATCCCCGAAGTACAGCAACATGCTTACCTGTTATGGCAACAATATCCTGACAAAGCACTGGCACTTATCGATCGCTGGCTTGGTAGCCGTGAGCATTATTCCAACGCATAAAGTCCAGATTAACCGTTATCAATAGCTTTTCACAAAAATACTCACTACCCTTAGCTATAATAATCCATCGCTACACAGATATATGAATTTTTTCATCAAGTTAGCCTTAGTTATTCTTATACCATCTTTTATTACTCAAGCCGACGAGACAAAACTTAAGCTGGCATCGGATGAATGGTGCCCGTTTATTTGCATTCAAGGCAAGCAAATCAGCCACGGTTTTCTTGTTGACGCCTCAAAAGACATTCTCAAACACGCTAACGTTAATTTAACGTCATTATTACTACCGTTAAATAGAGCGATGATCTTAGCAGAACAAGGAAAAATAGATGGTATTTATGCGCCGACAATCAGTGATCGATTCATTAACAGCATGCCGTTAACTTATTCGCGAGCTTGCTTTTTCGTCAACCGGCAAAATAAATGGCGTTATACCGATATTAAAGACTTAAGTCCGGTGACCGTCAATGTAGTAGACGATTATGGTTATGATGGCGGTCCATTTGATGCATTTCTCAGTAATGCCAAAAAATCCAAGGCGGCTAATATTATTTTTCGCACCGGAGATATCGCTGCCAAAACCAATGTCCAGTTGTTACTCAAACAGCGTATCGAGATATTACTTGAGCACGAAGCGGTGATGTCACATCTGTTAACGGAGAGAAATGAAACCCATCAAATCAGAAAAGCTGGCTGTTTAAAACACGCTTTGCCACTTGTGATAGGTATTTCCAACAGTCACCCCAATGCAAAAGAATTGATACAGACATTTAATGTCGGCTTAACAAAGCTAATAGAATCTGGCCGCTTCACCCAGCTGATGGAAACCTACCATCTAACCGCAAATCAGTTTTAACCTTTTATTTCGAGGTGACACTGTTCGACCACTGACTCGACAGCCATGAGCATTACTCAATCACCTGATTTATATCAAAATACTCTTTACTTATAGCAAAAAATCACTAGTGCTTACTGCTATCTACCTGTAGATTTAACATTAAATTAACAATACTTAAGCACTCCGATATTAACAATGAATACGCGATTTTTTGAAATTGATTTACTGCGTTTTTTATCTGCACTGGGCGTGGTGATTTTTCATTACACCTATACCGCAGTAATGGAGGGCTATGCACCTGTCGCAGATTTTGAGAGTTTAAGGGTAGCGACCCGATATGCTTATATGGGCATCAATTTTTTCTTTATCATAAGCGGCTTTGTTATTTTTATGAGCGTCGCTGATGGTTGTGCTAAAAAATTTCTGATCTCTCGTTTTGTACGCTTGTTTCCGGCTTACTGGGCTGCATTAATCATCACCAGTATTGTCACCGTTTTTTGGGGAGGAGAAGTTTTTTCTGTCAGTTGGCCACAATTTTTTGCCAATACAACTATGGTCAATGAAGCGTTAAACTATAAACCCATCGACGGCGCCTATTGGACACTCTATATAGAACTCAAATTTTACTTATTTATACTAGCGTTATTATTACTTGGTTGGTTAAAACATTTTCAGCATATTATCGCCCTGGTATTAGCGTTAAGTCTAATCGCGCTATACACACCTTGGGCAAGCAATATTAATATGTTCACAGCGATGTTTCCTCACTGGAGTGGCTACTTTGCTACGGGTTGTATCTTTTATTTATTAAAACGTGATGGCGTAAACTGGTATCGCATGTCTCTGTTAGTTCTTGCTTACTGCTACGTACTGAAGCAATCGGTGCTGTTTGGTGACTTAATGGGACAATGGTTTCAACTCCACTTTAACAGTACAACTATCGTATTATTAAATACTTTATTTTTTGCGCTATTTTGTCTCACAGCATTCTGCCAGAATAATCCGTTACGCCAATCCTGGTGCTACTATCTGGGAATTTTGACCTACCCTTTATATCTGATACATCAGCACTTAGGGTATATAATTTTCAATACCTTAGGAAATAAAGACAATATTCAGTTAATGGTCATTATCACTATTGGTGTGATGTTATTTATCGCCTTTATGTTACATAAATATATTGAAATTAAATTAGCCAAGCCATTGAATAACTGGCTTAAGCAAAGATTCTTAACTCGCTAATTTGTTTTATCGTTTATGACCTGCTGACGCTCCCGCTGATAGTCTTCATAACTTTTGTTGTTAATTTCTTTCAGGCATTGCTCATACTCCGGACCGACATATTCCCGACAGTAAGACTGACGATTCTGCTTACCCGCATCATATAACTCCTTCGAACTACACGCTGATATTGTCAATAAAATCAGTAGCAATTGTATAATTTTATTAGATGGCATTTTCCTTAATACTCCAGTTATTGTTATCACACCCGAGCATTTAGAAAAATTTTTTAGTTAAAAGTTCATTACTGTCAGATATCTTGATCTGAATAGTTAATTATTACTAAGAAATACGGTAGACTAGCGATAATTTTTAAACACTGTGAACACCCTATGTCATCGTCACCACAACCTTCAGAGCATCAAGCTGCCTCATCTGATACTGAGCAAACCACGCACTTTGGCTATCAAACTGTCGATAAACAGGAAAAAGAATCCAAGGTTGCCAGCGTATTTCACTCTGTGGCCCAGCAATATGACATCATGAATGACTTAATGTCGTTTGGTATTCACCGCTTATGGAAACGTTTCACTATCGATGCCAGTGGTGTTCGTCCTGGTAATAAAGTATTAGATTTAGCGGGTGGCACTGGTGATCTCACCGCCAGGTTTTCAAAATTAGTTAGCCGTGAAGGTAAAGTGATATTAGCAGATATTAACAGTTCAATGCTCAATGTTGGCCGGGATAAATTACGTGATAAAGGACTGGTACAAAATATTGAATATGTCCAAGCAAATGCGCAATACCTGCCATTTGAAGACAATAGCTTTGACGTAATTACCATTGCCTTTGGCCTGCGTAATGTCACCGATAAAGACATGGCATTACGGTCGATGTACCGGGTATTAAAGCCTGGTGGCCGCTTACTGGTATTAGAGTTTTCCAAACCAGAGCATGAAATTATCAATAAGCTCTACGATTTTTATTCATTTAGTATCTTACCTAAAATGGGGGAACTGGTGGCCAAAGATGGTGACAGTTACCAGTACCTTGCGGAGTCTATCCGTATGCACCCTGATCAGGAAACATTAAAATCTATGATGGATGATGCAGGATTTGAGCAAACCAGTTATACCAATTTGACCGATGGTGTGGTTGCATTACACAAAGGATATAAATTTTAAATTATGTCGACATTCCACATGCCGCAACAAATGTTATTGCTAATAATTGAGACTATTATCAATAAAGCTTTAACATTAAACATAAATAATAACAAAGCATTGCATGAGTTGTCGGAAAAAACCTTAACGATCAAATTAACCGAATTAAACTTTCCCGTCACCTTAACTGTTGATGGGGAGCAAGTATTAGTTACCAGTAATGTTGAACACAATGATTGTCAGCTAACATCTAATATTGCGGCATTACAGCAGCTACAGCAAAACCAACAATTAACTGAACTGATCAAGCAGGATAAACTTGATATCAGTGGTGATTTAAAAGTTGCCCAACGTTTTGCAAGCCTGTTTGAAAACATTACCATTGACTGGCGTTCAGAACTGGCGAAGCATATAGGAGATATTCCAACTTATAAACTTGGACAGTTTTCTGATTGGTGCAAACAAAAATTACAATTTGCTGCACAGCAAATTCAGGCAGATGCCAGTGAATACCTAGTGCACGAACAGCAACTTGCGATAACATCTGATAACATCGATGATTTTTCACAACAAGTTTCACAATTAGCACAACGCATTAATCAACTTGAATTACGTATGACCCATATAGACGATATGCTCACTTCAAGCATGCTAGTTGGTAAGGATACCCAAGATAGTGAGTAGTTTTCGTTTATACCGCATCATCAAAACCTTTTTTCACTATGGTTTAGACGAACTGCTACCGCAAAACACCTTGCCCTGGTATACAAAATTACTACGATTGAGCTTGTTCTGGCTGCGTAACAAACACAAAGACAAACCACTAGCGCTACGCTTTCGCTTGGCGATTGAATCACTTGGCCCAGTATTTATTAAATTTGGCCAGATGTTATCAACCCGCAGAGACCTGCTGCCAGAAGATTTTGCTAATGAACTGGCAATGCTACAAGACAGAGTACCCGCTTTTAACGGCGAGCAAGCTAAAAAAATTATTATTGAGGCCATTGGTGAGCAAACCTTTGAACAATACTTTCAGGCGTTTGAACTTGAGCCATTGGCCTCAGCATCAATCGCGCAAGTTCATACCGCTACCTTAACGCTTGATGATCATGATAAAGAGATTGTGATCAAAGTATTACGTCCTAATATCAAAAAAGTCATTCACGCCGATATCAAGGTAATGACGTTATTTGCCAAACTTTTAGCCCGCTGGCTGCCCGATGGCAAACGTTTACGGCCAAAAGAAGTCGTTGCTGAATATAAGAAAACCATTCTCGATGAGCTAGATCTCAACAGAGAAGCAGCAAACGCCATCCAGCTACAGCGTAATTTCAGCCAAGGAAGAGAATATGATCATATTCTCTATGTGCCTGAAATTTATAGCCAATATTGTTCTAAAAACGTCTTAGTAATGGAACGTATCTATGGTATTGGCGTTGGAGAAATTGACCGGTTACATGCGCTTAATGTCAATATGAAGCTGCTCGCCGAACGTGGTGTTGAAGTGTTTTTTACTCAGGTGTTTCGTGACAGTTTTTTTCACGCCGATATGCATCCGGGTAATGTCTTTGTTAACGCAACCAATTCTGCCGATCCGACTTGGATTGCCATAGATTGTGGCATTGTCGGTACCTTAAACCGGGAAGATAAACGCTACCTTGCCGAGAACTTTGTCGCCTTTTTTAACCGCGATTACCGTAAAGTGGCACAGTTGCATGTAGATTCAGGCTGGGTGCCTGCAGGCACTAGTGTTGATGAATTTGAATTTGCCATTCGCACCGTCTGTGAGCCCATATTTAATAAGCCATTAGCAGAAATTTCCTTTGGTCAGGTATTAGTGAATCTGTTTAATACCGCCCGTCGCTTTAATATGGAAGTGCAACCGCAACTGGTATTATTACAAAAAACCTTACTCTATATCGAAGGTTTAGGGCGTCAGCTCTACCCACAGCTAGATTTATGGCAAACCGCCAAACCTTTTCTGGAAAATTGGGTACAAGAGCAGATGGGGGTAAAAGCCGTATTTACCAAAATCAAAGAAAATATTCCATTTTGGAATGAAAAACTACCCGAAATACCCGATCTAATTTACGATTATTTAAAAACCAGTAAAGATAGTCACCAGCAACAATTAGCCTTGTTAAAAACACTGCAACAACAACGCCAGCAACAACATTTGCGAATGATACAAACTATTATTCTCGCTGCTAGCATGCTGACTATTGCAATATTATTTAGCTAAAAGATCAAATAGTTATTACATTCAACTTGCGAATTTGTCTAAATAGTGTCATCTTTTTATTATCTGACAATGGCATTTACGAAGTGAAAAATGGACTTTAGAAAGCATATTCTGATCGTCGAAGATGAACCCCATATCGCTAACTTATATCGTGAATTTATCGAAGAATTTGATTATCAAACCAGCATTTGCCTCGATGGCGAGCAAGCATTATCACTTTTTACCACTAACCCAACAAATTTTGATTTAGTGCTGACCGATCAAACCATGCCAAACATCTCTGGCAACGAGCTCAGTAGTCAATTATTAAAAGTAGCGCCTTCAGTTCCTATCATCATGTGTACGGGACACAGCACAGAAAATGATAAAAAAACCGCTATTGACATTGGCATTAAGCACTATCTAGTTAAACCAGTAAATTTGCCTGACTTAGTGACAGTAATAGATAATTTATTGAAAGACTAAACGGCTCTGATACACTGCGGTAATTTACTCATAATAATAAAATACTACTTTGTCTTCTTTAGCTCCGATCATTGCAGGCCCAATCGTTCGACACCTTGATAGCCATAATTTAACCCTGTGGCTAGTAACGACTAAGCCTTATCAACTCACGCTTAGTTTATTTCAACAAGACTTAGCACCGATAGTCAAACGGCCATTAACATCAGATGAATGTAGCTCAGTAGCTATAGGTGAACGCGCTTTTATTCAGCTCGTTTCATTAAAACTACAACAGCCATTACCCACCAATAGCCTTATTTATTACGATATTGAATTCAGCGACAAGCAAAACAGTCATCAGCTAACCGAACTGATACCCGAGCTACTATACCCTGGACAGAAGTTACCTAGTGTTGTTGTACCTAATAATATTAACAGCATGTTGCATGGCTCTTGCCGAAAGCCGCATTATAACAGTGGTGATGGCTTAACCCGGATTGATGATTTATTAGCGACTGAGCAATTTGAAGCAGATAAGCGACCAGCATTAGTTATGATGTCCGGTGACCAAATTTACGCCGATGATGTTGCCGGCCCCACGTTAGTTGCCATTCATCAAGTAATTGAAATCTTAGGTTTATATCCGGAAGAGTTTCAAGGTGCTGTAGTAAATAACAGTGAGCAGTTATTCAGCAGTAAATACTGCTATTACCAGCGTGACAAATTATTACCTCATACCGAAGCGAATAAAGCAGTTTATGACAAGCTATTTGCCGCCAGTAAAAAACCGATTTTTACTTCCGTCAATGCGAAAAATCATCTAGTCACATTAGCTGAAAATCTGGCGATGTATTTACTGGTATGGTCGCCAGAGCTATGGCAGGCAGTAAATTTTTCGTCAGAGAGAGTTCCTCTCGGTTATCAAACACAATATCAGGATGAACTGCTGACAATTAAAGAGTTTATCCAAGGCTTAACTCAGGTAAGACGGGCGCTAGCCCATATTCCCAGTTATATGATTTTTGATGATCATGATATTACCGACGACTGGAACTTAACCCGCGGCTGGGAAGAAGCGGCATATAATCACGCATTTTCTAAGCGTATTATCGGCAATTCGTTAATTGCTTACTGGTTATGTCAAGGCTGGGGCAATGCACCACATAAGTTTGACTCATTAAATGCTAAAATAAAGCTATGGTTTAACGGCCAAGGTGTTCAACAGCAAGAATCAATGATCGATAAGCTATTAAGCTGGCAAGACTGGCATTTTAGTTTAGCAACGACACCTAAACTTGTAGTGCTGGATACCCGAACCCAACGCTGGCGTTCAGAAAGCCGGGCATCAAAACCTTCCGGGTTAATGGACTGGGAAGCGTTAACAGCAATGCAGCAGGAGTTGATCGGTGAATCGAGAGTCATTCTTGTATCACCCGCACCGATTTATGGCGTAAAAATTATCGAAGCGATACAGCGCATTTTTACCTTTTTCGGTCAGCCGTTAATGGTTGATGCAGAAAACTGGATGGCACATTCCGGTACGGCCAACGTGATGCTCAATATTTTTCGTCATAACAAAACGCCACCAGAATTTATTATTCTCTCTGGCGATGTGCATTATTCCTTTGTCTACGACGTTAGCCATAGGTTTAGTAAAAACAGTTCCCGTATTGTCCAGATCACCTGCAGTGGTATTAAAAATCAGTTTCCTAGCGGCCTACTGCGCTGGCTGGATAAATTAAATCGCTATCTCTATGCCCCTTATTCACCGTTAAACTGGTTTACTAAACGACGCCGAATGAAGGTTAACGTCCGTAAGCCAAATAATGCTAAAAGAGCACAGTTATATAATGGCAGTGGCATCGGATTGCTCCATTTAACCGACAACGAACAATTGGTTCAGGCTGAACTAATAACCGCAGACGGTGAGCATATCCAGTTTGGTGAACAGAGGTAATAAAAAAGCAGGCGATTTGCCTAATGCCAATCAGTTAACAAACATTAGTGTAAAGTTAGAAATAAATACTTTCTAACATTGGTTTTCTAATCTGATTATATTGCCGGGGCGTTGGCACCACCCAAAGAGGAAAAAACGACTGTTTCCTCTTTGGAAACTCGGCAACTGCTCCTGCGTTGCTCTAATAACTTACGTCCTGTAAGAATCCTCGTCGTCCAGCACAACGAAACACTTTGATGGGAAAGGTGTAAACTTTAAACGCTCGTTATTACAACGAGCTTCATCACTAAATTTGAACGAAGCATAGGTCTGCTTTGGCAAAATGTCTGGATGAAACATTCAATCACAGCTATAGCCATCATGGATGATGGCAAAGCGCAGTGGCATGGGGACATGCCATCAAAGTGTTTGCTCGATGATTGAATTTTTCAGTAAGAATAACATTTTGCAGCAGCGCGGGAGAGTCCAGAGAGGGTTCGCGTAAACCCTTTCTGGGTGCCGTCGCCACTGCGACAATATAACTATAAAAAAACACCAAGCTATTAAGTATTTTTCTCGTTCAGTTACATTAAACTAAGAACTGTCTAAACTAACTTTTCTGCTGCTTGATCCAATCTTTCGTTAACTCTTCTAGTAATGCCATCGGCAAACTACCATTTTTTAACAGCTGATCATGGAATAAACGGATATTAAATTTATCACCGAGTTCCTGTTCTGCAAGAGCACGTAATTCACGGATCTTGATTTCACCAATTTTATAAGCCAAAGCCTGACCTGGCCAACTGATATAACGGTCGATTTGACCAATAACATCCGCCATACTCAAGGCTGTATTTTCCGCTAAATAATCAATTGCTTGCTGGCGTGACCAGCCTTTAGCATGCATACCGGTATCAACCACTAAACGGCAAGCGCGCCATGCTTCATAAGTTAAACGACCAAAGTCACTATAAGGATCCTGATAAAAACCGATCTCTTTACCTAAACGCTCAGAGTAAAGTCCCCAACCTTCACCATAAGCGGCGTGGTACAAAGTTTTTCTAAATTCTGGCATGTCCACTTCCTGCGCTATTGCACTTTGAAAATGATGGCCAGGTTCAGCTTCATGGAAAGTTAAGGCTTCAAGCGTATATAACGGCTGGCTTTTTAAATCTTTAGTATCTAAAAAGTAAGTACCTGAAGTCGTGCCACTACCGTCGGAAGCAACATAGTAAGCACCGCCATTTGGTGCGGGTTTAATATCAAAGGTCTGTCTTGGTAGTACCGAGAACCACTTAGGCAATTGTGCCGCCATTTTACGGGTAATATAACTGGCTTTTTCCAGCATATCGCGCTCAGAATCCGTATAGAACCTTTCATCAGTGCGTAAAAATTTAATAAAGGCTTTAAAATCCCCTTTAAAACCAACTTTATTAATAATCGCCTGCATCTCACCACGAATGCGTTTTACTTCATCTAGCCCTAACTGATGTATTTCATCTGCCGTCATATCTGTGGTGGTATAAAACTCGATCAAATATTTATAATAGTCTTTCCCCCCAGATAACTCGCTGATACCTACAGTTTTACGACAGTGCGGCATATATTCCTGAGTAAAGAAATCATAAAACTTCTGATACTCAGGAATCACTTTTTCTTTAATCAATGACGTAGTTTGTTCAGTAAAATACGCTTTATCCTGCTGCGAAAAGTTTGCTGGTAAGTTCGCTATCGGACCGTAAAAATCACTTTGAGTAACATCGTCAACGATATGCTTGCTGATCCCTTTATGGTAATTTTTAAAGGTTTCACAATAATGGGTATGACCTGCTTTAATCGCTTGTTTTAAATCAACAATATGTTCCTGATTATAACGTGGAAAATCTGCCAAACTGATTAAATAGTTCTGGTAATCCTTTTTCGTTAAAAAGGACATATTAGCTGGTGCACCAGCAAAATAACTGTGGAAGCCACTGTAATAAGTGAGCGGATAGAAATGATCCAGCTGCTGATAACTTTTTGCCTCAGTTTGACGCTCATATTTAAACAAACGATAAGTGACTTGCTCTTCAGGCGTCAACTGTTCCAACGCAATATTATCTAAGCGCTTTAGTAATTTGGTATTGTATGCCTGACGACGATCTCTGCCATGTTGTGACATTTCCGGCAATTTGCCATTCATGCGAAAAGCATCAGGATCTTTACGGAAAAATACTTGTTCTTTATTCGCAGTTTGCCAATGTTCTTGCAGCAATTGTTGTAAACGCTCACTGGCACTTAATTCAAAGGCACTAGTGACACTAGCACATAAGGTACTAACGCTAAGCACGAGCGACTTAATTAGGGTACGTTTCATTTCAACACCTGTTGTTATTTTAATTCGCTATAGTGTAATGAAAATAGCAAGGTTAAGTCTAATCACCAGTGAAAATTTCACTAGGATTATTGTCGCTAAATGTAAATTAATGAACCTGGGGTCACTTTATGCTAGTTTAAACACTTAGTAACAATAGTTAGATGATTTCCATGATTAAATTTTCTCGTGCAGGCTGGAACAATATTATTATTTTTGCCGTCATGGGCTTTATTTTATTGATCAATGCCACCCATGATAATGTTTTTACCAGCAGGACAAGCTTGCCGGAAAATCATTATATTTTAGGTGAAAATAGCGTTATTTTAACCCTTACCCTGAATCAACAAATCAAAGTTGAACGTATCGGCAACAGCTGGCGAGCTACCCCCCCCGCTCTTAGTGGTCAGGCGCTCGAGCAAATGATGTTAAGTTGGCAGCGGCTTGAGGGAGATAAGATTGCCCCTCCAGATAATATTGATCCACAGTTGGGACTGATCATCAGTATTGAAGTAGCAGGGCAGGCACAAGCTAACGTATTAACTTTACATATCGCAGAACAGCAATTATTGATTTATCACCATCAGGATAAACTCTGGTATGCCTTAGCCCTACCGATTTACCAACAACTTTTGCCAGAACAGCTCTTTAATTCCTAAAGCAACTTGATAAAAACAGCAGGATAACAACATGAAAAAATGCGCAATACTTTCCATGGACTGTTTAGATGATTTTGAAAGTTACGATACTCTCATAGAAGCGCCGTTATTAGCATTAGGTTGGCAAACGGAAACCGTTTCCTGGCGTAGTAAAAATGTTGACTGGAATAATTACCATGCGGTGATTATTCGTACCCCTTGGGATTATCAGGATGATGCGCCAGCGTTTCTCAGAGTGCTTGAACAGATTGAACAATCTTCCGCCCACCTAGAAAACAACCTCAATATAGTGCGCTGGAATATTGATAAAATTTACCTGCAAGATTTAGAAAAAAATGGTGTCACTTTAGTTCCTACACTTTGGCATCAGCGCTTAACTGACAAACAACTTACCTGTGATAACATCACTAGTTATTTTGCACAACTAAATTGCCAGCAGCTAATAATAAAACCTCGTATTAGTGCCAATGCCGATAATACTTTCTGGCTCAAGGAAAACGAGATAGCCGTAAAATTACCAGCAATCAATAGCGCATTTGCTAATCGCGACTATATGGTTCAACCATTTATGGAAAACATTATTACAGAAGGTGAGTACTCACTTTTTTATTTCAACGGACAATATAGCCATGCCATTCTAAAAACACCAAAAAATGATGATTTTCGTGTGCAAGAAGAACATGGTGGTCGATTGGCAGCCATAGCGCCGGAAGCCAAATTAGTTGAGCAAGCAACACAATGTCTTGATGCTATCGCCAAGCAGCATCAAATGCCTTTATACGCTCGGGTCGATCTTGTCCGTTTTGGCGAGCAATTTGCGTTAATGGAGGCGGAACTAATTGAACCTTCACTGTATTTTAATATGGATAATCAATCAGCTGAGCGCTTTGCTCAAGCTTTTGTCACCAGAATGAACCGACTCAGCCTTTAATAGAAAACAATTATGCCAGAATTACCAGAAGTAGAAGTATGCCGACTCGGTATCACCCCTCACATTCTAAACCAGCAAGTCATTAACGTGCAGGTGCGTCATAAACAATTACGCTGGCCAATACCTGACGAAGTACAGCAACTGGTAAATCACAAAGTGGAGGCGATTGAACGTCGTTCTAAGTACTTATTGCTGAAATTCTCCCACGGCACTTTATTATTACATCTTGGCATGTCAGGCACAGTTAGAGTTGTTGATAGTAGCGTCGCTGTAAAAAAGCATGATCATTTTGATTTAGTATTTGCCCACGGCAAAATATTGCGCCTTAACGATCCGCGACGCTTTGGCGCAGTATTATGGTTTGAACAACACATAGATCATCAGGGGATTTTAGCTAAACTTGGACCTGAGCCACTGAGCGATGATTTTACTTATGGTTACCTTTACCAAAAAGCACAAAAACGTAAAGTCCCCATTAAAACCTTTTTAATGAATAATCAAATCGTGGTCGGCGTCGGTAATATTTACGCTAATGAAGCCTTATTTCAAGCCGGTATTTTACCAACCACGCTTGCAACTGACATTAATGAACAGCGTTTTGATCGCCTCACTGACATCATTAAAAAGGTATTAGCGGCAGCAATTGAACAAGGCGGGACAACGTTAAAGGACTTTACCCAGTCAGATGGTAAGCCCGGCTATTTTGCACAAGAATTAATGGTATACGGACGCGCAGGCAAGCCATGTATGAATTGTAAGACATCGTTAGAAGAAATCCGACAAAGTAACCGTAGCTCGGTTTTTTGCCCCAACTGTCAAACGGATTAGCAAATAAAGAGCTATTCTTCTGCTGGCTTATCAATCGTTTGAATATCTTTAAACTGCGCTTTAGTTATTGGGTATATGGTTTTAATGATGCACTTAATTTCTGGCGAATCAACTGCCGACACCGAATCAAAACGCGCATGAAGGCTCGTATCATGACCACGATTCACTATGATAGTATGCGCCCAGGGAATATCATGGCAAAACCCAGACAATTCAATAAGATACCGACGCCTAGGTGAAGAGGAAAGGACAATAAAGTCATTACTTAAGCTGTTCCAACCATAAAATCGAAATGAATTAACCTGCTTAACAGAATTAAGTGCATTACTCACAATATATTCGCGCAACGCTTGATCTTTTTCCGCAAACGCCGACTTGTCATTGTGCGCACAAGCCGATAACAAAACGCTGAGTACTACCAGTTTTAAAAAGCTCATCATAACCTTCCTCAATCGAGTGATATCTTTATTATAAGCTAGTAGTTTACTTTGATAGTTTGGCTTCCAGAGCCTGTTTAACGACCGGATGAACAAACTGACTAACATCGCCATGATGCAAGGCCACTTCCTTCACTAATGTCGACGAAATGAATGAGTTTTCTTCTGCCGGCGTTAAAAACACACTCTCAAGCTTCGGATATAAACGCCGGTTCATATTCGCCAGCTGAAATTCATACTCAAAATCAGATACTGCTCGCAAGCCTCGGATCAAGACATTCGCCTGATGCTGTTTAGCAAAATCCACTAGCAGACCACTAAAACCAACAACAGTAACGTTCGCTAACTCTTTGGTGACTTCTTCAATCATGGCAACCCGCTGTGCTAAATCAAATCTGGGTTGCTTACTAGGGCTTGCCGCCACCCCAACAATAACCTGTGAAAATAACTGACTCGCTCGTTCGATTAAGTCAGTGTGGCCATTGGTAACCGGGTCAAAAGTGCCAGGGTAAATTGCTTTAACTGTCATTGTCTTACTATCATTCATTGATTAATAACCTTCATTGTAGTGCCGAGCTTAGGGCAATGACAACTAAGATAGTGTCAAAGGTGTTAAAGTATTTACTCGAAAAGACTTTTAATCCGATAAACATTGATAGTATTATAAGCAAATCGACTAATTAAACAGAAGTATAAGAGCATGAAAACTCGCGATAAAATAATTCAAGCCAGTATCGAGTTATTTAATGAACAAGGTGAGCGCAACGTTACCACTAATCATATCGCTGCTCATTTAGGCATTAGTCCGGGTAATCTTTATTATCATTTTCGCAATAAAGAAGACATTATCCTCTCCATCTACGAAGAATATGCCCGCAACCTGTTGTTAGAAACCTTCCCGCAAGTAAATCCTGAAATGAAGCCGTTAGATACGATTATCCTCTATATGGATGCAGTGTTTCAGGCATTAATGAAGTTTCGTTTTTTCTATGCGAACTTGCCGGTATTACTGGCCAAAAATCCGTTATTGCACGAAAAATATGTTGAAGTGCAACACACGATATCTAAACGTTTAAGTGAAATGCTGGTATCGCTCCGTGATGCGAATATGATGACCTTTGAGGATGACGAACTAGCAGATATCGTCAGTATTTTACGTTTGATCAATACTTTCTGGTTAAGTTTTTATCAAACCCAAACAGAAAATACCGAAATTAACGACTCAGTGTTTTTTGAAGGGGTATTGAAAATTTTGGTCTTGTTACGCCCTTATATCACAGCATCTGCTAAAGCTGACTTTCTTGAAGCACGCAACATGTATCAGCAACGTCATCAAGATGCGTTAAACGCAGCTTAAGATGCACCTACTGAGTTAATGTAGTATTAACTCAAATAGCCCTCCATCAGCTGTCGCCAATTATCAGGTTGCCAATGAAATTGCGAAAATTTAAGGCATTCCTTATTAAATGAGCGCAACAACCGGTCCATATTCTGTTGCTGCCACTGTTGTGCAGGTTTACGCTGCTCCCCCCGATCGAAATCAATTAGCCAAATTTTTTCCTGATCATCGATTAAAATATTATGAGCATTGAGGTCATGATGATAGATCCCTTGTTGATGGAATCGCTGAATACAATGTCCAATCGCACGCCAACTCGCTGCCGCTAATGTTTGTTCACTCAGCAATGCCACCAGATCTTTGGCGTGATTAATACGTTCGCTGATAATATCAGCTTGATAAGTCAAACCGCTCCGTGTAATACGGTAAGCTACAGGCTTAGGTGCCGGTAAACCTAATACCGCTAACTGACTTAATAAAGCAAATTCCTGTGCCGCTCGGGTCTTTTGATAACCAGTAAACAAATAACTGTCGTGTATAAGCTTACCAATTAACCCTCCTCGGTAATAATGCCTTAACACCCATTGCTGCTGTTGATGCTGAATAAAGTAGGTGGTGCCTCGTCCTTGTGCGGTACCGTTAACAGCATTACGCTGTTGCCAATAGTCGGCTTCAAACATTTGCGGTGTGAAATTTTTCACCTGATCGCTATCATAAAGGCAATAACAATTATCTTGTTGAAAAACTTTTTGCTGACAATAATTTACAATTAGTGGAGAGTTCAAGATAATACGGCCTAGTTAGTAATGTTATCCTTGTATATTGTGGTGATTCATTGAACCCGGGTCAATTAGCTCAAGTAAATAATTTATGTATTTTACGACTTTCCGCTATCGGAGATGTTTGTCATGCCGTTGCTATGGTGCAACAAATTCAACGGCATTGGCCAAATATTAAAATCACTTGGGTGATCGGAAAAATAGAAGCAGCATTATTACAGGGCTTGCCTAACGTAGAGTTTGTTATTTTTGATAAAAAGGCAGGCTTTACAGGCTACCAAGAGTTACGAAAAACGTTAAAAGGCCGTAACTTTGATGTGTTATTACACATGCAGGTAGCATTACGCGCAAGCCTTGCCAGCCTATGTATTCCAGCAAAAGTGAAAATAGGCTTCGACCATTTTCGCGCCAAAGAAGGGCAATGGCTATTTACTAATAAAAAAGTAGCGCCACTGAAAAATCCACATGTGTTAGAAGGCTTTTTAGGCTTTGCTCAAGCGCTTGGCGTACCATCACAACCACCGAGTTGGGAAATACCAATAGCTGATGAAGACATGCTTTGGGCCAGTGAAGCATTAAGCACATCAAAGCCCATAGCCGTACTTGCACCAGCTGCCAGTAAAGCAGAACGCAACTGGCACAGTGAAGGCTACGCGAAGACTGCTGATTATTTAGCCGAGCATGGTTTTGATATCATTATATGCGGCGGCCCAACCACTCAGGAAAAACTACTTGCTGAAGAAATCATTAGTCTCAGTAACCACCGGCTGCACAACTTAGTTGGTAAAACCTCGTTAAAACAATTACTGGCGATGTTAAAGCTCGCTCATCTGGTAATAGCGCCGGATACCGGACCCGCTCATATGGCAGTAACCGTTGGAACACCAGTGATCGGCTTATATGCCCATTCAAATCCGTTACGTACTGGCCCTTACCTTTATCAAGATTACGTTGTTAGTTGCTATAAAGAGTCAATTGAAAGACAGCAAAATGCCCCTCTTACAGAGCTTCCCTGGGGTATTCGCGCTAAAGGTAAAGATTTAATGCGGGGAATTACGTTTAATCAGGTTAAAGATAAAATTCAGCTGTTATTAAAAGAGCAATACCCAGAGCTTGCATTTTAATGTTTTACTAATGCTAACAAAGCCTGCACTGAATATTCACTCGCTCCTTGGTTAGCCTGCACGACATTAAATGCCTGTTGTCCTAGTTGCTCCATCATCTGTGGTTGCTGCAACAATTGATCGACCGCTTGAGTTAGCGCATCTGTCATTTGTACTCGCGAGTAAGAATCTCTGGTTGTTAATTGCATGATCCCTTGCTTCGCCGTCAATTGTTTCATCACCGCTCTGAAATTTTTCATATCATGACCAACAACAATCGGTTTTTTAAACAAGGCCGGTTCTAATGGGTTATGGCCGCCAATAGAAGAAAAACTACCTCCCATAGTAACAATATCTGCCAAGCCACATAACGGCAGCAATTCACCCAGGCTATCAATTAACCAAATATCATTTTCACTGGTCACCGGCCGCTCGGTACTACGCTTTATCGACTGAAAACCCTGTGCAAGACACAATTGATAAATTGATTCAAAACGCTCCGGATGACGCGGCACCAGCACCAATAAAAGTTCGGGATACTTAACTTTTAGTTGAGCAAAGCTGGCTAATACCAACTCTTCATCACCAGGATGTGTGCTGGCAACCAGCCAGATTTTTCTTTGTTTAGCAATAAATTGTGCTAATAGCAGGGCCTTTTTTCTGACCGTTTCACTAATATGTAGATCATATTTTAGGTTACCAGAAACCTGACATTTTTCAGCATCAGCACCTAAGGCAATAAAGTTTTTCTGATTGTCACTACTTTGCGCTAGTATTTGTTGAAAACTTTGCAAGCTTGGTTTTATCAACCAACTCAATTTACGATAACTATTGATAGAATTATCCGATAAACGCCCATTAATCAGCTGTAATATTATTCCTCGTTGGTGGCATTGCGCGATTAAATTCGGCCATAGTTCTGTTTCCATCAACACCACAGCTTTAGGGGCTAACGCTTTTAAAAACAACCAGCTACAAGGCCAGATATCTAATGGTAAATAACAATGTTGCACTCTGTCAGCAAATAACTTCTTCACTTGCGCCGAGCCTGTCGGGGTAAAGGTCGTGAAGGTGATAATTAGCTCAGGTGCCTGCTGTAGCAACAATTCAATATAACTTTTCAACGCAATCACTTCACCGACACTGGCAGCGTGGATCACAATACCGCCGATTTTAAAATCTGAATTAACAAACCCTAAACGTTCGAAAATACGATAGCGATATTGTGGATGGTTGATTGAACGTAAAAGTAATACCACTATCAGTACAGGTAATAACAGCAGCAATAAGATACGATAAAGCAATAAGCTAATAAAATAATGCACAAATAAAAAAAATCGTTAAGTTATCGCGCTAGTATACGTTATAGAAGAATAATACTTAAATAACGAACGACATAATCTGACAATAACGCAGATACTAGCCGTTAGTCGCAGATTACGTTACTCTAATAATGCACTAACGCTTGATAATTTAAGGAAATGTTTTGAAAAAGGCTCTCGCTATCTTCGGCAAACATCTCATCTACAGCGCTTTATGTTATCTAAGCTATGGTTCGTTATCAGCCCAGGTATTTGCCCAGCAGGCGAATACAACAGAGGCAACAACCGAGCAAGCGTCGGTTGATGTTAACCAAGTCAAATTTATGACCACGCAAAACTTTATGCTCGCCGGCAAATATTACGGCGGTAAAGAAGAACATGCAGGGGTGTTATTATTACATGATTGCAGTCACGACAGTGCTGATTATACCGAACTAGCCAAACAATTATCACGCCATGGTTTACATACTTTAGCGTTAGATTTACGCGGTTACGGGGAGAGTATTTCCGACGAATTTTCCCACCTGAAAATCAAACGTAATGCCAAAGAGATTAGCGTTTATCAATCAGAAGTCAGCCGATTAACCTCATACTGGCAAAGTGATGTTTTAGCCGCCTATAATTATTTACGTACCCGCATTAGTAATAAGCATGAAGTCGCTGTGATTTCAGCGGGGTGTTCTGCGGCACAGGCAATTTTTCTGGCCGAAAATATCCGCATCAACAGTTTTGTCATGCTCACCCCAACACTCAACTATATGGAAAAAGAGCATTTTAAAAACCTGATCGATATTCCTATTTACTTTATCGCTTCAGTGCACCACACAGACACCTATCAAACAGCTAAAGAACTATTTGAATGGAATGGGGAACGTCGCTCAACATTAAAACTATTTAAAGGCACCCGACAAGGCCAGTCATTATTAAAAGGTAACGCTTTTTTAGCTCAGGATATCGCTCTGTGGTTAAGCAATTCCCTCGCTCAGCGTCGTTAACATCAAAGCATTAGGGCGTATAACTTTTCAGTTTAATCTCAATGTTAAACTGAAAAATCATACGCCCTATTCTCCAGAGAATCGTTACCGCGTTGCTGATAACAGCAAGCTATAATGCCGATTCAACAATACGTTTCATATCTGTCATATAGCCACGTAACTCTTTACCGACAGCTTCGACGCTATGACTGCGGATCGCTTCATTCACTTCAATCAAACGGACATTATCAACACCATTAGAGCTTTCGTTTAGACCTTGACCTAAATCTTCCAAAGTTAACTGGCTAACAAAGTCTTTTAATAACGGCTGCGCAGCATGAGTAAATAGATAATTACCATATTCTGCAGTATCTGAAATTACCACGTTCATTTCATAAAGCTTGTTACGAGCAATACAGTTAGCAATCAATGGTGTTTCATGCAAAGATTCATAATAAGCTGATTCTTCGATAATGCCTGCCGCGACCATAGATTCAAACGCCAATTCAACCCCAGCCTTCACCATGGCGACAACAAAAATACCTTTATCATAGTACTCTTGTTCATTAATTTCTTGCTCACAATCTGGTGCTAATTCAAACGAAGTTTCAGCGGTTTCTGCTCGCCATTTCAATAAGTTAGCATCATCATTTGCCCAATCTTCCATCATAGTGGCAGAAAAACGACCTTCAATAATATCGTCCATATGCTTTTCAAACAGTGGACGTAAAATGCCTTTCAACTGTTCCGACATATCAAAAGCACGGATCTTTGCCGGATTCGACAAACGATCCATCATGTTAGTAATACCGCCGTGCTTTAACCCTTCAGTCACCGTTTCAATGCCATATTGTAATAATTTACGGGCATAACCAGCTTCAACGCCAAGCGCCAGTAATTGCTGATGACCTAATACCGCGGCAGTTTGTAACATGCCACATAAAATGGTTTGCTCACCCATTAAGTCCGATTTTACTTCGGCGATAAATGACGACTCAAGCACACCAGCACGATCACCACCGGTTGCTGAAGCATAAGCCTTAGCAATCGCCAAACCATTACCTTGCGGATCGTTTTCCGGATGCACAGCGATCAAGGTAGGCACACCGAAACCACGCTTATATTCTTCACGCACTTCGGTACCAGGACACTTAGGTGCCACCATCACAACCGTGATATCAGGACGAATTTGCATGCCTTCTTCAACAATATTAAAACCGTGTGAATACGCCAAAGTCGCACCATGTTTCATATGTGGCATTACCGCATTAACCGCCGAGGTATGCTGTTTATCCGGCGTTAAGTTTAGTACCAAATCTGCTTGTGGAATAAGCTCTTCATAGGTGCCAACAGTAAAACCATTTTCCGTTGCCCATTGCCACGACTGACGCTTCTCAGCGATTGCCGCTTCACGCAAGGCATACGAAATATTTAACCCTGAATCACGCATATTCAGCCCCTGGTTAAGTCCCTGGGCACCACAACCGACGATGACAATATTCCAGTCTTTAATAAAATTACAGCCATCGCTAAACTCTTCTCGCTTCATAAAGCGACATTTACCCAACTGGGCTAATTTTTCACGTAAACTTAAGGTATTAAAATAGTTGCTCATGCGGTTATCCTCAATCATCTGATGCTTTGCTCAGATGAGCTGCAAAAGAATGTTAACTTTTCTTCACTTGCACTTAGCTTAGCGCAATACTAATATTGCTTAAAATGATATATTTGCACCATTACGTTGCAAATTACGCAATAATCTTATCGAACCAGCATAGAAAGAGAGTTATTTTGGAGCAAAAAGCATTAACCATGTTTTGCCATTTAGCGCAAAGCCTGCACTTTGGTAAAACCGCTGAAGCACATCATGTCAGTCCGTCGACACTAAGTCGGGCAATTCAGCGCATCGAAACAGAATTAGGTTGCGAACTACTGATACGTGATAATCGTTCTGTCGCACTAACTGATGCTGGCAGGCAGTTTTTGCAATTTGCTCAGCAGCAACTTGAGCAGTGGCAATTATTGCAATTAGCGCTGAATGAAAAACAGGCACAGCTACAAGGCACACTGCATATCTTTTGCTCAGTAACAGCAGCATACAGTCATTTACCTCCGTTGCTGGAACGTTTTCGCCAACAGCATCCACTGGTTGAAATTATGTTAACTACCGGTGATGCCGCCGATGCTTTTTCACAAATACAACAACAATCCGTCGACATCGCCATCGCCGTCAGACCTGAAAACTTATCTCGATTATTTTATTTTCAACCTCTAGCGCAAATTCCACTCGCCGTGATTGCCCCAGTCATGGCTTGCCAAGTACAACAACAAGTCAAACAAACGATTATTCCCTGGACAGACATTCCAATGATATTGCCCGAACACGGCGTGGCAAGAAAACGTTTTGATTACTGGTATCGCCGGCGCCAGCAAGGCAAACCGCATATTTATGCCACTGTTTCCGGCCACGAAGCATTAGTGAGTATGGTTGCCTTAGGCTGTGGTGTCGGTATAGCACCCAAGGTAGTAGTGGAGAACAGCCCGGTTAAAGACCGAGTGCAGTATCTGGCAAATGTCGGCGAGATTGAGCCATTTGAACTCGGCATTTGCTGTTTAAATCAACAGCGTGAACAAAAACTAATACAGGCTTTTTTACAGGCGATTAACCCAGATTAAATCATTTATTTTAAACGTATCAGCTTAATGTGATTCTTGTTACAAGCGCTTTCCAGTGACATCAAATCAAGCTCCTGTTTATCCACAGGGCTGTACCAATAAGGGATTTCATAGACCATATCAATTTCCACAAATGAAAACTTGAATAGCTTAAAAAAGCTTTTGTGCTTATAAAAAACTTTTCTCACACCTACTAGTGATGTTACTTTTTTACCAGCAGTGATGGTTAAATTATTAAAATTGACACTAATATGCTTCGCTGAAAAATAATCTTTAATCAGATAAAAAACTGTTATCGGCGGAACTAACAATCCTACATAAATCAAAACAGTTCTTCTGAACATGGTCGGTTCATGGTGCCATGTTTCTGGTGGAAAAAATATGTAATCAGCAACAAACAATATACTCAGAATAATATAGGGTGATTTCACTAACCAAAATTTTTTATGATCAAATATTAACTGCATCCGCCTTGTCACTGGAAAATTTGACTAGAACATTTAGAGAGGGTATACCATAAATATTGCCAATTTCAATACATCTAGTTAAGCCGAAACGGCATCGGTTAAGTGCCGTAGTATGCGATCCATTGCCCGGTAAGATAACGCTTCAATCAAATGAGCATGCTGAATAACGCGTTCACCTTCGATATCAGCTAAAGTACGGGCTATTTTCAAAATTTTATGATGAGCCCGAGTCGATAAACCAAACTTTTCTACCGCTAGTTCAAGAAACTCATTATCGTCTCCACTCAGCCGACAATATTGCCTGATCTCACTACTGGTTAACTGAGCATTCGCTTTTCCCTGCCGGCGCAATTGCATCGTCCGACTTTGCTGCACCCGCTGACGAATTTGCCGACTGCTTTCATTTTTTTCCGGATGATGACTCCACATGCCTCGTGGCAAACGAGCCACTTCGACCTGAATATCAATACGATCGAGAAACGGCCCTGATAAACGATTAAGATAGCGCAAAACCTGCTCTGGCGTGCTGCGTTTATCATTGTAAAACCCGGTTGGACTCGGATTCATCGCTGCCACCAACTGAAACTGTGCCGGATAGGTTTGCTTGTGCAAAGCACGTGAAATAGTTACAGCACCAGACTCCATCGGTTCTCTTAACACGTCCAGCACTTTACGCTCAAACTCCGGTAACTCATCTAAAAATAACACCCCATGATGGGCTAACGAAATTTCTCCTGGTTGTGGCTGACTGCCTCCACCAACAAGTGCCGCAGATGAGGCGGTATGATGTGGAGCTCTGAACGGTCGGGTAAACCAAGACTGACTATCAATAGTTTGATGACTGATTGACTGAATTGCTGCAACTTCCAATGCTTCCTGATCAGTCATTTCAGGTAAAATACCCGGTAAACGACTGGCGAGCATGGTTTTTCCAGTCCCCGGAGGGCCAATAAACAGCAAATTATGTCCGCCGCAAGCAGCAATTTCTAACGCTCGCTTGGCTAATGGCTGACCAATAACATCCGCCATATCTAACTGATCGGTGAACTCCGGCTCTAAATTCTGCTTCGCCTCAACTAATGGCAAAGCTTGCTGTTTTAGCAAGTGTCGATAAAGTTCATTTAAATGACGAAGGGCAAATATTTTCGCTTCTCGCACCCAACTTGCCTGCTCAGCATTTTGATAAGGTAAAACCAAGGCACGATTGGCAGCACTAGTGGCCAACGCCATGGGAATTTCACCAATTACTGGGCGCAGTTCACCAGATAAAGCCAGTTCACCGGCAAATTCATAATGTTCCAAATCTTGCACCGGGATCTGCTCAGCAGCAGCGAGAATGCCTAACGCGATAGGCAAATCAAAACGACCACCTTCTTTTGGCAAATCAGCAGGGGCAAGGTTAATGGTGATGCGTTTAGCAGGAAACTCATAGCCACAGTTTATTAAAGCACTGCGCACTCTATCTTTCGATTCACGTACTGAAGTTTCAGGCAAACCAACAATATTAAAAGCGGGTAAACCATTGGCTAAATGAACTTCAACGGTGACTAAGGGCGCGTCTAATCCCATACGCGCCCGAGAATATACACGGGCAAGAGACATAAAATTCCATTTTTAATTCAATCCCTAATTCAACAGTGTAGCCAGCAAAAGCTGAATATGCGAACCGCCATAAGAAATATTCTCCGGCCGGCTTATAACTAAAAAACAATTCAACCAAGAAAAAACGCTAACAAAAAAACTTGCACTATCAATTAGAGCTATGGTACTAATTTAATAAGGCTGAAAAACAGCCAAAATTTTTAATAAAATTTCAGAGTTTCTGCATAAATAAAATGAAAAAATTTAGCCTAGTGATTATTAACATTCTCGTCGTGGTGATTATTCAATCATCGCGGGGTCGTTTGTTGAGCTAAATAAAACTCACTGAAAATATACAAACCCCCCGCTCCGAAAGGACCGGGGGGTTTTTCGTTTT
Source organism: Thalassotalea insulae (assembly GCF_030161395.1). Classification (NCBI taxonomy): domain Bacteria; kingdom Pseudomonadati; phylum Pseudomonadota; class Gammaproteobacteria; order Alteromonadales; family Colwelliaceae; genus Thalassotalea; species Thalassotalea insulae. The sequence continues at coordinate 1,927,924 of NZ_BSST01000001.1, forward strand.
AAGGTAACAACTAATTTGTTTTTAACATCTTAGACATAATCAAAGGAGCATACTAATTCAAAGCATTAACAAATGTTTTTGAATAGTTAACACAACAATGACTAACGAAGAGCAACACACCGGCGGTTCACTACTGTTTGAGGTAATGCAGCAACACGGCGTAACCGATGTCTTTGGTTATCCCGGCGGCGCAATTATGCCGATTTACGATGCCTTGTATGACAGTGAGGTCAACCATTTCCTTTGTCGACATGAACAAGGTGCTGCTTTTTCGGCGGTTGGTTATGCCAGAGCATCAGGCAAAGTTGGAGTTTGCTTGGCCACTTCTGGCCCGGGCGCAACGAATTTGATCACCGGCCTTGCCGATGCGTTAGCTGATTCAATCCCGGTTGTTGCCATCACAGGACAGGTACCGACGGTGGCGATGGGCTCAGACGCTTTTCAGGAGATCGACATCTTTGGCTTATCACTCGCCTGTACCAAGCACTCTTTTCAGGTTACCGATGTAAACGAATTAGAAAAAGTACTACATCAGGCATTTGCTATAGCGCTAGAGGGTCGTCAAGGACCAGTGTTAGTTGATATTCCCAAAGATATACAATTGGCTCCAGTCGTCAGTCAACATCAAGTACCGTCACGGTTGAAGAACAAAGTAAACCTGCCTCCTGCTAATGTTGGTTCAGCCATAGCGATGCTAAGTAAAGCAAAGAAACCGGTGATCTATGTTGGTGGTGGTGTTGGTATGGCAAATGCCATCGATGAGTTACGCGCCTTTATCGAGACGACAAATATGCCAAGTGTCTCAACACTCAAAGGCCTAGGTGCAATAGACCCAGAAGATGAAAATTATCTTGGTATGTTGGGTATGCACGGTACTAAAGCCGCCAATTTAGCAGTACAGCAATGTGATTTATTAATCGCCGTTGGTGCCCGTTTTGATGACAGAGTAACGGGAAAATTAAACAGCTTTGCACCACATGCCAAAATCATACATTTTGATATCGATACTGCAGAAATTGATAAGCGCCGTAAAGCAGATGCAGCAATTTTAGGCGATTTGAAAGTAAACTTGCCGGCACTGGCAATTCCGTTAGCAATAGCCGAATGGCAGCAATATTGTCAGCAAATGAAAAAGGAATTTGCCTGGCGCTATGATCATCCCGGTAACAATATCTTTGCCCCAGCGGTATTAAAAGCCATCAGCGATGCAATGCCGAAAAATACCTGCGTGACCACGGATGTTGGTCAGCATCAAATGTGGTCAGCACAACATATGACGTTTAATGATCCAAGTAACTTTCTATCTAGCGGTGGTATGGGCACTATGGGCTTTGGTTTACCGGCAGCGATTGGTGCGCAAATCAGTCGTCCGCATGACTGTATCATCGCAGTATCAGGTGATGGTTCATTAATGATGAATGTTCAGGAATTATCCACCATCAAGCGTTTTCAACTACCAGTCAAAATCGTGTTAATCGACAATGCAAAATTAGGCATGGTACGCCAATGGCAAGATCTGTTCTTCAATGGTCGTTTAAGTGAAACTGATTTATCAGATAACCCTGACTTTGTAGCGTTAGCACAAGCCTTTGATATTAAAGCAAAGCAAATCACACAAAAATCAGAAGTCTCCACGGCAATTAATGAAATGTTTGAACATGACGGTGCTTACTTATTACAGGTAAAAATTGATGCCAAAGATAACGTCTGGCCATTAGTACCACCTGAAACTGCCAACGATAAAATGATGGAGACCAACTAGCATGAATAATTACCAACTCATTATCCATGTTGATGACAAACAAGTGGTATTAGAGCGCATATTACAAGTAACTCGTTATCGCGGTTTTTTGATCAATGGCATCGAAGCTAAAGTAAATACTGGCACTCACATCGGGACAATTAATCTACAAGTTAGTAGTGAAAGGCCGATTGAACTTTTGGTCGATCAAATCAATAAGCTAATCGACATCAAAGATGTCTCCGTAGACAATAATGGCCCACGCTAAACCAGTGTAAAGAAGTTATACTAACAAGCGAGAAGCACCCTAAAATTTACTCGGTTAATTGTTAACACTGACGGTTAACCCACAAAGAGTTAGGAAAAAATAAAATGGCTAAAGTAAGTGCAGAACTCATTTGGTTTAATGGTGAACTCATGCCGTGGCAAAACGCCACAGTACACGTAATGAGTCACGCATTACATTATGGTTCGTCAGTGTTTGAAGGTATTCGTGCCTACAAAACGCATAAAGGCACCTGTATTTTCCGTTTAGAAGAACACATTCAACGTTTATTTAATTCAGCGAAAATCTATCGCATGAACATTCCTTACACTCAGGAAGAAGTGATGCAGGCTTGTAAAGATGCCGTAGCAAAAAACAACTTGGAAACTGCTTATTTACGCCCGTTAGCCTTCTTAGGCGATGTTGGTATGGGATTACGTCCACCTGCCGATGCCAAAGCAGACTTAATGGTCGCCGCATTTAGCTGGGAAGCTTACTTAGGTGCCGATGCGATTGAACATGGGGTTGATGTTGGTGTATCGAGTTGGAACCGCTTGGCACCAAATACTATGCCAACAGCAGCAAAAGCAGGTGGAAATTACTTATCTTCACAATTAATTTCCATGGAAGCAGGTCGTCACGGCTATACCGAAGGTATTGCATTAGATGTTAATAATATGGTCAGTGAAGGCGCTGGTCAAAACTTATTTTTAGTGCGCAATAAGGTAATTTATACCCCGTTTAGTACCGCATCTATTTTACCGGGTTTAACTCGCGATACGGTCATGCAGTTAGCTAGAAAACTAGGCTATGAAGTCAAAGAAGAACCAATATCACGTGAGTCGTTATACCTTGCAGATGAATTCTTTATGACAGGGACCGCTACCGAAGTTGTGCCAGTGAAAACTGTCGATGGTATGCCGATTGGCACTGGCTCTCGTGGCCCGGTCACGAAGGCGTTACAAGAAGCGTTCTTCGGTATATTTAACGGTAAGACCGAGATCGAAGATTCCTGGTTAGCTCCGGTAAAATAATCGTTTAACGACTATTCAGGGACCACTTGTCCCTGAGTTTTATTATTAAAGCTAACTTTTTAGTCGGCTTTAACAATAAAATTCGAAATACTCACATGGACACTATTATGCCTAAATTAAGATCTGCTACTTCTACTCAAGGCCGCAATATGGCGGGAGCTCGTGCACTTTGGCGTGCTACCGGAATGACTGATGACGATTTTGGTAAACCTATTATCGCAGTCGTGAATTCCTTTACTCAGTTTGTGCCAGGCCATGTGCATCTCAAAGATATGGGACAACTGGTAGCTGGGGCGATTGAAGAGGCTGGTGGTGTTGCTAAAGAGTTTAATACCATTGCGGTAGATGATGGTATCGCCATGGGGCATAGCGGCATGCTATATAGCTTACCATCAAGGGATTTAATCGCAGATTCTGTTGAATACATGGTTAATGCTCATTGTGCTGATGCCATGGTCTGCATTTCTAACTGCGATAAAATCACCCCTGGAATGATGATGGCGGCAATGCGCCTTAATATTCCGGTGATCTTTGTTTCAGGTGGCCCAATGGAAGCGGGTAAAACTAAACTCTCTGAGCAAATCATTAAGCTCGATTTAGTTGATGCCATGATCCAAGGCGCTGATCCAACAGTTTCTGATGAACAAAGTGATGAGATTGAGCGTTCAGCCTGTCCAACCTGTGGCTCCTGTTCCGGTATGTTTACCGCCAATTCAATGAACTGCTTAGCAGAAGCATTAGGTTTGGCACTGCCAGGCAACGGTTCTATGCTAGCAACTCATGCCGATCGTGAACAATTATTTTTGCGCGCCGGCCGTGAAATATTAAATTTAACTCAGCGTTATTATCAAGATAATGACGAAAGCGCTTTGCCACGCAATATCGCCAACAAAGCAGCATTTGAAAATGCCATGTGCTTAGATATTGCCATGGGCGGTTCAACCAATACGGTATTGCATTTATTGGCAACGGCACAGGAAGCAGAAATTGATTTTGTTATGGCCGATATCGACCGATTATCTCGTTTAGTCCCCCAACTTTGTAAAGTGGCGCCATCAACGCAAAAATATCATATGGAAGATGTTCACCGCGCTGGTGGTGTCGTTGCTATTCTTGGCGAATTAGCACGGGCTAACCTACTTAATACCGAAGTGAAAAATGTCCTAGGGTTAACCTTAGATGAATTTCTTCAACAATACGATATTACCCTGACCGCTGATCAAGCGGTAAAAGATTTCTATCGTGCCGGACCTGCCGGTATTCGCACAACGAAAGCCTTTAGCCAAGATTGTCGCTGGGACAGTTTAGATAACGACCGAGAAAATGGCTGTATTCGCGAACTCAAACATGCCTACTCTCAAGAAGGCGGTTTAGCGGTACTCTCCGGTAACCTTGCTTTAGATGGCTGTATCGTCAAAACAGCCGGCGTTGCCGAAGAAAACCTCACCTTTACCGGACCTGCTCATATTTTTGAAAGCCAAGAAGCCGCAGTAGAGGGAATTTTAAACGGCTCGGTTGTCGCTGGCGAAGTAGTTGTGATCCGTTATGAAGGACCAAAAGGTGGTCCTGGCATGCAGGAAATGCTTTATCCTACCACTTACTTAAAATCTATGGGGCTAGGCACTAAATGTGCGTTGATCACCGATGGTCGTTTTTCCGGAGGTACTTCCGGCTTATCTATCGGTCATGTGTCTCCAGAAGCTGCCAGTGGTGGCGCCATAGGTTTAGTTGAACAGGGGGATATTATTCATATTGATATTCCAAACCGTATTATTGAATTACAAGTGTCAGCCGCTAAAATGGCACAACGAGAAGCTGACATGTTTGCCAAAGGCAAAGATGCTTGGCAGCCACTTGATCGCCAACGCCCTATCAGCTATGCCCTGAAAAATTATGCCATGCTCGCCACCAGTGCCGATAAAGGTGCGGTAAGAAACCGCGATATATTAGATGGAGTCACTGACAATGACTGACGCCGAACAGCAAGCTTTATTATCAACACAAGCTACTCAGGGGCAAGCGCTTGAATATTTGCGAAAAATATTGTTAGCGCCCGTTTATGATGTCGCAGTAGAAAGTGAGTTAACACCACTGAATAAATTATCCGCCCGCTTAGGTAACCAAATCTATTTAAAGCGTGAAGATCAGCAGCCGGTGCATTCGTTTAAACTACGTGGCGCCTATAACAAGCTGACCAATTTATCTGAGCAACAATGTATTCACGGCGTAATTGCCGCATCTGCTGGTAATCATGCACAAGGTCTGGCAATGGCTGCCAGCAAACTAGGCATCAAAGCAACCATTGTGATGCCGATCACCACACCTGACATTAAAGTAGATAATGTCCGTCGTTTTGGTGCCGAAGTTCGCTTAGTGGGCAAGAGTTTTAATGAAGCACAAGCGGCGTCAATTGAATTTGCCGACACGGAAAATAAAACCATTATTCACCCGTTTGACGATGCAGATGTCATAGCAGGCCAGGGCACAGTAGCAAAAGAACTATTGCAGCAACAACCCAAAGCCAATGTTGTTTTTATTCCAGTTGGTGGTGGTGGCCTACTTGCCGGTATGGCAGTTTATCTCAAACAATTACGACCAGATATTAAAGTGATAGGAGTCGAAGCTGAAGATTCCGCCTGCTTAAAAGCCGCGTTAGCACAGGGAAAACCGACAGATCTTGAACAAGTCGGGTTATTTGCTGACGGTGTCGCGGTCAAACGTATTGGTCAGCATACCTTTGAGTTAATCAAGCAATATTGCGATGACGTCATCACAGTCACCACCGATGAGATTTGCGCCTCAATTAAAGATATTTTTGAGCATACTCGAGTGATCGCCGAACCAGCTGGCGCACTGTCACTTGCGGGTTTGCAAAAGTACTGTCAATCGAGTTCTGGGGATGAGTCCTTAGTGGCAATCTTATCTGGCGCCAATATGAATTTTCATACCTTGCGCTACGTTTCTGAGCGCTGTGAACTCGGTGAGCAAAAAGAAGTGGTATTAGCAGTAACCATTCCAGAACAAAAAGGCAGTTTTCGTAATTTCTGCCACACCTTGCAAGGGCGCGTGATCACAGAATTTAATTACCGCCATGCATCCCGAGCCACTCAACAGGACATTGCCCATGTTTTTGTTGGTGTGCGAGTTGCAGACCAGGCTGAACGTCAGCAGTTAATCTCTCTGCTAGAGCAGGAAAACTATCAGGTAAGTGATTTAACCGATAATGAACTAGCCAAGTTACATGTTCGTTATATGGTCGGCGGACAAAACCCGGTTAAAACACAAGAACGTATTTTCCGTTTCCAGTTTCCAGAATATCCTGGCGCGTTGGAGAAATTTCTCGATACTTTAGGCGAACATTGGAACATTAGCTTGTTCCATTACCGTAATCACGGCGCTGCATTTGGTCAGGTACTCGCTGGGTTTGAAGTCAATAATGATGATTCACTCGATTTCTTTAATCATCTCAAAGATTTAGCTTACGAATGGCAAGAAGAAACCAACAATCAAGCCTATCAGGCATTTCTAGCGTAACGTTAAAAACCACTTAATACTTAAGTGGTTTTTTTATCACAGCGTGCCAATAGAAAATCTGGTACTGCCGCATAAATACCTGCAAAGCATAGAAACCAAACAATCAGAGAACAATCTTGCCGCCGCAGAAAAAGCCCGTGCCGACGGCTCCGCTTAAGCTATCACCACAGAAGCAATTAAGAAAAAGCACAAGCGATTAAAACCAGTAAAGTATTGGTGGAATATGTCAAAGCCCAGCGGTGGGGTGGAAAATTACCAACCACAGTTATGGCCAGCGGTCAGGATATTTTATCGAATATGAAAGAACAATAACCGCCAACATCAGTTTAAATGCTTAGCTTCCCATCAGTTAGCCTTTAAAAATAGAGGCTGACGCTTTCAGCCCATTGCTATGCGATGGGCTTTTTTAGGCACTAACCTAGGGCCTATTAATCTTTATTCAGTTGAGCCTCGAGCTCAGCAATTTTTGCTTCCAACTGTTCAAGTTTTTCACGGGTTTTTAATAAAACCTGCGTTTGCACATCAAACTCTTCGCGCGACACCACATCTAACTGAGATAATTTACGCTGCAACACAGTTTTTGTTTTATCTTCAAAATCACTGGCTAAGTTTTTTAAACTCGGTGGAATTGACTCAGTCACCTGCTTAGCAATTTCTTCTATTTTCTTGGCATTGATCATCGGAGTTGCTCATTATTCGATTAATCTCGCTATTGTAATGCATTAAGTTATTTTGCCAAAGGATAAAACAAGGTAAAATCAGCACCCTCGTCAACTAACAACACCAATGGCATGAAACTTAACCCCGGACAAAATGAAGCAGTCAAATATGTAAGCGGCCCTTGCCTGGTACTGGCTGGCGCTGGCAGCGGTAAAACCGGGGTTATTTGTCAGAAAATCGCTTATCTGATCCAAAAATGTGATTATAAGGCACGTAATATCGCCGCGGTGACTTTTACCAATAAAGCAGCACGCGAAATGAAAGAGCGGGTCACTAAAATGTTAGGGCGCGAATTAACCCGCGGTTTAACGGTTTCCACCTTTCATTCATTAGGTCTGGACATCGTACGCAGGGAAATAAAAACCTTAGGTTTTAAGCCTGGTTTTACCTTGTTTGACGATCAAGACACGCTCGCATTATTAAAAGAATTAACCGCTGAAGAACTCGACGGCGATAAAGATTTGCTCAGCAAGTTACAAACTATGATTTCCAACTGGAAAAACGACCTGTTGCTACCCGATGCTGCCATCAAACTCGCCAGTGATGCCGATACCGCACTTTATGCCGAGTTTTACCGCCGCTACCAGCAACATATGAAGGCTTATAACGCGCTGGATTTTGATGATTTGATCCTGATACCAACCTTATTGTTAAAAAACTATTCGGAAGTCAGGGAGCGCTGGCGCAATAAAATTCGCTATATGTTGGTAGATGAATATCAGGATACCAATACCAGTCAATATGAACTGGTTAAACTGATCACAGGTGAACGCGGCCGATTAACCGTAGTAGGCGATGACGATCAATCGATCTACTCATGGCGCGGTGCCAAGCCACAAAACCTGGTATTGCTCGGCCAGGATTTTCCGTCATTAAAGCTGATTAAGTTGGAACAAAATTATCGCTCCAGCGGTCGGATACTGAAATGCGCCAACATTCTGATCGCCAATAACCCTCATGTATATGATAAATCTCTGTTTAGTGAACTCGATTATGGCGTTGAACTAAGGGTGGTGCAGGCGAAAAACGAAGAACATGAAGTTGAACGTGTCGTGGGCGAACTGATAGGTCATCGCTTTTTAAATCGCAGTCATTATAAAGATTATGCCATTTTATATCGCGGCAACCATCAATCACGCTTGCTGGAAAAAGCGCTAATGACCAACCGTATTCCCTACAAAATAAGTGGTGGTACTTCGTTTTTTTCACGCTCTGAAATTAAAGACGTAATGGCTTACCTTAGAGTATTAGTCAATCCAGATGATGATAATGCCTTTTTACGGATAGTTAACGTGCCAAGGCGCGAACTTGGTCCAGTTACTCTAGAAAAACTCGGCACCTACGCCAATATGCGACAAATTAGTATGTTTGCCGCCAGCTTTGAATTAGGGCTAGAGCAACATCTATCCGGTAAAGGACTGGCAAAAATGCAGGCCTTTACCCGCTGGTTGGTGGAAACGGCAGATAATGCTGAACGTGGTGATACCGCAGCGGTGCTAAGAGCAATGATCCGGGAAATAAACTACGAAGACTGGCTCTATGATACCTCGCCAAGTGCTAAAGCGGCGGAAATGCGGATGAAAAATGTTACCGAATTATTTAGCTGGGTCACTCAAATGCTCGAAGGCTCTGACGATGAAGAACCAATGACCTTACCACAAATCGTCACCCGACTAACGCTGCGCGATATGATGGAGCGAAATGAAGAAGAAGAATTTGCCGATCAGGTACAGTTAATGACGCTGCATGCATCAAAAGGACTGGAATTTCCCTATGTATTTTTAATCGGTATGGAAGAAGGCTTATTGCCACACCAAACAAGTATCGATGAAGATAATGTTGAAGAAGAGCGTCGCCTAGCTTATGTCGGCGTTACACGGGCACAACGGGAACTGATTTTCACTTACGCCAGAGAACGCCGTCAATTTGGTGAGGTAGCCCGCACCGAAGTTAGCCGCTTTCTTTATGAGTTGCCGCAAAATGATTTGAACTGGGAAGTAACGCAAACGAAAAAGAGCCAAGAGCAAAAGCAAGCATCGGCTCGTCAAGGAGTAGAGAATTTACGCGAATTACTGAAAAAGAAAAACGCGTAGTTATTTGTCGCTGCTCGGAATTAATTTTGTTTCGTGTTCGATCAGCATCGCCTCAATAAAAGCGATAAAGCCACTGAGATTATTGCTACTCCAGACACGTTTAATTTGTGCATCTTGTTTAGCAATATGAGTCGTTAATTGCTTATAGTGTCCTGGCTTATAGCTATCACAGCACTTTTTCGCGACTTTATGAAGTTGTCCCTTGCCACGTAAACTCTCTCGAAAAATCATAGAGAAATTATTTACTAACGGTAATAACAGCTCTAATTCCGCCGGGTCACTGACCAATTCCTTAATTCGTTTATACCTAGCAACGGAAAACTCTTCATTTTTTTTAGCAATAACCGCAATGGAGTCCACCATTTGCTTGCTTTCTTTCTTAGCATGCGCAGCGTCTTTTTTCACAATTAACAACTGTCGGTACAAACTTTCCGCACGAAAATAAAAATAAATACTAACGGCAACAAATATACCAATAATTACCAGACTAAATACCATATATAAGCCTATGTTTTATAACTACTATATTCAGCTCTCGTTGATTCGCTCAAACGAGATAAGAAAATGTAAGGATCAATATCTTGAACATTTGGAGATTGGCAATCGTAACCAACTTTTAAAGAAAACTCACCTAAATTAGCAAAAAACTGCACTTTTAATGCGTTTGTTAATTGTTCAAAGGTTTTTCTTAACTGCTCTGGTGCTTGATAAGGAGCAAGAAATAAATACTCTCCCTCATTAATTAACCCAACCTGATCAAATTCTCCTTTATGTTCATTAACCAAGGTAGCGATAATACGTGCCACTTCCTCGACCACCTTTTTATTGAACTGAAATCTTAATTCTTGCCAATTATCGATGGAAAAATACCCCACTGACAGTGGGTATTCAAATTTTCGCGCCATTTTATAATAATGTTGATAAAAGCTCTTAGTTTGCGAAGGCGTTGCCAAAATATCTGTCGGCTTTTCAATTTCATCATATTGCTGATTCAATCGTTTTGCCCTGTGTTTAAGTATTATGCTCAATAGTAAAATCACCATTAGCGCAATGACGACAGCCAGACTGACAATTACCTGATATTGCTGGTTAAATTTTTCAGCAAACTGATTTTTCAGTTCAGTTTCTGCCGCCATATTTAGTGACAATTCGCGATTTTTTTCGCTGGCAATATTATTAGGATCCAACTCGCTTGGCAGGTGCTGATGGACATGATTAAAATGTTTATAACGCTCAATATACCTAGTTTGCGCCTGATAAGCTTGTTGATATAACCCCTGCTCCTGATACATTTGCGCCAAGTATTGATAGAAGGCAATTTGTTCTTGAGTCAATTCCGTACTGTTAACCAACATTTCAGCCTGAGTGATATATTGATAGGATTGTGCGTAGTTTCCCTTAACTTTGGCTACCTGAGCCAAGTTAAGTAAAGTTGTTAAATACGGCTGAGGGATGTTTTGCCCATGAAAAAGTTCATTCGCCACCATCAAATGCTCAGATGCCTGATCATACTTTGCTTGCTTTAATAACACTTGCCCCAAGCCAAGCTCTGCGTATGCAATTCTGATCGGCGCATTTTTTTTCTCAGCATATTGTTTTGCACCATTAAAGGCATGAAAGGCATCATCTAACTGATCTAATTTAAGATAACAACGAGCAATATTGTAATAGGTCTGGTCAATATTAAATTGTTTATTCTGATCAAACCTGATTTTCAGTACCTTATTATATAGTTTTAGCGCCGTTTGATATGAACCTAAATAAAAATGCGCATTAGCAATCACCGCCAGTAAATGAATATGATCATTAAATTGCTCATAATTTGCGAGCAATTGCTGAATTTGCTGTAAATCGATTAATGCCAGTTGATGCTCCGCAATAACCGCATTCGCCATAGCCCGATATCCCAAAGCCTTAATCAACAAAATAGGAGTGTTAATTTGTTTTGCCAATACAACCGCCTGATCGGCAATTTCCTTCGCTTGGTGATATTTACCTTTATAGTAATAACCAGCGGCCACTTTCAGTGTTAATGATAAATGTAGCTTAGCCTCTAGACCAATCAACGCTTCGCCATCTAAAGAAAATTGTAATGCTTTCGCCAAATCCCCTTTATTAACGGCTGCATCAGCTAATAAACTAAACATTTTACCTATGGTATTAGCGTTATAGAGCTCTCGATTGCGAATCACTTTTTGCGATAATTCAATCACTGTTTGATAAGGCAAGGATTCAGGATCGGTCAAAAACAAGGTATCAACCTGAATAATATTGTCTTGCAGTTCCGACAGTTTTGCTTCATTGGCATCAACAAAAGTTGTAAAAAAACCAGAAAACAGCACTAACAGCACAAATAAGCTAGATTTCATTAATCTATATTTTCCTTAATATTCATAACATTATAAATAAACTGTCGATAGTGGCGACGACATGACACGATAATTTATCATAAAGGTTTACAAGCTGTCTTCATAGCTTATAATGGTCACTGAGCTGCTAAAGCTCGATAAGGGCAAATCTAGTGAAAGCTAGAGACGCAAAGTTACCGGTCTAAGGGGAAACCTAAGATAGCGGAACTACCGAATTTAGATATAGTGGGGGCTTGTCTATATTTTGCAGTCGCTAACTTACTATTCCTGACCTACTTTGCGTGCCTCCCTTGTCCCTCTCATGAGTTTAATAAAACATCATGTCTACTGCGACACAATAGCGCATTATCAACAAATTTAGGCAGAATCAATCTTACCAGCCACTTTATTTACATTTTATTAATACTAATTCCATATTTACTCTAGCACTTTTGACAAAATTGCTAGAGAATAGATGCCATAATAATAATAATAAGACGTCGCCGCGCTAATTAGAGGTTTGGAAGTAGTGAAGTATCATGATTCCATGGAACAAGCAGATAACAAACTTGCGCTTGCTATAAAGCAATTGCAACTTTGGCACCTCCCTGCTTCGCCGATAAATTATGCCGTCAGTTATGAATATGTCAGCGGCAAAAATACAGCGCTCATTGCGCAAATAAAACAGCATTTTTCCTTAGGCAAAAAGCTGGATAATTTTTTTATTGAAGAGCTATATCAACTTTATATTCTCGGACAAGGTAAATTTCGTGACGAGATAATCACAGAAATTGATGACCTTATTAGTGGCGTCCAGCAAAATAGTGAAAGTTCGGTTAACTTTACTAGCAACTTAATCAAAAGAATTGATGACAACATCACAGGATTAAAATCCCAAAACGCCCAACAAATCGCATACGCTATCCAACAAATTGAAAAGGCGTCGCTGTCATTTAAGCAAAAGCAACAACAGCTGGCGCAGCAATTAAAAATTTCTAAGCAACAATCGCAATCACTGAAAAAAGAGTTAGCAGAAGTTAAAAAGGAAATTTATCTGGATCCATTAACTGGCTTATACAACCGTAAGGCACTTAATAAGCACTTGGAAAGCTGGAGCAAAGAGAATCCAAATAAGCAAGTGGCTGCGATTGTGATTAGTGTCGATCAAATGCAACAAATAACTCAGAAATACGGAGCCTTGATCAGCGATGTATTATTGGCAAAAGTAGCGAATAAAGTTAGCAGCTACGTCGGTGACAGTGGGCTCCCAGTGCGTGCTGGCCACGATGAATTTTTAATACTCTTGCCAGAAATTGAACGTTCTACAGCCGGCGAAATCGCAGAAAAAATCCGCCAGGGTGTAGAAAAACTTCGTTTTGTTAGCAGCAAATCAGGAATGCATTTACCACAAATGACGATTTCAACCGGGGTTAACGACTTTAAACTGTCCCAAAATGTTCAGACAATTCTTAATTATACCCGCACTTTAGTAATGGATTTGCAGCGCGGTGGTCATAATAGGCTCACAGTAGCTAATTAACCCCAGCTCGGCTTCACTAATTATCTTGATCGAGTGCCTCGACTTGCACAATAAGTTCATTAAGGCTTTGCTCAGAGTAGACTGTAATACCGTTCTGACGTAGCAATGCTGCCGTCAGCCCTTGCCCAACAATTTTTTCTCCCTGAAAATGACCGTCATATATTAACTGACTGCCACAAGATGGACTGGATTCTTTTAATAAAGCGTAACGAATTTTATGTCGCTGGCAAAGTGCCAAAGCAGACTGCGCCCCTTGATTAAAAGCATCAGTGACATCAATGCCGGTATTATCATAAACCCTGTGATCTAGCTGGCTAATTTCAGCTGGTGCTCTAGGCACAGATAAGCCGCCGGCAACTTCAGGGCAAACAGCCACTACACGTCCTTGTTGCTGCCAGCGAATGAGCTGTTGATTTAGTAACAGCTGATGGCCGCCATCATAACGGACGCTTTGCCCTAACAAACAGGCACTGACTAATATTTTTTCCATATCATGCCCCTTTTAACACTGCATAAAAAGACTCTATATTCATTTGAGCCATCTCATCTTCACTATCAAGCCAGATTGACTCAGAGTAGCATTCAAAATTTAATTGAAAATGATTTTGCTGCCATAGTAAGCGGGCTACCACCCGATCGGCTCCTTCTAAAGATTCAACCCACTGACATTGTGGATACTGATGAAAAAATTGCTCTACGATTAGCGCAATATCTTCTTGCGACCAGTTCTGATTGCACGTTAATATAATATTTGAATCAATTAACTCGTTGCATTTAATAATAAATTTAGTCGTCATTTGATCTAAACCTAAGAATTCTCTTTGATTGCGCTATATTACTAAAAAAAGCAACGACAGCTTTGATCTTTTTACCTATAATCAGCCAAGGCGTTTAAATTCTATATAAAAATTAAGAGAGAGAAAGTTATGAAAAAACTTACTTTAGCCGTAGCAGCTACAGTGATGATGGCATCTCCAGTGTTTGCCGGTGATATTGCCGCAGGTAAAGCAAAATCAGGCACTTGTGCTGCTTGTCATGGTGCAACTGGCATATCTGCCGTACCTATGTATCCAAACTTAGCGGGTCAAAAAGAAGTTTATTTATCCAAACAATTAAAAGATTTCAAATCAGGCGCTCGTAAAGATCCAGTAATGGGTGCAATGGCAATGCCTTTATCAGATGAAGACATTGCAAACTTAGCGGCATATTTTGCCAGCTTGAAATAACTTTATCTTTCTTGATGATCTCAAAAGGCGCATCAGGCGCCTTTTTTATTTCTATAATTTATGCTCTTTAATCAAAGAGATAAAGGGCTGACCATAACGCTGTAACTTGGTTTCACCAATGCCACTGATATTAAGCATTTCATGGTTGGATATCGGCTGGTATTTAGCCAGCTCTGATAAGGTTGCGTCATTAAAGACAATATAAGGTGCAATATCCTCGGCATCCGCCAGTTCCTTTCTCAATTGTCTTAATTTAGCAAACAATTTACGGTCATAGCTGGACTTTTGTGTTGATCGTCGCCAGTAACTGGCTTTTTGCAAGCGCGGAGACGCCAGCATTAGTGCGATTTCTCCTTTTAATATCGCGTGAGCCGCCTGAGTCAAACAAAGTACAGAATGATTAGCAATATCCTGCTGCAGAAAACCTAAATGAATTAACTGTCTGATAATCGAATGCCAATAACCCGGGGTTTTGTTTTTACCGATGGCAAAAGTCGATACCTTATCATGGCCTTGTTTAGCAATATTATCTGTCGTTACGCCCCGTAAAATATCAACCAGATAATTAGCGTCACCTTGTTGCCCAATGCGATAAACACAAGATAATACTTTTTGCGCGACCTCTAAACCATTAAATAAACTTGGCGGGTCTAAGCAAATATCACAGTTACCACACCCCTGCTTAGTGTATTCGGCAAAATAGTTTAGTACCAGCTGTCGACGACAAGTCTGTGCTTCAACAAAACCTGTGATCGCCTGAAAGCGTTGCAGTTCAACATGACGCCGCTGTTCGTGCTCACTGGATTCAATGCGGGATTCAATACGTTTAAGATCATTTTCATCGTAGAGAAAAAGCGCCTCTGCCGGTAAGCCGTCACGTCCGGCTCGGCCAATTTCCTGATAATAAGACTCCAATGTTCTCGGCGGTTCAAAATGAATAACAAAACGAACATTAGATTTATTGATCCCTAAACCAAACGCTACCGTTGCTACCACCACCTGAATATTATCTTTGGCAAATCCTTCCTGAACAATGTCGCGAATTTCAGGCTCCATTCCGGCATGATAACCTGCGGCGTTTATTCCAGTATTCGCTAACGCTTTCGCTAACTTTTCCACTTGCCAACGACTACTGCAATATACAATGCCACATTCCTGCTGCCGCTTTTTGATATAACTGATGATCTGCTGAGTGCCCTGATACTTATCCGCCAGTGTTAACCGAATATTAGCGCGGTCAAAACTATCCAAATGGATATAAGGGTTCTGTAAGCCTAATTGCTGTAAAATATCCTTACGAGTCGTCACATCTGCGGTCGCCGTTAACGCGACTACCGGCACATGAGGAAATTGTTGCTTAATAGTATTTAGCCGAGTATAGGCAGGCCTAAAATCATGCCCCCATTGTGAAATACAGTGAGCTTCATCAATGGCAAATAACTTGATCGGCAACTCTTGCAATCCCTGAATAAAATAATAGTTATTCAGCCGCTCCGGTGCGAGATACAATAAAGTGATCTCACCGCGCGCCAATTGTTGGAAAATCTCATTAATGGCTGCTGGCGTTAAGCTTGAATTAACATATGCCGCCTGAATACCCTGACGTTTTAACGCGTCCACTTGATCTTTCATCAAGGCAATTAAAGGTGAGATAACAATGGTTATCCCCGACAACATAGTCGCAGGCAATTGGTAACAAAGCGATTTACCACCACCTGTTGGCATCAGTACTAAACTATCTCGACCTGCAAGTATTTGTTCAATCACGTTTTGCTGCCCAGGACGAAACTCACTATAGCCAAAATAGTGCTTTAAGTTTGTTAATAGTGCATCATTTGATATATCAGGCGTGGCTACAGTCAAAATATTACTTCGTTATTTTTAATCGCGCTATTTTACCCGATAATTTAGTAACGAGTAATCTAATAAGAAAATTTCTTTATCGAGAAATTCAGTGATATGCTTAACAAACAACTCATCAGACCAGAACAATTATGGATCAGGCACAACTCTTTAAACAAATTGCGCAGTTTTGGACCAATGATATGCCATTTAATCAGTTACTTGGCTTAAAGATTAAACATTTCGATACCCAACGCTCTGAGATCCGCTTTCTTTGGGATGACAAACTGGTTGGTAACCCGATTCAGAAAATCCTCCACGGTGGCGTAACCGCCTCAGTGTTAGACCTAGCGGGTGGCGTCGTTGCGGCGGCAAATATTATTGATCAGCTTGATGACTTATCACCACAAAATATCCAACAAAGTCTCAGTAAGCTAGGCACCATAGATCTACGTACTGATTTTCTTCGCCCAGGCAGAGGAAAAGAATTTGTTGCCACGGCTCATATCATTAGAAGTGGCAGTAAAGTCGCGGTTGCTAGGATGGAGCTGCACAATGAACAAAACGATCACATTGCATTTGGCACTGGTACCTATATGGTGGGATAAAAAAATGTGCAGCTGACTTTACAATCTAAACACATTTTACTTCATCCAATTACCCGTGCTAATTGGCAGAGATGATATAATCCCATTTTCCTTTTCTTTGACAGTATTCCAGTAATGACGACTGAACCAGCTAAAGACGATGTACGTTCCGGCGTAATTAACGCCATATCCGCCTATCTAATGTGGGGGCTGGCACCAATTTACTTTAAGTTATTACTTGCTGTAACTCCAGATGAAATCATGGTACATCGAGTCGTCTGGTCATCATTATTGTTGTCAATTATCGTGATCTTAACTGGTAAATGGCGAGCATTTATCGCAATTATCAAACAACCGCAAATATTGACTAAATTATTGCTAACAGCAACTATTCTCGGCACTAACTGGTTTTTATTTATCTGGGCAGTCAATAATGATCACTTGCTTGATGCCAGCTTAGGCTATTTTATCAACCCACTATTGAGTGTCGCACTCGGGGTGATATTTCTTCAGGAGCGACTTAGAAAGTGGCAGCTGTTTGCTGTACTACTAGCGATTAGCGGTGTATTAATTCAGCTTATTTCCTTTGGTTCATTACCGATAATTTCACTGGCACTGGCGAGCACCTTCGGCGTCTATGGATTATTAAGAAAAAAACTGCATGTTGATTCATTTATCGGCTTGTTAGTCGAATCAATGCTGATGTTACCGATTGCACTTGTTTACTGGAGCATTTTTGTCAGTAGCGAGACCAGCAATATGCTAATCAATACCATAACCATGAATACGACTCTGATATTTGCCGGTGTCGTTACCACTGCGCCACTATTGTGCTTTACCGCCGCAGCTAAACGTTTAACCTTATCTACTGTCGGGTTCTTCCAATATATAGGGCCAAGCATTATGTTTATTTTAGCGACTGCCTACTATCAAGAACCGTTAGTAATGGCAAAGCTGATCACCTTTGGCTTTATCTGGATCGCACTCATAATTTACAGCCTTGATTCTTTTAATGCCCATAAACAAAAGCAACAGGCTCTGCGCAAAAATGTCAGTGTCTAAGGGCTGTTTAATTTAAAGCTTGTGGAATGGTGATAACAAAACGTGAACCCTGAGATAACTCACTGCTAACTTTAATATCACCATGTAGCTTCTGCTGGATAATATTATAAACGATATTCATCCCTAAGCCGGTGCCACCACTGCTGCGTTTAGTGGTAAAAAAGGGCTCGAAGATATTGCGTAGCACTTCACTATCCATGCCTTCGCCATCATCGGTATATTCAATTTCAATATTATTACCTTGCTGCTTAACACTAATGGTTAAATTACCGCTATCACGGCTTTCAAAGCCATGTTTAAGCGAATTGGTCACTAAATTAGTGATCACTTGTGCCAATGCACCAGGGACAGTTTTAACGATAATATCGTCATCACCAAGGTAGCGATAGTTAACACGAAAACGCTTTAACTCAGCAGATAGGGTTTGCATCACTTCATTAATATACTCGGCAATATCAATCTCACGGATCTCTCCAACCACCTGATCAGCGGCGACCTGCTTAAAATTATTCAGTAATTCAATCACTCGATTAAGGGACGACATATTGAGGTTGGTCGATTGTTCCATCACCTTCAGGTAGCGACCCAATGTTGATTTTTTCAGATTGCCTAAATCAAAATCACTCTGAATTTCTTTGGTATTTTCCAGTGCTGAGCTTGAGGAGGTAATGGCAATACCTAATGGGGTATTAATTTCATGTGCTACACCGGCAGTTAATTTACCCAATGAAGCAAGCTTTTCTGACTGAATCAACTGATCTTGCATTTCCTTTAAATTCTCTAAGGTGCGGCTCAGTTCTCTGGTAGTTTTCTTATTTTTATTAAATAACCATACCACTAAGATACTAATAAATACCGCGATAGAAATGAGTACTGCCAAAACGATTAAATAGAATTTTTGCTGCTCAATACGGGCTTTTCTTTCCTCCAGCTCTTCGTTTTTACGGCTCAGTTGTACACCTTGTAAATCGATTTGTGATTGCTGCTGGGCAAGTATCTGACGATTCGCCTCAATCCGCTCCGCCATTTGAATATTCGCTTGCTCTTTTTCTTCCGCCAGTGTTTGCTTTTGTTCTAAATCAGCTTTCGCACCGGTCAGTTGCACTACCAGTTCATCCAATTGCTTTTCTTTTGCTGAAAATGCCTGTTGTTGCTCTGTGATCTTATTTTTTAACGCGACCAAATCCTGTTGTCGCTGCTCTGCTTCCTGCTGCCTTTTTTTCAAGCTTAGATCTAATTGCTTAAGTCGCTGACTACTGAGGGCCAACTGCTGATTCTGTTTTGCTAGCGCACTATTGAGTTCAATTTCACGCTGCCGCATTTTTTGCATTGCCAACTCAGTTTCTCGATATAACTCAGCAACATCTATTTCGGTTCCCCCTAATAACAGCAGCTCTGCCGACATTTCCAGCCGTTCAAACACTATATTAGATTTATTGACCTCAAAACTAATACCGGAAGTTTCTGAATTAAATAGCAAATTGATCATGATGTTATGCTTATCAACGCTATTATCTGTCACCAATAAGGTGTCAGTTCGCCGTAAGTCAGTAGCAATCAGTGAAATATCTATATTAGGTTTAACTGAAACAAAAACTAAATCTGCTTTTTTTGCCTGGTTGATATTGTTAACCAGTTTGACCGAAATGGGTTTACCTTTTACTAAGCGGCGACTTAACGCCTGATTAATAGTGCGGTAAAAATCATCGTCTTGATAGATAGCCAGCACAAACTGCTGCTTGCTTTGTTCTTGAGGCCATTTTACATGTTTAAGAAAGTTATAAAGATATGCCGCTTTTATTTGTTCACTACTAAGTTGCTGAGCAAAAGTTAAGTTTGACAGCATACCCATAAATAGTATGGGCACACAGCAATAGTATCTTAACCATTTCAATAGCATCAAAAAAATAACTCTTACATTAGGTAGTGCATTAAATACTCTACTTATTTTTATCTAACAAAGCACGCGTAATTTTTATAACGGATAAATATTCCAGCTACAGGGCTGTTAAATTAGCATAGGCTACCACTAACCATTTGCTGCCAACATCAGCAAAATTCACCTGAACACGGCTTTGTGCTCCATTCCCTTCATAGTTTAGCACCACGCCTTCACCAAATTTTTGATGTAACACGGACTGCCCTAATTTAAAACCTGAGTTTTCAAAAGTTTCCAGACTAATAGTATTGGAGAAGCGACCACTTGATTTAGGTCGGGAAACCTGATTTTGTAAACGTATTTCTTCGGTATATTCGCCCGGTAACTCTTTGAGGAAACGACTCGGGCTGTGATATTTTTCTTGGCCATATAAACGACGACTTTCCGCATGACAAAGATATAACTTTTCCATGGCCCGCGTCATACCAACGTAACATAAACGTCGTTCTTCTTCTAAACGGCCAATATCCTCTACCGACTGTTGTGAAGGAAACATCCCTTCTTCCAAACCAGCGATAAATACTAGCTTAAATTCTAAGCCTTTGGCTGAGTGCATAGTCATTAGCTGTACTGCAGGTTCATATTCATCAGCTTGGGATTCACCCGACTCCAAAGCTGCATGAGTTAAAAATGCAGTTAACTGACTTTGCTCTTCCATTAATTCAGGGTCCATCTCAAAAGTCTGACAAGCAGTGACCAGCTCATTGAGGTTTTCAATTCTTGCCTCGGCGCGTTCACCTTTTTCCGCCTGATACATAGCTTTTAAGCCACTGTGCTGAATAACAAAGTTGGCTTGCTGATCGAGGTCGAGATTAATTGAATCATCTTCCAGTTGTTCAATCAATTCAATAAACTGACGGATCACTTTAGCACTTCGTCCTTTCAGTTCCTGATTGATTAACATGGTTTGACAGGCCCGCCATAACGTCACTTCCATGCTACGTGCGGCATCACGCACTAATGATAATGTGGTGTTACCTATCCCTCGGGTCGGGGTATTAATTATACGTTCAAACGCGGCATCATCATCCCGATTATTAATCAGGCGTAAATAAGCCAATGCATCTTTAATCTCCTGGCGCTCAAAAAAGCGCAAGCCACCATAAATGCGATAGGGCAAGTTCGCTTGCAATAATGCTTCTTCTAATAAGCGCGACTGAGCATTACTACGATATAAGATAGCAACATCATCGAGTGAATCTTCACTAGCAGCCAAATCACGCTTTTGCCATTCAGTAATTCTGCCAGCAATAAAACGGGCTTCATCTATCTCATTAAATGCAGTATAAACAGAAATTTTCTCGCCGGCATCATCTTGAGTCCATAAATCTTTACCTAAGCGGTTATTGTTATTAGCAATTAACTTATTTGCCGCATTAAGTATATTGGCGGTTGAGCGATAGTTTTGCTCTAAGCGTATCGTTTGTGCACCATCAAAATCTTTTAAGAAACGCTGGATATTTTCAATTTTTGCGCCACGCCAGCCATAAATTGACTGATCATCATCACCCACTATCATTACTTTTCCTTGCTCTCGTCCGAGCATGGTTAACCAGGCGTATTGAATAGCATTGGTATCTTGGAATTCGTCCACTAACACATGAGTGAAGCGTTGCTGATAATGTTGTAAAAGAATAGGGTGGTTTAGCCACAGCTCATGAGCGCGCAATAATAGTTCGGCAAAATCCACTAACCCTGCGCGATCACAGGCGTCCTGATATGCCTGATACACTTTAACAAAGGTTTCTTCTGTCGGGTCATAGTGAGTTTCAATGTGTTGCGGGCGTAAGCCTTCATCTTTTTTACCGTTGATATACCACTGCATTTGTTTTGCCGGCCAACGTTTTTCATCGAGATTTAATGCCCGTACCACACGTTTAACTAAACGCAGCTGGTCATCAGAATCCAGTACCTGAAATGCCTGAGGCAATTTTGCCTCTTGAAAATGCATTCTTAATAATCGGTGTGCCAATCCATGAAAGGTGCCAATCCACATACCATGAACATTACCGCCAACGGCCTGTTCAACCCGTGAACGCATTTCCGCTGCGGCTTTATTAGTAAAGGTCACCGCCAATATACTATGGGGCGAAACATGCTCAACCTTCATTAACCAGGCAATGCGCTGCACCAGTACCCGTGTTTTACCACTACCTGCACCTGCCAGTACCAGCATGTTTTGTAGCGGTGCAGCAACAACATCACGTTGTTTATCGTTTAAGGAATCAAGCAGTTCAGAGACATCCATAGCAGGTAAACTCGAAAAAAATAAATGAAAGGAGATTATATCAAGCGTTGTAATTCTGTAACATCGCTTAATGCCAATGTCGGTAATACCCTTAACGGTTTACCAACATCATAAGTCGATACCCAAGCTGTTTGACAGCCATGGCGAATCGCACCGATAACATCATTAGCGCCACAATCCCCCACATGCAGCAAGTGTTCAGGCAATAAATTAAATTGCTGACAAGCTTGTTGAAACATATCTGAGGCGGGTTTTTGCTTTAAACCATTACCGGCATGATATATCGCACTAAAATAATGATGAATGCCTATCGACTGTGTATCTACATTACCATTGCTAATTGCAATTAACGGCCAATGCCGTTGCAACTGAGTGAGTAAATGATGCACCTCATCAGGGACAGTAAAATCACTACGTTGCACAATAAAATAATCCAGTGCCTGCTGTGCCATCTTTTTAGCATCATCGGCGCTAAAACCTAATGCGGATAAACCTAACAGATAGCTTTCAAAACGCAAAGCACCTACATCATGTTTGAGCTTAGGTAGATTAACTAACGCTTGTTGGCGATATTGAAACCAAAAACGATAATCACAATCAAACGTTACCCGTGGCAATAGACGCCGAAAATAAGCGATCATTTTCGCGTCAGTCGCCATCATTACCGGATAGTTATGATACAAGGTATCATCTAAATCAAAACTGATGGCTTTAAAAGGTGCTAACCGCCGATAAAACTGCATAAAAAATAAGACTAAGCCTCATTCACTAAGAATCTTTCCAGCAATTTTGCTACTAATTTTCTAAACTGGCTCAACAGCAAGGTATCCATCCGGGGATCAAAATGTTCGGCATCCTGGCTGCTAATGGCGAGAAAGCCTAATACTTGCTGCTGGTGCTGTAGCTTAATTAATACCACTGAACCTAAACACTGACCGGAAAATATCATTTCCTGTTCACTTTGCTGGATACGACCAAAATAATATTGATCTTTTGCCAATCGATTTTGCAAGATACCGCCACAGTCTTTCTCAACCAGACAGGCATGACTAAATTCGCCCGGCGCTACCAACCACAGTTTCATATCTGTTAATGACAATAACTCTGTGGTTGCTTTAAACAAGCAATCAAGTAACTCTTCGGCACTTTGACAATCAATTAATCGTAAATATAAGTCACTGTATAAGGTAAATAACTGCTCATTTTGATTCGCTATCGCCATTAACTGAGTGATTTCTTCTTCAAGACCGTGAATTTTTTGTCGTAATTGCTGTTGCTGACGTTCCACCAACGACACTGTGCCTCGATGTTGATCGCTAACCCGTAAGCTAGTCGCCAGTTCAGGATGGCGATTAAAAAATTCGGGATTGTCTTCTAAAAAACTAACGACGATGTCATCAGTTAAGGTTATTTCTTCGCTTTGCATCATTTCTTGTTGCTGTACCTTAGATGTACTGGAATGTGATTTTTTACTCATAGATGAAATTGCCCATCAAATACATGAACTGCAGGCCCTGTCATTTTTACCGGGCTACCTGGTCCTTTCCAAAATATTTTTAACTTACCGCCAGGTAACTGCACGGTAACCTGTTTTGCTAACTTTTTCTGCATTTGGCCAACCACTACCGCCGCACAGGCACCACTACCACAAGCCAAAGTTTCTCCCGTACCGCGCTCGTATACTCTAAGTTTAACAAACTCCGGGGATACCACTTGCATAAAACCGACATTCACACCTTTAGGAAAACGTTCATGACTCGTTAATTGCTTGCCTAAGCGCTCAACCGGCGCATTGTCAATATCATCCACCGTTAATACACAATGAGGATTCCCCATAGATACAGCACCACATAAGACAGTTTCTTCTTCAGTGAGCAGAATATAAGTGCCTTCAACTTTCTGGGCCGTAAATGGGATTTTATTCGGTTCAAACTGAGGCACTGGCATAGTGACGGTAATATTACCGTCGCGCTCGGCATATAGAGTCATTTTACCGGCATGGGTTGATACCCGTATTTTATTACGGTTAATCAAGCCTTTCATTCGAACAAACTTAGCAAAACAACGGGCACCATTGCCACATTGACTCACTTCACTGCCATCAGCATTAAAAATACGATAATGAAAATCTAAATCCGGATCATATGGCGGTTCAACGACTAGCAGCTGATCAAAGCCGATACCAAAATTTCTATCAGCTAATAATCGAATCTGATCATTGGGCAAATAGACATTCTGGGTGACATTATCCAGCATTAAAAAGTCATTACCTAAACCGTGCATTTTGGAAAATTTAACTAGCATCTATTAATCTCGTCTTAAACGCCTTCACTTAAGGTAATAACGACTCACCTTGCCATAAACTTTCAATGGTTTCGCGTTCACGTACCACATAGACCTGTTCACCATCTACCATAATTTCGGCGGCACGTGGTCGGCTATTATAATTGGAACTCATGGTAAAACCGTAAGCGCCGGATGAACGCACTGCCAGTAAATCTCCGGCGTTAATCGCCAGCTCTCGATTTTTACCTAAAAAATCTCCAGTTTCACACACTGGACCGACGATATCGTAACATTGCTTAGCTAGCTCAGGTCTTTCAACGACAGGAATAATGTTTTGCCACGCCTGATATAACGACGGGCGGATCAGATCATTCATTGCGCCATCAACGATAGCAAAATGTCGATCTTGGTTGGTTTTAAGAAACTCAACTTCTGTCACTAAGATCCCAGCATTGGCCATAATGGCTCGGCCGGGTTCGTAAATTAAGGTAATATCACGATCTGCTAGTTTATCGGCAATTGCCTTAGCATATTCATTAGGGTGAGGCGGTTGTTCATCCTGATAACAGACCCCTAATCCACCACCAACATCAATATGAGATAATTCTATCCCTTGCTGTGCAAGATTATCAACCAGCAATAAGATACGCTCTAACGCATCTAAAAACGGGTTAATTTCAGTCAGCTGAGAACCAATATGGCAATCGATGCCTTTAACCGCAATATGAGGATAACTTTCAGCTTTAGCGTAAATACGATGCGCATCGCTAATACTGACGCCAAACTTATTTTCTTTCAGGCCAGTAGAAATATAGGGATGAGTACCGGCATCAACATCAGGATTAACTCGTAATGAAATTGGCGCTATCACATTCAGCTGCTGAGCTACCTGCTGAATACGATCTAACTCAGCTTCTGATTCAACATTAAAACAATAAATACCTTGCTGTAATGCGTAGGCAATTTCTGCAGATTTTTTACCAACACCGGAAAACACCACTTTCGCCGGATCACCACCAGCGGCAATAACCCGGGCAAGTTCACCTTGCGAAACGATATCAAAACCAGAACCTAAGCGCGCCAGCACGTTTAGTACCGCCAAATTACTATTAGCCTTGACCGCATAACAAACGAGATGAGGACGCTCACCTGCCGCCTGATCAAACGCATGCCAATGACGTTCAATAGTCGCTCGAGAATAAACAAATAACGGCGTACCATAAGTTTTTGCTAAATCAGCAACCGCACAATCTTCTGCGTATAATTCAGTACCTTTACGATTAAAAAAATCCACAACGATTATTCCTGTTGTTCATCTGCATTAATTTGTTTATCTTGAGTGTCTGGGCTTGTAGCCGATGTTGGTTCTTTTTCCTGATACAAGGGACCAGACATGCCACAGCCAGATAGCGAGCTTAAGATCAATACAGTAGTTAAAATTAATGAATTTAGTTTACGCATTTTTGATTAATTCGATTTTTTTCCCATGATAGACGTTTTATAATCTGATGACCATCAAATACAAGCTAAACAAAAGCTATTAATCAACTTTTTATTTAAAGGGCGAATAAATGAACGATACCCAATACAATTTAATGGCGGATGAACTGTTATTAGCATTAGAAGAAGCAATTGAAGACTGTGGTGTTGATATTGATTATGAAGGCGTTGGCGGTATGTTAACTCTAACATTCAAAAATGGTTCAAAAATTATTATCAATAAACAAGCTCCGCTCCATGAAATTTGGGTAGCAACAAAATTCAACGGCCATCATTTCCAATACCAAGATCAGCAATGGACAGACAAACGCGGCGGTGACGAATTTTGGCAATTTATCTCCCAAGCCGTGAGTACTCAGGCAGAAGCCGACATCAGCCTCAGCGCAGCATAAACAGGATATCAAATGACCGACAAAACCGTACGTATCGCCACCCGTAAAAGTGCGCTTGCCTTATGGCAGGCTGAATATGTTAAAGCACAGCTTGAACATTTCCATGCAAACATTAAGGTAGAATTAGTCCCTATGACCACAAAAGGGGATATCATTTTAGATACTCCATTAGCAAAAGTTGGTGGCAAAGGGCTATTTGTTAAAGAACTGGAAGTGGCAATGTTAGAAAACCGAGCCGATATCGCAGTACATTCAATGAAAGATGTCCCGGTTGAGTTTCCAGAAGGATTAGGACTCGAAGTTATTTGTCCGCGTGAAGATCCGCGCGATGCCTTTGTTTCCAATAACATCGCCAGCTTTGAAGAGTTACCTCATGGCGCAGTTGTGGGTACTTCAAGCTTACGCCGCCAATGCCAGATAAAAGCGCTACGCCCTGATCTAGATATTAGAGATCTGCGCGGTAATGTTAACACCCGATTAGCAAAACTCGATAACGGCGATTACGATGCCATTATTTTAGCCGCCGCGGGTTTGATCCGCTTAGAAATGCCTGAACGCATTAAAGAATTTATTGCACCTGAAGTGATGTTACCCGCCAATGGCCAAGGTGCTGTCGGTATCGAATGTCGAACTGACGACAACACCATCAAAGCGCTATTAGCACCGCTAGAATGTACTACAACCCGAACACGGGTCTTAGCCGAGCGCGCTATGAACAAAGCATTAGAAGGAGGTTGTCAGGTGCCGATTGGCAGTTATGCTGAAATTGAGCAACAACACATTCATTTACGCGGGCTAGTTGGCGCCGTTGATGGTTCACAAATTATCAAAGATCAAGTCTCTGGTGATGTAAGCCAGGCAGAGCAACTTGGGCTACAACTGGCGGAAAAACTATTAGCGCAAGGTGCTGATAGCATTTTAAAACAGGTATATGATCAATAAATTACCGTTTGTTATTACCCGTCCTGAAAAGCAAGGCTTACAATTAAAACAAGCCTTGCTGCAAGCTGGTGTAGACAGTATTTGTCAGCCATTATTTGAATATCAACTAGCGACTAACAAAGCCGAAATACTCAACGTACAACAGAACGTTCAACCACATATTCTCATCTTTGTCAGTGTCGCCGCAGTGAATTATGCCAACCAGGCTTATCCACTTAGTCATTGGATCAGCGCTAGCACCACAGTAATAGCTGTCGGTCAAGCGACACGACAAACATTAACTGCCCTTGGCGTAGAGTCAATTTGTCCAAGCCAACACGACACTGAGGGCATGCTCAGCTTGCCACAATTAAGCGCGGCACAGTTAGCAAACCACCCGACGGTATTAATTGTTCGCGGTAATGGTGGCAGGGAATTGTTAGCAACTCAGTTAAGGCAACGTGGTGCTGATACTCAGTACCTGGAAAGCTACCAAAGGGTATGGCTTTCAATGACCGAACAAGTATTCGAGCTTTGGCAACAAAAAAATGTTGCCGGTGTCATCATTACCAGTAACGCTTTATTGCAACGTGTAGTAGACTTGATCAATATTAAGGATAACTTCTGGCAAAACACATGCTTATGGGTAGTCGCCAGTGAAAGAATAAAACAAACAGCACAGCAGCTTGGTCTAAAAAAAGTGATCAACGCCCAAGGGGCTGATCACCAAGCAATTGTTAACGCCGTACTGACTATGGGACTTGAACATGACTGACAATAAAAACACACCTGCAGATAGCAACACTCAACAGTCAAACGATCAGTTGCCTGAAACTCCAATGTCTCAAGATAAAATTACTACACAATCAGCGAAAACTAGTGAAGCAAACAGCAAAGTAAAAACAAAAGAAGAGCATACTTTGAAAGCACAACGAAACACACAAACAACTAACTCAACAAGTAGTAATAAACTATCGAAAACGGCAGTACTGGCACTGGTCATCGCAATAGCCAGTGGTGCTGGCGTAGCCGCCATCCATTATTTACACAGCCAGCAAAATAGTGAACAAAACAAACAACTACTGGCTCAGGTCGATAGCAAAGCGCAACAAAATATTAAGCAGCTGCAGCAACTAGTGAACCAACAACAAGCACTTACTCAACAGCAAATACAAACCGCACTTGCTGAGCTAACAGAAAGTAGCCAGACACGTATTACGCAACTGGAACAGCAAATTGCCCGTTTTGAACAAAATCAACCGAGCGACTGGCTGGTACACGAAGCGGAATATTTAACCCGAATTGCCGCCCGTACATTATGGTTAGAGCACGATACTCAGGCAGCAATTGCATTGTTAAACGATGCAGAACACCGAATCAAACAACTCAATGATCCGCAATATCTGCCAATTCGTCAGCATATTTATCAAGATATTGAAGCGCTAAAATTAATGCCACAACTGGATACCGAAGAGGTACTGTTACAGCTAATGGCATTAAGTAAGCAACTCCCACAGTTAAGCTTTGCCATGGCAAAAATACCTGACAGTCAAGAGCAACAACAAGATTTGCAATTGTCACAAGATGCAGCAGATTGGCGAGCGAACCTGGTCAAAACCTGGCGTAAATTCCTTGCTGACTTTATTACTGTGCGCCGAAGAACGGGGCAAGTAGAACCACTGATGGCACCTGAGCAACAACAACATTTAAAAGAAAATTTAGCGCTCAAGCTGCAACAACTGCAATGGGCAGCTAGCAAAGAAAATACTCCTTTATATCAGCAATATATGGACGAGGCACAGCTCTGGTTACGTGAGTATTTTGATCTGGGCCATTTAGAAACGGCTAAGTTTTATCAATCACTACAATTGCTTAAAGATAAAATCATCAGCTATGACTATGCCATCCAGTTACAATCACATCAGGCAATACGTCAATTGTTAACACAAAAAAGTAACTCACAGATAACCCAGCCAACGATTGAACCTGGACAAGCAACTGATGCTGAGAGTGATAAAACCAACCAAGAGCAGACGCCTAAAGCAGCACCAGAGCAACCAGTTAAGCAGCAACCCGTAAGCAATGAGGAGGCCTAATCATGAAGCGCCTGATCCTTGTACTGTTACTATTTTTTGCTGCCGTTGCCATTAGTCCGGTATTAATTGGCGAGAAAGGTTATATTTTAATTGCCATGGGAGACATTACGATTGAGTCTACCGTGGTCACTGCCAGTATTATGTTGCTAGTACTTTTTATCGCACTGGCAATGTCATTAAAGCTGTTTAAAGGTGGAATGTCATTTAGTTTAGCTGCCTGGAATAAACTGTTGTTTGCCGGACAGCGTAAAGGACTACGCCAATTAAATCAGGGGATAGCCGCTTATGTCTTAGGCGATAATCAACAAGCAGAACACTTATTAGTAAAATGTGCAGAATCCGCCAAGGCACAGCAAATAGCTTACCTATTAGCTGCCAGTGCCGCAGATAAGCAAGGGCTGGCAAGCAACAGCAAGCATTATTTAGCTCAGCTGCAACAGTATAATCAAAATTTAAAAGATGTCGGTCTAGAGTCGGTATTAGTGACCTTAAGCATACTGCTCAAACATAAAGAGTTTAAGCAAGCCCGTGCCCTTATCGATCAACATCATAAGTTCATTGGTC
Organism: Thalassotalea insulae; assembly: GCF_030161395.1. Classification (NCBI taxonomy): domain Bacteria; kingdom Pseudomonadati; phylum Pseudomonadota; class Gammaproteobacteria; order Alteromonadales; family Colwelliaceae; genus Thalassotalea; species Thalassotalea insulae. The sequence goes on from NZ_BSST01000001.1 coordinate 1,957,862, forward strand.
ACGACAGCAGGTTATTAGCATTAGAAATCGAATTAAGTTTAATTGAACAAAGATATGATTATGTCGTTGAACAACTGAAAGCAGCCCGAAAAAACAAAGAAATTACACCAGAACGGATTGAGCACTGGGAAGCTCAGGGATTTTATGGTGCATTTAATCAGCAAATAAATCAGCATGATAATCAAGCACTGCAACAGTATTGGGATAATTTAGGGCGAAAAGTCAAACAACGCACAGCTGTGGTCTTTGCCTATTGCCGAGTACTGGCTGAGCACCAAATTCATCAGCCATTAAGTAAAATCTTGTTACCCGTGATCAAAAAAGAAAGTAATGATGTCTTACTTAAACAAATGCGTACTCTACCGCTCACCGCATGTGACGAGTTAATTCAGGCAGTGCAAAAGCATCTTCACAATGACCAACAAAATGCTCAGTGGCTTAGTACATTAGCCCACCTTTGTGCCAAAGCTAAGCAATGGCCAACAGCGGAAAAAGCCTTCAACACCTTAGTTCACCTAGACGGTGAACAATATGATAAGACCGACTTACTGACCTTTGCCGAAGTACTACAACAGCAAGGAGAATTAGCCAAAGCGAATGAAGTACTGAGAAAAGCAGCTCACTTAACCGATAATGCTTTAATTACCATTAATGGCTAAGCAATAGTTAGTTCATACAAAAGCAAAGGGAGCTTAATTTCCTGAATGAATACCTTTGCCCTTGTTAGCTATTCAAATTTCATAGCGATAATAATCACCGCATTAAGGGGCGTTTGCCCCTTAATGCCTTAACACTGAATCGGTAAAGCATCTTTTATCAATCTATTTCAATCTAAATTCTTCTTGACTAAAAACCAAACAAGAACTATTATCACTTGCGTTAAGATTTCGGTTGAGGTTAAGTGGTAAAAATGTACGTTTGCATTTGTAAAGGCATTACGGATAAACAAGTGGCACAACATGTCATCGAAGGCGGTGTTGGTTCTATTCGTGAACTGAAAAAACATCTTGATGTCTCCTCACAATGCGGCTCCTGCACTAAAGTTATTCAACAAGTGATCAATAACACCATTATTGATGAAGGTCTGTTTAAAGACGTCGGCTAATTTATTCCTGCCAAAACATTAACTTAAACAAAAACCATTACTATTTTCAAACGTTTGTTTTTCAAAGTAAATATTGAACTTTCCCCTTTGGTCTCTATACTAATGATACCTTGTTCAACTTAGTCATCATTATGAAAAGTCAAAGTGAAATCATCACACAGCTCAATAAAGTATTAACCAGCGAGTTAACTTCGATTAACCAATATTTTCTCCACGCCCGCATATACAAAAACTGGGGCTTTCATCAACTTAACGAGAAGTGCTATAAAAAATCGATTCTCGATATGAAACAAGCTGACAAATTGATTGAGCGCATTTTGTTTCTCGAAGGTTTACCAAATTTACAGCAATTAGGCGCACTAGCTATTGGTGAACATGCGGAAGAAATGTTGAACTGTGATATGAAATTTCAGTTAACACAACTGGCGACGATAAAATCAGCGATAGTGCTGTGCGAACAACGCAAAGATTTTGTCAGCCGGGATATGCTAGTAGAAATTCTTCATCAGGAAGAAGAACATATTGACTGGCTAGAAGCGCAACAATATCAAATAGCCACCATGAAAATTGATAACTACCTGCAAGCACAGTTATAGGAGCCCGTTATGAAAGGCGATAAAGAAATTATCACACAGCTCAATCATTTACTGGCATTTGAGTTAGCAGCCATGGATCAGTATTTTATTCATTCACGGATGTATCAAGACTGGGGTTTTGACAAATTGTTTACCCGCATCGATCATGAATTTGACGATGAAAAGTCACACGCCTCAGCACTAATCGAGCGTATCTTGTTTTTAGAAGGTGTGCCCGATATGACCACCCGTGACGGCCTTAAAATCGGTAGCGATGTCCCAGAAATGCTCGCTAGCGATTTACGAGTCGAATATGCTGTCGATAACAAACTCAAAGAAGTGATGGCATTGTGTGAACAAAAGCAAGATTTTGTCACCCGGGATATGCTACAAACTTTGATCAATGATACCGAAGTTGACCATGCATTCTGGCTAGAACAACAGTTGGGGCTAATCGACAAAATTGGCTTAGAAAACTACTTACAGTCACAACTTTAACAATAATAGGCATAACGTATAACGGCTACGGTTAGCAATCCGAGGGATAAATGCAACAACCAGAGATAAGAATTGCCGCTAAAGCCAAACGTAACGCCTGGTTTATCACCTTATGCAGTGTACTTGCGCTGTTAGTTGTGTTGTTAGTCAGTCAATTTTATTGGCAACAGGCGAAGTTCTCACTCATGCTACTGTTATTACTGAGCCTGTCATTTATCTTTTTAGGGATACTTAAACTACTGGAACCGAAAAATAGCTTTATTTTATCGCCAGAGCACATCACTTTTTATCATCGAAAAGGGCGCTGGCAAATTCCCTGGGACAATATTCGCACCATTCACCCTATTACCAATACTTATGGCATCACCCAGGAGCAGCTTTGCTATATCGGACTCACACTACACTCCTTTGAACAGCTTAAAGATCATATTTCACCACGGCTTGCCAATCATTTGATTCATGAACAAAAGCCATTAGTCACGTATTGTGTCGCCAGAGAGTTAATGCCTATCGAAAGTGCTATCATCAGTTTTGATGGTTATAAGTGCCAAAATGGCGATGAGATCAAAGGACCACTGGCGGGTTTCTTTCACCAATGCCGCGCATTACATCAAGCACTTGGTGCTGATATTTTTATTAATGATTCATATATAGATCGTGATGTTGACGCATTCGCACAGTTACTGAAACAATGCAAAAGTGCCGCAAAAAATTATCAATCGTCGCACTAGCTCAAGTTTTATAACTTCTTTCGCTGAGCTGCCAACTCTTTACTACACTGTGCAATAAAGAGTTGGCAATCATATAAGGATATAGCAATGCAAAGATCGATAATTTACTGGTTATTATTATTTATAGCCATACCGGGGACAACGGCGGAAATCTATAAGTGGCTAGATAAAGACGGCAAGGTGCATTATAGCGATAAGCAGCCAGCAGACTTTGACGCTAAAACCATAGATAAACAAGCATTAACGTCAAAATATAGCAGCTATACTCAAGTTGCGATAAAAATAGCACCATATCAGGCGCTTAAATATAGCCAAACTAATAATCTAGTGATGTATACCACCTCTCGCTGTGGTTACTGCGCTAAGGCAAGAAAATATTTTGCTGAAAATAACATTCGCTATAAAGAAAAAAATATTGAAACCTCAGAAAAATACCAGCGCGAATTTACAAACTTTGGCGGTACAGGCGTGCCAGTGTTATTTTGGGGGAAATACAAAATGACCGGTTTTAGTGTTGCCAGGTTTAAAAAAATGTACGCAAAAAACAGCTAATCTGAGCATTAAAAAATAATGGGCTAATTTAACCAAGCATGACTTGCTGCATTGTTATAGCAGTCTGGTTTCACTGTTTACCATTGAACCTGACTGCTTAAGTTAGTATTTATGTAAGAGTATTAGATATAAGCAAAAGCATCGGCGTACATATGATTGATATCTGCGCCTTGAGCGACAAAGTCATCTCTAACCACCGCAACCATATCAAAGCGCCCAGCGATATAAATATCATAATCCGCTAAGTTTTCGATATCTTTCATCACCACTTTATGTACCATCCCAATACGGCCTTGCCAATCATCGTGAGGTGTTTCGACGACAGGGTGAAAACAACCATTAGCTAATTTATTAATTGTGTCTGTGGTTTTATCTAATTCATAGCAGGCACTTGGATCTCTTAACCCCCAATAAACCACAACCTGACGCTTAGAATGGGTGTTAGCCAAATATTCAAACATAGATTTGATATAGGAAAAGCCAGTACCGCCAGCTATCAATAATAAGGGGCGTTCACTGTCAGTATTTAACTGGGCTTTCCCTAATGGCATTTCAACGGTCACAGTTTTATTTTCTTTAATACGCTCAATGACCTGCATCGGGTAACTGTCGGCACCAAAGGCACCAATTTGTAGTTCGATTAGTTCGTTATCTGGAGCACTGGCAATAGAAAATGGCCGTTTATCATCTTTAGCCATGACAAAATTTAAATATTGCCCGGGCAAAAACTCCACCTGCTGCTCAGGCTTCAGTAATACCTTATAAACATACTCAGTTAATGATGATATTGACTGAACCTGACATTGTATTTCTTTCATTTATCAACCTATGTTTTAAATAGCCAGCGCTATTTACTCTTTATCAGTTTGAGTTACTCAAAGATATTGAGTTCACTCCAAATTTCATCAACAGCCTGTTTAACGCTGCTATCCATTACTATGGGTTCACCCCATTCTCTGTCTGTTTCACCCGGCCATTTATTAGTGGCATCCATACCCATTTTTGATCCTAGCCCGGAAACTGGCGAGGCAAAATCTAAATAATCAATTGGGGTATTCTCAATTAACACTGTATCTCGGCTCGGATCCATCCGAGTAGTCATCGCCCAAATAACATCTTGCCAATCCCGGGCGTTGATATCGTCATCACAAACAATAACAAACTTAGTGTACATAAACTGACGCAAGAACGACCACACCCCCATCATCACCCGTTTGGCGTGCCCGGCATATTGCTTTTTAATAGTAACCACTGCCAAACGATACGAACAACCTTCTGGCGGTAAATAAAAGTCCTGAATTTCCGGAAACTGCTTTTGCAAAATAGGCACAAACACTTCGTTTAATGCAACACCTAAAATAGCAGGTTCATCGGGTGGCCTGCCGGTATAGGTACTATGATAGATCGGCGCTTTCCGCTGGGTTATATGAGTCACGGTAAACACCGGAAAATCATCCACTTCATTATAGTAGCCAGTATGGTCACCATATGGCCCTTCTGGCGCCATTTCATCAGGATCAATATAACCTTCCAAAATGATTTCAGCTGTTGCTGGTACTTCCAAATCATTACTGATACATTTGGCCACTTCCGTCTTTGCACCACGCAATAAGCCGGCAAAGGCATATTCAGATAACGTATCAGGTACCGGTGTCACCGCTCCTAAAATAGTTGCAGGATCAGCGCCTAAAGCAACTGATACAGGATACTTTTCACCAGGGTTCGTTTTCTTGAACTCTTGGAAATCCAATGCGCCACCACGATGGGATAACCAACGCATAATAATTTTATTTCTGCCTAATAATTGCTGACGGTATATTCCTAAGTTTTGACGCTCTTTATGAGGTCCACGAGTCACGGTTAAACCCCAAGTGATCAAGGGAGCAACGTCACCAGGCCAACATTTTTGGATCGGTAATTGAGTCAGATCAACCTCATCACCACTGAATACTTGCTGTTGGCACAACGGTTTTTTCACTACTTTTACCGGCATATTAAGCACTTGCTTATACAGCGGTAATTTATCCAAAGCATCTTTAAAGCCCTTTGGCGGCTCAGGTTCTTTCAAAGTGGCTAATAATTTACCCACCTCCCGCAATGAGGAAACATCTTGTTGTCCCATAGCAAGTGCTACCCGCTCAGGCGTACCAAACAAGTTAGTTAATACAGGCACATCATAGCCAACAGGGTTTTCAAATAACAACGCAGGACCGCCCGCTCTTAGCGTTCGATCGCTAATTTCTGTCATCATTAACTCAGTTGAAATAGGTTGCTTGATACGCTTTAGCAAACCAAGTTGTTCCAGCTGGTCAATAAAATCCCTTAAATCACTGTATTTCATTGGCATCTTTTTAAAAATTTTTTGCCATTATACTGATCTGTATCATAAAGGCATAATAATTCACTGATCTTAGGGGGATATAACTTAACTTATGGTGCATTTATCGCAAATTACCAACAACTGACAAGCGAATCATTATGCTTAAACAATAAGATAAAAATCACTCTTCACTCAGTAAGGAGTACTCAAATGAAAAACACTTTCTTGACATTATGCTGTTTATTACTAACCGTCTCTAGTCAGGCAGCGATAAATAACTGTAGTGATAAAAATTACCGAGCATTTGATTTTTGGCTCGGTCAATGGCAAGTCACCACCACAAAAGACAATATTGTTCGTACTAGCAAAATTAGCCAAATCAACGACGGCTGTACCATACTTGAAGAATACTCAACCCCCTCAGGATACACAGGAAAAAGCTTCAATATATACGATAAAAACTCAGGAAAATGGCATCAAACCTGGACTGATAACAGCGGTTTGTTACTCATATTGACCGGCAATAGAGTAGCTAATCAAATGATATTGTCGGGTAGCCTAGAACAGAACGGAGAAACGGTGATGCAGCGCATTATCTGGACCGCAAATAAAGATGGTTCAGTACGTCAGCATTGGCAAACCAAAAAGCCAAATGAAGATAACTGGCAAGATGCTTTTGATGGTTTATACCGCAAAAAGTAGTTTATTGCTGAACTAATGCCTGAGTCCCCTTAGTTAATATCGCATCAGACAATTGCTTAAAAGCCCCCTTAAGTAACACCCAACGATGCCAATACAAGGTTCTGGTTAATGAGTTGTCAGGCAATAAATTTATTAAGACTCCTGAAGCCAGTTCTTGCTTTATTTGCAGTTTAGGGATCAAGCAATATGCCAGTCCTTGCTTGGCAAAATTGACAAAAGCTTCAGACGAACGCACGGTATGGCATGGGTAATTCCCTTCCGCTAATCCAAATTGCTGTTCTATATAACGAATATGCATGTCGTCTTTTTGATCAAATGCCACCGTCGGCGCCAATTGTATGCTCTGACGATTAATACCATTAATAAAGTACCTCTCTTTAAATGCTTTCGAAGCCACCAGTAAATATTCAATATCTCCTAGCTTAGTGAAGGTGCAACCAGGCAACGCTTTTTCATAAGTACTGATAGCACCAAACGCCTCGCCATTTTTTAAAAAATCTATTGTTCGATTTTCATCGGACACCAAAAAATTGACCGATATTTTATGCTGATGCACCACTTTTTCTATTGCCGGTACTAACCAGGTAGCCAGGCTGTCTGCATTGGTGGCTAAATTAACCGCAAGGATCTCTTCTGGCTGATCAGCAAAAATATCCGGCAAGACATCCTGTTCTAATAGCTTTACCTGCTGATAATGACTAAGCAATTTCTTCCCGATTGCCGTTGCGACTATCGGCTGTGCTCGAACCACCACAGGTTGCCCTATGGTTTGCTCCAGCAATTTAATACGTTGTGAAACCGCAGACTGAGTAATACACAATACATTTGCCGCTTTTTCAAAACTTTGCTGGGTAATAAGCACACTTAACGCATGAAGTAGTTTGTAATCTATCACATTAGTAAAATTAATGAGTTATAAAATATATTAATTATACTTTAACGAAAGCGAGACTTAAAGTGAGACAAACGTCTTATAGGAGTCCACTATGTTTTCACCTTTACTACAAGGATTAATGCTCGGCGCCAGCATGATCATTCCAATTGGCGCACAAAACTCGCACCTGCTCAATCATGGCATCAAAAGAAATCACCATATACTAGCAGCCACTATATGCTTATGTTGTGACGTATTATTAATTACCTTTGGTATTTTTGGTGGTGCACAACTGATCGCAAGTTCCGCATTATTAATGATGCTAATTTCCTGGGGGGGTGTGTTATTTCTATTTAGTTATGCTGCATTGTCATTTCGCAATGTCTGGCAAAACAAATATCAGGCGGAGCAATTCCATACTAAAACCAGTAATAGAGTAGGAGTTATTTCAACTACCTTGGCAGTAACCTTACTAAACCCTCACGTCTACCTCGATACCGTGGTTATCCTTGGCGGCGTTGGTGGGCAATTTATCGGTCATGAAAAAGTGGCATTTGCCATTGGTACTATCCTTGCGTCGATTATTTGGTTCTATAGTATTACTGGGACAGCAGCAAAGCTCGCTCCATGGTTAAACCGTCCGCAAACCAAGCGTGCTATTGATGCATTAGTTGGTATTATCATGGCAGCAATCGCTTATTCACTGCTAACAAATCTTTAATGAGCACAAAAAAGCCAGCAAATTTGCTGGCTTTATTCTATCTATCGCATTATCGGTTACTTACGTTTCATCGAATCAAAAAACTCATTATTAGTTTTGGTCATCGCAAGCTTATCTATCATAAACTCCATCGCATCGATTTCACCCATTTCATGGACGATCTTGCGTAAAATCCACATTTTTTGCAGTTCATCCGGCTTAGTTAATAACTCTTCACGACGAGTACCACTGCGGTTAAAGTGAATAGCAGGGAAGACGCGTTTTTCAGCAATTTTACGAGACAAGTGTAATTCCATATTACCCGTGCCTTTAAATTCTTCGTAAATAACCTCATCCATTTTCGAACCGGTTTCAATCAACGCAGTAGCGATAATGGTTAAGCTACCACCTTCTTCAATATTACGCGCGGCACCGAAAAAGCGTTTTGGACGATGTAAAGCGTTAGCATCTACACCACCAGTTAATATCTTACCTGAAGACGGGATCACCGTGTTATAAGCACGTGCTAAACGGGTAATTGAATCGAGTAAGATCACGACATCTTTTTTATGCTCGACTAAACGTTTCGCCTTTTCAATCACCATTTCGGCCACTTGTACGTGACGATTTGCGGGCTCATCAAAGGTAGAAGCTACTACTTCCCCTTTAACCAGACGTTGCATCTCGGTCACTTCTTCCGGGCGTTCATCTATCAGTAACACCATTAACTCACAATCAGGGTGGTTATGGGCAATACTTTGGGCAATATTCTGTAGCAATAACGTTTTACCCGCTTTCGGCGGTGCTACAATTAGGCCACGCTGACCTTTACCGATAGGTGAAGCTAAATCGAGTACACGTGCAGTAATATCTTCGGTAGAGCCATTACCACGTTCCATCCCGATACGGCTATCTGGGTGAATAGGGGTTAAGTTTTCGAATAAGATTTTATTACGGGAGTTTTCTGGCTTATCAAAGTTAACTTCATTAACTTTTAATAATGCAAAATAGCGTTCACCGTCTTTCGGCGGGCGAATTTTACCGGCAATAGTATCACCAGTACGCATACTAAAACGTCGAATTTGACTCGGTGAGACGTAAATGTCATCTGGACCCGCCAAATACGACGAATCTGCCGAACGTAAAAAGCCGAAGCCGTCTTGTAAAATTTCTAAGACACCACCACCAAAAATGTCTTCACCACTTTTAGCATGCGCTTTTAATATTGCGAAAATAATGTCTTGTTTACGGTTACGAGCAAGATGCTCTAGTTTCATTGATTCAGCTAACTTTACCAGTTCGCTTATAGATTTTTGTTTAAGTTCGGTAAGATTCATATTGAGGTTCTTAGACTTTGTTACGTTGTTTTGAGCTTGCCAACAGGCAAAATAACGAGTTGCGTAGTATGAGTTTTGAAATGCTATTTTATTTGATAATTAAAGTTAGCATTAAAAATTCAGTACGTAAAGTGACAAAAAATAATTAACTAACTTGATTAAAAACAAAAGGCCCGTAATTACGAGCCTTTTGCCTATTATAAATTGTTATCAATAAACTCTTTTAATTGAGTTTTTGATAATGCGCCAACTTTAGTATCGATCACCGCACCATCTTTAAATAGTAACAATGTCGGAATACCACGGATGCCATATTTTGGCGGCGTTGCATCATTTTGATCTATGTTCAATTTACCAACAGTTACCTGATCTGCGTATTCATCAGCAATATCATTTAACAAAGGGGCAATCATCTTACAAGGGCCACACCATTCAGCCCAAAAATCAACTAAAACCAGACCTGATGCATTGATTACATCAGCTTCAAAGCTGTCATCTGATAACTGAACAATCTTATCGCTCATTTTTCTCTCCAATAATGATGGCTTATTTCGCCAAATTGCTCGGGATTATACCCGCATCACATTTAATTACCAACACGTCCTGATCAATTCTAGCAAATTAATCAAACATCTCACCGGCTATTTAAGACAAAATCATGCTTTTTTATAAGAATAATGTCCTAAGCCATGAGATATTGTTTATTATTAGCTCTGTAACCTGTTAAGCTACGCTCTATGAATAAAACTCACTTAACAGAAACAAAGTTCACAGAGCTTAACCTCGCACCGCAAGTTGTTGCCGGGTTAGATGCCATGGGCTTTACCCAATGTACGTCCATTCAGGCGAAATCACTTCCCGTTGTTTTACAAGGCAAAGATATTGCCGGTCAGGCACAAACTGGTGAGGGTAAAACCATCGCCTTTTTAGCCGCAACTTTTCACCGTTTATTACAAACGCCATCTAAAGATCCGCGCCAACCAAGAGCACTGATCATGGCGCCAACACGTGAGCTCGCGGTGCAAATCCACCGTGATGCCATTGAAATGGCAAAAACATCCGGTTTACGCCTTGGTATTGTATATGGTGGCGAAGGTTATGAAAGTCAACGTCAGGAGCTTGAACAAGGTGTCGATATTTTAATCGGTACTTGTGGACGATTAATCGATTATATGAAACAAGGGGTTTATAACCTCAACCATATCGAAGTGGTAGTACTGGATGAAGCAGATCGTATGTTTGATCTCGGCTTTATTAAAGATATTCGCTATATGTTCCGGCGGATGCCAGCGGCTACTGACCGACTTAGCATGTTATTTTCCGCGACCTTATCATTTCGCGTTAAAGAACTGGCATTTGAGCACATGAACGATCCAGTCAGTGTTGAAATAGAACCAGAGCAAAAAACCAATATTCGTATCAGTGAAGAATTATTTTATCCCTCGAATGAAGATAAAATGAATTTGCTGCAGACACTGATCGAAGAAGAGTGGCCAGACAAAGCAATTATTTTTGCCAATACTAAGCACAGCTGTGAAAATATTTATGCTCACCTAGCAGCCGATAATATTCGCGTTGGCTTATTGACCGGTGATGTCATTCAGAAAAAACGCTTAAAAATACTGGAACAATTCACTGCCGGTCAGCTGGATATTCTAGTGGCGACTGACGTTGCTGCTCGTGGTTTACATATTCCACAAGTAACTCATATATTTAATTACGATTTACCGGATGATTGTGAAGATTATGTCCATCGCATCGGACGAACAGGTCGCGCCGGAGCAACAGGTCATGCCATAAGCTTTGCCTGTGAAGAGTATGTTTTCAACTTGCCCGCAATAGAAGAATATACTGGGCATACATTACCGGTGAGTAAATATGATCCGGATGCTTTGATCACAGATTTTCCTAAACCAGCGCCACGCAAGCGTCGTCACCGGCCTCATAACGGTGGGCAGAATCGGGGAAAAACCGGTGGTAACCGTAGTTATCGGTAGGTTGAACAGGTAACAAGCAATGTCCAAGCAGCATAATGAAAACCCAGCAAGCGCGCCGTTATATGCGGTCATAGATCTTGGCTCAAATAGTTTTCATATGCTGATCACCCGACAACTTGCCGATAGCGTGCAAGTTGTCGATAAAGTAAAACGCAAGGTGCGCCTCGCCTCTGGCTTAGATGCTAATAATCAACTGAGCCAACAAGCAATAGCAAGAGGCTTAGAGTGTCTCAGTTTTTTTGCCGAACGCTTGCAAGATATTCCAAAAAATAATATTCGTATTGTTGCCACTGCAACGCTGCGATTAGCAAAAAACAGTGCGGAATTTATCAGTCAGGCTAATCATATATTAGCGAATAAAATTGCTCTGCTCAGTGGCGAACAGGAAGCACAGTATATTTATCAGGGCGTCGCTCATACCAATTGCAGCGCCAATAAACGATTAGTTATCGACATAGGTGGCGCCAGTACCGAATTAATTGTTGGTGAAGGCATTAATGCTAAACAAGTAACCAGTCTGGATATTGGCTGCGTGACTTTTATTAAACAATATTTTGCTGATGGCCAATTAAACCAAGATAATTTCAATCAGGCGATATCAGCAGCAAAAGAAAAACTCCGACCGTTAATAAAACCTTATCAAGCCATTGGCTGGCAAACTGTGCTCGGTGGTTCAGGTACCATGCAGGCATTAGCTGAAGTCTTAATTCACCAGCATCAACCAACCTTAATCCATCCAGAATTCTTGCGGCAGATCAAACAGCAATTAATTGCTTGCCAGCGCATTGACAAAATTAGTATCGCAGGATTATCCAGTGAGCGAACACCGGTAATTGCCAGTGGTTTAGCCATTTTAATCGCTATTTTTGAATGTTTTGAAATTGCTTTACTACAGCTATCTAGTGGCGCACTGCGTGAAGGATTACTCTACGAAATGCTGCCCCATAATGCGAAAATCAATATTCGCCAACGGACGATAAATTCTTTAATACAGCGATTTCATGTCGACTGTCATCATGCTGAGAATGTAAAAAAACAGGCGATAAAACTATTTAATAGCTTCAAAGATAACTGGCAGTTAAGCGAAGACAATAACTACCAGTTATTAATCGCCAGTTGCCAGTTACATGAGATTGGCCTGCTACTGGAATTTAAACATCATCAGCGCCACAGCGCCTATATTATCGAAAATGCAGAATTACCCGGCTTTGATCAAACAGATAAGCAGTTACTAAAAGCCTTGGTGCTCTTGTATAAAGGCGATATCCAAGCTGAGTTATTACAGCGCTCAACCAATGAAGTGCAAAGTGCCCAATACTTGCTAGCCATATTACGATTAGCGGTGATCTTATGCCGGCGACGCAAAGATGATGTGCTACCAAGTTATCAAGCATCCGTCAGCAATAACAATATTCTGTTAATATTACCTGAGAACTGGCTAAATCAACATCCGCTGATCAGCGATGAACTCGCACAGGAAAATGAGCATTTGGCGGCGTTTAATTTGACTCTGACAATTCAAACGAGCTAACGATTAGTCGACGCCCATACATTTGTTGCTAATACAATCATCCCACCAATAACCATCTGCATACTGATGTGTTCACCAAGAAAAAAATAAGCAGCAACAATGCCATAAATAGGCTCTAGACTCACCGCAATACTTGCAATTTGTGCCTTAATTACTTTTAACGAATAGTTAAATAAACTATGAGCAAAAGCTGTAAATACCACACCTAAGATCAATAATATCGTCAGCTGTTGTGATGTAACAGCAACTGGTTCGATGACTATCAAGGGGGCGATAAACAAGGCAGCAAAAGTATTTTGATAAAATGCTACCTTTTTCGCTGAACTATTTCTGACAAATTTACGGTTGAGTAAGGTCAGCACCGCAAAAGAAAATGCTGATGCTATTCCCCATAATGCACCTGTTAACTCATTGGTGGTGGTCGCACCATCAGGTAAAATTAAATAAATCCCAGCTAAGGTTAATAGTGCCTGTAGCAATGCCTGATAATGAAATGGCTCTTTAAAAAATACCGGTTCTAAAAAGCTGACAAAAATCGGAAAGCTGGCAAAAGTGATCAAGCCTATAGCCACGGAAGATAGCTGAATTGCCTGAAAAAAGCTGCCCCAGTGGAATGCTAAGATGCCCCCAGTTATTGCTAGTGCAGCCAAGGTTTTCTTGTCGCAAGCTAATGATTGACGCTTAAACATTATCACCAGCAACGCCAAGGTCAAGGCACAAAACACCGCGCGGCCAAAAACGATCACCGTAGCCGGCAATTCAAGCCATTTAGCAAATAACCCAGATAAGGCAAAAAGTAACACTGCGCTGTGCAGTGCCACTAATGACTGGTGCTTATTTGTTAAGCTCATAAAACTAATTAAGCGTCTTCTTTTAACCAGCGAGCCACACGTTTAGCAAAATAAGTGAGAATGCCATCGGCACCGGCACGCTTAAAGGCTAGTAAGCCTTCCATAATGCACGGTTTTTCCGCTAACCAGCCATTTTCAATCGCCGCCATATGCATCGCATATTCACCACTGACTTGATATGCATACGTTGGCACTTTAAATTCGTCCTTAACACGACGAACAATATCCAAATACGGCATGCCTGGCTTAACCATTACCATGTCAGCCCCTTCATAAATATCTTGCGCAATTTCATGCAACGCTTCATCACTGTTAGCCGGATCCATTTGATAAGAGTGCTTATTACCGCCTTTAATATTGCCGGCAGAACCTACGGCATCCCGAAATGGTCCATAATAATTAGATGCATATTTCGCGGAATATGCCAATACCCGAGTATTAACAAAACCTTTTTGCTCTAAAACTTCTCGAATAGCACCAATTCGTCCATCCATCATATCAGACGGTGCCACCACATCTGCACCAGCTTCAGCATGAGACAAAGCCTGCTTAACTAATATTTCTTTAGTGATGTCATTTAAAACATAGTCTTGGTCTTTACCTTGTTCACCTAAAATGCCGTCCTGACCATGGGTAGTAAAAGGATCTAATGCGACATCAGTGATCACACCTAATTGAGGAAATTTAGCTTTTAACGCCCGTACTGCACGCTGTGCTAAACCGTCCGGATTATAAGCTTCTTCAGCAAGCAATGATTTTTTCTCATTAGGCGTTACTGGGAACAATGCCACAGCCGGTATTCCAAGGTCGACCAGCTCTTGTGCTTCTTCCAGTAATAAGTCTATGCTTTTACGCTCAACACCCGGCATCGAAGCAACACTTTCCCGTTGATTCTCTCCTTCTAAAACAAAAACCGGATAAATCAAATCATTAACCGTAAGCTGGTGCTCAGCCATTAAGCGTCGGGAAAAATCATCTCTGCGCATACGGCGCATTCTGCGGGCCGGAAATTGCCCAAAGCTATTATTCATTCGTTCTCCTCTTGAGCAACAGTGCCCGATAAAATTTCTTTGTTAACTACCTGGTTTCGGCCATTTTCTTTCGCCTGATATAAGGCTTTATCGGCGGCATTAAAAATATCAACTGGCTGAACATCTGCCTGATGCTGATAAGTACTGACTCCGCAACTAATAGTTAATGACAGTTCTGTAACACCAATATCAAAGATTTGTGCTATCACTTTTTCTCTGAGCTCATTCGCTAACGCCACGGCTCCAGCATTATCAGTTTCCGGCAGGATCAGACAAAACTCTTCGCCACCATAACGACAGGCAATATCAGTGCTCCGGCGCATTAACTGTTGAATGGTTTTAGCTAATGTAACTAAGCAATTATCTCCGGCAGAATGACCATAATTATCATTAATTTTTTTAAAATAATCGATATCGATAATCACTAAACTTAATGGCGTTAAATTACGACGACTACGACGAAATTCCGCTAGCATTTTTTGATCATAAAAGCGTCGGTTATAAAGACCCGTAAGCTCGTCCAAGGTATTTTTTTGTGCCAGTTCCCTGTTCGCTTCTTCCAGCTCCTGTAGCGCAATATTAAGCTCAAAAGTGCGTTCCTGAACTCTGCTCTCTAACTGTTCCTGAGTTCGAGCCTGCAATTCAATTAATTCGTCACGCACCTGTTTTGATTGCATTTCACTTTCTAGTGCCGCGCGTTGTGCACTATATTTTTTATCAATTTGCAATGCTGACTGGCGCGCTAATAAATAAACAATAAATAATCCCGAACAACAATTCCCAAAGGTATAAGTCAAGGCATCAAAATCAAACCAGCCAACTAGCAGCACATTAACAATGACCACTAATGCTTGTATCACAACAAACCCGGTAAATAATTTGGCTAATCTATCCTGCCCCCGTAGCAGCGTTTTCACTAGCACACCAAGTAGCACTATCGAGACGATACTAAGCAACTGACTGATCAAGAAATTGACGTTAAGAGGTAAAAATATGCTCAAGCCAATATTAAACAACATTAACCAGGCCGTAGCGCAAAACAACTGATATATTTTTGGCTGACGCGCCGCTAAATTAAACAATTGTCCGCTAAAGCCGAGTAATGTAATTACCGATAGCGATGTTAATACTGGTATTTCAAGGCCACGCACTAATGTGAGTCCAGGAAAAATAGTATGCAGATTCACACCGTAAATCACAGCCAACAGCAAAGACTGCAATAAATAATATCCCGCCAGTAAAAACATCATTTGTTGCTTATTGGCGAAAGCGACGAACAATAGAATCACCGCAAACGCAAAGAGGCTGCCAACCGCGAGGCCTAACGATAAATATTCAGCTGCCAGAAATTGGCTAAACTGCACTTCGCTCATTAACTCTAGAGTTAAAAAATCAGCCATTGGCGAGCTTAACGCAAGATAAACAGTAATAGTTTGTTCGGAAGTCAAGGTGATCGCACTATGGATGAGGTTATTGAGTTCACGTTCACTGACTAGTGACTTAACATTGGCTGATGGCGTTTCAACAAAAAATCGTTCAGCGAAAATATATTCGCCCCCCGTTAACACCAACTGAAAATGTGCCTCCTGCTTAGTATGGTTAGTCAACTTTACCGCTAACCAATTTAAGGGCTCAGTAATTGGTACACGATTCCCAGCTTGTTGCTGCCAGAACTGCTGTTCAATAGTGAGCACTTTATCAATCGGCAATGATTGCGCCTGAGATGACGGTAGCACAAAGTACTGAACCGAAATCGATTTATCGGTCACTGTTAACTCGCTGGCACAGAGCAAATCTGTCACCAATACCGACACTAATAACAAGAGGGTTCCTGTTATTCGCATAATCGCTCCATTCCAAAGACGTCAACGCTATTAGTCATACTATATCGCATAATATCGTCAGTAGAACAGCCCATTTCCTGCGCTAAAACCTGGACAATATAAGGTAAATAACCTGGTTCATTGCGGCTACTTTTCGGCTTAGGTCGGATATTCCTTGGTGTTAAATAAGGCGCATCTGTTTCTATCATTAAACGCTCGAGCGGAATATGTTTAACTATCTCTCTCAATTCCTGGCCACGGCGTTCATCACAGACCCAACCCGTAATACCAATATACATGTTGTGCGCTAAGCAAGCCTTTAATTGCGTTAAATCTCCAGTAAAGCAATGGGACACCATAGCGGGTACTTTACTAACAAAAGGCATTAGTATTTCCAGCCAGCTATCAAAAGCATCACGCTGGTGTAAAAACAGCGGCATTTTTAATTTGCTAGCCAGCGCAACTTGGTCGGCAAAAACTTTTTGTTGATTTTCCGGCGTAGAAAAATTTCGGTTAAAATCTAAACCACATTCCCCAATAGCTTTGACATAAGGTGATTGTGCTAATAATTGCAGCTCAGTGAGGTAATTATCGCTAACATTATTCGCATCATGAGGATGCACGCCAGCGGTACAAGCTAGGTATTGCGGATACTGTTGGCATAATGCCAAAGCTTGCTGACTTTCGTTGACGTTAGTACCGGTAACTAGCAAACCTTTTATACCTGCGGCTTGAGCTCGCTCAATCACTAGTTCCCGATCTTTATCAAAACGAGAGTTTGTAAAATTAACGCCTATGTCTATCAAATCATCTGTTCGCTATGTTGCCGTTAAACAAAACTTATTCGTGGTTTACTTCTTCCGTCGATTGCTCATCGTCTTCCTTGTAATAAATACTAGAAATAAAGACTCCAAGCTCAAACAATAACAACATAGGTACAGCTAATAAGGTTTGAGAAATCACATCAGGTGGTGTCAATAACATACCGATGACAAATGCACCGACAACAATATAAGGTCTTTTTTTGCGTAAACTATAGGGATCGGTAAAGCCAGTCCAGCACATTAAGATAATAACAATAGGGATTTCAAAGGCGATACCAAAGGCAAAAAATAATTTTAAAACGAAATCAAGATAACTGCTAATATCAGTGGCAATGTTAACGCCCTCTGGTGCGACAGAAGTAAAAAAGGCAAACACTATCGGAAACACCACGTAATAAGAAAAAGCGATCCCACCGTAAAACAAAAAACTACTGCCAAACATTAATGGCGCAATTAACTTTTTCTCGTTTTTATACAAACCAGGGGCAATAAAGGACCACACTTGATACAAGATATAAGGCATGCTGATAAACAGTGCCAACACTATGGTTAGCTTAAAAGGGGCAAAAAACGATGAAGCAACATCGGTTGCAATCATCTGTCCACCTTCAGGCATAGTCGCTAACAATGGTTGAGAAACATACTCGTAAATATCGTTAGCAAAATAGATCATCGAGCAGAACACGACCAATACCGCTAATACCGCGTGCAATAACCGCGAACGTAATTCGAGCAAATGATCAAATAACGTATATTGTTTGCTTGATGAACTCATTAATTATCGCTTTCTTTTTTCTTTGCTGAAGTGATGTCTTCAGGCTGAGATGGCTCTTTTTTATAAGGCTGCTGCACAGACTCAGCCGCCTCTTGCAAAGTTTTTAATGATTGGGCAACTTCTGGCGATAAATTTTCCAGATTAGACTGCTCAGCTTTTTTTAAATTGGCATGGAGCTCTTGAATTCTTAACTCTTCCGTTAATTCAGTTTTTACACTATTACTAAAATTTTTAACACCACTAATCCAGGCTCGTACAGTACGAATAGCAACAGGTAAACGCTCCGGCCCGAGTACCACTAAGCCAATCACTGATATTAATAACAGCTCCCAAAAACCAATATCAAACATCGGCTAAACTTTGTCTTTTTCTTTAGCGTCAGCGTTAACGTTTTCCGCTGAATTATCCGTTAAAGCATCTTTTTCCTTGTCCGCTTTATCTTCATCACTAACCGCTTTTTTAAAGCCTTTAACTGCCGAGCCTAAATCTGAACCCAGGTTACGTAATTTTTTTGTGCCAAACAAAAGTATGACGATCACGGCAATAATCACTAATTGCCAAATACTTATACCACCCATGAAAAAAACTCCTATAATTCAATTGAATCCATTATAAAGTTTATTTAAAAAAAAGCACCAATTAGCCACGCAAAAGATGAGGTAAAACAAACTTTGCTAGATAAGCCCAACAATAGAGTTATCGCTGCCGTTATTGTTGCATTGCTGGCATTTATCGTTCAGTTACCGCTAAGCGCCTGCCCAGCGGATAATAATCAGCCAAAAACTAAGCAACAAAGCGATAAAGTCACAAACAAACCAACGACTCATTCATTACAAAATCCCTGTCACTCCCCCCATACAGAGGTTGACGATTACCATTGGATGGAACAACTTCATCAAACGGTCTCCGATTCGGTTTTTCAATCCGCAATGTGGTTTGATAACTTTTTCCTCGATGAAAATTCAGAACAAGAAAGTCCAAAGGTGACAGCAAAAATACGTTTTGGTTGGGAGCCAAAAGCCAGAGACTGGAGTGAATTTGATACCCGTTTTCGGGTAAAAGTGAAACTACCCCATTTTAAAGATAGGGTCGATATCATTTTATCGGATGACGACGATATCAACCAGAGTCAACTGCCATTAGAAACGGTGAATTCACGCCCCGATGATGAAGATGAACACTTTGCTGCCGCGGTCAGATATACTCATAATCGCAGTGACACCAAATTACTTGAGTCTCGCATCGGTATTTCAGGTGGTGATATCTTTGTCAAAACCAAACATAAAAGACGCTTTAATTGGCACGATATTAATAGTATAAAAATTGAACCTTCAGTTTATTATTTTTTAGATGACGGCTTAGGCGCTAAACTGTTGCTTGAGTATGATTACCAGGCGACACAACGAACACAATACCGTATTAACTACAGCGTCCGGGTATCAGAGTCATTTAGTGGTCTACGCTGGAAACACGGTTTCTATAAACTCACTCAGCTACAGCAAAACGCGGCAACTATTACTGCCTTTCAGGTAGAAGGAGAGCGTAATGGCAAACGAGGCTTTATTATCGATAAATACACCCTAAGTTATCGCTACCGATTCAACGCGTTAAAAAGCTGGTTATTTTTTGAAGTAGAACCTTTTTTAGAATGGCCGGAAAAACAACATTACAGCACCACGCCAGGAATAGCGTTAAGAGTAGAAGGCTTTTTTTCCAAAGGCTAACATTATTAGCTAAGCTGAAACCTTAGGAAGATCATCAATTAACTCACTTTCATCAACAATACGACCAGGACGGTTAATATGATACCCTTGACCAAATTCACACCCAGCTTGTTGTAATCGGTCCAGCATTTCCTGAGATTCAATGCCCTCGGCCACTAGCCGATAACCAAATTGGTCTCCTAACTGATGTAATGCTTTAACTAAAGAAATGTTGTTACTATTATTTTTTAATGAACGAACGAAGCTTCGATCTAACTTAATAAATTCAAACGGATAGTTATATAAAAAGTTAAACGATGATAAACCAGCACCATAATCATCAAGTGCTAATTTCACGCCAAACGCTTTTAATCGTTTTAAGCCCTTAAGTGCTAATTCTGTGTGTTGACTAAAGGCAGATTCATTAAATTCGAGAATTAATCGCTCTGGCTCGACTGTATTGCCTTTAATCAGCTGGATCAGCGCATTCAGTTGATTAGCTTGAGTAAGGTGACGACCGGATAAATTGACACCAATAAACGCATGCTGATATTCATGACTTGATTGCCAACTTTTTAGCTGCAAACACACTTGCTCTATCACCCAGATTTCAATTTCTAAGATCATGCCTGTTTCTTCTGCCATAAACAGAAATTCACTCGGCGTTAATAAACCTTTGGTTGGGTGTTGCCAGCGAAGTAACGCTTCAAATCCAAGAGTGCGGGTGAGCTCTAAATCAGAAATTTTTTGGTAATGTAACTCAAACTGTTTCTCTTTAATCGCGATGCGTAATTCTTGCTCAAGCGTCATGCTGGCAATTAACTGTTCCCGCATACTTTCATCAAAAAAGACATAACGACCACGTCCCAAACTTTTAGCCTGGTACATGGCTGCATCAGCATCACGCAAAATCTCATTGGTATCATTATAATGATTGCTACATAAGGCAATACCAATACTGGCATTGGAATACAGCACATGACCATTAATTTCAAATGGTTGCTCTATCGCAGAAATAATTCGTGACGCTACTTCTTCAACATCGTCCTGACAATGTAAAGAATCGAGTAAAATAACAAATTCATCACCACCTAAACGAGCAAGAATATCGTTATCGCGAACGCAATCCGATAGACGGGCAGCAATTTCGATTAAAAACTCATCGCCGGCATGATGCCCTAAGGTATCATTGATCATTTTAAAACGATCTAAATCAATAAAAAGTACAGCAAATCTATGGTTTGGATGACGCTTAACGTGTTTAATCGCATACGACAGTCGATCAGAAAACATCGCCCGATTTGGCAACTTAGTTAACGCATCATGATGAGCTTCAAAAAACAGCTGTTGCTCTGCTTTTTTCCGTTCCTCTATCTGCATACGCAAATTCAAATTAGTCGCTTGTAGCTCTTGGGTTCGCTGATTAATAATGCGCTCAAGCTCTTCCTTACTATGCTCAACGTCTTCCTGTGCTTTTTTCCGCATAATGGCAGAAGCGATATGCTGACTAACAAAGCGTATTAACTCAATATCATTTTCTTGATAAGCATAACTATCCTGATAATGCTGAATCGCCAGCACCCCGATAATATTATCCTGTTCCATTAACGGACAGCCCAACCAGGCTTTCGGTAATCGCTCACAAGGATAAGGACGGGAAAATGGGCTAACGGCTATTTCACCATCATGGCTAAGACGATATATTTGTCCTTCTCGGATCAAGATAGGTAAGCCGATTTCAATCGCTAACTCTGTTAAACCATTAGCTGGTTTTCTAGGCTCAGGGGGCGATAGCTTTTCATCCTGATAATAGGGGAATGATAATAACTGCTGTTGCTCAGATAACAATGCAATATATAAATTCTTCGCTGGCAACAAGCTGGCAACTTCTTTATGCAATGATGCATAAAAACTATCAATATCCTGATTGGCCGCGGATAACTCGGAAATCGCCAATAACGCTTTATGCGTTTTCACCGCTTTTTGACGTTCAGCAATTTCTTGCTGCAGCTTTTTATTAGTTTCTGTTAATTTTTGCGTCCGTTGACGAATATTTTGCTCTAACAGCTCTCGACTACGTACTCTATCTATTGCTGTCACTAAATGTTCTGCAATAAATTCAAGCAATTGGCAATCCCGGTCATCAAAATAAAGCTTTTCATCATAACTGGTTAAGGCAATCACTCCAATAACCTGACGGCCTCGACGTAATGGCACACCAAGCCAGTCAACACAGGCTGAGCCGTATAATACAATTTTTTCGGCGCGTGCTAACGCCATGCGTTCAGCTGAATTACAGTGAAGAGGTTCTTCTTGATTAAACACCATATTGGTTAAGCTTTGACGCCAATTATGGTTATCAAGATGCTCAAATATTCGTTCTTCTTTGGTATTCTGGCTATGGGCTAGTGATAACTGACGGGAGTCATTTAATAAAACAATATAGAAGCTGTCTGTGATCAATAGCGATTTGATCACCGACTCCAAAGCATGATAAAAAGACGACATGTTGGTAACAGTGCTTGCCAGTTCAGATAACTGTAACAGCCCTGATTGCATCGTTTTAACTTGTCGATACTTTTTTAACAACGATTTTAACTTAGGGAGTTGCTTCGTTGCTTGTGTATCCTTTTTCGCCCTTACTTCCATCTAAGGCTAGCCTATTCAGTTTTTATTGTTTTAATATCAGAAGCGGATAGTCTAACAAAATATATAACCATTACCAGAGGCTATGTATAAAAATTATGCAATTAATAAATTCTAGGGTAAAAAAAACCGGCAACAGCCGGTTTTTAGTAGATAAGATAAACTTAAGCAGCCATACCTGATTTCAGTTTATTCAAGGCATTTTTCTCTAACTGACGAACACGTTCAGCTGAGATCTGATATTTATCTGCTAATTCTTGCAAGGTACTTTTATCATCATTTAACCAACGGGTTTTAATGATATCCTGACTACGATCATCTAATGCTACTAATGCATTGGCCAAACGTTGATTGGCATGATCTTCCCAGTTACTTTCTTCAACCTGTTCCGCAATATCAGACTGCTTGTCTTCCAAATATTGGGCAGGTGCAAAACTCATACCTTGGCCACTATCGTCATCATCAGATGAAATTTCAAAGGTTTGGTCCTGACTAGTCATCCGAGATTCCATTTCTAACACGTCTTTCTCACTAACCCCCAGTGTTTCAGCAACGTTAGATACTTCATCATTGCTAAACCAACCTAAACGTTTTTTATTTTTACGAAGATTAAAAAATAATTTACGCTGTGCTTTAGTCGTTGCAACTTTAACGATACGCCAATTGCGCAGCACAAATTCATGAATTTCTGCTTTAATCCAATGAACAGCAAATGAAACCAAGCGCACCCCAACTTCAGGGTTAAAGCGTTTAACCGCTTTCATTAGCCCGACATTTCCTTCCTGAATTAAGTCCGCTTGTGGTAAACCATACCCGGCATAACCTTTCGCCACATGCACGACAAAGCGCAGATGCGACATAATCAATTCTTGAGCAGCTTGTAAGTCGTTTTCTTGATGTAAACGAGTTGCAAGCTCATGCTCTCTTTCAGCACTCAACATTGGAATGCTATAAGCTGATTGCACGTAGGCTTCAATGCTACCGCTTTGCGGTACCGTTAGCGCCATAGATTGCATAGTATCACTCATTTATAAAACCCTTTTCTTAGCTTGGCTCGCGATAATAACACGAACAAACAAATTGATCGACTACTTATCATCATTGAATAAAACAATCATTCGATGATTTAATACCCTATCTTACTAGACAGTGTAATACAATAAATGCTTTCAACAACTTGCCGATAAATTTGTATTATTTTGTTAATAACCGGACGATTTTACCTAATTAAAAACACGGCAAAATTAAGCACTATTTTCATTGTTACTTAAACTTAAGAAAAAATATGACGAGAACTTAAGCGCTGGCTTGGACTGATGGCATACTGGCTGTTAGTCAATTTCAGGCGTATTAATCCGCCGTAGGCTCTATTGCACGGATATGTTTACGAACTGAAAGATAGCTCCCAGCTAAGCCTAAGCTAACGGCTGCACCTATGAGCAATAACATTTCACTGCCATCTAAGCCTTGTAGCATAAAACTACTCTGATACAAGTCTGTTAATTTAGCTAACGAACCGGTCAGGTAAATAGCGAGCATTTCAACACATAAAACGGCAACCATCCCCCCAAGTACGCCATACCAGACACCGGAATACAAAAAGGGACGTTGAATAAAGCTATCGGTAGCGCCCACCAGTTTCATAACCGCTATGGCATCTCGCTGATTTAAAATGGCTAATCTAATGGTATTACCTATGATTAACACCACAGATAAACATAACAAGCTCGCTATGCCTAAAACAATATCTTCGATTAATTCAGTGACAGCTTCCAAACGGGTTAGCCATTCAAGATCCAGCTTTCCCTGGGCGACTTCTTTTTCATTCTCTAATTTCTGTAGCAACTCACCAGCTGCTTGCGCTTGACTGGCACGTTTTGTCGGCGTAACTAATATGGTTGCAGGTAACGGATTAGTTGATAAATACTCTAATGCTTGGCCAAAGCCGGATAAACGTTTAAATTCCTCTAACGCCTGATTCGCTGAAATGTACTTCACTTCTGCCACTTCTGGATACAAACGAATACGCTGCACTAAGTTTTTTGCTGCTTTATCTGTTACTGATAGCTTTAAAAAGACATTAATTTCAGAGGCTGAATCCCATTGTTCAGAGATAGCTTTAGCATTTTTGACAAACATGTGTAATGTTGCAGGCAAGGTCAGACTGATACCTAGCACCAAAATTGTCATCACTGAAGTAAAAGGAGTACGCCATAAATCTCCTAAGCTACCAATACCTTGTTGGAGATGACGCAATAAATAGGCAATCATTTTTCCAATCATACTGGTGTTCTGTTCGTGCATTTCCTGTGACAAGTTAGCCATATTATTCGCCTTGTAACCCCTCGAACAGACCGTCGTTAATCATCGCTCCCTGCTTTAAAGTCAACGTGCGGTATTTTAAACGGGCAATTAAACCAAGGTCATGGGTCGCGATTAGCACCGCTACACCGACATCATTAAATTCTTCAAATAATTTAATGATTTCCAGTGACAACTTAGGATCTAAATTACCTGTAGGTTCATCGGCAAGTAAAATAGGGGGCTTATTGACTAGCGCTCGAGCTATGCCAACACGTTGTTGTTCACCGCCGGAGAGCATATTAGGAAAACAACGAAGTTTATTTCCCAGGTGTACCTTATCGAGCGCAGCATCAACCCGCTTTTTAATTTCTTTATGACTACAACCCTCTATAATCAAAGGTAATGCAACATTATCAAATACGGTTCTATCCATCAGCAAGTTATGATTTTGAAAAATCATCCCGATACCGCGGCGCACATAAGGTATTTGTTGATAGGTAACTTGCGAGAGATCTATGCCATTAATATGGACACTACCGTTGCTCGGTTTCTCCATTAAGCTCATTAATTTTAATAACGTACTTTTACCGGCGCCTGAATGTCCGGTCAAAAATGCCATCTCTCCTGCGGCGATACTAAAGTTAACATTGTTTAATGCTACAATACCGCCGGGATATGTTTTGCTTACCTTATTAAAACGGATCATCTTTAATTATTCTTATAGTAATCGTTTAATAGCCTACATTGTGTTAAGCATTTTCATCACTAAACAGTGCTTCGATAAAATCACTACCGTTAAACGGTCTTAAATCATCAATGCCTTCACCAACCCCAAGGTAACGAATAGGAATACCATGCTTATCAGCAACCGCAAACACCACACCACCTTTAGCCGTGCCATCAAGCTTAGTTAAAGTTAACCCGGTTAAACCAACAGCTTGATCAAACAACTGCGTTTGACTTAAAGCATTTTGTCCGGTGCCAGCATCTATGGTTAGCATCACTTCATGTGGGGCATTTTGATCGAGCTTTTTCATTACCCGAACCACTTTCTTTAGCTCTTCCATTAGGTGATTTTTATTTTGTAAACGTCCAGCGGTATCTGCGATCAACACATCAACATTACGAGCTTTTGCCGCACTGATTGCATCAAAAATAACCGATGCACTGTCGGCACCTGTATGCTGAGCGATCACTGGAATATCATTGCGTTCACCCCAGACTTGTAACTGCTCAACTGCCGCGGCACGGAAAGTATCTCCAGCAGCTAGCATCACAGATTTCCCCTGCGCCTGAAATTGTTTAGCCAGTTTACCTATAGTGGTCGTTTTACCGACTCCATTAACCCCGACCATCAATATCACGTATGGTGAATCAGATTCTGGTATTTCTAACGGCTGATTAACCGGCTCAATCACCTTATTCAGCTCAGCTTTAAGTAAATCATATAAGGCTTCAGCATCTTTTAGCTCACTACGAGATGCTGATTCTGTCAACGAATCGATAATTTTCATCGTCGTTTCAACACCAACATCCGCCATTAATAAGTGAGTTTCTAATTCCTCAAATAATTCATCATCAATTTTTTTACCGCGGAACAGATCAAGTAATCCGCCACCTAAGTTTTGCCGTGTCTTAGTTAGTCCTTGCTTTAAGCGAGCAAAAAAACCAACTTTTGGCTCTGGCTCTGGCTCTGGCTCTGGCTCTGGCTCTGGCTCTGGCTCTGGCTCTGGCTCTGGCTCTGGCTCTGGCTCTGGCTCTGGCTCTGGCTCTGGCTCTGGCAAATCATTATTTGATGACGGTATCTGCTCCGCAAGTGTTTTTTCACTTGCTTCAGGCGCTTCTGATAATAGTTGCTCGTCTTCCGGAGTCTCAAGCGATTGCGTTTCTGCTTTTTCTTTTTGTCCACCTAGACCTAACCAGGAAAACATACCTTTCTTTTTCGACATATTTACATCTTCTTTGTGCTATCAATGACAATATTGATAGCCATCACTGTTGAAACAAGGATAAAATTGCCGCTATCTTAACACCTAAACTGTCGACAACAAACCAAAGTAGTTGAACTTATGCGCAAATCGAAAAATCGCTCAGCTAAACCAGAAAAAAACCGTCAACCAACGGGTAATATTCGAATCATTGCCGGTAAACATCGCGGTAGAAAGTTACCGGTATTAGCAGCTGAGGGCTTACGACCAACAACGGATAGAGTTAAGGAAACGCTGTTTAACTGGCTGATGCCTTATATCAATCAGAGTCGTTGTTTAGATTGTTTTGCCGGTGCTGGCAGTTTAGGGTTTGAAGCGCACTCTCGTAACGCCGCACATGTCACCTTTGTTGAACTCGATCGCATAGCGGCTAAACAGCTCAGTAGCAATAAAACCCTGTTAAATGCCGAAAATATCGAGATTAAGCAAACCAATATATTAAGTTTTTTATCACAGCAAGCTACAACAACATTTAACCTAGTGTTTATCGACCCGCCTTTTAGACAAGGATTGGTAGAGCAAACCGTCGAGCTGTTACAACACGGCTGGTTAGCTAATGATGCCTTAATTTATATTGAAATGGAAAACGAAAATGACCAGTTATCCCTGCCGAATAACTGGTCATTATTAAAAGAAAAAAACGCAGGCCAGGTGAGCTATCGCCTCTATCAAGCAAGTCACTAAAACACTACGCTATCAACTAATGCTTCGGTGTCAGCTTTAAATCATGAAAGTCAAAACTAAAGTCGGTTAAATTAGAAACTGCTTTCATGGTTGCAAAATTAATTGAGCCATCTTCATTAAGATTAAAGTTAACAAAAGCGTCAGCTTCTATCGTTCGGTCATCCCAACGGACAATAAAAGTATTGTGTTGATAATGTTCTAACTTACCGCGTAATTCAGCAGTTTTAGTAAACTGCATCACTAACTGCTCATTTTCCAACGTAATAGCAATATCACCGTACCATTTATCATTATATGTTTGCGCATAGTCCGCTAACTTAAGTGAAGGTTTCGAGCTTTTATCAATCTGAGCTGCTGCCTCAGCCAAACGTGTTTTTTCATTAGCTAAACGTTTATCCCGCAACGCCTGGTAATGAGCAACCCAATCCTTATTATCAATTGTCAGATAAGTTTGCAAAATATCATTCGCTATGGCGTTAAACGCATAGCCTGATTGCTGGTTTGTTAGTATCACTAGACCTAAGTTTTCTTCCGGCACTAACACCACTTTAGAGACCATACCTAAAATACCGCCAGTATGTTGCACCAACTTAACACCGTGATAGTCTTTCATAAACCAACCAAGGCCATAAGCAGAAAAATGTGTTTTATCATTTTCCATCATTTTTTCTGACACTGGCAATAACGTCCGAGGTTGCCACATGGCTTCACTCTGTGCTTGAGAAAATAGCTGTTTTTGTTGTTTGCCATCAATGTATTGACCACGATTCAATTGAGCAATTAACCATTTAGCCATGTCATTAACACTTGAGGCAACTGAACCAGCGGAAGAAAATTTCTCTAAAAAGTTACCACCGACGACATTTATTTTTCCATCCAGAGGTACATGGGCACGAGCAACATTGTTATTTGTCGGGCTGATCAAAGAAAACATTGCTTTAGTATTATCCATTCCTAAAGGTTGGAAAATTTGCGCTTTGATATTGTCCTGCCATGATTTACCGGTGACACGAGCAACGATTTCACCAGCAATAATAAACATCAAATTATCGTAAGCAAATTCACTTCTAAAACTTGATACCTGAGGTAAATATTTAATGCCTTTAATAATATCAGCCATGGTATGAGTGGTTTGTGGCCAGATCATTAAATCACCGGCACCAAGTCCTAAACCACTGTTATGAGAAAGCAAATCAATAATAGTAAACTCACGGGTTACATAGGCATCAGGCATCTGAAACTCAGGAATAATATCAATCACTTTGCTGTGCCAAGATAATTTACCCTGATCCACCAGCTGTGCAATCAAGGCAGCGGTCATGGCTTTAGTGTTTGAGGCAATGCCAAATAAGGTATCAGCATCCACTTGCTCTGGCTTGCCATGCTCTATGACACCAAAGCCCTTGCTCATAGCGAGCTTCCCATCTTTCACGATAGCAACGGCTACGCCTGGCACCTGAAAAGCAGCCATAGCCTGTTCAATGTTTTGGTTAATTTTCTGGTTATATTGTTCATTTGCCGCCGCGCTATAAACAGCACAAAACAATAAGACAGGTAAAAATACCGAAGAAAAGAGTTTTTTCATTACTATTCCACTTAGTTTTTATTTTACGTTAACGAATTTGAGCTGTGATGCCCAGAGCTAAAATAAAAAATAAGATAAAATGTACATTTTATACGACAATAATCAGAGGCTAACTGGTTTCAATGCCCAGATTAGACAAACCTTGTTCAAGTACCATTTGTTTGATCGTTTGAATGGTCGTTTTGTTTTCCGGCGCCGCTTTTAAGAAATCAAATAATTCATTTTGAGTCGCGACCTCCCACTGAATTAACGGATGTTGTTGAATTTTATCTGCCAGCTCTTGCTCAGAAGTTTGATGTTCCTGCTCTTGTAACAGGCAAAGCTCAACATAAAAATTAACACTGTTTTCAGAAAGCCTGGATACATTACCAAAATCCTGACCTTCACTATCTTGCATTGCTTGCAATAGCGACATCACCGCCATCGACGTATCAAGCGCCGGATAAACACCAAAAAAATCAAAAGCCTGTGGATCTGGCACCTGTTCTTCTAATTTTAATAATTGAGCATCATAGTTGATGTTAACTTTTTGACTTTTATCCAGCCGTTGCCAAATTAAATCCACCTGATTGCGCAGTAACTGAAAATTACCGAAGCCAGCATTTTCAGCAAAAATTTTGTAGTTAGGTAACATACGTTCAATTAAGGCAACACTAAAGGCAATGGCCTGCCATTGAGATAACTTGGCAAAGGGGAGGTGAATGGTCACAAGCAATTCCTATCAATAAAACTGCCGCTATCTTACCAAAAAGTTTATTGGTTTTTCGCTAATTCTTTTTGTGCATATTCGAATCGTAAGCGATACTCTGTAACTTTACTTTCTAATTCAGATACTTGCTGTTCAAGCTTTTGTGATAATTCAACGTTTTCATCACGTAGATATTTAATGGTTTCTCGCGCCTTATTATATTCAGCTTCCTGTTTATCGCGTTTTTCAATTTGCGCATTAAACCTTTGTTTATTTTGTTCTAGTTCACTATGCGCTTGCTCAACATCTTTTACTAACTGTGCTGAAGATTGCTGGTATTGCGCTACATCTTGTTGCGCCTGTTCAAACGACGCCGCTAAATTATCATAACTTTGCTGTAGCTGCAGCAGCGCCTGAGCATTTTTTCTTTGTAATTCGTCGCTTGCCTGAAGTCGATCATTCAATTGATCTAGCGCCGCTTGATGGCCTGCTTGTTGTTGGGTTAATTGTTCTCTTGATTGAGCTAATTCTTTCGATAGCCGCTGGTTATCATCCGTAAGTGATACCAACTGTTTTTCAGTTTCTAGCATGGTTTGCTGAGTATCACTATATTCTTGTTGAGCATGAGCTAACTGTTGTTTTAATGAGTGAATCTCAGTATTTTGCTGCTTAACTTCTTCGGTAAGTTGGTCTTTACTTACTTCTAATAACTTTTTCTCTTTGAACAGTTGTTCTAATTGTTGTGCTCTTTGTTGTAATTGTTCAGTAAGTTCAGTGATGCTTGTTTGCTGCTCAGTCACTTGCGAGACAAGGGTCGAGCTTTGAGTCTGCTCAGCTTTGGCTAACTCTAACTCTGCCCCTAAATTATTAAGCTGGTTGTTAAGCCCTGAAATTTGCTGATTTTGTACATCGAGCGTCGCGGCTTTTGCCTGATCACTTTTTAACAGGTTTTGTTCGATACTTTTTAATGCCTCAACTTGTTCTGCTAAGGCCGCATTTGCTTGCTGAGATTCGGTTAGCTCTTGCTGCTGCCTTTGTTGCTGGCTAACTAATTCCTGATACTTATCTGCTAACGACGAATACTCCGCTAGCTTCTTTTTCAATGCGGCTTCTGTATCAGTTAATTTTGCTTCATTTAGCGCTTGATGGTCATTAATTTTATTTTGGAGCTCGGCAACTTGTTTTTTCAGCACTTTTTGCTGATGCAGATATTGCTTTTCATTTTGTTTAATGGTTTGTTCATTAGTTTGATAGTTTTGCTCTAGCGCCGCTTTTTCTTTAACGAGTGCTTGATAATAAGGATGTTGTCCAACTTCCTCATCCGTAAACGGTTTCTCACTGGCGTGATTATTCATCAGTTCAGCGACTTTCTCTTCGATCTGGACTTGGATCTCACCCGCCAGAGTCTGAATTTTTTCATTTAACTCCTTAGGTGTTCTGTTCTTTTCAGCCATTTAAACCTCAGAAAAACGCAAGCACTATGGATTAAAACTAGCATAGCTTTTGCTAATAAAAAAGGGAGCTTAACAGCTCCCTTTATATAATTTTGAGGTTAAGACCCTAGATCTTAATTATTTTTCCTCTTTAGCACCAACTATGCTGTAATTAATACCGCTAACTTTTACCGGATTATCACTCGCATTACGTAGCTGTGCTAAGCGATTAACCTGACCTGAAGAAGCAAGCATCGCATGAATTGGCATAAATGCGCCTTGCTTATACAATTCTAAGATTTTTTCATCTGTTAAGTTTTGTAGTTTTTCTTCGTTGATGCCGAATAAACCAACTAATTTCTTTCGTTCGCCGTTATTAAACGCAACTTGTAATTCTAACTCTTGCAATAATTCATTTTCGGCTAATATTTTAACAAAGTTTTCATTAGCGACTTCGTTTTCATATAAACGACCTAACTGATCTTGAATACTTTTGAAAAATTCAGTGTCATTACCTTCTTCATCAAACAAGGCATTATCTTTATCTTCACCAACGAATGGGCTATCGATATCGATACAAGCAGTTAATGTTTTTTCTTTTTCAGGATCTAAACCAAGAGAAAATGGCGCCACCGATAAAGCTTGAGGAATATAAATCGCCTGCCACTTATTTTCTTCATGATATAGGTTTTCACCAGCTTCAAGACCTAACATAGCGACAGTACGATAACGCTCTGACTCAGGGTCTTTAACAATAACAATTGGGTAGCTGGTAGAAGCCTGACCAAATTCACGGACATTTACAGGTACTATGTGTTGATTAGCAACATGTGATAAGTCACGTTGGTTGGCAACTTTAAGGTTTTGATGTTGCTCTTTTTTAACTGCTACAATATTCATATATATTCACTCTAACTTTTTTTGAAATTTTTTACTGTATTTGTAATCTAATTTGTTATAACAGAATACGCGTTGCAGTTAGTTATGGAGACAAAGTTGATCGCTTTCAATGGCAAAAATATAAAAATCTCAACAAAATTTAACATTACATCAACAATTGCAGATAAAATAGCATAATAGTTAACGGGTAACTTGGTGATATAGATGAATTTTAATAATGAAAAATCAAATTACATGACCAAGTTTTTCTGGCAAAAAGCCTCGCTATTTATGCTCGCTATTTTATTTAGTTTCCCGTTTTCAGCGACCAGCAAACCGAAAACGGAAGTACTCTATCGCTACACTCCCGAAGGTTATGCCCAAATACAAGTTCAAAATAAAACCACTAAAGAGTTAGCCTGCTGGATAGCGATTGACGGTTTTAAAAAGAAATTTCGCTTGCCACCTTTAACCACATCTCAATGGTTTACCGCCAGCGATAAGCGTTATGACTACACCAGTTTCAGTAGTTGGTGCGACTATATCGAGCTTTATCCGCAATATAAAAACTATTCAGTTGGCGGTTCGGTAATACGTTAATGTCGAATAAAGCGAAAGGCGTAACCTAATCCAAAACCACCGCGTAACAGACAAATAGTGCCTAAAATATTGTAAATAGTCACTCAAAAAAGGCACAACGATATACTGTTTTGCCTTTTATCTTTCCCCTCCTTTTCAATTTGATTAGTACTCGAATCAATGCTAGGGTAAATGCATCACTAATTATCCTAACTAATGATTTGAAGTCTACTTTTTTACTGTTACTCGCACTTTGCTTTAACAGCAACGCGAGTCAAATTATTAACGAAGGCTATATTTCGTTAGTCATCCCTCATCTTGACTGCGAAAAAAGATGCCTCAAAGTTAGTGTCACTAAAGAAAGAAAACCATATATAGAACAAAAAATTAGCCATCAAGATGCTTTTACACTGTCAGGGTTGTCTGATGGTAACTATCAAGTCACTTATTATCCAAGTAAAGGCAGTCAAACAGCAATAACCAATGAATTCACGGTACAACATCACGCCTTAACTAAAGCACTAACTGTGTTCATTATTGGTGCAATATTATTTTGTGCACTAATTCTTAGACTTCTAAAGATAAAACAAGAAGAATAATCACATGATTTCAAACCTTATCAGCATGCAAGACACCGTCATCATTCTGGTAACATTTTCTGTTATCTGGGTACTTTGGGGTTGGTATCTAGGTAAAAAGTCGAAAACTCAGGATGATTTTGCCTTAGCTGGCAGAAATGTTGGCTTTGCTCTCGCTACAGCAACGGCGATGGCGACCTGGGTGACGAGCAATACCACATTAGTCGCACCTCAATTAACTTATCAGTTTGGTATCTGGGGCATGTTGGGCTACTGCATGGCTGCTCTGGGTTTACTGCTATTTGCGCCTTTGGCAAAAAGAATTAAATCTTTATTACCGAGCGGTGTCACCAGTGGTGATTTCTTTTACTTGCGCTATGGCAAAGGAGCTTGGTGTGCTTTTCTCATCATTTCCCTTTGCTATGCCTTGGGCTGGCTAGTCAGCTTGGGTATGGCCGGCGGTATTTTACTGTCAAGTTTAAGCCCTATAAGTTATCACACTGGCATGACAGTGATCATCGTAGTGTGTGTTCTTTATACCTTACTTGGCGGATTGCGGGCGGTAATCGCGACTGACTTTGCGCAAACCCTGATCATCATAGCCGGTGTTGCCTATATTGCCTATGCTTGCCTAGACCAAGTTGGTTTTTCTAATACTTATCAAAATGTTAAACAAAGCCAACCAGAATTACTCAACCTAGTATTTCCAGCAGCAATAATGTTTTTCTTTAATAATATCTTTTTTGGCATCGGTGAAATTTTTCATTCTAACGTTTGGTGGTCGAGAGCACTTGCTTTTAAACAAGGTGTCGGAGAAAAGTCATTTAAATTTTCAGCCCTGTTGTGGTTCCCTATTCCCATCGTCACCGGGTTTATTGCTTTTTCTGCTAATTCCCTTGGCATTTTTCCTGAATCTCCCGATATGGTGGGCCCATTAGTTGCTGCTAAAGTATTAGGGGCGTCCGGCGCCATTTTGGTCTTTATTATTATTTTCTCAGCACTAGCTTCCAGCATGGATTCACTTCTAGCAGCCACTTCAGACTTACTTTCAAACGACATCTACAAAAAGCTGTTAATGAAAAATGCTTCTAACCAACAATTACTTACCGTCAATAAATTAATGATCATCTTATTAGGTGTCACCACTTGGTTAGCCTGTTTACCCAAAATGGCAACCTTAGGAGCATTACTCAATTTCACCGGCGCCTTTGTTGCCTCAACCATTTGGCCAATCATTTATGGCCTCTACGGAGCTAAGTTATCAGGTAGAGGAGCTATGCTTGCCATGGTTGCTGGTACGGTAACCGGTTTAGTGTTTTATTTTCAGGTCGGGTTTTATACCGCCGCTATCAGTTCATGCTTTGTTTCTTTTGTAATATGTCAGTATTTCATCCGATTCAAAGCAATAGATTTTCACTGGCAAGAAGAACAGGAATGTGATCATGTATATTAGTGAAGATGCACTTATGGTTGTGATATACACAGCACTCATAGTATGCACCTGCAGTCCCTTTTTTTTGTTGTACTTTTTATTCAAAGACGTTGTAAATAAATCATTATGGTAGATCCTAACTTACAAGACATCGTTAATTTCGAAAGAAAGAAACCGGATGTTTACGGAAACGCACACCCGAAAAACTTGTTACGCGCGATTGTTGAAGATGGCGAGTATCTGGAAAAGTTAACCAATCAACATATTTATTCTGCCGATCAACTTGATTGTCATACTTTGCTACAACTTTTTCGACTGGCAGCCAAGTACGAAGCGAACCCGGGCCGATTCTCAGCTTCATTGCAAGGGCAGATACTGATCTCAGCATTCTATGAGCCCAGCACTCGTACCCGTTTATCATTTGAAAGCGCCTGGCATCGACTCGGTGGTGACATTATGTCGATCACCGACCGTTCAACTACAGGTATCGCTAAAGGGGAAAGCCTGAGTGACGTCGCTGAAATGTTTAATAATTACGGTGACTGTGTGGTATTAAGGGACTCAAACGAAGAGTCAGTCAAAGAAATGATGGATACGCTACGTATCCCTATCATTAATGCCGGTAATGGCCTTGATGAACACCCGACTCAGGCCTTAGCCGATATTTACACTATTTTTAAATGGCGGCCTGAGCTTATCGCGGCACAGCCGGAAAACCCAATCGATATATGTATCATCGGCATGCCATCAAAAATGCGGACAGTCAGAAGCCTATTAAAACTGATCGCGATATTTTCATCGGCATTTAAGTCCGTCACCATAGTTGCTAATGAGCAGGAAAATACCGTATTTAGCCCTGAACAAAAAGAACAACTGACCGAACAAGGCATTAAGGTTAATGTCACTTCCTCTTTTGCTGACAGTGTCAAAAGAGCAGATGTTATCTACATCAATGCCATTGCCTGGGAAGGTGACACATTTAAAGAATATGGCAGTAAATACGTATTGTCAGATCAAACAGAACTCAAGCAAGACGCCATTATCTTGCATCCATTAGCGCGTGGCGAGGAGCTATGTACCAGCTTAGATAAAACCCATCACAACTGGTATTTTGCACAGGCTCGGGGCGCTGTTTTCTTAAGGCAAGCGCTCCTTACCTGTTTGGTTAGACGGGCTGAACGCGTTCTCGATATTGTTTAATTTTCCAGAGGTATTATATGTGTGGCATTGCTGGTGTTTTTGCATCAAGTAAAGATTGTTATATAGATTCACAAATTTTAGTTAATATGGCGGCGATCCAACATCACCGCGGCCCTGATAATTACGGCTATTGTAACCCTAAAAGTTTAGGGGTTGGCATGAGTCACTCCCGACTATCGATTATCGACTTAAATGAAGAACGAGGCCGCCAACCTTTTTGGTTAAATGGCACAATCATTTACGCTCATAATGGCGAGTTTTACGATTTTCAACGCATTCGTGCCGATTTAACCGCTCAGGGTTTTCAGTTTAAAAGTAAAAGCGATTCAGAAATCGTACCGAGATTATTTAAACACCTCGGCATAGATAAAACCTTAGAACAGTTACGTGGCGAATTTGCCTTCTCTTTATATGATGAGCAAGAAGATGCCCTATACTTAGTACGCGACCGCTTTGGTATTAAACCTCTGTATTGGACCAATACTGGCGAAGAAATCGTTTTTGGCTCAGAAGTCAAAGTAGTATTAGCTCACCCAAGCGTTAATGCCGAAATTGACACTCATGGCCTGTTTCATCAACTAATTCAGGTGATGGTACCCGGTACTACAGCATTTAAAGGGATTTCACAGGTTGAGCCAGGCCATATGCTGAAAATAACCCGTAAAAACGGTCAATTTCATATAGACACTCACAAATACTGGGATATGGATTTTCCTGAATTGAAAATGCGCTCGAAACATTCTGAAGAATTTTATATCTCAGGTGTTAGAAAACATCTATTAGAAGCAGTACAACTAAGATTAAATGCCGATGTTCCTGTGGGTTGTTACTTATCCGGCGGCATTGATTCCTGCTCTATCCTGGGTCTTGCCTCAGCCACTGCCCAGGAAAAAATCAAAACCTTTACTATTGCCTTTGATAATGCCGATTATGACGAAACACCTATCGCGACAGAAATGGCGCAATCTGTTGGCGCAGAACAGGAAATATTAACCCTCAACGCCGATCTGTTATACGATAATTTTGAACGCACCATCTGGCACACCGAACGCACGATATACAATACCTTGGCAGTTGCCAAGTTAATGATGTCGCAACGGGTGCGTCATGTAAATTATAAAGTAGTGTTAACAGGTGAGGGTTCGGATGAGCTATTTGCCGGTTATCCCGCTTTTAGAAAAGACATGTTTTTACACGGCATGGATGGCCTAGATCAGGAGCAAGCTGCGGCCTGGCAACAAACACTCGAAGCCAATAACAAATTATTTCAGGGCGCTATGTTGCCTAAAGATGAATATATTTCTGATGATATTAATGAAAAAGTTGGCTTTACTCCCAGTTGCCTGCAACCTTGGCTCGGCTGTACAGGTGCGGCTAAGCAGCTAATCCATCAAGATCGCCGTGAAGAGATCATTCGCTATGAGCCAGGTACAGCAATCGCGGAAAAACTCGACCAACAATATCTCAAAGGCCGGCACCCACTAGATAAAGCACAATATGTCTGGATTAAAACCATGCTCGAAGGACAAATATTAACTTGGGGTGGAGATCGGGTTGATATGGCCAACTCTATGGAAGCACGCCCGGCTTTTCTCGACCACAAACTGGCAGAATTTGCCTGTTTAGTGCCGCCAGAAATGCGCATTAAGGGCAATAGAGAAAAGCATGTATTAAGAGAAGCAATGAAAGGGCTATTACCAGAAACCCTCTACAATAGAGAAAAGTTTGCCTTTATGGCACCACCTGCTCATACCGATCAGGATAAATGGCAAAAACTGAAAAACTTGTTAGATAAGTTCGCCTCACCACAACGGCTTGAACAAGCTAAATTAATCGATCCCGGCTTTTTAGAAATATTAATCCAACGTCAGGAAAGCCATACCACTAGCGATGCTGAAAAAATTCAGAATGATGCCTTGCTTAATCATGTATTAGGCATCATGATTTTGTATCATCATTTTGTCGCACAAGACATTAGTAAAGTAGCCTATGATAAGGCGCAAGCACTTGGTTGGGTGGTGTAAAACTTTAAACTTTGCATAAGCATAACACGCGAAATCAATAAGGTTTCGCGTGTTTCTTTTTAAGGCGATTGGTATCATGTGTCAGCTAATACCGCACATATCGCAGACTTTGAAGTCGCCACAGATGAAGTTGAGTTCTGATTTTAAGAGGACAAATAGCCTCAGCGTCGCATAGGCAATATAACCGTTATTTTGACGTGGAATAGCCAGCTATAGCTACGCCAAAACATCTTAAATTCAGATAAAAAACCAACAAATACTTCCTTGAATAATACAGCTAGTTTAGTATCAAAATACAAACCACAGCGACATAACACCATGATAGCTAACCTTAGATTATTACAATGAAAAACTGGAAGTTATTTCCCAGCAATAAAGAAATCACCAAATATGTCGAATGTTACTGGTTTTTAGAAAAAGAACCTGGTGATACCAGCCATCAATATCCAAAATTAAACCCGGACCCAGCTACACATTTAATTATTACTCAAGCTCATACACCTTATCATTATGCTGCAGACAACAAGTTGCAAACAGGCAATGGCAGTCACTGGCTATTTCAGCACTTAAACACCTTCACTATGGATCATAGTCAGCCATTTCAAATTATCGGGATAAAATTTAAAATCGGCGGGCCTTACTCATTGTTAAACCAAGATTGTAAGCTTGTTACAAATTTAATTCAGGCCGTTGATATCAAAAAGCTCACAACCAGTACTGTTAACTTAGCTCAATTATTGAGTTGCGCTGCAAACCAGCCAAAGCAAGCCGCTATTATGCTTGATAACTTACTCAGTGATTGGTGCAAAACAAACCACAACGATCAGCACATCGAGTTGACCCGCCAAGTACTCACTATGCTGGAAACAACTGTTATTGCAGATATAGGCGCAAAGCTCTATCGTTCACAACGAACATTAGAGCGCAGTTTTACCCGGGTTACCGGACTCACTATGAAACAAACTCAGTCAATGATCCGCTTAGAAGAAATGTTGGAACATTTATATAGCTCAACAGATAAAACCATCAATTGGGCGGATATCGCCACTAAATATGGCTTTAGCGATCAACCTCATTTAATTCGTTATCTCAAAGCGTCTATTGGTCAAACCCCAGGGCAATACGCTAAACAAAGAAACCTTACTATTGATATTTACGGTAATTTTGAATTTGACTAACAACAGCTAAAGTTGTCGTTTTTATTCAATCACTAATGTCTAGTGCTCATTAAAATAACGGCATAAATAAAATAGCAGATGAGTAAATGATGACAGTAAAAATTCGCCCCTATCAAACATCCGATTTAACCGCTGTACTAGATTCGTGGGAAATCTCCACCAGAATGGCGCATAGCTTTATGACTGATGAGTTTATTGCCAAAGAACGCATTAACACGGCCGAGATTTATATTCCCAATACTGATATTTGGGTAGCCGAAATAGATAATGAAGTTAAAGGTTTTATCGCCCTGATGGGAAATGAAGTTGGCGCGATTTTCCTTCATCCGAAATTCCACGGTCAAGGCATCGGCAAAAAACTGATGGATAAAGCACAACAACTTCACAACGAATTGCAAGTTGAGGTTTTTAAAGTAAACACTATCGGTCGCAATTTCTATAAAAAATATGGTTTTACATTACTAGAAGAAAAGCTTCATCAGCCAACAGGGCAAATGCTACAACGCTTAATATACTCAACGACAAAAAAGTAAACTCATATTCAATAAGTGCAAAGAAAACCCAGGAGCTCTACCTGGGTTATTTTTGTCGTTCAATTTAGTAATGTAAAATATATTCACTCAAGGTATCTTCAACCAAACACCCGTCACTTTGTCGTTCTGTAGGCGCACACATATCGGCTTTAAAAAGCGCTTCATTAGGCCAAGGAAATAGGGGCTGCGCAGTTTATTTTTATTGCATAAAATATTGATCATATTTTACTTATCTTAACGAATGCTAATGCCTCTGAGCATCAGTTATTAAACAAACCGGAGCTTAACTAGTAACACTAGCTAACTGGCGCCAGTAATAAATAGTACCTAGCAAATAAAAAACGCCAAAAAGACAACAAATTATCGAACTACTTAGCCAGAATGTGACTGAATTTTCCATTATTGCCGGATGGCGACTGATAAATGGTGCTATTAAGCCAATAACTCCTCGCAGCAAATAAACCGCAGTAATAGCGCAAAGCACCCATTTAATTAATGGAAATCTAACGATCACACCCGCGGCTGATAATGCATATAACCCCCATAGAAATAACATTAACGCTATCGCTAATGTTATTATCATCGGGTAGTAACTCCCTGACTCAGCAAGCTTAGCCATACGCTCACCCGCGCCAAAAAAACGGTACCAACTTGCGCCACCAAAAATAATCATCACATGAAGTAGCGAGGCAATAAAACTAAGCATAGCCGCAATAATAAGCTGATATTCACCTTTCATAAACGCTTCCTTTTCGAGTTATTCTTTCTTGTAATGATCAACAGCAAAACTAAATACCACTTTAATCATAAAAAACATGCTAGTAATTAAAAACCATTGCTCGATAGGCATCAGCATTAACCCTAAAAGACCACAACACATAAAAAAAGCACCAAAAAACATCTGCAAAGGATGACCTTTCAAATAGTTTATAAGGAATGCAGAGCCTATTGTATAAGCCCAAACCAATACAGCATATTCCATAGGTGCCGCGAGGAGCCAAGCAATAACTAAAATATGGATATGTATTGAAATGAAAATAATCCTGTTCTTGGCACGTTCTGAATAAAACTGATTAGTACCCCTAGTAAAATTTGCGATACAACCGGCTAAAACATCAACAACTAGAATTAAGCCTAATATCGTCATCCAGGTTACTTCTTGATGGCTAGGCCGATAAAAACAAAAATAAATTAGAGCACTCCCAATCAAGGCAAAAACAATCGTAATAATAATTTCTGCAATCGACTGCTGTTCTCCAAACACTTCATATAATCCTATGGGCATATCAATATTTTTCATTTACCTATCCTAATAAATAATGGGAGAACAAATTGCCATGCAAAAGCTGCTATTTTAAGCGATAAGTTACAAGGAGTTTTTCAGCGCTAACTAATAATATTTCTAATAAATCATACTGTAACAATAACTTGTTACCATTATCAAAAATGTTTTTGTAATAATTAATTTGTCATCTACCCGATAAATTGTCTTTTAAACAACCTTTGCTACACTTAAAGATTATGCTGTAGAAATACTTAAAGTAAGGGACTACCATGGACTACAACTATAGAGAACGCCGTCAAAACGCTCGCCATAGCAATATCATACTCCCTGCAGGTGAATTAACTCTGATGTATGATCATAGACCAATAGACTTATTTAAATTCAAAGATATTTCTCCTTTTGGCGTCTGTCTATTAGCAGCAGAACCAGCTAAACAAGATGATGTAATCCAAATTCGTTACCATCATAAGGAAGATCAACTTGATGTTTATGGCACCATGATTTGGCAGGAACTAGTCAAAAATGATACGCAGTCTCATTACTGGCTTGGTATTCGATTTTGGCCTCATAATCCCGAACCTAATATAAGCCTATTTGACTTATTGATAAATAACCTTGCTGAGCAAAAGGCCAGTTAAATTACTTAGCTTTTATTTACCTAAAAAGCACATTTATTAGCAAGCAACCGATCTAGTTTTTAAAACGAGATTTTAGTGTGTTTTACGGTCTCAATAATAGCTTCAAGTAACTTAAGCAGAGACGGCCTATCTTCTTTTTTTGATAAAAAGTAACCGATTGGTTACTTTTTACTTTGTATTAATTAGTATTTCTAAAAAATGATTACTCAATCTAAGCTTAATCTTTTTCTGGCGATTGATTACGCAGATAGCCCGCAGCTTGATCATCACTATCTTTTTGTTCAAGTTTGGCTGATTTTTCGCTATTTATCGATCGAGTTTGTTGATTAACCTGAAAAATCTGGCTGGCATTATCGAGGTCTTTTTCATTAGTAATGGCTGCTATCGCCTCTCTGCCACGCAAGAATGACTTAATTTCATTAACAATATCAGCCAGTTCTTCCTCATTTTTATTCATTCCCATGATATAGCGAATCGATTCCAAATTAGCACCACCACTAGTAGCAAAAATGGTTGATTTGATACGAGAGGTGATCACCCAAGGAGTAATACTACTTCTAACCACAGTGTTTTCCGAACGCGTACTGTCATGAATAGCCATGCCGGTAGATATTTTTGACTCCGTATAGGTGCCTTCGGTTTTCATAAACATCAGCAGAGAATTAAAGTGCATTTCCCCCCAAAATAAATGCGATGCCTGACTCATCACCCGCGCCGCCGTCGAAATAGTCAGCCAGGCAAAAAATATCGCCAGCGCAGCAGAGCATAAATTAAAAAAGCCAAGCACTTGCTCTTGTCCAGGTTGAATACCGTTAAAGCTGACCGCTTGCTTGACGACATCCAAAAGCTTTAAGCCAAATAAGTAAAATAAATATGCGCCGAGCAGATAACCTAACTGGCTCACTCCGGTCAGTAATTTTTTTAAACCATTATGCTTAGTCTCACCTTTAGCCAGTGACGGTTGAGTTTCAATGATAAGCTCACCATTAAAACTGCCTTTACCTTCAGATTGCTCGTTCAATTTAGGATCAAAATTACGATAAATACGATTAGGGATTTCACGATAACGGCGATTGGCCAGCACGATATTTTCAATATTAATGAATATTTCATTTGGATGTACCGACTCCTGCATGTTTTCACGATATTCACTAACCTCAGTCGCCGGTGTCACTTCAGCCATGCGCCGAAATAGCAAAGGTAACGTCACGCCAAGTACCACAATAATAGCACCAAGCAACAATAATAAGTTCCCCCAGACATTAAACATCGCAGTAGCTTCAGCATAAGTTTGCAATTGCTGTGGACTGGCAGGAGAATATTGATCCAGATAAACACCGGCCATCACAGGCGCGATTAACGACAAGGCGATCAAACCACCAAAAGATTTACCGCCACTCGTATGTAGCCTCGAACTTTTCTTACCGGTAATCGAGCCGGCAGTGTTATACCAGTTAACTAGCAAATAAATTAGCAACAAAATAGATAACACAGGTAAGGCGATGACCTTAGCCCCTTCACCTGCCAAGCCAACATTAACAACAAACGCAGCAATGCCAAATGCCAGCAGCGCGGTCAACACATTAATCGTCATTGCCGCTAGTTCCTGCGCCAAATTGCGCAATGGATAAGGCATAAAAGTTAATTTAGGATATAGCGAATGTAATAATCGCGCCATCCAGCCCAAAGGTTCCTTAAAGGTAGTATTTTTACGTCCCATCAACATGGCATGCAGCTGCTTAGCATCGTAGAGCAAGACATTTGTCCCCCGCTCTTCGTCTGCAATATCTTTTTCAGAGACGGACTGATTATAAGCGAGCGAACTTGGCACCGAACGACCGACAAAATAACGAAACAGCTGAAAAATACCGATACCTGCATGCCTAGCACCACTGGTGATTAGCACAAAACCAAGAATGGCATAGCTCCAGCCAGCGATCTTATCCTGCTGCAACGTATCAGCGACTTGAAGCAAAGGTATCACTCCCGCTAACAACACTAATAGACCAGCACCTACTTTAAACAGCCCTTCCACCTTAAACGGGTTTTTTATCCCTAATGTTTGTGAGCCAAAATCATAAGCCATAAAAAGTATTCCTTATTATTATCAAGCGTCTGCTTACTTTTCACCACATCAATGATTTTGGTCTTGGAATCAATTAAATGCAAGTTAAGCTTCTAACCTTAGCATTATTTCAACTGATGGCTAAATACCTCATCCCAGTCTTTGTCTGGTGGCTCCTGAATAAGCTAGTACAGCGTCACTAATCTCAGATAAGGAAATCCGTTCTCCAGCCACCAGTCCGGACGATAAGGCAAAGTTTCGGGCAACATCGATACGTCAAACATGGTGGCATGAATTTCAACACCGGGAAAATTTAGCGCCACCGGTGGTGATTTGTGCTTGATGATGAAACAGAGTTGCCAGTACCACTTCATTTTGCATAAAACTTGCCGCTAGCTGGCGTTCACCATCCAATTGAGCAGCAATAGCTCAATTCTGCATCTTAGCACTATTATCAGGCATTACCGCCAGCTCCACGACCTTACTTTATCCATTTAGCATTTTTTACTTCACTATTGAAATATTGTTTTGCAGCCATTAAAAAACCACTCAAACATTGCTCATCAATCAAGCATAGTTTCAGTGGTTTTAGTAAAC
Source organism: Thalassotalea insulae (assembly GCF_030161395.1). NCBI lineage: Bacteria > Pseudomonadati > Pseudomonadota > Gammaproteobacteria > Alteromonadales > Colwelliaceae > Thalassotalea > Thalassotalea insulae. Next base: position 2,002,107 of record NZ_BSST01000001.1, read on the forward strand.
GACTTTATTGTTTAGTTAAGATCTTTATTGTGTGATTAACAACTTTATTACTCTCTCACAAAACAAAGGCTACTTTACCTGTTAATTACTCTACCGTTACTGATTTTGCCAAATTACGTGGTTGATCCACGTCAGTACCTTTAATGATAGCGACATAATAAGATAACAATTGTAATGGTAAGGTATAGACGATTGGCGCGATGATATCATCGCAATGCGGGACATTAATTACCGTCATGGTTTCATCGCTTTCAAAACGGGCATTGTGATCAGCAAACACATACATTAAACCGCCGCGGGCTCGCACTTCTTCGACGTTTGATTTTAATTTTTCTATTAAATCATTTTGTGGTGCTACCACGATTACCGGCATTTCAGCATCAATTAACGCTAATGGGCCATGTTTTAATTCACCAGCCGCATAGGCTTCAGCATGAATATAAGAGATCTCTTTTAGCTTTAATGCCCCTTCCATCGCAATCGGATATTGATCACCACGACCTAAAAATAACGCATGATGCTTATCAGCAAAATCTTCTGCTAAATCTTCAATAGAATCAGCTAATGCTAATACTTCATCAAGTTTATTAGGTAAAGTCATTAATGATTTGGCAATGTCATTTTGCGTTGATTCACTCATACCATGATGCTGACCGATAGCCAGTGTCATCATTAATAAACCAACCAGTTGCGTGGTAAATGCTTTAGTGGAAGCAACGCCGATTTCAGCGCCAGCCTTGGTCATAAAGGCAAGATCAGATTCTCTGACTAAAGATGAGCCTTGCACGTTACAAATAGTTAAACTAGCTTTATAACCTAACTCTTTTGCTAATCTCAACGCAGCTAAGGTGTCTGCAGTTTCGCCAGATTGTGAAATAGTCACTAATAAGGCATTTTTCGGTACATGAGATTGACGATACCTAAACTCACTGGCAATTTCGATATTACAAGATACACCGGCTAACGCTTCCAACCAGTAGCGCGCCACCATACCTGAATGATAGCTGGTACCACAGGCAATGATTTGCACGTGTTCAATTTCTTTAAAAATATCATCCGCACCTTCACCAAAGGTATTGATATCCAGCTGATTTCCAATAAGACGACCTTCTAAGGTATTGCGAATTGCCGTTGGCTGCTCATAAGTCTCTTTTAACATGTAGTGACGATATTCACCTTTATCGCCACTGTCTTGCGCCACTTCACGCTCTTTTGCTTCACGCTCGACGCTATTACCGTTTTTATCAAAGATATTAACTTCAAAGCGTGTCACTTCAGCAACATCACCTTCTTCCAAGAAAGAAAATTTACGGGTTACCGGTAATAAGGCTAACATATCAGAAGCGATAAAGTTTTCCCCTAAACCATAACCGATAACTAACGGGCTACCAGAACGGGCAACAACAATACGATCTTTATCGTTACTATCCATCACTACTGCGCCATAAGCTCCATCAAGCTGGACAACTGTTTTTTGAAACGCGTCGACTAAGCTTTTAGCACTTTTTAGTTCATGATGCACAAGGTGGGCAATCACTTCTGTGTCTGTTTCCGAGACAAAGCTATAGCCTAATCCGACAAGCTTTTCCCTTAGTTCATGATGATTTTCAATAATACCATTATGAACTACCGCGATATTATCGCTAGAAACGTGAGGATGAGCATTGATTTCGCTCGGCGCACCATGAGTTGCCCAGCGAGTATGTGCAATCCCTGTTCCACCGAATAAAGGCTGTTCGGCTAATGCATCCGATAACTCCTGTACTTTACCTAAACGACGAGCACGATTCAGACACTTGTCATTATCAATAAGCGCTACCCCTGCCGAATCATAACCTCGGTATTCCAGACGTTTTAACCCTTCAACTAAAATATCTGCCACATCACGCTGTGCTACAGCACCGACAATCCCACACATATCGTTATCCTTTTTTTCTGTTGTTACTGGACACAAATAACATTAATGTCCTGAGCAATAATTTTTTCTCTAATTTCCATCGGCATATCATCATCTGTGATCAAAGTATGAATATCAGACCATGGAATTTCCAAATTAGGTATTTTTCTATTAAGTTTCTCTGATTCAACCATAACAATCACTTCACGAGAAACTTCTGCCATCACCTGACTTAAGCCAAGCAATTCGTTAAAGGTCGTCGTACCTCGTTCGATGTCGATACCATCAGCACCAATAAACAATTGGTCAAAGTCGTAAGAACGCAGTACGCTTTCTGCTACTTTACCCTGAAATGATTCTGAATGAGGATCCCAAGTGCCACCGGTCATCAATAAGGTAGGTTCATTTTCTAAAGCATGAATTTCTTTTGCAATAGCGAGCGAGTTAGTCATTACCACTAAGCCTTGCTTGTTGCTGAGCTCTTTCACTAATGCAGAAGTAGTACTGCCGCTATCTAAAATAATGCGATTATGATCACGAATTAATGTCGCTGCTTTCTCAGCGATACTAACCTTTCGTTTTGAAACTTTATCACTTTTAGCTTCGATCAACTCACTTGGCAAAGGTACCGCACCACCATAACGGCGCAATAACAAGCCACTATTTTCTAACGCAGCTAAATCTTTACGGATAGTAACTTCTGATGTATCAAATTTTTTAGCTAATTGATCAACGCTCACTTCACCTAATTTATTCAATTCAGTGATGATAATATGACGGCGTTGCTTAGTATTTCGTTTAGACATTAGTTTCGATTTACGACCATAAATTTCAAACCGAAAGTTATTATAGGTTTTTTATAAATTTATTCAATAGTTCAGATCAGGAATATTAGGTTTATTCTTAGGTTATTTAACGTTGATATTATGGTTCTAGATGATAGTAATACTGATAAAGAGAGTTTTGCATTACATGCTTTGCAGACAGTTGTAATACCCTAACCAATTCAGGTGTGGAGTTTTTATTCAGTGCAATATAGCCTTGACTGCGGGTTTCGGGGAAAATGTATTTATTTATAACTTGCTCAGTAACTATGCCTTGAGCTAAGAAATAAGGTGTTAGAATACTAGGATCTACAAAGATAAAATCAACTTTTTCACTCATTAGTAAATTAATAGCTATTTTATTATTGGCGACCAAGTAAATATTCTCTCCTTCCTTAAATCCAAGTTTAAGTAAAGACGACAATCCATAAGATCCCCTTACCACCGCAATACTATGATTTTTTGCCTGAGCAATAGTGCTTAACTTGAGTTCTGGGCGCTGCTTTAACGATACAAATGCTCGTACAACATCACTTACTGCCAATAACCAATGAAACTTGCTTTCGCGTTCACTAGTTCTTACCATAGTAAAAATCATGGTATTGGCTTGCTCACTGGCAAGTTTAAAAGCTCTAGACCAAGGCATAAAGTCTACAGTTGCCGATAACTTAGCATCAACCATTAATAGCTTAAATATTTCAGCACTTGGTCCTTTAAGTTGATTTTTTTCTTTATACTGTAATAGTTTATTTTCTGTCGATACGACTTTTAATTTGGAAGCAATACAAGACGATGGACTTAGGAATAAGCCCACCATTAAGTAAGAAATGAGTAGATAATTAATGCATAGTTTCATTAACTCTTCTTAGTTGGTCGTTGCCAGCCTTTAACATTTCGCTGTTTACCCCGGGCAATAGCCAGTTCTTCATTTTCAACATCTTTAGTCACCACAGAACCTGCACCTACGGTTGCTGTTGTACCGATAAACACCGGCGCCACTAGTGAACTGTTTGAGCCAATAAAGGCTTCATCATCAATTATAGTTTGAGATTTGTTAACCCCGTCATAATTACAGGTAATGGTACCAGCACCAATATTGACGTTTTTACCAATAGTAGTATCACCTAAATAAGTTAAATGACCTGATTTACTACCTTCGCCAAGAATGGTTTTCTTCAACTCAACAAAATTGCCGACATGAGAATCTTTATTCATTATAGTATCAGGACGAATACGAGCAAATGGCCCAACGGAACATTGATCACCAATGACTGCCCCTTCAATAATAGAGTTAGGTTTAATAATAGTATTTTCACCTATGGTACAGTCTTTTAAAATACAGTTTGCTCCAATAGCAACACCGTTAGCCAAAACCACTTCACCTTCGAAAATACAATTAACATCAATTTGTACTTCTTGTCCGATGAGCATTTTTCCACGAATATCAATACGGTTAGGATCGCGCAAACTCGCACCATTAAGCATTAAAGTTTCTGCTTCTCTTAACTGATATGCTCGCTCTAATGCCGCCAGTTGTACCCGGTTATTTGCCCCTTCAACTTCAACTTCCGTTTCAGGATGTGCAGTTGCTATAATTTTCCCTTCATTATGACAAGCAGCAATAACATCAGTTAAATAATATTCTCCCTGAGCATTGTCATTAGATAAGTTAGCCAGCCAACGTTTTAAATCGCCGCCATTCGCTAACAATATACCGGTATTGGCTTCCTTAATTGCTAGCTGATCAGCATTAGCATCTTTTTGCTCTACAATACCAACCACCTGATGATTATCACGGACAATACGACCATAACCGGTCGGGTTTTGTAAATGCACCGTTAGTAATGCCATACCATTATCAGGCTTAACTGCTATTAGGTTTTCTAAAGTATTAACCCGGGTTAATGGCACATCACCATATAACACTAAAACGTCTTCATCATCTTTGATAAAGGGAGATGCCATATCTACAGCATGCCCGGTACCTAGCTGCTCTTTTTGCTCAATAAAGGTTAAATCATCACCGCTAATATTCGCTTTTAAAATTTCCCCACCAAAACCGTAAACTACATAGATATTTTCGGCATTTAAACAACGGGCAGCATTAATAACATGACTTACCATAGGTTTGTCGGCAACGGTATGTAGCACTTTAGGTAAGGCTGAACGCATACGGGTACCTTTACCCGCAGCAAGGATGACAACTGACAGAGACATAGCTATTCCATTAATCGTTATTAATTAAGCCTATACGTTAACGTATAAGCGTTGATAAAGAAATTGTAACTTTGTTTAATAACAATTTTCCATCAGTATTTTGAATTATTTTTCACACAACATGCCAACAAATAATACTTAAATCACTTTAAAAAACCTTCCCATCATCTCCTTTAAAAATACCACCAAGCTGAGGGCTTCATCTTTATATCAAGCGATCTAGCTAATCGCCCTCCTAATTTTAAGAAAATCTCGCAATAAAAAAGCGACCACTTACCAAAGTAAAGGTCGCTTTTCCTCAATCACTAAAACTTAGTGTTGTCTTATTACCGCATGGGCTAGAGTTTTTTCTTCGCCGCTTGAATAACACGTAATTTAGCTACTGCTCGTGCTAATTCCGCTGCTGCTTCTGCGTAGTTAACATCGTCGCCATGAGCATTTAAATGCTCTTCTGCACGTTGTTTCGCTTCTTGAGCAGCCTGTTCATCTAAATCAGCACCACGTGTAGCCACATCGGCTAACACAATGATTTGATTCGGCTGAACTTCAAGCATACCGCCAGAAATGTAGATAACTTCTTCGTCACCACCTTTCTTAACGATTCTTGCCATACCAGGTTTTAGCGAGGTCAGCAAAGGTGCGTGACCAGGCATAATACCTAGCTCACCTTCGCTACCTGTGATCTGTAATGATTCAATGGCACCAGAGAACAAACTCTCCTCTGCACTTACTACATTCAGATTGACACTTGTATATGCCATATGACCTCCAAATAGGCGACTAATAACTATTAATCAGTCGCCAGCCTACATTACATGTTTTTCGCTTTCTCAGTTGCTTCTTCAATAGAACCAACCATGTAGAACGCTTGCTCTGGTAAATCATCATATTCACCCGCAAGAATACCTTTAAAGCCAGCAATCGTGTCTTTAAGTGATACATACTTACCAGGAGAACCTGTGAATACTTCAGCAACGAAGAACGGTTGTGATAAGAAACGCTGGATCTTACGAGCACGGTCAACAGTTTGCTTATCTTCTTCAGAAAGCTCATCCATACCTAAGATTGCGATAATATCTTTAAGTTCTTTATAGCGTTGTAATGTAGATTGTACGCCACGTGCTACTTCATAGTGCTCAGTACCAATCACTAATGGATCTAATTGACGTGATGTAGAGTCAAGTGGATCGATTGCCGGGTAGATACCTTGAGCCGCGATATCACGAGAAAGTACAACAGTTGCGTCTAAGTGAGCAAAGGTAGTTGCCGGTGAAGGGTCAGTCAAGTCATCCGCAGGTACGTATACCGCTTGGATTGAGGTAATTGAACCTTTCTTAGTTGAAGTAATACGTTCTTGAAGTACACCCATTTCTTCAGCAAGCGTTGGTTGGTAACCTACCGCTGATGGCATACGACCTAATAATGCAGATACCTCAGTACCAGCAAGCGTATAACGATAAATGTTATCTACGAAGAAAAGTACGTCACGACCTTCGTCACGGAACTTCTCAGCCATAGTCAAACCAGTCATCGCAACACGTAAACGGTTTCCTGGAGGCTCATTCATTTGACCGTAAACCAACGCTACTTTATCAAGTACGTTAGAATCGTTCATTTCATGATAGAAATCGTTACCTTCACGAGTACGCTCACCTACACCAGCGAAAACAGAGTAACCACTGTGTTCGATTGCGATGTTACGGATAAGCTCCATCATGTTAACGGTTTTACCAACACCAGCACCACCGAATAAACCAACTTTACCACCCTTAGCGAATGGACATACCAAGTCGATTACTTTGATACCTGTTTCTAACAATTCATTCGCTGCCGCTTGATCAGCATACGCTGGCGCTTCACGGTGAATTGACCATTTTTCTTCTTCGCCGATTGGGCCAGCTTCATCAATAGGCTCACCCAATACGTTCATAATACGACCCAAGGTTGCAGTACCTACTGGAACTTGGATGTTATTACCTGTGTTTTCTACGTTCAGACCACGACGCAAACCGTCAGAAGAACCCATAGCGATAGCACGAACTACACCACCACCTAATTGCTGTTGTACTTCAAGTACTAAGCCTGAAAGGTCACCTTCAGTAACATTTAATGCGTCATATACCTGAGGTACAGCATTTTGTGGGAATTCTACATCCACAACTGCGCCAATGATTTGGACGACTTTACCTGTACTCATGTTTAATCCTCTATAATTGTGCTCTTTTACAAGAACAGTTACCTATACCGCTGCAGCACCAGCACAAATCTCACTCAATTCTTGGGTGATGCTTGCTTGACGTGCTTTGTTATATACCAATTGTAATTCGCCGATTAAGTCACCCGCATTGTCTGTTGCGGCTTTCATCGCAACCATACGAGCAGCTTGCTCACATGCGAGGTTTTCAACTACACCTTGATATACTTGAGACTCTGTATAACGAACCAATAACTGGTCAAGCAAGGCTTGCGCATCCGGCTCGTATAAGTAATCCCAACGATGTTGTATTGCGTCATCGTCTGACTTAGGTAAAGGTAAAAGTTGATCGATGGTCGGCTGTTGCGTCATGGTGTTAACGAATTTGTTATACACAATGAACAACCTATCAATGTCACCATTGTCATAGGCATTCAGCATTACCTTAACACTACCGATAAGGTCAGTTACTGAAGGGCTATCACCCAATCCTGAAATTTGTGATGTTACGTTGGCGCCCATATTGTTGAAAAAAGCAGTCGCTTTTGAACCAACAATACCAAACTCAACTTCAGCACCTTGCTCTTGCCATTTACCAGCATCAGCAAGCACTTGCTTGAATAAGTTAATATTCAAGCCACCACATAATCCACGATCAGTAGAGACAACGATATAGCCTACGCGCTTAACTTCACGCTCTTCCAAATATGGATGGCGATATTCTAAGTTACCTAGCGCGATGTGACCGATCACATTTCGCATATTTTCAGCGTATGGACGAGAGGCAGCCATAGACTCTTGCGCTCTGCGCATCTTACTGGCTGCAACCATTTCCATCGCGCTGGTGATCTTCTGCGTATTTTGTACGCTTCCAATCTTCGATTTTATCTCTTTAGCGCCGGACATGACTATTCTCTCCGAAAGTTAACTAATTACCAAGTTTGCGTAGCTTTGAAAGTTTCAATCGCTTTCGCTAAACCTGCTTCAATGTCTTTGTTGTAATCGCCACTTTCGTTGATTGTAGCCATCAATTCAGCTTGCTCATTATTGACATAGCTAAGTAACGCTGCTTCAAAATCAACTACTTTGTTGATTTCAACGTCATTTAGATAGCCTTTTTCAGCAGCAAATAGCGAAACCGCTGTTTCTGCAATTGATAACGGGCTGTATTGTTTTTGCTTCATCAATTCAGTTACACGTTGACCATGCTCTAATTGAGCACGAGTCGCATCATCTAAGTCAGATGCAAACTGCGCGAACGCTGCTAGCTCAGCATATTGAGCCAATGCTAAACGGATACCACCACCTAATTTTTTGATGATTTTTGTTTGCGCTGCACCACCAACACGAGATACCGAGATACCCGCATTTACCGCAGGACGAATACCTGCGTTAAATAGGTTAGATTCTAAGAAGATCTGACCATCAGTAATCGAAATTACGTTAGTTGGTACGAATGCAGAAACGTCACCCGCTTGTGTTTCAATAATAGGTAAAGCCGTTAATGAACCTGTTTTACCTTTCACTTCACCGTTAGTGAAACGCTCAACGTATGCTTCATTTACACGAGCAGCACGTTCTAATAAGCGAGAGTGAAGATAGAAAACGTCACCTGGGTATGCTTCACGTCCTGGTGGACGACGTAATAGCAATGAAATTTGACGATAAGCAACAGCTTGTTTAGACAAATCATCATAAACGATTAACGCATCTTCACCGCGGTCACGGAAGTATTCACCCATAGTACAACCAGAGTAAGGTGCTAAGTATTGTAATGCTGCTGCTTCAGAAGCAGAGGCAACAACAACAATAGTATTTTCTAATGCACCATGTTCTTCTAAGCTGCGAACTACGTTTGCAACAGTCGAAGCTTTTTGACCAACAGCAACATAGATAGACTTAATACCTGTGTTCTTCTGGTTAATGATGGCATCTAATGCGATTGCAGATTTACCAACCTGACGGTCACCAATGATGAGCTCACGCTGACCACGACCGATAGGAATCATAGAGTCAATTGATTTGATACCTGTTTGTACAGGCTGATCAACTGATTTACGTTCGATAACACCAGGAGCTACGACTTCGATAGGTGAAAAACCATCGTTATCGATTGGGCCTTTGCCATCGATTGGCTCACCTAAGGTGTTAACTACGCGGCCTAATAGACCACGACCAACAGGTACTTCCAAAATACGGCCTGTACCTTTAACTTTTACGCCTTCTGCTAGGTCTGCGTATGGACCCATAACAACCGCACCTACAGAATCACGTTCTAAGTTCAACGCGATTGCATAGCGGCTGCCAGGAAGTTCGATCATCTCACCTTGCATTACGTCTGCAAGACCGTGGATGCGAATGATACCGTCAGTTACTGAAACAATAGTACCTTCATTACGAGCTTCACTAACTACGTCAAACTGTTCAATTCTATTCTTGATCAGTTCAGCGATTTCAGTGGAATTCAGTTGCATGCTCTGTTCCCCGTTAAGATTGCATTGTTGTTGCTAAGCGGTTCAATTTACCTCTGATTGAACCATCTATAACCATGTCACCCGCTTTAATTAACAAGCCGGAAACCACGTTTGCGTCGACAACACAATTGAGCTTTACTTTTCTAGCCAAACGCTTTTCAAGCGCGGCGCTTATTACTTTTTGTTGTGCTGCTTTTAATTTCACAGCAGATGTAACATCCACAGCAATTTCTTTCTCATATTCAGCTTTTAATTCACTGAATTGAGCCAGTACCTGTGGTAGCACCAACAAACGATGATTTTCAGCCATCAACTTAATTAAGTTTTGGCCTTTGCTGTCTATTTGCTCACCGCAGACTTTTAAAAATAAATCTGTGGCTTGCTCAACCGAAGCACCACCAGAAAGGTAGTTAACGATAGTTTCATTTTGAGAAACTTCAGCTGCAAACACTAGCATTTCCAGCCAGCTATCTACGGCATTAGCTTCAACAGCAAAATCAAACGCTGCTTTGGCGTAGGGTCGAGCGACAGTTGTCAATTCAGACATAGCTCTTCCCTCTTAAAGTTCAGCTACAAGTTTATCTAAGATGTCGCTGTGAGCAGCGGCATCAATTGAACGCTCGAGAATTTTCTCAGCACCAGCTACTGCAAGAATCGCCACTTGTTGGCGTAATTCTTCTTTCGCTTGGTTACGTTCAGTCTCTATTTCTGCATGACCAGCAGCGATAATTTTTGCTTTCTCTGCTTGTGCTTTTTCAGCGGCTTCTTCAACAATTTGAGCTTCACGCTTTTTCGCAGCTTCAACAATCTCAGCTGCTTGCGCTTTAGCGTCTTTTAGTTGTGCCGTAGCTTTTTCTTGAGCAAGCTCAAGATCTTTAGCAGCACGATCTGAAGCAGCTAACCCGTCAGCAATCGTTTTCTGACGTGTTTCAATGGCACCAATAATTGGTGGCCATACATACTTCATGCAAAAAATTACAAATACGACAAATGCGATTAATTCACCGATTAAGGTCATATTAATATTCATTTGTGTACCTCCTATAAAATTCGTATTGATTAATAAAAGTTAAAAAATTAACCAATTTTAACGAATAATATGTATAAGCCCATTGCTACACCGATCATCGCGATTGCATCGATAAGACCCGCTACGATGAACATTTTTACTTGTAGTTGAGGTGCTAATTCTGGTTGACGAGCAGCTGATTCTAAGAATTTGCCACCTAATAAACCAAAACCAATAGCTGTACCTAAAGCACCTAAGCCGATAAGTAGTGCTGCTGCAATATATAGTAAACCTAAGTTTTCCATTTCTATCTCCGATTATTAAAAGTAAAGTTTAAAGTTAAAAATTTAGTATTATGGGCTTCCTGCCCTTTACCTTTCGAGCCGGCTAATGCCGTCCTAACATATTCCCGAAAAGTTAATGATCTTCGTGAGCTAAACTAAGGTAAACAATAGTTAGCATCATAAAAATAAACGCTTGTAATGGGATAACCAATAAATGGAACGCAGCCCATATAAAGTGCACTGGCAATTGGGCAATCCCTAATGTCGCAATCAATAAGAATATTAATTCACCCGCATATAAGTTACCGAATAAACGTAACGCTAATGATAATGGACGAGCTAACATCGTGACTACTTCAAGAATAAAGTTCAACCAATACAATGACCAATGTCCAAAAGGTTGGGTAGTTAATTCTTTAATGAAACCACCAATACCTTTCACTTTGATTGAATAGTAAATAATTAGGATAAATACGCCAAACGCTAAACCTAACGTCATATTCATATCCGTTGTCGGTACCGCTTTCATATAATGCACACCAAACAACTCAAAAATTCTAGGTAATAGATCCACAGGGACCCAATCCATAGCATTCATTAATAACACCCAAACAAAAATAGTTAGGGCTAATGGTGCAATTAACGGATTATTACCATGAAAAGTGCTTTTAACGCTGTCATCAACAAAGCCGACGATCATCTCAACTGCACATTGTAATTTACCCGGTACGCCAGTATCCGCTTTTTTTGCAACAGAGCGGAAGATATAAAGAAAAACTAAGCCTAAAAATATTGACCATCCTAGCGTATCTATGTGGACAGCCCAAAAGCCTTCACCCACAGTTAGATTGTGCAAATGATGTTTAATATATTCTTGGCTGGTTATTTCACCTGCAGACATATTAAAGTTCCTAATGATTAAAGTTTAAATTTTAATAAAAATGGTGTTACCAGTGGCATAACCACTACTAAACAAAAACTTGCAAAAAAGGGTAGCGGAATAATCACTAAAAATTTAAAGACTAGTGCGAATAAAAGCGCCGTCAAACCCAATTTTAATTTTACGCCGCTAAAAAATGACTCCATCACTTTCTTTGACGCAGTTGCTCCTGCATAGCGAAACGCTTTAATTGCGAAGACAACATTAGGGATTATCGCAACAGCTCCTCCGGCTAATACCGAAGTCGCGTGAGATAATCCCCAAAATAAATATGTTACTGCGGCACAAGTTAATACGGAAAATATCATTAACGCAATTTGTAGATTTGCGTATTTTCGTCCGGTTTTGGTTAAGGCATTTTTTTGCCTAGTTGTCACAACGCTCTCCAAACGAAAATCTTCGTAAAACTTATGCTTCTTTTAAGTCGAATTTATAACTTAATCAAGCCGACGCAAGTATACTTAATTACGTTATTAATGCAACAAAAGAGGGCATTTGTTGCCCTCAATATGTGCGAATAATTGCAAATTTTTAACTTGATTAATAAGAATAATTAAAAAGAGCCAAATCTGGCGACAATTCCATCAAGTTCATCAAGGTTGGTATAAGAAATAACTAACTTGCCTTTCCCTTTGGTATTATGCGAAATAGTCACTTGTGAACCCAATTTTTCCGAAAGGCTTTGCTCTAATGATTGAGTATCAGGGTCTTTTACTTTTTCAGCTTTAGGTTTTTCTGGTTCCTGTAACTTCTTAATAAAGTTTTCCGTTTCTCTTACATTATATTCTTTGGCAACAACCGTTCTCGCGGCAGTTGTTTGTTGATCATTTTGTAAAGCAAGTAGGGCGCGAGCATGACCCATTTCAATATCGCCATGTTCTAACAAAGTTTTGACTTCATCGTTTAAGTTATTTAAACGTAATAAGTTAGTCACTGTGGTGCGCGATTTACCGACAGCATCGGCCACTTCCTGATGAGTTAATTCGAACTCAGTTAACAGTCTGTCTAAAGCGATAGCTTCTTCCATCGCATTAAGATCTTCCCGTTGAATATTTTCAATCAATGCCATCGCAACAGCAGCTTCATCAGGCACATCTTTAATTAAACAAGGGACTAAATCAATTTCAGCCAATTGTGCAGCACGCCAACGACGTTCACCGGCAATAATTTCATAACTATTTTTAGCAAGAGGTCTAACAACTATAGGCTGAATAATACCTTGCGATTTTATTGAATGAGACAGTTCCTCTAGCGCATCCGGTGACATGTCTTTACGAGGTTGATATTTACCCGGTTGTAACTGCTCAATCGGTAATTTTTGTAATTCGCTGGTATTGTTACTCTCTGATCCCGCCTGAGTGGTTGGTTGATTGCTACTTTCTTCTTGCTTACGTGGCGCATTGGTTAATAATGCATCTAATCCACGACCAAGGCCTCTGCGTTTTGACGGACTCATAATTTTCCTTGCTAAATTTTACTTAACTAGTTCAGAACATTGTTTTTTTTGTTCTGCTTTACGCAATATTTCACCCGCTAGTGCTAAATACGCTTTAGCACCGGTAGATGATTTATCATAATACATTGCAGGTGCGCCAAAGCTTGGCGCTTCGGCTAACCTAACATTACGTGGTATTACGGTTCGATAAACCTTATCACCAAAATGACGTTTTAGCTGTTCAGAAACATCATTGGCCAAGCGGTTGCGCGGATCATACATAGTACGCAAGATGCCTTCAATGTGTAGATCGCCATTTACCACAGAAGTTAATTGTGAAATGGTATCCATTAACGCAGTTAAACCTTCGAGCGCATAGTACTCACATTGCATCGGCACTAATACGGAATCTGCAGCTGTCATCGCATTAACGGTTAACATATTCAATGAAGGTGGGCAGTCAATAATAATAAAATCGTATTGCTTTTTCACCGGTGCCAGTGCGTTTTTTAAACGTTGCTCGCGGGCAAACACTTCCATTAATTTAATTTCAGCAGCAGTGACATCAGTATTAGCAGCGATTAAATCATAAATCCCAGAAGTCTCTTTACAGACAACTTGCTCGAACGGCGTTTCATCGATCAGCAGTTCATAGCAGGTTGCAGGCACTTCATATTTATCAATACCACTGCCCATAGTAGCATTGCCTTGAGGATCAAGATCTATTAATAATACCTGACGCTTAGTCGCCGCTAACGAAGCAGCTAAATTAACAGCGGTAGTTGTTTTTCCGACGCCACCTTTTTGGTTGGCAACTGCAATAATTTTTCCCACTAGAACCTCAAATAATATTATTTATTGTTTGATTTTTTTAACGCAATCAAATGACGTTCACCGACAAGTTCAGGTACATTAATTTGAAAGCTATTTTCTAATATTATGCCTTGTGGCAAATGTTGTAATTCTTCTTCCGGGTATTGCCCCTTCAACGCAAAAAAACGACCTTTTTCATCAGCAATTAAGTGTGAGCACCAGGTGATCATATCCTCTAACGAGGCAAAAGCCCGGCTTAACACACCATCAAACAACTGCTGCGGCTGATGGTCTTCTACGCGAGAAAGTAGAGGAGATACATTAGCAAGTTTTAATTGAAAAACAACCTGACGAATAAAAGTAATGCGTTTGCCTAAACTATCAAGCAAGGTAAATTGTTTTTCTGGATATAAAATAGCGAGGGGAATACCCGGTAATCCCGGGCCGGTTCCAACATCGATAAACGAGTTACCCGCTAGATATTTTCCTACCATTAAACTATCCATAATATGTTTAATTAACATATCACTAGGATTTCTTACCGACGTTAAATTATAAGCCTTATTCCATTTATTCAGTAGCTCAACATATTGGATCAGTTGATTCACTTGTAGTTCGGTGACTACTAAATCAGTTTGTTCGATTAATCCGATTAATTCATCTTTTAGCGACATTAAAAGCTTTCCAAGCGATAATGCCTGTTACGCACTTTTACGCAACAAGCCATGCTTTTTCAAATAAACTAATAATAACGAAATTGCCGCGGGTGTGATACCAGAAATTCTCGACGCTTTGCCAATAGTTTCAGGTTTGGCATCCGTTAACTTAGCAACCACTTCATTTGATAACCCGGAAATCTGACCGTAATCAAAACTCGTTGGGATCAAGGTATCTTCGTGACGTTTTTTCTTAGCAATATCATCTAATTGACGTTCGATATAGCCGGCATATTTTATTTGAATTTCAATCTGTTCAGCCGCTTGTGTATCAGCTATTGCTGGACCTAAGCTCTCTATTTTCATTAAGTCGTCATAACGTACTTCAGGACGACGAATAAGATCTTCCAGGCTATTTTCCCGACTTACCGGTGTTTTTAATAATTGATTGACTTGCTCAACCTGTTGATGATCTTTTTGGATCCAAATATCTTTTAATCGCTGACGTTCTTGGGCGATATTTTCCATTTTTTCATTAAAACGCTGCCAACGCTCATCATCTACTAAACCTAGTTTACGACCCTGTTCTGTTAGGCGAATATCGGCATTATCTTCACGTAACAATAAACGATATTCTGCGCGCGAAGTAAACATACGATAGGGCTCTTTGGTACCTAAGGTCGCAAGATCATCGATCAATACCCCCATATAGGCTTGATCGCGACCTAATACTAATTCTTCTTTGCCCTGTACATTAGCAGCAGCGTTCGTTGCAGCAATGAGTCCTTGTGCCCCAGCTTCTTCGTACCCCGTAGTACCATTAATTTGACCAGCAAAATATAAGTTCTTAATAAACTTACTTTCTAAGGTTTGTTTTAGATCACGAGGATCAAAAAAGTCATATTCAATTGCATAACCAGGGCGGGTGATATGAGCATTTTCAAAACCTTTAATTGAGCGTACCAAGTTCATTTGTACATCAAATGGTAAACTAGTTGAAATACCATTAGGGTAAACTTCGTGTGTGGTAAGCCCCTCAGGCTCTACAAAAATTTGATGGGAATTTTTATCAGCAAAGCGAGTAATTTTATCTTCAATAGAAGGGCAGTATCTAGGGCCTATTCCCTCGATCACGCCGGTATACATAGGTGAACGATCTAGGCCATTACGGATAACATCATGAGTTTTTTCATTGGTATGAGTAATATAACAAGAAATCTGCTGTGGATGATCATCGCGAGATCCCATAAATGAAAAAACAGGGCGAGGATCATCGCCAGGTTGTTCTTCCATTACCGAAAAGTCCAGGGTTCTGGCATCTAACCTAGGTGGCGTTCCAGTTTTTAAACGATCGATCCTAAATGGCATGTCACGTAATTTATTCGCTAAATTAACACTGGCAGGATCACCTGCACGCCCGCCCTGATAATTATTTAAACCAATATGGATCTGACCAGCTAAGAAAGTTCCTACCGTTAAAACAACGGTTTGCGCCTTAAATTTCAAGCCCATTTGGGTAGAAACACCAATCACTTGATCATTTTCTAAAATAAGATCATCACATGGTTGTTGAAATATTGTTAAGTTTTCTTGGTTTTCAAGGTAATTTCTAACAAAAGAGCGGTACAAAGCGCGGTCTGCTTGCGCTCGAGTAGCTCTTACAGCTGGGCCTTTACTGGCATTTAACGTTCGAAATTGGATCGCTGCATGATCTATGGCTGTTGCCATTAAACCACCTAATGCATCAATTTCTTTGACTAAGTGACCTTTGCCTATGCCACCAATTGCTGGATTACATGACATTTGACCTAAAGTATCAATATTATGGGTTAACAATAATGTCTTACAACCCATACGTGCTGCTGCTAATGCAGCTTCTGTACCTGCATGTCCGCCGCCAACAACAATTACCTCATATGAGTTTTGATACCACATAAAAAATTAGCCTTGAAAATTAAGTTCAAAATAAAAGGGCACGTATTTTAACTTTTTTTAGTTACTAGGGGAATGATCAAATGACGAAAAAGATCGAGGAAGGATCACTAAATAATATATAAGATCTATTTAAAGATCTTATTATTATTACTTATTAGTAAAAAGGATCTTTGTGGATAAGCGTTTTTATTTATTTAAAATCATATAATTATCTAACATGTATTGATGTGATCAAACTTTGATCAAAGCCGTTATAAGCCTTGATCAAAATGGCTATTTATTCACAGACCATATTTATTTATTTTTTATAAACTGAAAAATAATAGCTAATCCATAGTTTTTTTTATTTTTATCCACAATAGAGTGTTTTTTTATATTGTTTTGTGAATAACTTATGGGTAAGCAGGTTATAAACGATCCTTGTTAGCTAAGATCCATGCCTGAGCTTCATCTTCAGGATCTAAATCTAATTGCATATCTAAAGTTTTTAATGAGATTAATTCTTTGCAACCCTTTGATTTTAATTCAGTAGTTATATTTTTTGCAGCCTGACAAAAGGTATCGTAGCTAGAATCACCGACACCGATCACAAAAAATTTGATCGGGGATAGATCTTGAGTGTTTGATCTTAGTTTATTTACAAAAGGGAGTAGGTTGTCTGGGTAATCACCAGCGCCATGGGTCGAGGTACAAATTAACCAGATTTGATCTTTTATTGGTATTTGCTCAAATTCAGGTGAAAAATGCAGCTGAGTTTGATGATTAAGCGACGATAAAGTCTCTTGACAAGCTTCGGCGACGTATTCGGTTCCGCCAAGCATACTGCCAACGATTATTTGAAAAGAACTCATAATTTTCCTTATAAAATGTAGAGAAAGGCATTATTTACCGATACAAAAGGATGAAAATATTTGTCCTAATAAGTCATCATTGGTAAATTCGCCAGTGATCTGATTGAGTGCTTGCTGACAAAGGCGAAGCTCTTCTGCGAGAATTTCACCAGCGACATAAGCTTCTAATTGTTCTAAGCCGGTGACTAAATGAAAATGAGCTTGCTCTAAAGCTGCCAAGTGACGTCTACGTGCCATAAAACCACCTTCAACGTTACCTTGGTAACCCATGATATCTTTCAAGTGCTGTTTAAGCGCTGTGACACCGTCACCGGTTTTTGCCGATAAGGTAATGGTCGGCAGCGTTGTATCACTAATTAATCCAGTTTGTGCGCCGGAGACATCCGCTTTATTACGGATCACCGTTAGTCCGATGTTATCTGGTAATTTATCAAAAAATTCTGGCCAGATCGTTTTGGGATCTTCGTGTTGTACTTGAGTAGAATCTACCATGAGTAAAATACGATCGGCCTGATTGATTTCCTGCCAGGCGCGTTTAATACCGATTTGTTCCACTTTATCGGCACTGTCTCTAAGCCCTGCTGTATCGATAATATGTAGTGGCATACCGTCAATATGAATTTGCTCTGATAAGACATCGCGAGTGGTGCCTTCAATATCAGTTACTATGGCGGATTCTTTACCGCTTAATGCATTGAGTAAACTGGATTTGCCAGCATTAGGACGACCTGCGATAACTACGCGCATACCTTCACGGATGATACTACCTTGTTGGGCTTGCTGCTGAACCTGCTCAACTTGCGCGATAATCGCTTTTAAGTCATTTACGATTTTTTCATCGGCAAGAAAGTCGATCTCTTCTTCAGGAAAGTCTATTGCGGCTTCAACATACATACGTAAATGTATGGTATTTTCTACCATTTGATGGACCAGTTTGGAAAAATCACCTTGCAGTGAGTGTAGGGCGCAACGTGCTGCTTGCTCTGAACTGGAATTAATTAAGTCGGCAATTGCTTCGGCTTGAGTGAGATCGAGTTTGTCATTAATAAAAGCTTGTTCACTAAATTCTCCAGGTTTTGCCATTCTGACTTTGTTTAAGGCTAAAATTTCCTTTAACAGCATATCGAGAATTACTGGGCCGCCATGACCTTGTAACTCAAGTACATCTTCACCAGTGAAGGAATTTGGCCCTTTAAAGAAAAGTGCAATACCTTGATCTAATGCTTGTTGGTTTAGGTCATTAAAGGTTAGATATTCTGCTTTTCTTAGCTCTGGCACCTTGCCTAGTATCGCTTGTGCAACATTACTCGCTTGCGGACCTGAAATTCTGATAATACCTACACCACCACGTCCTGGTGCTGTAGCTTGTGCTGCGATAGTTTCTTTTTGCTCGAGAGCGTAAGCAGTCATACTTGTTACCTAAATCATTAATCTCTATTTCTCAGGCGCCATTATAAACCTTAAGTGATAAATAGGTAATACTCGTGTTAGGTAGTGGAAAAAGCAGAAAAGTTATTGATGAATTTAAGGAGTTATTTATACGCTTTTTCATTTATGAATTTGCGTAACGCTGTACGTTATATAGAACGGCATTTTATTACGCCCTTGTAACCGTGGTATACCGTATATAAAAAACGCGACGGTATTAGCGTCGCGTTTTATTAACAAGTGAATAATCTTTAGTTAGCTTTTTGTTTTTCTAATGCTGCGAAGATTATCTTCATTTGTATAATAGAAATTATGTTACTGACTAGCCAGTATAAAACCAGTCCTGAAGGGAACCAGAAGAAAAATACGGTAAACATTACCGGCATGTACTGCATGATCTTTTGTTGCATCGGATCTTGTACTGTCATCGGCTGCATTTTTTGCATGATAAACATACTGATCCCCATTAATATTGGCAAAATATAGTAAGGATCTTTAGATGACAGATCGGTTAGCCATAGGCCAAAGCCTGCATGTCGTAACTCTACACTTTCTAGGAATACCCAGTATAACGCCAGAAATATTGGCATTTGGATTATTAGAGGTAAACAACCACCGGCTGGATTAACTTTCTCTTTTCGATAGAGCTCCATCATGGCTTGTGACATTTTTTGTCTGTCATCACCAAAACGCTCTTTTAGTTGCGTCATTTTTGGTTGTAGCTCACGCATTTTCGCCATTGACGAGTATTGCGCTTTCGTTAATGGGTACATCAGACCTTTAACGATAATAGTAATGATAATAATTGCTATGCCCCAGTTACCAATTAAGGCCTGAATTTGCATTAATAGCCAGTGTAACGGCGCACTGATCATAAATAGGAAGCCAAAATCAACGGTTAATTCCAGACCGTCAGCGATTTTGTCTAAGTTTTCTTGATCTTTAGGGCCAATATAGATGCTGGTTGACGCGGTTGCTTGCTCATTAGGCTCGATTAAAAGAGCAGGGGCTTTAAAACCAATCACCGCTTCACCATTACGGGTGTAGTTAGTATAAAGTTGGTTAACTTCATTCTGAGCCGGGATCCACGACGCAACAAAGTAGTGTTGTAGCATAGCAACCCAGCCACCTTGGGTTGATATGTTTAAGTTGGCATCTGCGATATCGTCAAAATCGTATTTTTCATAAAGTTCTTCTTTTGTGGAGTAAGCAGCGCCACGATAAGTCGGGAGCATAGAACTTGATTTTTCTACAATAGTCGATTGCTTCAATTGTGCGTAAAGTTCAACACTGGCAGTGGTGCTTGAGTTGTTATCAATAATATAGTCAACTGCAACTTTATAGCTCGATTGCTCAAAGGTAAAACGTTTGGTTACTGATAATCCTGTGTCTGTTACATAGGTAAGATCAACTACTAATGGTGAACCATCAGCTAATTGATATTGCTGTTGCGCGACTTGATAAATTGGTCGACCTTTAATAATGCGATCTATACCTTGAGCACCTGTTAAACCACTTTGTGCAATATAGGTAAGACTATCTTGCTGCATTATAGTAAATGGTATCTTGCTTCCTTGCTTTGTTTCAAATTGCAACAAAGTAGCTTCTACTATATCGCCACCTTGGGTATTAATTTTTATTTTTAATACATCGGTAGTAACTTCAACCAGCGCAGCGGTTGGCTTAGTGGTATTTGATACCACAGGGCTATCTGCACTTGATGCTGGGACAAAATCATCCGACGAAGTATTTGAAATAGCTCCATCACTTTGATTAACCACTTGCTGTGGTTGTACCGGTGCATTGTCTAATTGCCATTGTTGATATAATAAAAAGGTGACAACCATTAAGGCAATAAACAGAAAACTGCGTTGAGATTCCATAATATGTTATTTCTCTTTTTTTAGTGGTGGCACGGGATCTTCTCCTCCCGCGTGTAGTGGGTGGCATTTTAGTATACGTTTGGCTGCTAACCAACAACCTTTTATTACACCAAAGCGATTAATTGCTTCTATAGCGTATGTTGAACAAGTCGGCATAAATCGACAATTGCTACCAAGCAATGGGCTAAGCCAACGTTGATACGCTCTTACCAGTGATATTGCAATTAGTTGTGGCGTTGAATTATTTTTCGCCATATTTTTTCTAATTGCTGTCTAATTTGTTCGTTTTCAAGTTTATCTGCGCCAGATTTCACCATAATGACCATATCAATATTGGGTAACATCGGTAATGTTAAGCGAAAACTTTCTCGTATTTGTCGTTTAATGCGATTGCGTTGAACGGCTAATTTGACGCGTTTTTTTGCAATAGCTAAACCTAAACGTTTTTGATCTGATTTATTTGGACTGACGAGAACAGTGATATGGCTAGAGCCAAACCTGAGAGGTTTTTTGAAAACATTTTGGAATTGACTGGGAGTCAACAAACGTGACTCCCGAGTAAATCTATTAGTAACCATAGTGGTTACCTTCTCTTTATTAAAGATTAAACAAAGAGATTATGCGCTTAGGCGTGCACGGCCTTTAGCACGACGACGTGCAATAACTGCACGACCGTTTTTAGTCGCCATACGAGCACGGAATCCGTGATTACGTTTACGCTTTAATACGCTAGGTTGAAATGTTCTTTTCATTACGCTATCCGTCGGTTGTTGTTGCCCTGGCAAAACAGCCGTATTGAGCACACTGGGTCTAAAAATGAGGGCGAATTCTAAATAGAAACTATGGCATTGTCAATATTTATTGTTAGCTAAAAAACAAAAGATCATGAAAGGATCTTTTGATGATCTATTGAATATCCACAGTTTTATAACAAGAGGGGGAGTTTTTGTCAGTTATTTCATCAAAACACGTTTATTAAGAGCAAAAAACTCTATATAAATTTTTTTAAATCGATTTAAATATAAAGAGATTATCGCAAATAAATCAAATGGATAGGTTTTTTTAGTTGTTGAATACAATTTTATCGGAAAAGTCAATATTGCACTTGTGGATAACTAAAGAGATAATGAGAGTTCTTTATAACAATAATCTTAATTGGTAGCGATAACGATCATTTATACACGCTACTATATTACTGGAGTTTTCTTTTGGAACATTCTCTTTGGCAACGATGCCTCTCTATTTTACAAGAGGAACTTCCTGCGCAGCAATTTAGTATGTGGATCCGACCTTTACAATGTGTTGTAGATGCAAACATCATGACTTTGTATGCACCAAATCGATTTGTTTTAGATTGGGTCAGAGATAAATATGTCGATCGTATCAATGAATTGGTATCGCTAGAAGAAAGTGGAAATCCACCATTATTGCGTTTTGATGTTGGTAGTATAGCCAAGGTCAATAAGGTGGCTAAGGAAGACGAAAAAGCATTTGCCCCGAAAAAATCTGATAATAAAAATTCGGGCAATTCAGGTAATTTTCCAGAAGCTAACTTGCCGAAAAAAACTAACGTCCGTGTTAATTATACTTTTGATAATTTTGTCGAAGGTAAGTCAAACCAGTTAGCTCGTGCTGCCGCATCGCAAGTAGCAGATAATCCGGGCACAGCATATAATCCACTATTTATATACGGTGGTACCGGGTTAGGTAAAACCCATTTACTGCATGCTGTTGGCAACGGTATTTTGCTTAATAAGCCGAATGCTAAAATTGCTTATATGCATTCTGAACGTTTTGTTCAGGATATGGTACGTGCGCTGCAAAATAATGCGATTGAAAAATTCAAACAGTATTATCGTGGTGTAGATGCTTTATTGATTGATGATATTCAGTTTTTTGCCAATAAAGAGCGTACTCAAGAAGAATTTTTTCATACCTTTAATGCGTTACTCGAAGGTAATCAGCAGATCATTTTAACCAGTGACCGTTATCCTAAAGAGATCGATGGGGTAGAGGACAGATTAAAATCTCGCTTTGGATGGGGTTTAACAATTGCAATTGAGCCACCTGAACTTGAAACTAGGGTAGCGATACTTAAGCGTAAAGCGCAAGAAAGCCATATTAACCTTGCCGATGAAGTTGCATTTTTTATTGCTAAACGATTGCGCTCTAATGTTCGTGAGCTGGAAGGCGCATTAAATCGAGTTATTGCAAACGCAAATTTTACCGGTAGAGCAATAAATATCGATTTTGTTAAAGAAGCGTTACGAGATTTACTTGCCTTACAGGATAAGTTAGTTACTATCGATAATATTCAGAAGACAGTTGCTGAATATTATAAGATTAAAGTGGCTGATTTACTGTCAAAAAGAAGAAATCGTTCAGTAGCTAGACCTAGGCAAATTGCAATGGCATTATCGAAGGAGTTAACTAATCATAGTTTGCCAGAGATAGGGGATGCTTTTGGCGGTAAAGATCATACTACCGTGTTGCATGCCTGCAGAAAAGTAAAGGCATTACGGGAAGAGTCTCACGATATTAAAGAAGATTATTCTAATTTAACTAGAACCCTTTCATCCTAAGAATAAGGTATAAAAATAGTAGGTATAAAATGAAGTTTTCATTAAACAGAGAGTTGTTATTAAAACCATTGTTACTGGTGTCTGGTGCGGTAGAACGTAAAAGTACACTTCCTATTTTAAGTAATATCTTATTTGATGTTAGTGGGCAATCACTAACGTTAACAGCTACAGATTTAGAGCTCGAAATGGTTGCTTACGCAACTATAGAGAACCATCAAGGTGATGGTAAATTAACGATTCCAGCGAAAAAGCTACTGGATATTTGTAAAAGCCTGCCTGAAGGCTCAATGATCACCTTTGCTTCGGAAAATGATACGGTGACTATTTCTTCTGGTCGAAGCCGTTATTCATTATCAATCTTGTCTGCAGATGACTTTCCAAATATTGAACAGTGGAAAGGGGATGTTGAATTTAAACTATGTAAGTCAGAATTATTACGCCTGATTGAAAGTACTCATTTTTCTATGGCAAATCAGGATGTTCGTTATTATTTGAATGGTATGTCGATTGAAACAGAAGGAAATGAAATTCGTTCTGTTGCAACTGATGGCCATCGACTTGCTATTTGTAAATTAGCAATAGAAAATCTAGAGTTACCTAATCGTCAGGTAATAGTGCCAAGAAAAGGTATTTTAGAAATTATTCGATTATTAGATCCGGTGGAAGAAGAAGTACAAGTTTTTCTTGGTTCTAATCATATTAGGATAATCGACAGTGAATTTTCTTTTACCAGTAAATTGGTCGATGGTCGTTTTCCCGATTATCGACGGGTTTTACCAAGAAATGGTGACAAGGTATTAACCACAGATAATACTGATTTAAGGCAAGTATTGTCTCGTGCGTCGATATTATCTAATGAAAAGTTTAAAGGTGTTAGACTTAATTTTTCGAACACTGAATTAAAGATCACCGCCAATAATCCAGAACAAGAACAAGCAGAAGAAGTACTTGAAATAGACTTTCCGTTTGAAGAAGTCGAAATTGGCTTCAACGTCAATTATGTTCTAGATGTGCTTAATGCCATTAAAGATAGCCGAGTGAAATTTACCTTATCTGATGCTAATAGCAGTGTGGTAATTGAAGGCGAAGATTCTGGTGAAGCCATCTATGTTGTTATGCCTATGCGGTTGTAAATGAGCGTTAAAGAGTTACAGGCGTTTAACTTTAGAAATTTAAGTACAGCGAAAGTTAATTTTCATAGTAAATTAAATTTTTTTATTGGGGGTAATGGCAGCGGTAAAAGCAGTTTATTAGAAAGTCTCTTTTATTTAGGGCATGGTAAATCTTTTCGTTCGACTAATGTAAATAGTCTAATAAATACCAGCAGTGATAATTTTGTAGTTACCGTAAAAACAGATTCTGATAATCAACTTGGTATTCAGCGTAGTCAGAGTGGTGAGATAAAAATAAAAATTAATGGTGTTAAGCACAATAAGTTATCGGACTTAGCAAAGAATGTCGCCATTCAAGTAGTAACACCTGAGAGTTTTAAATTGTTTTTTGGTGGCCCCAAAGAGCGTCGAAAGTTTATTGATTTGGGATTGTTTCACGTGAAACATTCTTTTCCCTCAGACTGGAAAACGTTTAATAGAATATTGAAGCAAAGAAATGCTTGCTTAAAAAATAAGGTAGCTGGTGATCAATATAGCTATTGGACGGAAGAATTTTGTCAACTATCAGAGAGTATTGCTCAAGAGCGTAGTGCATATATTGAAGGGTTAAGGGAAGAGTTGCTAGTTTGGCTAAAGCTGTTTTTGCCAACTATAGAAGACGATATTACTATTCAGTACTTACAGGGCTGGCATAGTAAAAAGGAACTTAGAGAAGTATTAATAGTAAACAAGCAAAGAGAGTATGAAAAAGGCTATTCGCTTTTTGGCGCTCATAAATTTGATGTCAGATTTTTACTAAACAACCTGACTTTGGAACAACGACTCTCTAGAGGACAACAAAAGTTGTTTTTACTCGCGTTAACTTTTGCTCAAACTAAATTAATAGAGCAAGGTAAACGAGTAAAGCCAATTTTGTTAATTGATGATGTCGGGGCAGAATTAGATATTAATTCTCGCAGTATTATTGCAAACATAAATAATCACCTGGATTGTCAAACAATGATAACGGCAATAGATCGAGTTGCATTGGAACCCATTATTCCAGACAACGATAACTATAAGATGTTTCACGTGAAACATGGGCATATATCCGCAATGAGTAAATAGGCTAAAAGCTATGACTGTAGAAAATGAATACGGCTCTGACAGTATTAAAGTATTAAAAGGGCTCGACGCTGTTCGTAAAAGACCTGGTATGTATATTGGTGACACCGATGATGGCACTGGATTACATCATATGGTGTTCGAGGTGTTGGACAACTCAATTGATGAAGCTTTGGCTGGTCACTGTAATGATATCATTGTAAAAATCCACTTAGATGGCTCTGTCTCTGTAAAAGATGATGGTCGAGGAATTCCTACCGATCTTCATCCAGAAGAAGGTGTATCAGCTGCTGAAGTCATCATGACAGTACTACATGCTGGTGGTAAATTTGGTGGTGAAGATTCTGGTTATAAGGTATCCGGTGGTTTACATGGTGTTGGTATTTCCGTTGTAAACGCTTTAAGTGATAGATTAAAACTAACCATTCGTCGTGCTGGTAAATTACATGAGCAGGAATATCATTTAGGCGAACCACAAGAACCTTTAGCTGTTGTTGGTGAAAGTGATAATACCGGGACTGAAGTAAGGTTTTGGCCGAGCGCTACTATTTTTTCTGATATCGAATTTCACTATGATATTTTAGTTAAACGTATCCGTGAATTATCTTTCTTAAACTCTGGTGTATCAATAAAACTTATTGATGAACGTGAGGAAGGAAAAGAAGAACACTTCTTTTATGAAGGTGGTATTCAAGCATTTGTTGATTATCTTAATACCAATAAAACTCCTGTTAATGAAGAAATATTCTATTTTGATTTAGCACGAGAAGACGGCATAGTGGTAGAAGTCGCTATGCAGTGGAATGATGGCTTCCAGGAAAATATTTTCTGTTTTACAAATAACATTCCACAACGTGACGGTGGTACTCACTTAAGTGGTTTCCGTACGGCATTAACTCGTACTTTAAATGCTTATATGGTTAAAGAAGGGTTAAATAAATCCAAAAAAGGTGAAACTAGTGCCTCTGGTGATGATGCCCGTGAAGGTTTAACTGCCGTTATCTCGGTAAAAGTACCAGACCCTAAATTTTCATCACAGACTAAAGATAAGTTAGTATCATCAGAAGTGAAAACTGCTGTTGAACAAGCGATGGGTGAAAAGCTAGGTGAGTACCTACTTGAAAACCCTACGACAGCTAAAACCATTTTGATGAAGATCATTGATGCCGCGCGAGCACGTGAAGCTGCACGAAAAGCTCGAGAAATGACTCGCCGTAAAGGGGCACTTGATATTGCTGGTTTACCTGGCAAGTTAGCAGATTGCCAAGAAAAAGATCCGGCGCTTTCTGAACTATATATTGTGGAGGGTGATTCTGCGGGTGGTTCTGCTAAACAGGGGCGTAATCGTAAGAATCAGGCAATCTTACCGTTAAAAGGTAAAATATTAAACGTAGAGAAAGCGCGTTTCGATAAGATGATTTCTTCTGCTGAGGTTGGTACCTTAATTACGGCCTTAGGCTGTGGTATTGGTCGCGATGAATATGATCCTGATAAATTACGTTATCATAGTATTATTATCATGACCGATGCGGATGTTGATGGTTCTCATATTCGTACTTTATTGTTAACTTTTTTCTATCGTCAAATGCCGGAAATTATGGAGCGAGGTTATGTCTATATCGCACAGCCTCCTTTATATAAAGTGAAAAAAGGTAAGCAAGAACGCTATATTAAAGATGACGACGCGCTGATAGAGTATTTGACGTCATTGGCATTAGATAATGCAGCTATTTATGTTAATGAATCTGCGCCGGCAATTTCTGGTGTTGCATTAGAAAAAATGGTTAATGAATACCGTCAAACTAAAACTATTATTAAACGAGTGTCTCGTCAAATTCCTAAAGAAATCTTAGAACAAATGATCTATGGTCAGCCAATTGCGCCAGAGGATTTTAAAGATAAAGCTAAGGTTGATCAATGGACAAAAGAAATCACAACTAAATTACAAAACCAAGATGGTAATGGCTCTCTTTATGATGCACAGGTAAAACATGATCAGGAGCGTAATATTTATTTCGCTAGCTTCAATGTTTGTCAGCATGGTATCGATAGGGTTTATAACTGTAGTTATGAGTTTATTCAGTCTAATGAATTTGCCGCTATTATTAGCTTAAACAAAGCAATTAATGGTTTGATGGAAGAAGGTGCTTACGTTAAACGTGGTGATAAGACTAAAGTGGTTACGTCATTTGAACAAGCGCTAGATTGGTTAATGGCAGAATCAAAGCGTGGTCAGTATATACAGCGTTATAAAGGGTTGGGTGAAATGAACCCGGAACAATTATGGGAAACCACGATGGATCCAGAAACCAGACGTATGCTACAAGTGACTATAGAAGATGCTATTGCAGCGGATCAATTATTTAACACCTTAATGGGTGATCATGTTGAGCCGCGTCGAAACTTTATTGAAGAAAATGCGCTAAAAGTAGCAAACTTAGATATTTAGTTTTAACCTCTGATGAAAAAGGCCACTACATGTGGTCTTTTTTGTTAGAGATTAATAACTTATCTATAAATCAATAACAACAGATATCGGGTGTTGAATTGATAGACAAAATAACTCCCGGACATCATTATTAATGTTAGTTTGAATTTGAGTAAAAGCTCAATAAATTATCGCGAGTAACTAGTCGAATAAACAGACAAACGTTATACTAGCGCCAGTATCCAACTAACTCAGTATTAAAATCGGATAAACATGAGTACGTTTAACATAAAAACTTTCCAGGGCCTCATCTTACAATTACAAGATTATTGGTCACGACAAGGCTGTGTTATTGTTCAGCCACTTGACCTTGAAGTAGGAGCAGGTACGTTTCACCCTATGACATTTTTGCGCTCAATTGGCCCTGAGCCGATTAGCAGTGCTTATGTTCAACCTTGCCGTCGTCCTACCGATGGTCGTTACGGTGAAAACCCAAATCGTCTTCAGCATTATTATCAGTTTCAGGTAATGTTAAAGCCATCACCAAAGAATATTCAGGAGCTATATCTTAATTCTTTGAAGGAATTAGGAATCGATCCTTTAGTACATGATATCCGCTTTGTTGAAGATAACTGGGAATCGCCT
This sequence comes from Thalassotalea insulae, assembly GCF_030161395.1. Classification (NCBI taxonomy): domain Bacteria; kingdom Pseudomonadati; phylum Pseudomonadota; class Gammaproteobacteria; order Alteromonadales; family Colwelliaceae; genus Thalassotalea; species Thalassotalea insulae. The sequence continues at coordinate 2,030,818 of NZ_BSST01000001.1, forward strand.
ACGCTTGGCGCCTGGGGGTTAGGTTGGGAAGTATGGTTAAACGGAATGGAGATCACTCAGTTTACTTACTTCCAGCAAGTTGGAGGCATAGAGTGTGCGCCTGTTACCGGTGAGATCACTTATGGTCTTGAACGTTTGGCGATGTATATTCAAAACGTCGATAGTATTTATGATCTTGTATGGACTGATGGTCCGATGGGAAAAGTACTGTATGGTGACGTTTTTCATCAGAATGAGGTTGAGCAATCAGCCTATAATTTTGAGCATGCTGATGTCGATGCTTTATTTAAAACATTTGACCAATGTGAAAAAGACAGTGAAAAACTCATTGAAGCAGGTTTAGCTTTACCAGCTTATGAACAAGTGATGAAAGCTTCTCACGCTTTCAATTTACTCGATGCGCGTCATGCTATTTCAGTTACCGAAAGACAGCGTTATATCTTACGGGTAAGAACTCTATCTAAAGCCTGTGCAGAAGCATATTATGCAACCAGAGAACAACTAGGCTTCCCTATGTGTCAATCTCAGCAAGCGGGGGAGTAATATTATGACAACAGAAACTTTATTAATTGAATTGGGAACTGAAGAGTTACCGCCAAAATCATTAAAAAAATTAGCGACGGTTTTTTATGATCAAATCGTAAGTCAGTTAGAAAATGCTGAATTAGCATTTGATAGCGCTACCTGGTATGCAACGCCTCGTCGGCTGGCTGTTAAGGTTAACGGACTTGCAGCTAAGCAACAAGATAAAGAAATTGAAAAGCGTGGTCCCGCAGTTAATGTGGCATTTGATCAGGATGGCAATCCAAGTAAGGCTGCTCAAGGTTGGGCAAAAGCTAATGGTATCACGGTTGAACAAGCACAACGCTTAACAACCGATAAAGGTGAATGGCTGTTACATAAAGCGATGCAGGCTGGACAAGGTGTTGAAGCGCTTATTCCTGATATGGTAAATACAGCTTTAAGTAAATTACCTATTCCTAAGCCGATGCGCTGGGGGAGTGAACGTATTCAGTTTATCCGACCTGTACATACACTAACCTTAATGTATGGAGAGACTATTCTTGCCGGTGAAGCTTTAGGTGTTAGTTCAAACAACTTGCTCCAAGGCCATCGTTTTCACCATCATGGCTTATTGACACTCACCCATGCCGATAATTATGAAGCAAGTTTAAAAGATGCGTATGTGCAAGTTGATTACCAGGCGAGACAACAATTAATTGTTGAGCAAATTAAAAAGGCTGAGCACGAACTGAATGGCGTGGCATTAGTTGATCAGGATTTGCTGGAAGAAGTGACTTCTTTAGTCGAATGGCCGGTCGCACTGATTGGTAGTTTTGATAAAGATTTTTTGCAAGTACCCGCAGAACCACTCATTTATTCGATGAAAGATCATCAAAAATATTTTCCGGTACAAGATCAACAAGGTAACTTACTTAATAAGTTTATTTTTATCACGAATATTGAAAGTAAAGAACCGGAAAAGGTCGTTTTTGGTAATGAAAAAGTAATACGTCCTCGCTTGGCAGATGCGGAATTCTTTTTCAAAACAGATAAAAAACAGTCATTAGAATCGCGCTTAGCAAGTTTAGAATCGGTCTTGTTCCAAAAACAATTGGGCACATTGAAAGCTAAATCTGAACGTATCGCCATGCTCAGTGAGCATATCGCTAAAACCATCAATGAAGATACTTTGTTGGCGTATCGTGCGGGCTTACTTAGTAAAACTGACCTGATGAGTGAAATGGTATTAGAGTTTCCTCAAGTTCAGGGCACTATGGGGAAATACTATGCTCAGCATGACGGTGAACAGCCAGCCGTTGCTCAGGCATTAGAAGATCAGTATCGTCCACGTTTTGCTGGTGATAGTCTACCTGAGGGTAATATCGGTTGTACCGTTGCTATTGCAGATAAAATTGACACCTTGGTTGGAATTTTTGGTATTAATCAGCCACCAAAAGGGGATAAAGACCCGTTTGCTTTACGTCGTGCTGCGATCGGTTTAATTCGTATTGTCATTGAAAAGCAATTGAACTTAGATATTACAGATCTGGTTGCTGAAAGTATTGCATTGTACGGTGATAAGTTAACCAATCAGGACACTCAACAGCAAGTGATTGATTTTGTTCTAGGTCGTTTTAGAGCGCATTATCAAGAACAAAATGTTGCGGTTGATGTTATTCAGGCAGTCCTTGCGAATGCACCTACAGCGCCATTAGATTTTGATAAGCGTGTCTCTGCGGTACAACATTTCAAAACGATGGCTGAAGCGGAAACGTTAGCGGCTGCGAATAAACGTGTTGGTAATATCTTAGCCAAATTTGATGGTGAATTATTTGCTGAGTTTAATCATGGGCTGGCAACTGAAGCTGCGGAAATTGCACTTGCTGAAACATTCGCCAAAATAGGTGATACAATAGCGCCATTGCAAGCTGCAAGGGATTATCAAGCGGTATTAACCGAGTTATCACAAATTAAACAGCCAATAGATACCTTCTTTGATAGCGTTATGGTGATGGCGGATGATGAACAGGTGAAAACTAACCGTTTGACCTTATTAAATAAGATCAGAAATAGCTTTTTAGCTATTGCTGATATTTCATTATTACAAAGCTAAAGTATGTAAGGTGGAAGGTAATTACTGCATTCCATTGATCGCGAATAAAAAAAGGAGCTAGAAGCTCCTTTTTTTAATGTTTTTTTATCAGGTATTGAAACGGCAATGAATCGGATTGTTGCGCGACTAATTCATGTTCCATAAAGCGACAGAAACTAGGTATATCGCGTGTGGTAGAAGGGTCATCAGCCAATACTAACAAGGTTTCTCCACTGGCTATTTTTCGGATGTTTTTCCGAACCATCATTACTGGCTCAGGACATCGCAAGCCAATAGCATCTAGCTGATGATCAGCATTTTCAAACAGGTCTTTCATTCTATACGGGTTACTTCTTAAACTGGCTGATATATCCAGATAATTGATACTGTGATTTTATCATAGTTGCATAATCTTCTGCTCGTTGTTTTGAATTAAAACTGTGACTAATAATGCGATAATAACTATTATTTTTAATTATTGAGAGTTTGAGTGCAGGTGCTCGATGCTGAATTTCACTATAAGCCAATTCCGCATTTGATAACTGATGGTATGCTCCAAGTTGCACATACCAATAATTAGGCATTAAGGTGCTCGTTTGCGGGATTCTTTGTATCTTTGTGCTATTTGCTTTTGCACTAACCCTAGTATTTGCGGTTTTATTAACGGCGGCAGGTGTATTGTTTACTGCCGGGCTTTGTTCCATAGCTGTTTGATTATTACTGTTAAACCTGCTGAATAACACATTATTACGGCCTAACTGTATACTAATGTTGAAATAGATGCTGTGATTGGTGTCTATTGCTTCACTGTTAAAGTGACTAAACTGACCGAGCTCCAATGAAACACGCTCAGTGAGTTGGTAATTAACGGCTAACATCAAATAGGGGGCTATTGCTGAGTCTCTGATCAGTTGCTTATTTGACGACGAAAAAGTCCAACCTAAACCCGTACCAGCTTTTATTGATAATTCATCGTTATAACGTTTGAGAAAGCTAGCACCGATGGAGAACTGCGCATAATCACCGAAAATATTAACCTCATTTTGCTCAACCTCTATATCATTACTTGACAGTAACCGGGCATCAAATTCAAACGCTTCGCTAAATTGCCATTGGTAAGCCGCTTGATAGCCAGGTGTGCTTTGTTGATCAAGGTGATAATTAACCCCGAGTCCGAATTTATGAATATCACTAGCAAGTGCGGCTTGAGTAGCGCATATCATCACAATTGCTGGAATTAGCTGTTTTTTCATTAAAATTGTTCGTTGTTTTCTATCATATTAACAGTTCATTGAGCGTTCTAAAATATGGCGAAAAAATGAATTTTGTCGATAAGGCTTGCTTTGTTATCTTTTGCTGAATAACCTTAAATGCAGATGTTAAATAAAGGCTGTGTTATGACCCGTTTTTTCCTTATTGTCGCCTTATTTTCCAGCATAGTGACTAATGTTTATGCCGATGAAAATACCTTATTAAGAAAAACCTTCGAAAAAGCTGAAAAGCAAATTTGGAAGGCAAATTCTGCTACATATCAAACACTCTATAATCGCTTACATTTTTATCCGCTGCAGCCGTATTTAGATCAAAAACGCTTAATGACGCGTATGCGACTATCGTCGGCCAAAGAGATTGCAAATTTTTTAACAAAATATGAGGGCAGTCCGCTGGATTGGCCGCTTCGGAAAAAGTGGCTAAACTATTTGATCAAGCGTAATCGTCAGAGCTTATATATCGAATTTTTCCAGCCAACGGCTGATGCAAAGTTAACCTGTTACTATCTTCGCTATCAGTTAAATAAAGGGGCTGAAGAAAAACCAATACTCGCTCAAGTTTCCAGCTTGTGGGAAGTAGGAAAATCACAACCTAAGGCTTGTGATCCGTTATTTAAACGCTGGCAGCAAGTTGGGCTGAGAACGCCGGAGGTAGTGTGGCGGCGATTGGCTAAAGCGGCCGATGGCGGTAAACATACCTTAATTCCATACTTAACATCATTGCTGCCGAAAGAGGAACAATATCTTGGTAAGCTTTGGCATAAAGTACGCAGAGACCCCGCTTATATTACTAATCTATCTCGTTTTCCGACTAAAAATGCTAAAGAGACTAATGTTTTTGTTTATGGAATAAAAAGATTGATTTGGCGTGATCAGGGGCGGGCGATAGCTTCCTATCAGCAAGCGAAAAAAGTATTTAACTTTAGCTATCAGCAACAACAACAAATAGCTTTTAAGTTTGCGTTAGCGTTAGCCAGTAAGCACCACCCTAAAGCTTCTTATTGGATAGAGCAGGTGGATGATAGTCATCTTACTGGTAATTTGGTGCAATGGAAAATTGCCGATGTTTTAAGAAAACAACAGTGGCCAGCTATTAAGCAAGCATTATTATCTTTGCCAAAGCCACTGCAAAAAAGCCAGCAGTGGCAGTACTGGTATGCTCGTAGCTTACTAGCAACGGATGAAATACAACAAGGTCAACAATTGATGGCAACGCTTGCCGACAAGCGCCATTATTATGGATTTTTAGCAGCAGGTTTTTCCGATAAACCGATGAACCTTCAGAATAAACCTCTGCAAATTACCGAGCAGGAGAAACAGGCGCTATTTGAAAACAGTGCTGGTAAACGTGCATTCGAATTATTTCATCTTGGTCGCTATTATTTTGCACGTAAAGAATGGAACTATTGGCTAAATCAACTCGATGACAGGCAAAAATTAGTTGCAGCTAAATTGGCAAATGAAATTGGTTGGTTCGATCGGGCTATTTTTACTCTATCCCAGGTTGGTTATATGGATGATGTTGATTTGCGTTTTCCATTGGCATTTAATGATGAAATTAATCATCACGCAAGTAAGCATGCGATCAATCCTGCCTGGGCATTTGCCATCACTCGGCGAGAAAGCTCATTTATGGCGGACGCAAATTCATCAGTTGGTGCTAAAGGCTTGATGCAGTTGATGCCAGCGACGGCAAAATTATTAACACGCCGTAAAAAAGTGTCAAATAAATACCTGTTAGATAGTGAAAACAATATTAATCTGGGCACTAAGTATCTGAAAAATTTGTTAGATAGACATCAGGGCAATCAGGTGTTAGCTACGGCAGCTTATAATGCTGGGCCGTCACGAGTAAAAAAATGGTTAAAAACAGCGTCGTCATTGCCGGCTGATATCTGGATAGAAACTATTCCGTTTAGAGAAACACGGGAGTATGTTAAAAGCGTGCTTGCTTATCAACAGATTTACCAGCAAAAAGTCGGACAATCTAGTCGCCTGTTTGAGCAATTGCACCGTAAGAACATTAGCCAGCTGTAAACACTTTTCCTTCGGCTAATGTACAGTCATCTAGGCTATGATAAGATAGATAAAAATTCTAGTGGTGAAGAGATCTTATGAGTAAATTAGCATCTTTGTATCCTGGCCATTTGGCTGAGCTGCAAGTGAGAGCAAAAAATGCATTAACCAGAGAAAACTTGCAAGGGATTGTGATTCATTCCGGGCAAGAGTTAAAAGTATTTCTCGATGATTTAGGTTACCCATTTAAAGTTAATCCTCACTTTAAACACTGGTTACCATTGGTTGATGTACCTAATTCCTGGCTTATCGTTAACGGCGAAGATAAACCTAAGTTGATTTATTATCAACCAGTTGATTTTTGGCATAAAGTGTTGCCGTTACCCGAGAGCTATTGGACAGAATTTTTTGATATTCAGGTGTTAACTACAGCAAAAGATGTTGATCAGTTATTACCTTATGATAAAAATGGTTTTGCTTATATCGGGGCACACGTAGAGGTGGCACAAGCGTTAGGCTTTGAAAATATTAATTCTGAACCTTTGCTTAATTATTTGCATTTTCATCGGGCTTATAAAACGGAGTATGAACAAGAATGTATGCGTCGTTCAAATCGTCTAGCCGTCGCTGGACATATGGCGGCGAGAGATGCATTTTTTGATGGCGCTTCTGAATATGATATTCAGCAGACGTATTTAAAAGCGACTCAACATACTGAAACGGAAACACCTTACGGCAATATTGTCGCATTAAATCAAAATACCGCAATCTTGCACTATACCGCGTTAGAAAGGGAAGTACCGCAGGCTCATCGTTCTTTTTTAATTGATGCGGGCGCAAATTATAATGGCTATGCGTCGGATATTACCCGTACCTATTCATTTAAACGAGATAAGTTTGCAGAACTGATCGCTCGAATGAATAAGTTGATGCTAAAAGCGGTTGATGGATTGAAACCGGGCAAAAGTTATGTTGATTTACATATTGAAACCTATAACGACATTGCCAATGTTTTACATGAGTTTGGTTTTATCAAGGTTGATCCTGCACTGGCGATTGAAGCTGGCATTGTCAGCACCTTCTTTCCGCACGGCCTTGGTCATCATTTAGGATTGCAAACTCATGATGTCGGTGGTTTTATGGCGGATGAACGTGGCACCCATATTGAGACTCCAGAGCCTCATAGCTTTTTAAGAACCTCTCGAGTGGTTGAAAGCAATCAGGTCTTTACTATTGAACCGGGTTTGTATTTTATTGATTCATTGTTGGCTGAACTTAAACAGTCGGCTCATCGCGATATGATCAATTGGCAACAAATTGATGAAATGCGGCCTTTTGGTGGTATTCGAATTGAAGATAATATCATTGTTCATCAATCCCATAATGAAAATATGACGCGTGAGCTTGAATTAAATTAAGAGAGCGTTTTGACATCTTCCTATTCAATTGCGGCTAACGAAGTAATCGATGAAACTGTGGTTACCCGTAGTCGCTTTATTTGCTATTTGGCCCCTTGCCAATCAAAAGAGGCGGCTAAACTATTCTTAAAGCAGATTCAACAATTGCACCCGCAGGCGAGCCATCATTGTTATGCTTTTGTCTGTGCTCATCCGTTAGATAGCCAAAGCTATGGTTTTTCTGATGATGGAGAGCCTTCAGGTACTGCTGGGCGTCCGATGCTGGCAGTGTTACAGGGTAGTGGAATTGGCGAAATTATCGCGGTTGTTGTTCGTTATTTTGGTGGTACTAAATTAGGTACTGGTGGGTTGCAGCGTGCTTATGGTGCAAGCGTGCGCCAGGCACTCGTTCATCTTCAAACAAAAACGAAAATACCTATGGTAGAGAAGACGTTGGCGTGTCAGTATACTCAAGTAAATGATGTGCTGCATTTAATTGAAAAAAATGGTGGGCAAATTATCGAGCAAAACTTTCAAACTGACGTTAATTTGTCGTTATTAATTCCGGCAGATAATATCCAGCAGATAAAGACTCAGTTGCAAACTTTGAGCTCTGGGCAATTGGCATTAAAATCAAAAGAACCGTAATACCAATTGAAATAAATATTTAACCTATTCAGAGCTGTGTCAGAGAAGTTAGAACAAAACAAATTGATGCCAGTGTAGCATTCTCCATCAAAGCAATTTGTAAAGTTATCACTTTTCTGACAAGCTCCCAACGGGCGAGTTTAAAAGGCTTACATGCTGCGTTATTGATTTTGCTAAGGGAATAACCATTAGTTACAATCAAAGCCTTGCCTATAAGCCTTTTAATTATCGCTGAATGGCCAAATGTTTAATTCACTTGGTATAAATAATAAAAACAAACGTAACTTATTGTGCAATATAAAAATATAATCCGAATATTGGGAATTTTGGTCGCTTTACTGAGTGTTACCATGTTGCCACCTGCGTTGATTTCTATGGTTTATCGTGATGGTGGCGGGGTCTCCTTTTTGATGGCATTTTTATTTTGCTTAGTGATGGGTGGGTTGTCCTGGTATCCAAACCGTAATGAAAAAGGCGATTTACGGGCGCGCGAAGGATTCCTTATCGTTGTTTTGTTCTGGACGGTGCTGGCGAGTTTTTCTGCTATTCCATTGATGTTACTGGAACAGCCAAACTTATCTGTTGCCGATGCATTTTTTGAGTCATTTTCCGGATTAACAACAACTGGTGCCACGATATTAAATAAAATTGATGGCTTACCTCATGCCGTACTTTGGTACCGCCAGCAATTGCAATGGCTTGGTGGTATGGGGATTATTGTATTAGCGGTGGCAGTATTACCTATGCTTGGGGTCGGTGGCATGCAGTTATATCGGGCAGAAACCCCAGGCCCGGTGAAAGAGTCAAAGATGACGCCTAGGATAGCGGATACCGCAAAACATCTCTGGTATATTTATTTATCATTAACTGTGGCATGCTCATTAAGTTATTGGGCGGCGGGTATGACAGTATTTGATGCGATTTGTCATGCGTTTTCTACCATTGCCATAGGGGGGTTTTCCACCCATGATTTAAGCATGGGGTATTTTGATAGTCCGTTAATTAACTTTGTTTGTGTTTTGTTTTTATTAATTGCCGGCGTTAACTTTGCGTTGCATTTTGCTGTTGTTCACAGCCGTTCATTACGTACCTATTTTTATGACCCTGAATTTAAAGCCTTTATTACCATTCAATTGGTACTGACACTGATTTGTTTTATCGTGCTGATGAGTTTTAGTGTTTATGATTCAACATTTGATACCCTAGATCAGGCATTGTTTCAGGCGGTTTCTATTAGTACCACAGCTGGTTTTGCTACAACATCATTTGCTGATTGGCCAACTTTGCTGCCGATATTACTTATTTTTTCCAGTTTTATTGGTGGTTGTGCCGGTAGTACTGGTGGTGGTATGAAAGTAGTGCGTATTGTTTTGCTTTATTTACAAGGGATACGTGAGCTTAAGAAACTCGTACATCCGAAAGCTATTTTTACGATTAAACTGGGGGCTAAAGCCTTACCTAATCGTGTGGTTGAAGCTATTTGGGGCTTCTTTTCTGCTTATGCTGCGGTGTTTGTTGTCTGTATGTTAGCGCTGTTGGCTGCAGGCGTTGATGATATTACTGCTTTTACAGCGGTAGCTGCTTGTTTAAATAACCTTGGACCCGGCTTAGGAGAGGTTGCGGCTAACTTTTCAGGCCTTAGCGATTTTAGTAAGTGGGTACTTATTATCGCGATGCTCTTTGGCCGGCTTGAAATCTTTACTCTATTGGTGCTGTTCACTCCTGCTTTTTGGCGCTCTTAGCAAAAACGTTATTACTGTCTAAATTTTTTACAATTGTATTAATTAATAACTAGTAGCTATGTTTATCATATTGATTGTTAACTATTTATTCTTTTTGGTTTGAATTTTGCAGTGTGCTCGATTCTAATTAGTTTAATAACTTTATAAAGGAAAAAAGTTAATGAAAAACAATTTATTAATAACCAATATTAAAATAATAGCGTCAGCGATGCTGTTTGCTTTATCACTTAATACCCAAGCCTCTGTTATTTTTGATTCAGGTTTACCTGCTGGCTGGAATTGTGAAGGAACTTGTGGTACTGCAGGTGCAGATGGAGATGTGACTGAATCGTCATTTGGTGGCAATTATGGCTGGGTAGCAACTACTGATGGTGAAGCAGGAGTTGGGTTAGAAGGTATCGGGGGAACTACGGGTTCAGTATTAACTTCTAGTCTATTTTCAGCAGAAGCTGGTGATGACTTAAACTTCTTTTTTAACTATGTGACCTCTGACGGCGCTGGCTTTGCTGATTATGGTTGGGCAAGATTATTGGATGAAGCATTTAATCAAGTGGCTATTTTGTTTACTGCTCGTACTCTAGAAAGTGGAAATATAGTGCCTGGTTTTGGTATGCCAGCACCTGAAGCAACTTTATCGCCAGCAACGGTGGAAATTATTGGTGGTGCACCAACATGGTCGCCATTAGGGGGTGATTCTGGTGATTGTTATAAAGCTGGTTGTGGCTACACAGGTTGGATAGAATCAAATTATTCTATTGCTAATGCTGGAAATTATTATCTAGAATTTGGTACCGTTAACTGGGATGACAGCCAGTACCAATCAGGCTTAGCATTTGATGGTATTTCCGTTGGTGGTGATGTGGTTGGCGAACCGGTTGATGTACCGGAACCACAAACTGCTATATTATTTGTTTTAGCGTTAGCTGGTTTAGCGAGAAAAAAGTATAGTTAATACTAGCCTTTTTGTTTAAAAGCCTAGCAATTTTGTTAGGCTTTTTTATTGCGTTAAAAAAACTGCAGCGGGTCAACGTAAAACAGTTTTTCGACATCTGAAATGTATTTCTTGTTTACTAAAAATAATATCACGTGATCTTCTGCCTGGATTACTGTGTTGGAGTGAGCAATTACTACTTCTTCATCACGCACAATAGCCCCAATCGTTGTCCCTGGTGGTAGTTTTAATGAGGCTATGGCTCTGCCAATAACCTTGGATGATTTTTCATTGCCTTTAGCGACGATTTCTATCGCTTCTGCTGCACCGCCACGTAAGCTGTAAACATTGTCTATACTGCCTTTACGCACATGGGTTAATAACGCAGAAATAGTTGCGTGCTGTGGTGATACTGCAATATCAATGTTACTGCCGTGTACTAGGTCGATATAGGCACTGCGTTGGATTAGAACCATAGCTTTACGAACACCAAGTCGTTTTGCGAGTAGCGAAGACATGATATTGGCTTCATCATCATTGGTAACCGCGATAAAAACATCAAACTGGTCAATATGTTCTTCCACTAATAGTTCCTGATCGGAAGAATCGCCAACAAAAACTAAGGTATCATTGAGTTCAGACGCTAGATAAGCTGCACGCTTGGGTGTGTGTTCTATTAATTTTACCTGGTGATTTTTCTCCAGCATTTTAGCTAAACCGGCGCCTATATTACCGCCTCCTGCTATCATAATTCGTTTATAGGCAGGCTCCAGTTTTTGTAATTCATTCATTACGGCGCGAATGTGGATAGTGGCGGCAATGAAGAATACTTCATCGTCTGCTTCAATTACCGTAGTACCTAACGGGCGAATAGGTTTACCATTTCGATAAATTGCAGCGACTCGGGTATCAATATTGGGTATATGTTCTCTTAGTGTTGATAAAGCATGACCCACTAACAAGCCGCCATAATAGGCTTTTACCGCAACCAGACTGACTTTACCACCGGCAAATTCCAATACCTGGAGTGCACCTGGGTAATCGATTAAGCGAGCGATATCTCGAGTAACTAATTGCTCTGGTGCTATGACATGATCAACCGGAATATTGTCATTTTGAAATAATTGTTCCTGATATTTAAGTATTTTGGCTGAGCGAATACGGGCAATTTTACTGGCGGTATTAAATAGTGAATAGCAAATTTGGCAGGCAATCATATTAACTGAATCATCGCTGGTAACCGCAATGACCAGTTCTGCGTCTTCTGCGCCAGCTTTTTTCAGGACATCTGGGTGTGAACCGTGGCCAGTAACCACCTGTAGATCCATTTTATCTTGCAGTTCGCGCAGGATTTCGCTGTTGGTATCGATTAAGGTGATCTCGTTACGTTCACCTACCAGATTTTCCGCTAAGGTGCCGCCTACTTGTCCTGCGCCGATTATCACTATTTTCATTTTATTTTACCAAAGTGCCTTTATATTCTTTTGGTTAATTTTGCGTAATAAAACCCATCCATTGATTGCTGATTAGGTAAAATCTGCCAGCCAATGGTGTCGCTATTGCTATTGAGTGATACTAGTTCAGCGTTAGGTTCTTTATTAATAAATTGCTGAATTTGCTCACAGTTTTCTTCAGGTAAAATACTACAGGTTGCATAAAGCAAGGTACCACCCGGTTTAAGTAAAGACCATACTTTCGTTAAAATTTGTTGTTGTAATATCACCAGCTTATCTATGTCACTTGCTTGTCTGAGCCATTTGATATCGGGATGACGGCGAATAACACCTGTACCTGAGCACGGGGCATCGAGCAAGATCCGATCAAATAATTCACCATCCCACCAACTCTCAGGATCCGAGGCATCACCAGCAATGGTTTTGGCACTGAGATTGAGCCGAGATAAGTTTTCTTTGACCCTAGCCAATCGGTTTTCATCGACGTCGATTGCAGTCATTGACGCAATACCTGGTGTGAGCTCAAGCATATGGCAGGTTTTTCCGCCAGGTGCAGCGCAACAATCAAGTACACGGTCACCGCTTTGACAATCTAGTAGCACAGCGGCTTGTTGTGCTGCACCATCTTGAATTGAAACCTCACCGTGATTGAATCCAGGTAAAGAGCCTACATCAACGGGAGTCACCAGTTTGATTGCTCCTGAATTGCTATCTACTAGTTCAATATCAATTTTTGCCTGTTTGAGCTGTTCTTGGTAGTGCGCAACGCTGTTTTGTAACTGGTTGACCCTCAGCCACATCGGTGGTTTTGCCATATTAGCGGTTAATACTTGCTGCCAATCACTTGGATATGCCTGTTTAATTTTATTGATAAACCAACTGGGGTGATTAAATTTTATTGCGTCTGCAACCTCTGACTGACCGTCGGCGCTCATTCGTTGGAAGCCGCGTAACACTCCGTTAACCAAGGCTTTTAAGTGAAAATGCTTCAAAGGTTTAGTTGCCGCAACAGATTCACTGACTGCAGCATGATCAGGAATGCGAGTATATTTTATCTGGTAAATGCCCACTAAAATCAGAAAATGTACTACCCGTTGTTTACCTTTTAACGGCTTTGTCACTAATTGCCGGCAGCTATGTTCTAATTCGGGTAGGTAACGTAACACGCCATAACAAAGCTCCTGTAATAGACCTTTATCTTTCCCAGCTACTTTTTCCTGCAATTGGGGTAATTCATCTGCTAAGCTGCGGCCTTTATCGACAACCGCATAACAGCACTTAGCGGCTAGTGCTCTAACATTTGCACTCATGGGTTATCTCAATTGTCCGTTAATGGATTGTCCTGTTTTAAACCAGTTTGCTTTACTGTTAAGTATGTCTGCAACTGCCATGGCTTTTTTGTTTGGTAATTGTAGGCTTTCTAGCTTTAATGCTTGCTCACTGGTCGCTATCGTTATGCCTGTTTTATCGACATCGATAATGGTACCTGGTTGAACCGGCGCACTATTTTTTACAACACTAGCTTGCCAGACTCTAATACGATGTTCTTTTGTCTTATCGTCGATAAAAGTGAACTGTGCAACAGGCCAAGGGATATAAGCACGTAACTTTTGATGCAATACTTTTGCTGGTAAATGCCAGTTTAACTCAGCTTCAGACTTATCTAGCTTTGTTGCGTACGTCGCTTGTTCGTTATCTTGTTTAATTGCCTGGTGTTTATTTTCAGCCATTAAGGATAAGGTCTCTAATAACGCTTTTGGCCCCAGTTCTGCTAGCTTTTGATAAATGCTGGTGCTGGTGTCCTGCTCGGTAATATCGCACAAGGCGGTTAATAGCATATCACCAGTATCGAGTCCTTCGTCCATTTGCATGATGGTGACCCCGGTTTGCTGATCACCTGACTCTACTGCTCGTTGAATAGGGGCTGCACCACGCCATTTTGGTAGTATCGAACCATGCACATTAATACAGCCAAGTCTTGGCGCCTTTAGAATGACTTTTGGTAACAACAAACCGTAGGCAACTACCACCATGACGTCGGCTTTAAGTTCGATTAATGCTTTCTGGTCTGCTTGTTCTTTAAAATTTAATGGTTGAATGACTGGGATCTCATGAGCAAGAGCCAGTTGTTTAGTTTGGCAAGCGGTGATCTTTTTACCGCGGCCCGCAGGTTTATCTGGTGGACAATAAACGGCGACAACATTGTGAGGAGAATCTATTAGCGCTGCAAGATGCTGGGCAGCAAAGTCGGGCGTGCCAGCAAAAATAATGTTTAATGGTTTTGACATATAATTTCTGTTGTTAAGTAAGTTAGGCGTTGGCTTTCGCTAAACGCGCTTCTTTTTCAAGCTTGGTCTGAATGCGTTTACGCTTCAGTGGTGACAGATAGTCAACAAACAGCACACCGTTCAGGTGATCTAGCTCATGCTGAATACAGATTGCGAGCAACTCTTCACCGTCCAGTTCGAATTCGTTACCGTCTCGATCAAGTGCTCTTACCGTAACTTCTGTGTGACGATCCACTTTGGCGTAATTACCGGGTACCGATAAACAACCTTCTTCGTTGATCATCGTTTCTTCATTTTTTCTGATGATTTCCGGATTGATCAATACATAGGATTGTTCCTTGTTTTCGGAAACATCAATGACTACGATACGTTGGTGGATATTAACCTGGGTTGCTGCTAGGCCGACACCATTTTCTGCATACATGGTTTCAAACATATCGTCGACAATTTGTCGAATATTGTCATCGACCACTTCAACTGGTTTTGCTTTGGTTCTTAATCTTGGATCTGGAAATGTTAAAACGTCTAATATAGCCATAATTTTTCAAAAGAATTCGCGAAATTTCGCATAGAGTGTTATGTTTCAATTTTAGCCATTAAATAAAATTAATCCTAGTGATTTAGGTTAATTGCTACAAGAATAGGCAGGTTAGTATGTTAAAAAGAGTCTTGTTAACACTATTTTCTCTTATTTTGCCTTGGGCTGCACTAGCGGATGAATTACGGTTAGCGCCAAATGCACCAGATTCTTACGTGGTGAAAAAAGGAGATACTTTGTGGGATATCTCTGGAAAATTTTTACAGCAGCCTTGGTTATGGCCAAAGCTTTGGCGTATTAATCCGGAGGTTGAAAACCCACATTTGATTTATCCTGGTGATGAATTAAAGCTAGTGTATGACGTTGAAGGCCAGCCAATGCTGGTAAAAGAGAATAGTAAGCCCGTATTAAAATGGTCACCGAAAGTCAGAACTCAGTTAAAAGATCAAAGTCCAGTTGAAACCATCTCGCTTAGTGTTTTATCCCCGTTTTTAAAATACGATACTATTTTGTCTCAGCAAGATCTGGATAATTCACCTTATATACTTGGTAGTGATGAAGGTTATAAATCCAGTGTTAACGGTTTTAAGCTTTACGTGAACGGTGACTTGCAAGTAGGCCAGTCTTACGGAGTTTATCAAAAAGAAGAAGCGATTATTGCCGTTGATGGCGAAACTGTTATTGGCTATCACGCCCGTATGGTAGGTTCAGGTAAGGCGATAAGAGCAGGGAACGCTGCAGAAAAAGAACCATCTACTATGTATTTAGAGGGGGTTATGCGAGAACTACGCTCTGGCGCTATCGTCAAACCTGTTAATGAAGGGCAGTTATTACCGGCATTTTTTACTATGCAGGCTGCTGCTGATACGGTGCAGGGTAAAATTATTAAATCATCAAACGGTAATCGTGAATTCGGTAAGTTTGAAGTGATTTTTATTGATCAGGGAATAGAGCACGGGGTTAAACAAGGAGACATTTTATCGGTTAATCGTTTAAGCCCTGGTGTGTTGGAAACGAAAGATGGCCCGGTGTACACCCAAGATGCTTCTCGCTGGAGTCGGTTGGCTAATGCTTCAGATTCTGATTATCAGATGCCGGAAGAAGCTATTGGTAAAATCATGGTGTTTAAAGTATTTGATCAGGTGAGTATGGCGTTAATTTTACGATCTGAAAAACCTCTGCGTTTAAATGATAGCGTTATGGCATTATAGGACAATAAAAAAACACTGTTTTAAGGAGTAAACAGGTGACTGACAGGGAAAGTCACATCAATCAAATGAAAGAATATACGCCAGAATATTACTGGCTGGCGTTAAAACTTATTCCTCGGTTATCTATTCAGAAAAAATTGGTCTTGGTTAAACGGTATGGTATTGAACAGCTGTTTAATCAGCCGCCAAGTCAGCAGCAACTTGCTATCAGTGAAAAACAATATCAAGGGATTGTGAATCCTGATTGGTTCGCAATCGAAAAAATTATTGCACACAGTCAGCAGGCTGGTGCTGTTATTGTTAGTTATCAAGACGCTAATTATCCACAGCTGCTAAAACAAATTTATGACCCACCACTAGTTTTGTTTGTTAAGGGGGATACCCGATTATTAAATCGTCAGCAAATAGCCATAGTTGGCAGCCGTAATGCCAGCATTCATGGTCGGGAAGCTGCGACACTATTGGCGAAAGAGCTGACAGAATGTGGCTTAGTAGTGACTAGTGGTTTGGCATTGGGAATTGATGCTTTTGCTCATAAAGGAGCTGTTGATAACCAGCAAGCTACTATCGCTGTGATTGCCACCGGCATTGATATTGTCTATCCGGCGCGAAATAAGGGGTTAGCTAAACAAATTATTGAATACGGTGGCGCTATTATTAGTGAGTTTTTGCCGCATACACCACCGAAGGCTGGTCACTTTCCAAAGCGCAATCGTATTATTAGCGGTTTATCGCAAGGGGTGCTAGTAATTGAAGCCGCGATGAAAAGTGGCTCGTTAATTACAGCTCGATGTGCACTTGAACAGAACCGGGATGTTTATGCCATGCCGGGAAATATTCAAAACCCTCAGGTTAAAGGGTGTCACTGGCTAATTAAACAAGGAGCTAAATTAGTTGATGAAGTGGCCGATATAATAGAAGAGGTGAACGTTAACAGTGATTATGGTCTACACTTAAAGGGAAATAACAATAGAAACAAGGAGAAAGGGCAAGGGTCAAAAAAAAGTTGTGATCAAGACTTGTTTAACGATTCATTGTTAGCTAGTGTGGGATATGAAATCACTCCCGTAGATACGGTGGTTTCTCGGAGTAAACTACCCACAGATGTAGTGCTAACCCGGTTAACAATGCTTGAGCTTAGAGGTCTGGTATCTGCGGTGCCAGGAGGCTACCTGAAAATTAAATAGGGGCTAATTATGTTTGATATCTTGATGTATCTTTTTGAAAATTACATTCATAGTGAAGCTGAAGTAATGGTAGACCATGATGTACTCACTGATGAATTAACTCGCGCAGGATTCCACCAGGACGAAATATATAAAGCTCTTGCCTGGTTAGAAAAGCTAGCCGCTTTGCAGGATACCGACGCCTATCCATATTTTACGCGAACAGAAAGCCGTTCATTTAGAATTTATACCCGTGAAGAAAAGCAATTGCTTGATATAGAGTGTCAGGGCTTTTTAATGTTTCTCGAGCAAGTTAATGTTTTAGACTTTACTACCCGAGAGATGGTGATTGATAGAGTGATGGAATTAGATACTAAATATTTCACTATCGATGATCTTAAGTGGGTTGTATTGATGGTATTGTTTAATGTGCCAGGTAAAGAATCGGCTTACTCTCAAATGGAAGACTTGATCTTTGATGAGCAGGAAGGCCCGTTACATTAAGTCAAACAGATAACAGAAGGGATCGATGATGCTTTTAATCACCGATCCCTTTTTTGCTTTTGTGACACGGTAAAAAATAGCCTATTCTCGTTAATAGGAGTTATGGCATAATAGACGTTACTAATTTTTAATTATATTTACTCTATGTCAAAGCCAGACGACCCATTATTTACTCGCCATGAGCATGCTTTAGAAAAAGCGTATGAGGTGTGCCCGGATTGTGGCAGTGAGTTAGTGGTTAAGCATAGTAAAGCCGGGGCATTTTTTGGCTGTGCATCATATCCTCAATGTAAATACACTCGTCCTGTCGTTGAACATCAGAAAGTAGAAGATAAGATCTTGCCCGGCAGTGAATGTCCTGACTGTGGTCATGAATTAGCTGTGAAGCAAGGGCGTTATGGTATGTTTATTGGGTGTACTAATTTTCCTGCTTGTCATCATATTGAGCATCAAGCACAACAGCAGCCATTAGAACAGATATCTTGTCCAAGTTGCCGAAAAGGTTCTTTAGTGGAGCGACAAAGCCGTTTTGGTAAAACCTTTTATGCCTGTGATAACTACCCTAAGTGCAAGTTTGCCGTTAATCATCAACCGGTTGCTGGCGAATGCAAAACCTGTGGTTTTCCTCTATTACTCAAAAGGCAGATGGCGGCAGGAGAAAAGTTACAATGCGCGCAGAAAAAATGCAGTAAATTTCAATAATAAAAAGCGAGCGCCAAGCTCGCTTTTTATGTTTAGAACCAATATAAATTTCGGAATGATTACTGAGTAACTCGTTCTTGATACTTAGCAGCGAAACTTGCTAAATCTGGGAAAGCTTCTGTAGGTAAAATAGCAGCTAACTGATTTAATCGTTGTGCTAATTCCTGTTCATCATTACCACACAAGTTAAGGTGTCCCATTTTACGACCCGCTCGCTTTTCTTTATCGTACCAGTGGATACTTAGGCTAGGGAGCGCAAGAGCTTCATTTGGTACTGAATCTTCCCCTAAAATATTCACCATAGCCGTAGGGCGAACAAGTTTGGTGCTGCCAAGTGGTAACCCACAAATAGCACGTAAGTGATTTTCAAACTGGCAGGTATCAGCACCTTGTTGTGTCCAGTGGCCTGAATTATGAACCCGAGGGGCTATTTCATTTACCAGCAATTGATCACCAACTTGGAAAAACTCTATTGCTAATACACCGACGTAATTCAATTTTTCCGTTAACGCCTTAAACACACTTGCTGCTTGAATTTGTAGTTCTTGCTCAACAGGTGCAGCAACTGAGACACTTAATATACCGCCAGCGTGATGATTTTCAGTTAATGGGTAAACCTCGATTTCACCATGCGTGTTCCGGGCACCAACGAGAGATACTTCACGATCAAATGGTACCATTTGTTCAGCGACTATGCCCTGAGGAACCGATGAGTTAGCCTGTGCAATAAAATCAGCCATATCTTGCCAGATTTCATCTGCTTGCTCTGTGGACTTCATGCGCCATTGGCCTTTGCCGTCATAACCTTCTAGAGCACTTTTGAAAATGATTGGCAGAGTTAACTCTGTTAATGCTTGCTCAAAATCTTCCCGAGTTTCGATAACGTAATGTTTAGCATTAGCAACATTACACTCACGCAGCAGCGCTTTTTCTAACCGACGGTCACCGCCAATTTTAATAGCCTGGCTAGTTGGTTTTAACTTATTTGATTGTTCGCATTGTTCAAGGATATCGTGAGCGACATGTTCAAATTCTGCAGTGATTACTTCAGCCTCTGCGATGCCCTCAGCTAAATTGCCGTAAATATGTTCAGGCGCAACCGGATGAACTACCTTGTTAGTGCGAACATCGAAGGCTTTTACATCCATGTTGAGTGGTGAACCGGCTAAGTCCATCATACGGGCTAGCTGGCCGGCACCTAATACCAAAACTTTTTTCATGGATGATTTGCCTATTCTGCTGGATTCGGGTTGCTTAATATATTATTGGTTTGTTCGGCTCTGAATGCTTCGATATTCGCCATAATGGCTTCATCGTGAGTCGCTAAAATTTGCGCTGCAAGTAATCCAGCATTGGCGGCACCAGCGGTACCTATTGCTAATGTACCTACGGCAATACCTTTAGGCATTTGAACAATAGACAATAATGAGTCCTGACCACTTAATGCTTTTGATTGCACAGGAACGCCTAACACTGGTAATGCAGTAAACGCTGCCGTCATACCTGGTAAATGGGCTGCACCACCAGCACCAGCGATAATCACTTTTAAACCACGTTCTTTAGCGCTTTCTGCATATTCAGCTAACAAGTGAGGAGTTCTATGGGCTGAAACGACTTTTGTTTCATATGGAACATTCAATAAATCTAGCATTTCTGCTGCGTGTTGCATTGTCGGCCAATCAGATTTTGACCCCATGATAATACCCACTTTCATGATTTTTCACCTTGATAATTAGTTGGCTAAAGTGCTGCTATATTGTCGCAATAAAATAAGGCGCGCATTATACCTTTGTTTGGCTTAATACGGAAATAAGTCTGACAAAAGTTGTTGATAAAATAGACACTTTAATCCTTAGTAAAGGAAAGGTCGGGAATCAAACTGTAGACAATTAAATTTAAATATATAGAAACATAGTTTTTTAATAGCAAAAACTATGTGTATTGTCGACAGTATTAGACCAAAGGCTAATTTTTATTCACCATTAAAGGCGTAAACTGATCCTATCTAAACTAAAAAGCTGGCGTAAGACTGGCGATAAGTACTGATGAGGAAAGGTTATGCATAATATTTATAATCAAGGCTTAGACAAAGTAGCTGCCAATAGTCAGCCATTAACACCGATCAATTTTTTAAATCGCACAGCAGATGTTTATCCGGATAAAGTCGCTATTATTCATGGTGATCAGCAATTTACCTACAGAGAATATCGACAGAACGTTCGTCGTTTAGCTTCGGCTTTAATTCAACGAGGAGTAAAAACAGGAGATACTGTCAGTATCATTGCCGCTAATATTCCGGCATTTTTAGATGCTCATTATGGCGTTCCGCTTACTGGAGCTGTGCTCAACTCGATTAATATTCGTCTGGATGCACAGGCGATTGCTTTTATTCTCGATCATAGTGAATGTGATGTGTTGCTGACGGACACCGCTTTTGCACCGACAGTAAAAAAGGCGCTAGCCTTATGTACTCGTGCGCCATTAGTGATAGATATCGATGATGATATTGAGTGTGAAGATGCTGAGCGAATAGGGGAATTAGAGTATCAAGACTTATTAACAGAAGGGGATGAAAACTTTCAAGGAAATTTAATTCATGATGAATGGCAGGCGCTGGCGTTAAATTATACTTCGGGTACGACGGGAAATCCTAAAGGGGTGGTTTATTCACATCGTGGTGCCTATTTAAATGCTGTTGGTAATAATATGATTTGGCCGCTTGCCAGTGATTCAGTGTATTTATGGACATTACCAATGTTCCATTGTAATGGCTGGTGTTTTCCCTGGACAGTAGTAGCAATGGCCGGTACGCATGTGTGTTTGCGTCAAGTGGAGGTCAATGCGATTGTCACTAGCTTGATAGAACATAATGTTAGTCATTTTTGTGGTGCGCCAATAGTGTTAAATATGATTTTAAATGCTGATAGTGAGTTATTGGATAGAATCCCTCGTGGCATCAATATTATGACGGCTGGCGCGCCACCACCTGCAACGGTGATCAAAGGTATGGAAGCACATGGCTTTGATATAACACAAGGTTACGGTTTAACAGAAGTTTATGGTCCTTGTGTGGTTAGTGAATGGAAAAGTCAGTGGGACGAATTAACCGACGATGAAAGAGCAGCGTTAAAGGCACGTCAAGGAGTGCGTTATCCAACTCAGGAAGAAGTGGATGTTTTAGATCCACAAACCATGTTACCTGTTGCAGCTGATGCGGAAACCGTCGGCGAAATCATGTTTCGTGGTAACACCACCATGAAAGGCTATTTAAAAAATGATACTGCAACGGTTGAAGCCTTTAAACATGGCTGGTTTCATTCTGGTGACTTAGCGGTTAAACATCCTGATGGCTTTATTGAAATAAGGGATCGCTCTAAAGATATTATCATTTCTGGTGGAGAGAACATTTCTTCGGTAGAAGTGGAAGGTGTGTTATACCAGCATCCTGCTGTAATGGAAGCTGCAGTAGTTGCTCGTAAAGATGAAAAATGGGGGGAAAGCCCATGTGCGTTTGTTACCTTAAAAGCGGATAAAGATGCTAGCGAACGGGAAATCATCGAGTTTTGCCGCGAGCATATGGCCAATTTTAAAGCGCCAAAAACCATAGTGTTTAGTGAATTACCGAAAACTTCTACCGGTAAAGTGCAAAAGTTTATTTTACGGGAGAAAGTAAAACAACTTAGTGAAGTTTAGTTTTAATAACTGAGGTTTAGTGAAAAAGGCTGAAAGAGTGATATTTGCTTTTTCGGTCTTTTTATTATTGCCTGGCAAGACAACTTTATAATATTAATGCAAGCGAGTTAAAAAACCGTATAATTGGCGCCATTGTTTAAGTGCTTTAGTATTGATTTTATGACAACAGCCGTAGAAGTGTATCAACAGGGCGGTATTATTGCTTATCCGACAGAAGCCGTTTTCGGTTTAGGATGCGATCCTGACAATATTGAAGCTATTGAAAAATTACTCAAAATAAAACAACGAGATAAAGCGAAAGGCTTGATTTTATTAGCTGCTAATTACTCACAATTACTACCTTATGTTGATGATAATAAAATACCGCAAGACAAACGCTTTAGCGTCTTGTCACGTTGGCCTGATGGCATTACTCAGGTGTTTCCAAAAAATCCGTCGTTATCTTCTTGGCTAACCGGTGATTTCGATTCGATAGCGGTGCGAGTAACCAGTCAGCCGGATGTTGTCGCCTTGTGTAATCAAGTTAATAAACCGATAGTTTCTACCAGCGCTAATTTATCTGGTGAGCTACCTGCAACGCAGTGGCAGGATTTATCACCTGCATTAACAGAAACAATCGATTTTATTATTAAAGGGAATACCTTAGGGTATAGCCAGCCATCTACCATTATTGATGCTTTAACAGGAGAAACTTTTCGCTCATGAGCCAAGTAAATATTGACCAAGTCATTGAATTTTTGAAGTCATTGCAAGATCAAATTTGTCAGACATTAGAACAGGCAGATGGCGAAGGAAAGTTTGTTGAAGATAACTGGACGCGGGCAGAAGGTGGCGGAGGTCGTACTCGGGTAATGACCAATGGCGCGGTTATTGAGCAAGGCGGAGTAAATTTCTCTTTGGTATCGGGCGATAAATTACCACCATCGGCGACAGCACATCGCCCAGAACTGGCAGGCAGAAGTTGGCAGGCCTGTGGCGTATCGTTGGTGATTCATCCGAAAAATCCTTTTGTACCAACATCACATGCTAATGTTCGTTTTTTTATTGCAGAAAAAGAAGGTGAAGCTCCTGTATGGTGGTTCGGTGGTGGATTTGATTTAACGCCATTTTATCCATTTAAAGAAGACGTTATTCATTGGCATCAAACGGCTAAAGATTTATGCCAGCCATTTGGTGATTTGATATATGACGAGCATAAAAAATGGTGTGATGACTACTTCTATCTAAAACACCGCAATGAAACACGAGGTGTTGGAGGCTTATTCTTTGATGATTTAAACGCGTGGGGCTTTGACAAGTGTTTTGATTATATTAAGGCAGTCGGTCAAGGCTATATCGATGCTTATGTTCCCATTGTTAATAAACGTAAATCGACACCTTATCAAGAGTCGCATCGACAATTCCAACTTTATCGCCGTGGCCGTTATGTTGAATTTAATTTAGTATTTGACCGTGGTACCTTGTTTGGTTTGCAATCCGGTGGTCGCACTGAATCTATTTTGATGTCGATGCCGCCGTTGGCGCGTTGGGAATACAACTACCAGCCTGAGCCTGACAGTGAAGAAGCACATTTGATAAATTATTTAACTCCGACAGATTGGCTGATAGCAGAGTAATTTTATGACAGAAAAAAATAACTTAGGGCATTTCGCTCGATTTGGTCCTGCGACGCGTAACAGCATTCTCGGATTAAAAGCAGCGTATAAGCATGAGATTGCCTTTCGTCAGGAAGTGTTTTTATTAATTATTTTACTGCCGATTGCTTGTTATATCGCTAATGGTTTTGTTGAGTTTTGTCTGTTAATGTCCGGCATCTTTGGTATCTTGATCACCGAATTACTTAATTCGGGTATCGAAGCGGCGATTGACCGTATTGGTTTGGAACGGCATGAACTTAGTGGTCGGGCAAAAGATTTAGGTTCAGCAGCCGTTTTTGTTGCTATCTGTTATTTTGTTCTGGTTTGGGGTTATAAAATTTATACATTGTTTTAATCATTTATTGGCTAAGTTATCTAGGTAATAAGTGAAAAGATGATTTAGATCATAAAAGCTGTCAGATATTCTTCTGGGAGCTCTACAACTTTGTGCTGGATCAACATTTTCCATAATGTAAGCGATAAAATGCGCTCAACTTAAAAACCTTATAAACATTATGGAAATAGCATTATGAAAAAGAATTTATTAACACTTGCCGTCTTATCCAGCTTATCGCTAACAGCAATTGCTGATAACTATAAAGCGGGTGATATATTAGTACGTGGTGGTATCACTATGGTAAACCCGGATAGTGATAAAGCAGGAGTTTATGTTGAAGCCCTAGGTGGCGATACGCCGTTAGCCGTTTCTGTTGATGATAACAGCCAGTTAGGTTTGAACTTTGTATATTTCTACGATAATAACTGGGCACTTGAAGTATTAGCTGCGACTCCTTTTTCTCATGATATTAAAATTCACGATGCTCAAGGAATTTCTCCTGGTGTTTTCGGGGTAAATGTTGATGATGTTACGCTTGCAGAAACAACTCACTTACCACCAACAATCAGTGCACTATATTACTTTGATACTAACTCAAATTTTAAACCGTATCTTGGTTTAGGTGTTAACTACACAATTTTCTTTGATGAAGAATTTAAATCAGCCCCTAAGTCATTAGGCTTTAAAGATTTAGATTTAGATAATTCTTTTGGCTTTTCTGCGCAGATTGGCGCAGATTTCCAATTAGATAATAACTGGCATATTAACGCCTCGGTTCGTTATATCGATATTGAGACTGAAGCAAACTTTAAAATTGGTGACACGATTAAGGGCTCTGCTGATGTAGCTGTTGATCCTATGGTGTATTCAGTGATGTTAGGTTACAAATTTTAAGATTAACTTGCGCTAAGTCATAATAAAAAAGCCGCGCTAACTTTAAGTTAAGCGCGGCTTTTTAGTTTTTATCTCTCTTTGATTGCGCTAATCTAGTGATAATTTAGTATTAATGATTACAAGGTTATGGACCAATATCGCGTTTATGGCAATCCGATAAGCCAATCACGCTCACCATTTATTCATCAGTTATTTGCTAGTCAAACACAACAACCACTGAATTATCTTAGTGAACTCGTTGCCCTAGATAGTTTTGCCAATACTGTGCGGGCATTTGCTAAATCAGGCGGTAAAGGTGCCAATGTTACCGTGCCTTTTAAAGAACAGGCTTTGTGTTTGTGTGATCAATTATCATCACGTGCTCAGTTAGCCGGAGCAGTAAATACCTTAACTTTTAAAGAGGGGCAAATATTGGGGGATAATACCGATGGTTTAGGCCTGGTTAATGATCTGTTAGCACATCGGGTAGAACTGTCAGGGAGTAACATTTTGTTACTAGGGGCGGGCGGTGCAGCAAAAGGCGTAGTATTACCTTTGCTGGAACAAAACCCTGAAACTGTCGTAGTAGCAAATCGCACCATGAGTAAAGCACAAAAGCTGGTTGAGCAATTTAACGATCTGCGTTTATCTGCAAAGAGCTTTAGCGATGTTAATCAAATGGCATTCGATGTCATTATTAATGCAACATCAGCGAGCCTAACCGGAGATAAGTTACCGATAGAGCACTCCTTGATTAATGAACAAGTGGTTTGTTATGACATGGTGTATGGTAAGGAAGATACTGCTTTTTTAGCTTTTGCCAAACAACATCATGCTAAACAAGCAATTGATGGCCTTGGGATGTTAGTGGGACAGGCGGCGGAAAGTTTTTATATTTGGCGAGGTGTTAAACCAGAGGTGAGCACGGTTTTGTCGCAATTAAGAACGGCACTGTGAAAGGATTAGTATGAATCAGGCGATTTTATTTAACGACGATCATTATTTTGATAGCGATTATGGCTGTTGGTGTTTTAGCGGGCAGCTTGCAGGAGAAAAAATCCTGATAGTATTAGCTCAAGAGACAGAGCAACAAATAACTATTAACACGGAAGTGACGTTGGATTGGGAATCATTAGTTGAAGATTGGCTCGAAGATAACGAGCCAGATCAAGGGGTAATTACGCTAACTTAATGCGTATTTATCTGTACTAGCTTTTTATCTGGCAGACTGCAATGAGCGAATAACGGACATTGAAATATTTTCTTTTGATACTGTTTTTATATCCAGAACCAACAAACTTCCCCTATATTCAGGAAAATGAGCAATTTGCGCATTTTTGTCCTTAGACCACTCTACTAACTTTCAAATATTTTCTTAGCTAGCAAAAGGTTAGTAAATTTGATAATAATGTAGTGAATAAATTAATTCTGGTGTTACAGTTTTTCGCTATTTTGGCTTCAATAGCTTCGGTTGGCTTCCTGTATTTGAAGATAACCCACTCACAGTTTACAGCTCGTACTGTTTATATTTTTACAATATTTGGTGTAATTGTTGGGGCGCTAACAGCTGAGATATGCTTTACCCTTCTTGGAGAAGACTTTAACTTTAGCAACAATATCCAGAGTTATTTGGTTGGCAGTTTTATTGTAATCGTTACAATGGGCGCTTCATTTTATACTTTGCGCTGGAAAACTTGAGTAAAGTAAACATAACAAGCCATTGCAGTATGGACTTTTAATAGTTGGATCTCCTCACTGCGTTCGTTATTTTAGCCAACAATAAAAAGCCCCTGAATGGGGTGTTAGATTGAAAGACAAATACACAGGAAGTATAAAGTTATTATGAAGTCTCCAAATTTTACCGATTTAACAAAGAAAAACTTTGCTCTTTGGGGAGTTATTGCGTTTTTATGTTTTGTTGTTATTCCGATTTTTCTTAAAGTCCCAGAACCATATCAAAAGGTGCTGCTTTCAATTGGAACCGCTTTATTTGTTGGTTTGACTGTTAGTTACTTTATCAATAAGAAAATTGGCGAAAGTACCAGCTATGAAGTAAAAGGTCTGTTGAAAGAGAGCTTTCCGAAATTACTAGAATTTGATGATATCGGTCTCCATAAGGTCACCTATGAAAACAGTATGAGCAACTTAGGTATTGACTTAGTTAATTCTGATAAGCTCTATATCGTTATGAATGATGGGAAAAACTTTTTTACTAATAATTCTAAAGATCTCTCAAAACGATTTTCACTGGAAGATAAACAAACAGTTGTAATTCTTATGTCAGATGAATCTGAATCTGAAGGAGTTTTGAACAGCCGAAACAAGAAAACTGAAGAAGGGTATTATGGTCGTAAAATTAGAGAGTCTATAAATGACTATTTGTCATTTCATAAAAATTCACCTGCCACAAACAAACTAGATATCTATCAGTATGGCTTTAACTTTACGATGTCTATAGTTGCAACTGAAAATATAGCTGTAGTTGGAACGTACAGAAATGCAGCTGGAAAATCATTAGTTCCCCCTCACTTTGTCTTTAAGAATAATGGAAGCGATAGCGAATTTAATAACATTATGAAAGATGTGAATAACCTTATAGAACAATCTAACAAGTCAAGGCAATGGACGCAGCAAAGCTGCGCCCCTGCTTGAAGCGTTAGGCAACTAAGTGTGCATAGGACGTATTTTGCAAGGATGAACATGAAAAATTTATTGATATTATTATCGTGCTTATTATCAGGGTGTGTTGGTATTGGTTACTCTTCTTTAGACTCTAGAGTTTCGTCAATACAAAACCCTATAGTAAAAAAAGAAAAAGGCTATATTTCAGATAAAGGAACCGGTATCAGCGCAACGGAGTTAAAGGAATATTGGGGGGAGCCTAATTTAAAATCAATATCTAATGGATTAGAAAAATGGACCTACAACTTTTCCGAATCAGAGAAAGGCTTTTTCGCTTTGATAGTAATTATTCCGCTACCTTTTGTATTCGATGATGGTTTTGAAGCAATTACCTTTACTATTGAAAATCAGAAAATTACTGCTGCAGAGGCTCGATATCAACATGAGGAAAGTGGCGGTTGCATAGTTGCATTTCTCGTACATGGTTTAGTTAATGTAAGTTGTACAGATGATAAAGAATATTTAAACGGCGAAATACCTACAGTTTTTTATAGCCAGTAGTTTATAAAGTTGCCTAACAAGCTGTTTAAGCGCGGGACTGCTAACGTTTGGCTCGGTTTCGCTTCGCTACACAAGTTTAGCCAAACATTAATCAGCCCCTTAACAGGGCGTTAGACGAATAGATGTCTACCAGCTATCCGCTCAATATAATGAGAATAAAATGAATAAAAAACTAATTATCAATATATTTATAGTATTAACTTTATTATTTATATTATCAGCTAAAGCTGCACCAACAGCTGGTTTGATTAAAGCATTTATATCGGCATCGGAAAACGCGAGGCAGCCAAATTCGAATGAAGAAGCAATAGCCAAGTATCTTGCATTTTTTACGGATGACTTTACAGATCATCATCCTACGTATGGTGTTTCATTTACTGGAAAAGATAAACTTAGAAATGGGATCATAAGTAAAGGTACTTCAATGGTTTCTGTGGTTGAGACTATAGATAATATAATCATAGGTACTGATACAGCTGTAGTAGTAGTTAATGAAGACTCAAAATACTATAAAAATAAAAAGCTTAAGCATTATAAGGGACGTACTATTCTCGTGTTGGAGTTCAATGAACAAGGTTTAATAACGCAAATGAGAAGGTACATGGACTAATAATTCGCCCTACAAGGCAATAAAGCGGGAAAATTAACAGTTTGCTCGGTTCCGCTTCACTTCACAATTTTAGCAAATTATTATCAGCCCCTTAAATGGGCGTTATATTGCTCATAAGCTAAGGAGCACTAATCTTTTGTTGACATAATATGTCAGACGAGTTACGTTTGTGACATATTATGCCGTTAAGTCATCTTATATTCTTTATTTTGTTGATTAGCACCGCGCTGTATTTTTCAAGGAGAGATTAAAGTGCAAAATGCCTTCGAGTCACAACTTCCAAAATCTAAGTTGACAATATCCTTAAATAAACTGGTGTTATTAGTTTTTTTACTTATGGTTATGTATTTTGGGTTCGATAGATATAAGCAACATCAAACTGAACAGGCTGAAACCACGGTTTTAGTTCTAAATCCTCAAATTAGTGATATTTATTTTTTAGATATGAGGCTTATCAAGGGTGATTTAGAACGTAAAAATAAATATAAACTGGCAAAAGTTGTACGCGTGACTGATGATAATGTAGCAATCGTATATGGAAGGTTTTTCTATCAATGGCAATATTCAGTCGTAAATAGTATCCAATACGGTGATTTAAGTAACGATGATTATTTTACGCCAATACCAGAATATATCCCTTTAAATAAAATTAGAGAAATGGAAAATAATGGGGCGATTTATTTAATTAAACGACCCGTTAGAAATCAGCTTTATGGTAATTTCGTCAGGCCTTAATTAAGCGCAATATAACAAGAATTTAAAGCAGGACTGCTAACAGTTTGCTCAGTTCTGCTTCGCTACACATTTTAGCAAACTATTAATCAGCCCCTTAAAGGGCGTTATATGCTTCAACAAGTCTTAGCATTACTCAAGCGAAGGAGAGAGTATTTTGACATTAGATGAATACAGAAAAGAATTTGAAAAATCTTCAAACAGATCTATTTCAATGCCGGTTGCTGGAACAATTATTTGGTTTTTAGTTGGACTTCTAAGCACACAATTTAGCGCAAACATTTCTATATATATTTTACTTTTTGCAACAGGCGGTATTTTTCCTATAGCTTTATTAATAGCTAAATATAGGAAAGAGAACTTAGTTTCCTCAACCAACCCTTTGGCAAAACTAATGGGTCAATGCATCATAATGGTTAATCTTCTTTGGGTCGTCCATATACCATTACTATTAAATGCACCTGAATTTGTTCCTTTGAGTTTAGGCGTTGGATTAGGGCTTCATTGGGTAGTCTATTCTTGGATTGTTAACCATCCTGTAGGCTTAATTCATGCTGTATTAAGAAGTGTTTTAATTGTAGCAGCTTGGTATTTATTCCCTAACAGCGGTATTTTAGCTATCTCTTGTGTTATCGTTTTAACTTATTTGTTAAGTATTTATCAAATGTTAACTAGAGATATAACAAGCACATACAAGCCATTATAGTAACGGGACTGCTAAGAGCTTGCTAGGTTCCGATTCGCTGCACATTTTAGCAAGCTATTATCAGCCCCTGAATGGGGCGTTATTACCGAACGTCCGCTTTTGTACCCCATAAAGTGTCCGTGTATGTTGCATAAATAGCCGCTAATGGCACAAATGCGACTGTCAGATTTGATCGCATCCTAAAGATTGAATCTGACAGCTCAAGTCATGACTTATTCAATTTATTACTGCTCAGTTAAATAATCATTTTTTAAATCGACATAGTTGATCGCCGACTCTTTGAGGAATGCTATTTCTGCGTCTTTTAATGGTCGAGCTTCTTTCATTGGATTACCCACATAAAGATAGCCACTTCTAAGTGTTTTGTTAGGTGGTACTACAGTACCGGCACCAATAAATACATCATCCTCAACGATAGCACCATCCATAACAATCGCACCCATCCCCACTAAAACCCTGTTACCTATAGTACAACCATGTAGCATACATTGATGGCCAATGGTGACATCGTCACCTATCACTAATGGAAAACCATTTGGATGTGCATTAGAGGTGCGGGTCAAATGCAAAATGGTGCCATCCTGGATATTGGTTCTACTACCTATTGTCATTTTATTCACGTCGCCGCGGCCAGCAACTAATGGCCAGATGCTGGAATCTTGGCCAATTGTTATGTCACCAATGAGTACGGCGCTTTTATCTATATAGGTATTTTTGCCTATTGTGGGCTGTGTTCCTTTATATGAACGTAAGTTAGTTTGTTCCATGGTTTATCTCTTTAATAGAACTTGGCTGAATGATTTAGCTAAAAGGTTATGCTTTTATCATCAAAAAAGCGAATTGCTACTTATCAGTATTAAACTACGTATAAAGTCATTTCGTTAGTTTTGTTGATTATTAAAGCGAGAATAGTGCAATAAATGTCAGAAAAACCGCGCTTTGTACAAAAACAGAGCAAACAAATAAAAAAGTGAAATTAACTGTTGACGTGGTCGCAAAAATCCCTAAAATGCGCATCCACTTCTCAGGGACAGCCCAGAGGAGTGTTTTGATAAGTTTAGTTATCGAATTTGATAGGTAAACGGGTCAGATAAGTTAAGAAAAAGTGCTGCGGCGAAAAAGCTAAAGAAATTTTCAAAAACTTGTTGACATCAAAACTGAGTTGCGTAGAATGCGCATCTCGCTTCGGGCAAGGCTTCTAGCCAAATCGAAGTGTCGGAGTTAAACGAATGCGATTTAACTTCAGTTATCTCTTCTTTATATAGAAAAGATAACGTTCTTTAACAATTAGTTATCATGCAATTTGTGTGAGCACTCACATGAGATTGATTCGACAGCTACTTAGGTAGCAACAATAATCTCAGTGAAGATGTTCATACAAAACAATTATTACCTTCGGGTAGTAAGTAAGTTTTATTTGTACAGAATTCATTGAGTCGAGAGCTTGTCTCTCACAAACGATTTTTTAATTGAAGAGTTTGATCATGGCTCAGATTGAACGCTGGCGGCAGGCTTAACACATGCAAGTCGAGCGGAAACGAGAAGTACTTGTACTTCGGCGTCGAGCGGCGGACGGGTGAGTAATGCTTGGGAATATGCCTTAAGGTGGGGGACAACAGTTGGAAACGACTGCTAATACCGCATAATGTCTACGGACCAAAGAGGGGGACCTTCGGGCCTCTTGCCTTTAGATTAGCCCAAGTGAGATTAGCTAGATGGTGGGGTAATGGCCTACCATGGCGACGATCTCTAGCTGGTTTGAGAGGATGATCAGCCACACTGGGACTGAGACACGGCCCAGACTCCTACGGGAGGCAGCAGTGGGGAATATTGCACAATGGGGGAAACCCTGATGCAGCCATGCCGCGTGTGTGAAGAAGGCCTTCGGGTTGTAAAGCACTTTCAGTCGTGAGGAAAGGTGTAAGGTTAATACCTTTGCACTGTGACGTTAGCGACAGAAGAAGCACCGGCTAACTCCGTGCCAGCAGCCGCGGTAATACGGAGGGTGCGAGCGTTAATCGGAATTACTGGGCGTAAAGCGTGCGTAGGCGGTTAGTTAAGTCAGATGTGAAATCCCGGGGCTCAACCTCGGAACTGCATTTGAAACTGGCTAACTAGAGTATTGTAGAGGGTGGTGGAATTTCCAGTGTAGCGGTGAAATGCGTAGAGATTGGAAGGAACATCAGTGGCGAAGGCGGCCACCTGGACAAATACTGACGCTGAGGCACGAAAGCGTGGGGAGCAAACAGGATTAGATACCCTGGTAGTCCACGCCGTAAACGATGTCAACTAGCTGTCTGTGTTCTTGAAACGTGGGTAGCGTAGCTAACGCGCTAAGTTGACCGCCTGGGGAGTACGGCCGCAAGGTTAAAACTCAAATGAATTGACGGGGGCCCGCACAAGCGGTGGAGCATGTGGTTTAATTCGATGCAACGCGAAGAACCTTACCATCCCTTGACATCCAGCGAATTTTCTAGAGATAGATTAGTGCCTTCGGGAACGCTGAGACAGGTGCTGCATGGCTGTCGTCAGCTCGTGTTGTGAAATGTTGGGTTAAGTCCCGCAACGAGCGCAACCCCTATCCTTATTTGCCAGCGCGTAATGGCGGGAACTTTAAGGAGACTGCCGGTGATAAACCGGAGGAAGGTGGGGACGACGTCAAGTCATCATGGCCCTTACGGGATGGGCTACACACGTGCTACAATGGCGTATACAGAGTGCTGCAAGACCGCGAGGTGGAGCGAATCACTTAAAGTACGTCGTAGTCCGGATTGGAGTCTGCAACTCGACTCCATGAAGTCGGAATCGCTAGTAATCGCAAATCAGAATGTTGCGGTGAATACGTTCCCGGGCCTTGTACACACCGCCCGTCACACCATGGGAGTGGGATGCAAAAGAAGTAGTTAGTCTAACCTTCGGGAGGGCGATTACCACTTTGTGTTTCATGACTGGGGTGAAGTCGTAACAAGGTAACCCTAGGGGAACCTGGGGTTGGATCACCTCCTTATCTTGAACGAATTAACTTGTGTTGAGTGTTCACACACATTGTATGATAACGAATTAGAAGAAGACAAAGCCTTTGGGGCTATAGCTCAGCTGGGAGAGCGCCTGCCTTGCACGCAGGAGGTCAGCAGTTCGATCCTGCTTAGCTCCACCAACTTTATCTGAGTGACCTACTGGCGGTGAATACTAAAATAGGTCTGTAGCTCAGCTGGTTAGAGCGCACCCCTGATAAGGGTGAGGTCGGCAGTTCAAGTCTGCCCAGACCTACCAAATTCTTCGTTACTCTGCGTTAGTTCGCAGCTCGTGTAAAAAAGCCTACACGTCGCTACTAACTAGCTTGATTAACTTGAATTGAACGTACTTCTTCAAGGAACGAAAGGCCAAACTTAACGTATCATTTGATGATGATTTAAGTTTGGTTTTTTAAACCAAGTTTTTAGCCGAATGCGCGCTAATTACTACTTCTTTAACAATCTGGAAAGCTGATATATATCCCGATAAATGTTGGTGTCGCGCCAATATTTATCACCGATAATCCTTTCTCCTCGACCTATGTTGAGAAGAGAAGATTATCAACCGATAGTTGAAAAACTATCAAATTCTTATTCAAGATACTCTATTGAGTACGTGAAAATGTCAGGCTTTACAATTGCTGGGGTTTAGTCACCCTGGCGTACCAAACTATTTGGGGTTGTATGGTTAAGTGACTAAGCGTATGTGGTGGATGCCTTGGCAGTTAGAGGCGATGAAGGACGTGTTAATCTGCGATAAGCTGTGTTAAGCCGATAAAAGGCGTTATAGGCACAGATTTCCGAATGGGGAAACCCAGTTGCATAAGCAACTATTCTTTGGTGAATACATAGCCAAAGAAGGCGAACCGGGAGAACTGAAACATCTAAGTACCCCGAGGAAAAGAAATCAACCGAGATTTCCTTAGTAGCGGCGAGCGAACGGGAATTAGCCCTTAAGCGTGTGGGCGTTAGTGGAACAGTCTGGAAAGGCTGGCGATACAGGGTGATAGCCCCGTACACGAAAGCAAACACAACGTGAAAACGAGTAGGACGGAGCACGTGAAACTTTGTCTGAACATGGGGGGACCATCCTCCAAGGCTAAATACTCCTAACTGACCGATAGTGAACCAGTACCGTGAGGGAAAGGCGAAAAGAACCCCTGTGAGGGGAGTGAAATAGAACCTGAAACCGCATACGTACAAGCAGTGGAAGCCTTCGGGTGACTGCGTACCTTTTGTATAATGGGTCAGCGACTTATATTCTGTAGCAAGGTTAACCGATTAGGGGAGCCGTAGCGAAAGCGAGTGTTAACTGCGCGTTTAGTTGCAGGGTATAGACCCGAAACCCGGCGATCTACCCATGGGCAGGTTGAAGGTTGAGTAACATCAACTGGAGGACCGAACACACGTATGTTGAAAAATGCGGTGATGACCTGTGGGTCGGAGTGAAAGGCTAATCAAGCCGGGAGATAGCTGGTTCTCCCCGAAATCTATTTAGGTAGAGCCTCGCACGAATACCATTGGGGGTAGAGCACTGTTAAGGCTAGGGGGTCATCCCGACTTACCAACCCTTTGCAAACTCCGAATACCAATGAGTACTATGCGGGAGACACACTACGGGTGCTAACGTCCGTTGTGAAGAGGGAAACAACCCAGACCGCCAGCTAAGGTCCCAAAGTCATAGTTAAGTGGGAAACGATGTGGAAAGGCCCAGACAGCTAGGAGGTTGGCTTAGAAGCAGCCACCCTTTAAAGAAAGCGTAATAGCTCACTAGTCGAGTCGGTCTGCGCGGAAGATGTAACGGGGCTAAACTATGCACCGAAGCTGCGGATTTAATCTTAGGATTAAGTGGTAGGGGAGCGTTCTGTAAGCCGTTGAAGGTGAGTTGTAAAGCTTGCTGGAGGTATCAGAAGTGCGAATGCTGACATGAGTAACGATAAGGGGAGTGAAAAACTCCCCCGCCGAAAGACCAAGGTTTCCTGTCCCATGTTAATCAGGGCAGGGTAAGTCGGCCCCTAAGGCGAGGCGGAAACGCGTAGTCGATGGGAAACAGATTAATATTTCTGTACTTCTATATATTGCGAAGGAGGGACGGAGCAGGCTAGGCAGGCATGGCGTTGGTAGTCCATGTGAAAGTGTGTAGGTTGAGAACTTAGGCAAATCCGGGTTCTTAAGACTGAGACACGAGACGAGACTCTACGGAGTTGAAGCTGTTGATGCCATACTTCCAGGAAAAGCTTCTAAGCATCAGATATATAGGAACCGTACCCCAAACCGACACAGGTGGTTAGGTAGAGAATACTAAGGCGCTTGAGAGAACTCGGGTGAAGGAACTAGGCAAAATAGTACCGTAACTTCGGGAGAAGGTACGCTGTTGCTGGTGATGGGACTTGCTCCCTAAGCTGGTGACAGTCGAAGTAACCAGGTGGCTGGAACTGTTTATTAAAAACACAGCACTGTGCAAAATCGAAAGATGACGTATACGGTGTGACGCCTGCCCGGTGCCGGAAGGTTAATTGATTGGGTTAGCTCTGCGAAGCTCATGATCGAAGCCCCGGTAAACGGCGGCCGTAACTATAACGGTCCTAAGGTAGCGAAATTCCTTGTCGGGTAAGTTCCGACCTGCACGAATGGCGTAATCATGGCCACACTGTCTCCACCCGAGACTCAGTGAAATTGAAATTGCGGTTAAGATGCCGTATACCCGCGGCTAGACGGAAAGACCCCGTGAACCTTTACTATAGCTTGACAGTGAACATTGCTCCTACATGTGTAGGATAGGTGGGAGGCTTTGAAACCGCGTCGCTAGATGTGGTGGAGCCAACCTTGAAATACCACCCTTGTATGCGTGATGTTCTAACCTAGGGCCCTTATCGGGCTTGGGGACACTGTCTGGTGGGTAGTTTGACTGGGGCGGTCTCCTCCCAAAGAGTAACGGAGGAGCACGAAGGTTGGCTAAGTACGGTCGGACATCGTACGGTTAGTGCAATGGCATAAGCCAGCTTAACTGCGAGACAGACACGTCGAGCAGGTGCGAAAGCAGGTCATAGTGATCCGGTGGTTCTGTATGGAAGGGCCATCGCTCAACGGATAAAAGGTACTCCGGGGATAACAGGCTGATACCGCCCAAGAGTTCATATCGACGGCGGTGTTTGGCACCTCGATGTCGGCTCATCACATCCTGGGGCTGAAGTCGGTCCCAAGGGTATGGCTGTTCGCCATTTAAAGTGGTACGCGAGCTGGGTTTAGAACGTCGTGAGACAGTTCGGTCCCTATCTGCCGTGGGCGTTTGAGAATTGAAGAGGGCTGCTCCTAGTACGAGAGGACCGGAGTGGACGAACCACTGGTGTTCGGGTTGTCATGCCAATGGCATTGCCCGGTAGCTACGTTCGGAACTGATAACCGCTGAAAGCATCTAAGCGGGAAGCAGGCTTTGAGATGAGTTCTCACTGGAGCTTTAAGCTCCCTAAAGGGTCGTTGGAGACTACAACGTTGATAGGTCAGGTGTGTAAGGGTTGTGAGGCCTTGAGCTAACTGATACTAATTGCCCGTGAGGCTTAACCATACAACACCCAAGTGGTTTTAAAGTTGTAGACTGACATATCGTCGATGAAAAACGTTCATCCATGAACCTCATCGACATTAGTGCATCCATGCACGTCAAATCACGTACTCAGAATTGAATAAGAAGATTGAAACAGCTTTCCAAGATTGGTTAATTGAGCGTGAGCTTGATTAACGCCAGTTTATGTCTAGCGACAATAGCGTTGTGGCACCACCTGATCCCATGCCGAACTCAGAAGTGAAACGCAACTGCGCCGATGGTAGTGTGGGAGTTCCCATGTGAGAGTAGGTCATCGCTAGACTTCTATTGCTAAGCCCAGTCTTAAGACTGGGCTTTTCCCCTTGGAGGGGTTCCCGAGTGGCCAAAGGGATCAGACTGTAAATCTGACGGCTCCGCCTTCGGTGGTTCGAATCCACCTCCCTCCACCATCATTCTAAAAGCCTGCATTAGCAGGCTTTTTTATTTTTATATCCTGTTAAGTTAGCCTGATTTTCTGTTATTAATAAAGGTCGCTAATGCTTGATATTTACTTCTTAGTTTACTGTAACGTTTGAAAGACTCGCTTTCCGGTGAAAGATCTTTTAATTGATTCATCAGTACTTTTGCTTGTTTAAAATCAGCAATACGATCTGGATTCGTTTCATAAGAAATGAGTAACACTTGTAGTAGATTGAGTTTAACCCCTAAGTGGTTAGGAAAGTGGTAAAGCGCCTGATTAAGCTTATCTATTGCTAATGTATAGTGATTGGCTTTATATAAGCTCACTCCCACTTCCAGTGCTGCTTGAGCGGCTAGTTTATCCTTCTCACTGATTGGGCGGTCTGACAATGCAACGACTTCTGATAGTATTTCCATATTATCAGGGTGAGCTTCGGCGAGTTGTTCCAATAGTTTTTCGGCTTTTCCTCTTCTCTGTAAAGCGATAAGCGAGCGTGCAGCTCTAAAAGTATTCTCTACTGATAACTGATCTTTAAATAGCTCTAGTAAACGCTCAGCGTCTTTAAGTGCACTTTTAGCTAAGCCTGTATCTTTTGCTTTATTGTGTAGTTGTGCTGTTAAAAACTGGGCGATGACCTTCAATTCGTTGACCGGAAAGTCTCTGGTCATGTTAGCTAAAATATCAAAGGCTTTATGATTAAGTTTGCGGATCTCAAACAAGCGCAAATTATCCGCATGTTCTATCAGTGCTTCGGCAAATTGTAGCGCATGGTCTGGTTTCTTATGAATCGAATGATAAGCAAGATCATTCGTTTTAGATAAGGCTTTCGTTGCCTTATCTAGTTTATTATTAGTGAGGCAAAGCTCAGCATATTTTTTCAGGCGAGTAACAGAACGAGGTGAAGCCATTAGGGCCTTTTCAAGTATCTCTTCTGCCTTATCTGGATCGTTATTGAGTTCATAAGTTTTAGCTAACCAGTCATATGCAGAAAGATAAAGCGGATTATCATCAATAATGGCATTGAAATATTTTTCGGCATTAAGGTAGTGACCTTCTACCAGAGCAATTTTCCCTAAGCCAATAGCAGCCCACTGACAGTTTGGGGTACCTAAATAGGCGGAGTAGATTTTTTTAGCTTGAGCATATTCCCCTAATTCAAAGTGTTGACGAGAGCGGATACCTAGACACTCATTTTTGTAGGGAGAATTTTTCTGGATTAACTTTTTACACAGGGCAATGACCTTTACTTTATCATCGACATCCATTGCCTGGTAAATTGCACGCATTGCTTGTTTTTTCTCAAAGCAACGATTTAAGCGAATGGTAAGATCTTTTAAGGTATAGGGTTTGGTTAAGTATTCATCAGGCTTGTGTTCTAGTGCGGCCAATACCATAGCTTGAGATACTTCAGCTGTGATCATTATGATAATGCAGCGACGTGAAAGCTTATTTTTAGCTCGAAGCTCTTCTAAAATTTGCTGACCATTTTTTCTTTTATCACCTAAATCATAGCCGAGCAGGATAACATCATAATCATTTGTTTCGCATAAGGCTAAAATGTCGGGTGCATGGCAATTAGTATCGACACTTAACGCACCGAGACTATAGGCAAAGATTTTTAGTGTATCGCGTGATTGTTTAATATTATCGACAACAAGGAAACGTTTGTTTCCATAATCAACCTTACTCATGAATTCCCTTTAACCGCTATTATTATTATGCTTTTAACGGAATTTATAGATCTTGTCTAGTTTTGTTCATTATCTTATCGGGAATAATTTATTACTGCTCAGTTCAACACGCGATTAAATCGGAATAAAGTCTACTTTCAGACCTCGTTATTTAACTAACAATGAGATAACTGCGATGATTTTTATCTGTAAATTGATGGAAATGTACTGATATCGTTAAATATTGGTAAAAATCCATTAACAAGTGATAGCATTTTGAGCATGCAGTTTGTGATCAATTGATAAATATTCTTACAGGTATAGTATCTAATTATATTAATGAATGAAGTCGCTATGGCTTAGGTAGCAGATGCAAAAAATTTTGGTCATCGAAGATGATAGTGTGGTCTCTTTGATGTTAAAAGCACAATTAGAGCTCAAAGGCTTTGAAGTCATCCAAGTCTTCAACGGTTCTGCGGCTATTAGAAAAGTGATTCGTACCAATCCTGATGTAGTGTTACTGGACATTGGTTTGCCTGAGAAAAATGGTTATGACATCTGTAAGGAGTTACGTGAGTTCTATCAAGGTGGGATTATATTTTTTACTGCTCAAGAGTCTACAGAAGCTGAAATTGCCTCTTTTGATTTAGGTGCTGATGATTTTGTCATTAAAGGTGCACCGTTTGAGGTTTTGTATCAAAGGATCAAAAGGTTAGGGGTCAGACCTAAAAAAATAGATAGTAATCATACGCTAATGTTTGGTGAATTGGTGTTTCATCCCAATGATTGTGATTGCTCTTTTCAAGCAAAGCGCCTTGGTTTGACTCAGGAAGAGTATGAGCTGTTTTACTATATCGCCACCAATAGAGATAAAGTTGTTTCTAGGCAGATGATATTAAAAGTTTTAAAAGGTGCTGATTACAACGGAGTTGACCGTTCCATTGATATTAAGGTTGCACGTATACGCAGTAAGTTAAAGTCTGCTGGCTTAACCGTGAGTGTGATTCAATCGGTGCGCTCTAAGGGCTATCAGTTCTATTACACTGCTCAGTAGATGAGTTAACTATAAATTATGGCTTGATTGCGCTTAAGGCCGCTATACTGTATGCTTCAGCGCCGCTGTATATCAGCATTTTATTTACATATTGAGTCACATTATGAGTTTTTCCTCGTTATCCTTATCTAAGCCTATTCTTCGTGCGATTGAAGCGAAAGGTTACACTACTCCATCTGCTATTCAAGCTCAGGCAATCCCGGCTATATTAACAGGCAAGGACGTGATGGCGGCAGCACAAACGGGAACGGGAAAAACGGCGGGCTTTACCCTACCTATGTTGCAATTATTGTCACAAGGGACACCTGCAAAAGCTAATCATGTGAGAGCATTAGTGTTAACGCCAACTCGAGAATTAGCGGCGCAAGTTAGTGCTAGTGTTGAAGCATATTCGAGCGAATTGGCAATCAAATCTACCGTAGTTTTTGGTGGAGTAAAAATTAATCCTCAGATGATGAAGCTACGTCAAGGTGTTGATATCTTAGTGGCAACACCTGGTCGATTACTCGATTTGCATCAGCAAAATGCGGTTAAGTTTTCGCAGCTAGAAATGTTGGTCTTGGATGAGGCAGATCGTATGCTCGATATGGGATTCATTCGTGATATTAAAAAGATCATTGCCTTGTTGCCCCAGCAGCGACAAAACTTATTATTTTCAGCTACATTTTCACCTGATATTCGTGCTTTAGCGAAAGGCTTGGTTAAGCAGGCAATTGAAATTTCGGTTAGTCCGGAAAACTCAACTGCTACTACCATTGAGCAATTAGTTATTCCAAGTGATAAGAAGAAAAAGTCTAAACTACTGAGCCATTTAATTAGTGAAAATAACTGGCAGCAGGTACTAGTATTCACCCGAACAAAACATGGCGCAAATCGTTTAACCCGAGATCTCGATGGCCAAGGAATTAACGCCGCAGCGATTCATGGGAATAAGAGTCAGGGAGCGCGCACTAAGGCGTTAGCAAACTTTAAGTCAGGTGAAATCCGCGTACTCGTTGCAACTGATATTGCCGCACGAGGTTTAGATATTAATCAGCTCCCACAAGTGGTAAATTTTGAATTACCTAATGTAGCCGAAGATTATGTGCATCGTATCGGTCGCACTGGCAGAGCTGGTCAAACTGGCCATGCAATATCTTTAGTGTGTGCAGATGAGCATAAGCAATTACAAGATATTGAATATGTTATCCAACAGCATATTGAGCGCAAGGAACTGCCAGGCTTTATACCTGCAAATGAGTTACCAGCCTCACGAGCTATTCGACCATTAAAAGCGAAGAAAGCTAAAAAGCCGAAAAAGAATAAAGCGCCAAAGCAAGAACATCAGGATGGACAACGTTCAGCAGATGTTGCTAAAGGCCACAAACCACCCGCTAAAAAAAGTAAAACAAACTGGGCTGAAAAAAACAATAAATCAAAAACTGCGGCCAATCGAACAAATCGTGTTAAACGGGTGAA
This sequence comes from Thalassotalea insulae, assembly GCF_030161395.1. Lineage (NCBI taxonomy): Bacteria > Pseudomonadati > Pseudomonadota > Gammaproteobacteria > Alteromonadales > Colwelliaceae > Thalassotalea > Thalassotalea insulae. Next base: position 2,072,253 of record NZ_BSST01000001.1, read on the forward strand.
TAAAGGCACTACCGCTGTTTAGTTACGCTTTGATTTTGATTTACTCGCTAGGATGATTGGCTAACCATTTATCGAGATTATTGGCAAACGCTTGGCGATCCGCCTGATTTAGTGGCGGTACGCCGCCTGTTTCTACACCGCTGGATCTCAGTGTATCCATAAAGTCTCGCATATTTAGCCGTTGGCGAATATTACTTTTAGTGTATAATTCACCTCTTGGATTTAAAGCGGTTGCTCCTTGCTCTATTACTTCAGCAGCTAATGGGATATCGCTGGTGATCACTAAGTCGTCTTTTTGGCAGCGTTTAACAATCTCATTATCAGCAACATCAAAACCTGCTGTTACCCTAACAAAGTGTAAATACTTTGATGGTGGAATACGCATCGCATGGTTGGCAACGAGTGTTGTTTCTGTTTGCGTTCTATCGGCAGCGCGAAACAAAATTTCTTTAATTGCCACCGGACAAGCGTCAGCATCAACCCAAATTTTCATATCTGCGATCCTAATTAATGGCTGTTGAATGTCAGCCTAGGCTGAGCTTTAGTGCCGGTATCTATTTGTGGAGTACATAATAATAAACGTGATGAGGCGATTTGATATTGCTCAACCATCAGTTGCTTAAAGTTATCTAAGCGTGTTTGTGAAATACTGTGTAACTGCTCAATGTCGGTTTTAGTACTGACCTTAGTACCAGCAGCTAAGCCAATATCTGCTGGTGTTGCTATGGCACAAAGGGTGAATTTAGTTTGCTTTTTATCTTTCATCAAGCTGGCAAATTGCGTAACGAATTTTTGTTGTTCGGCACTAATTGCAACTTGTTTCGGGCTAAAGAGTAAATCATTAAAGCGTACTTTCAGTAGATGATTACTGGCGGATAATGCTACGGAGACAACGTTCGCATAAGGGACAAAAGTAGTGATCAGGTAATCCTTAGCCGCCATCATGGTAGCTTGCTTGATTATCAAACTGAGAAAGCCGGAAGTTCCAAAAGATGGCTCACTGGTTTTGCCTGAAAGTGGTAGGCTAAGTTCCACATTTCCGTCACTGTCTTTAAGCATGCCAATGGCTGCAGAAAAGGGAATGGCGGTTTGATCACTGAGAGAGTCTGCTTCATGATCATTTGCTGCCGTTAAATCTATGCCTTGTAGCAATAAATCGGTATTACCAGAAATATCTTCGCCACTCAGTTTGGCATCTATGGTTAAATCGAGATGACCACTTTTGATTTCATATTTTAAAGCATCTTTTATATAAGTTGAGATATCTGGCAGGTTAAGTTCTTTAAGCTGACCTTTTAGCGTATAAACAGGCACCTTGGTAAATGGAGTAGCTGTGCCGTTAAATTGATAGTGAGCATATTTATTGCTCTTACCTTTTAAGAATAACTCACTCACTAAATCAGCTTGTTCGGTATCTATTGGCCCCAAGGTTAGTTCATTGATAGTAAAACTTCGATTATAAGCAGGTTCGACACTGCTATCTTTAAAACGAATATTGGCGTCATCCATTAAAGAAAACTTAGTTAGACTAAAAACAAACGTATTATTGTTTACTGGCGGTTGTTCTGGTTGTTCTGGTTGTTCTGGTTGTTCTGGCGGCTTAGCTGCCTGCTCTTGATTCTTTAAACTATTGATTGGCGCTAACGTGATCATATTTTTTTGCTGATCGATTATCAGATCGGCTTGTAATCCCGCTAAGCTGACATCATTAATTTTTATACTTGTCGGCGACAACTCAGTATCTGTGATGATCAGTTGGGCAAACTGGCTCAGAGCTGGTAATTCGGCATTAAGGTTTTTGGAAATAGTTGCATCGTTTAATATCAGCTGATCTAAATGTATTAGTGGAGTTTGCTGACGTTGACTCAGCGTGACTGTGCCGGAATTAAGCTGTTTAAGCGAAAATAACAGCTGTTTATTATCATTTTGTGTGTTTATCGATATATCGTTTACTTCTGTATGCAATGTGCCAACAATTGTCACAGGTTGTTGCGGTAGCAAGGTCACGGTTAGAGATGGACTGGTCATTAGCTCTTGCGCAGTATTTAGCTGAATGTCAGCACTGTTCAGCTGTAAATTATTAAGGATTTGTTTGGTATCCGTTAGTTCTATTGTAGTTATATCTGGGGCAATAGTTATTTTTTGTTGGCCGGACAAATCTAACTTACCGGCGAGTTTGCTGACCTCTTTAGGTAACCAGGGAGTTAACTGTTCTAGTGAAAAATTTGTTAATGCCAGCTTATTGTTAATACTTATTTTACCCTCTGTGGCAGCAAGCGTTGTTTGCATATTTATTTTTGATTGCTCAACTGTTAGCGCCAAGTCGAGATTGGCTTGCTGAGCGTTAGCGGTTGCTGTTATGCCATTAAGTGTTAACAAGCTAATGGTTAATGTTTTCTGCTGATGTTCATCGCGAAATATCAATTCACTTTCTTTGAGTGCAAGCTCAGGCATAATGAATTGGTAAGGGGAGTTATTTGCTGGCTTACTGGTATCTGTTTGCTTTTCTTCTGTACTTTCCGAAATGGCGATGCCAGCTATTTCAAGCTTGCCATCAATTAATGCTATTTCTGTCGATAAACCATCGATGCTAAATGATTTGATATAGATTCGATCAAACAGTAGCTGTAACAAGTTCACTTCCAAATTAAGTCGTTTAATAGCGAACACTTTTTCCTGCGCTTTGCTGATTGCGAGATTATTTATATTTAAAGCTGAAATAAACGGGTTATAGCGAATGCTCGATTGTTCTGACAAGGTTAACTTATAAGGCTTAAGTTGTTGTGTGACTAAGTAGTGAATCACCATTGGTGAACTAAGCCAAATTAGCAAATAAAGCGAAAGTAAAAAGATGGCTAAGTATTTAAAAAAGGAAAAAAACTTCTGTTTCATTGGCTTAAAGTCTAATAGTCGGAAATAATACATTAATGAAGTCTTATTTTAGCTAATTAATGCTCTGCTGAATATCGCTTTGTATGATTAATTAATGACATTACTTCTGTTGTTAAAAGCATTTTGTTCAATGATAAGGTTGTATGACTGTAATTACAGACTGGGGGTGAAAATGGCTAAACCACAACGGGAACTGACATTGAGATTTCTTGCTGAGCCGCAAGATGTTAATTTTGGTGGTAAAGTGCATGGTGGCGCAGTAATGAAATGGATTGATTTAGCTGCTTATGCATGTGCCGCAGGCTGGAGTGGTCGCTATTGTGTTACTGCTTATGCGGGGGGTATTCGTTTTGTCGCTCCAATCCATGTCGGTAGTTTAGTGGAAGTTAATGCCAAGGTAATTCTAACCGGTAACTCTTCAATGCATATTGCGCTTGAAGTCAGTGCTTGTGATCCCAAATCATTAAATCGCCGCTTAACGACCCACTGTATCGTTATTATGGTGGCTGTTGATGAGCATGGTGAAAAAATTTCAGTACCTGAGTGGATACCAGAAACGAATGAAGATAAACAGCAGCATGATACAGCAAAAAAATTAATGGAAATGCGTAAGCAGATTGGTCAGGAAATGCAGATATTTGTTGATTAAGGTATAGGGTTAATACAGCTAGCGGGTAACTGTTGGTGGTATAACGCTTCCAACTCTCCAGATGTTCTCATAGAGGTTAAAATTTGATTGAATCGTCTGATAAAGTCTAAAGAAACCGTTTGTTTATTGAAAATAAAATGAATACTGGCGGTTGACAGAATCAGTGGGTGTAGAGCTAAATTAGGTAAAGAAGAGCGTTCGACTTCGCTGCAAAGGACAATATCATCATCGATTACCAGGTCAACCCTTTGATACGAAAGCATTTTTAGTCGTTTATTTACGGTGTCAGAAAAAATAAAGCCATTGTAGAGGGATTTCGCTTGCTCTATTTCATCACCATACCAACCGGCTAGGTTAATCGCGATGATTTTTTTTGCTGCGATGATGCCTTGTAAACTATTTATCTTGGTTAATTTGCTGTCATTAGCTCGGTAAACAAAACGGTTTTGCTCTTTACGGTAAGCAACAGAATAATGAAATTTCTGCTCGCGATCTTTAGTGCGACTGGCGCCTAAAGCAATATCAAAATTGCCTGAGCTTAATTCAAATAATGAACGCCTTTCAGGAAAATGGAGTATCTCTAATTGGCAGTCCATTTGTTCAAGAATAAGTTGTAATAACTCAACATCAACACCATAACTGATATTTTTTTGTTGATAAATGTAGGGATACCAGTCTGTGGTGGATGATAAGGTTAATGGTACCTGGCACTCTTTAAAGGAGGATGCTTTAGCATTTGTGGTACTCATTATTATGCAGAGTACGAGTAATGATAAACCAGCTTTTAAGTAACTCATGTTCTCGTTTAATTCAGCTTACGGTTTACTTGAGTATAAACGATTAGTTGGAGAGGTGTGGAAGTTTCGGTGTTATTAATAAAACAAGCACCAGAATAGAATAATGACTGGTGCTTGTCAGTATGAGTGAGGCCTTATTTAAAGAGTTAATAAGTAAGCAATAATATCTTTATAATCTTGCATAAAGTTATTGCGATCTAGCTCTTTGGCATTAATTACATATTTACCGTTGACAACAAATGCAGGCACGCTGCCAATATAACGGGCTTTAGATAATTTATCCTGTACTTTTTTATTGCGCTTTACCTGTCCGCGAATCGCAAAAGATTTTACACCTTTATCAAAAGTGGCACCGTCACCGCCTGCTGCGATGTAGATTTTTTTTACATCTTCGAGGTCAGAGATAGATTTACGTTGAGTTTGTAAATAACTAAAGGCTTCAGCGCTGAATTTTTTTGCCAGGCCGGTTTTTTCTGCCACCGCTAAACCGGTACTTAACATCCCCTGAATTTCTGGTGAACTATGGCCCATAAAATCGACATGGGTTTTATTTAATTCAGTGCCTTCAGGCAGGCTTTTCGCTATGTCAGCTAAGTAGGGTTCAAAACCACGGCAGGCAGGGCAATAATAAGAAAAGTATTCTCTCACTTCTGGTGTGTTAGTGGCTTGTCCTGGTACTACGGAGTAATGTTTGCCTTCTTCAAATTTTGCAGCTTGTGCTGTGATAGGCAGTAAAACGATAGCAAAAAAGGCAATCAATAGTTTTTTCATACTTTGTACTCTTTAAAAATAACAGATGATTTGTTTGATAATATCATTATTCCTATAAATAGGTAATATCAGCAAAGTTATTTATAGCAATGAATGAGTTAAGTACAACACGCCCTGATGCACTAATACGATAACAATTAATTATTGGCATTCATTGGTATTTTTATTATGGCAATCTAATAGACCGTATTTTAGTCATTTGGTTGCAATTGAGTATGTAAAAAAATATGTCTCATGCTATTTTGAATGAACAATTTTGATAAAAACAGAGGATGTCGTTATGCAAAGCCATGAAATTGATTATGAAATTGTTGGTCACTCAATGCAGATGGTGGAAATAGAACTCGATCCGGGAGAAACAGTTATCGCTGAAGCAGGAGCGATGAATTACATGGAAGATGGTATCGAATTTGAGGCCAAATTGGGGGACGGATCGGATGCCGAACAAGGGGTACTGGGTAAGCTGTTTTCAGCGGGCAAGCGAGCACTAACCGGAGAGTCAGTGTTTATAACTCATTTTACTTGTCACGCACAGGAAAAGCGGCGGGTTGCATTCGCTGCACCTTTCCCTGGCTCTGTTATTGCCATTGATTTAGCGACAATGGGTGGCAGTGTTATCTGTCAAAAAGATTCTTTTTTATGTGCTGCGCGAGGTACAAAAGTAGATATAGCGTTTAACCGTCGCTTAGGCAGTGGTTTTTTTGGTGGTGAAGGTTTTATACTTCAGCATTTATCAGGAGATGGTATGGCATTCGTTCATGCTGGCGGCACAGTGATTGAAAAAGAACTTAATGGTGAAACCTTACGATTAGATACTGGTTGTTTGGTGGCATTTAGCGATGGCATTGATTACAGCATTGAAATGACCAAGGGGCTGAAAAGTATGTTTTTTGGTGGTGAAGGGTTCTTTATGGCGACACTTTCTGGGTATGGCAAAGTGTGGATCCAGAGTTTGCCTTTCTCACGATTAGCTGATCGCATAATTCAACATGCACCTAGGCTAGGGGGGAGCAATCAAGGGGAATAACTGGAATGAGAACATTAGCTCTTATGTGAAAGGTTCTAACATTACCGAAGAATGCCAGCAAACCTATATTGAGTTTGACAAACAAAAAGCATTTCAAAACGTTTATGAAGCACGTTGGACTTTAGGTGCCCGTATAACCTTCTTACCAGTGAAGTAATCTTTGATTAAATTGAAAAGCCGCCACAATATTGTGGCGGCTTTTAATTAATCAGCGATAAAGCTAATGGGGTTATCTAATTGTTACGTTTTTAGTTGTGATAATAAGCTTTCATATCAACATTGTTGTAACGTCCACCACGGATACGAATATACCAGGTACCAGCCGTAGGGTTATCAAATGAGCAAGCTTGTTTTGTGCCGGCCTCGGTCGATTTACAATCAAAATGACCATAAGTCGGTTTTTTATTATGTTCAACAAACAACTGCACGTCGCCGCTACCGTTTTGGCTCGTGATTTCTAATACTTTCATACCCGCTGGTAAATCAAAGCTGTATGTTCTCCAACCTGGATTGCCTGATAAATTATCCCAGTTAACATCGAACTCTTGATAAGTATCAAGTGCAATGACAATAGGATCGTGATCAGAAGTACGATAAGCATTATCGGCATACAAGTTCGCTAATTGGTAGTCAGACTTATATTCCATGTTGTAATCTAGTGCGGGTGGTTCATCGGCATTAATGTGCCAGTCGGTGATAGCTATCACTTTCTTACGCATATTGGAAGAAGCAAAAGCATGATCTAGGCTACCTGATTCACCGCGGTAGATATATGAGTGGGTTTGGTTGCCATGAAACTCTTGCATTAAATGAGACAGACCAGCAGTTTTATAGGCATTGATTGGATCTTCCATGCTATAAGCGTTCATATCACCTAAAATAATGTAATCATCTTCCGCTATACCTGTTGGATGAGTGTTTAACCAGGCTAATAGAGTATTAACTGCAGTTACCCGTGTCGCATTCCAACAGCCTTGACCGTCATTAAGATCTTTGTCATCACCTTCCGCTTTACTACAACTTCCTTTAGAACGTAAGTGAGTAACTACTAATGATAATTGATCACCATTTGATAAGTCTTCAAAAGTTTGTACAACCGGCGGACGATTGCCGTAATTAAATGGTTCTGTCGTAGTAAATGCTGCTATACCGACTTCGGCAACTTTATCACTACGGTAGATGATACCTGAGCTTATTTTGTCGGTACCGACATGCTCTGCATTTAGGTTAACAAATGCCCATTGGCCCGCTGCTGTATTGTCATTTAAGCCATTAACTAAATCTCGAATAGCACTAAATTCACCAAAGCCATCGTTTTCAAGTTCCATTAAGCCAACAACATCAGCATCCATCGCTAATAATGCGCTAATTAACTTGTCACGTTGACGAATAAACTCTTCAACTGTGTCAGCACCACGAGAGGTTGGGAAACCCGTTCCTTGTCCGTCACCATTGAAAAAGTTTAATACGTTAAAGCTGGCGATTTTTAAGTCACCTTCATTAGCTAGCTCAGGCGCAAAGGTACGCGGGTTAGCATCAATAAAGTTTGGCGCTACGGTTGGCTGTAAACGATATTTGCTATATGAGTAGCTAATTACACCTTCAAGGTTAGTTACTTGGGAGCCAACACGTAAGCTGTTTTCAGCGCTTAATTCCGGCGCCGGGTAAGGCACAGAATCAGCATTTTGTACGGTGCGACCATCATCAATTACTAATTGCTTAAGAACATTTTCTGCTTTAATCTGGTTCGCTGCATCACCCGGAGTTGCAATTTGCGTTGGGTTATATAAACGCTCGCTAGCAACCGTGACTTCACCATAACGGCTTAAGCTATAGTTATCTACCACAGTTAACGTTTGTTCAAAGCTTACTAACATGCCTTCAACTGCTTCTAAAGCATATTGTGATGCTAAAGGTAAAGTCACGGGTGTAGCAACTAAAGAATCTGTGGCACAATTGAGTAAGTCTTCATTAGCGCTTATTTGGGTATTATCGTAGTGCTCAGCGACATTACCGATAACACGCACAACATCACCAACAGTTGGCGTTACTGTGTTCTGATTGTTATAAACAAACAGGCCTTCAGAAGTCAAAGGGTTATCGTCTTGATCAACTAGCTCTTCTTGGATGAAGAAGCCTTTAAGATCAGGGAATACCGCGCTAACTACACCTTCAACCACATGAGTTTGATCAACTAATGGTGATGTATTGGTTTCACCCTGAATTGCACTAATGAGTGTCGCGTGATCATAACATTGGCCGAGCGCACTTACTGGTGGCTCTTCATTATCATTACCTGCAGCAAATGTCGCTAAAGGAAATGGTTTATCTGCAGTATCATTGGTTGATTCGCCATCATTGCTGTCTTTACCACTAAATGTCCAATGGTTAATGTCAAAATGAGTGCCATCAGTCGTTGTGCCTGAGTTTCTGTAAGCCCAACCATCTTTGTATTCCCATGACTGGCCTGTACCGTCTTTATTAATGTCACCAAAAGTATCGATTACTTGGCCATTACAGAATAGTTCAATGGCATCATCGCCGTTTACCGCAGCTGCACCGTGAGTATAGCTAGGGGCAAAACCAAAGAAGCTTTCAAAACCAGCTGTTTCAGTGGCAATATAGATATAGCTACCAGCACTGACTGCATCGGCTGGGAAGGTAAATTCTTCGCCATCAGTACCACCGCCGTTATTCGCCGAACCAATACCACAAGCACTTAAGTCAGTTATACCAAATGGTACATATAGCTCAATCGCTTTTGGTGTACCGCCTGATAGCGGACCATCGAAAATACCGGTAATAATTAATGGTTCGCCAACCGTAAAGCGTTTGCTTGGAAAGGGAGTTTCCGCGCTATCGTTATTTGATTGGCCATCAAGGGCGTTTTTGCCACTAAATGTCCAGTCAGCTATGTTAAATTCAGTGCCGGCTGCGGCAGTATTGTCGTTACGATAAGCCCAGCCGTCCATGTACTCCCATGGCTGGCCGCTGCCGTCGGTATTAATATCACCAAAGGTATCAACGATTTTGCCATTACAAAAAAGTTCAATCGCATCATCACCATTTACATTTGCAGCCCCCGAGATATAGTCAGGTGCAAAGCCAAAAAATGCTGTAAAACCTGTTGATTCGGATGCCACATAAATGTGCGTACCGGCTGCTGCAGATTCTGCTGGGAAGGTAAACTCTTGTCCGTCAGTGCCGCCACCATTATTGGCAGAACCAATACCACAGTTACTTAGATCAGCAATATCGCTAGTGATGTATAACTCAACAGCTTTTGGGATGCCGCCTGATAATGGGCCATCGATTATGCCTGAAATCATCATGCTGGTTGCTGAAGTACCACCGTCGCCGCCTCCGGTATCACCACCAGTATCACCGCCGCCAGTGTCGCCACCACCGGTATCACCATCGCCGCTACATGCTGGTGCGCTGTATAACACGTTTACCCACTCTGGGTGGTCGATAAACGGATTACGGTTACCTTGAAATTCATAAATGCGATTGTTTCTTTCTATTTCCGTTGCATCAACAGGATCATTAGCATGCCATTCTAATAAACGGCACAAACGACCTAATGCTGCTTCACCGTTAGTAGTTAAACGGTCAAGTACTTGTAGATCAGGTGTTATATCACCTAACCCCTCATAGCGAGTGTCCATATAGAACACCATACGTGCTACATCACCTTTTACAGCATTTCTTGGCTCAAATGAGTCGCTATCAACGCTATTGCTAGGTGCTTCTGATAATGGAGAGTCACTGTTATCAAAGTCTAAATTGCCCCGTGAAGAGTTCACTGAAATATCAGTGGGTCTTAGGTGGTGAATATCAGTATATGCTTCGTTGCTAGAGCTAGAAAACCCATGACTTTTTGCCCAAACATGTTCACGGTTCCAGTTATCTGGATCACTACTTTGGGTACCGCTGCCATTTGACATTTTAGGAATTGAAGTCCCCTTGTAGAGTAAAATAACGTTATCAGTATTAGCTGGGTCTTCATCTGTCTGGGTTAATGCCGTCCAGACTTCTGAATATGTTAGTGTTTTGTGGTTTTGACTAATACTGGCAGTGATTTTGGCTTTAACATCTGCCGCAGATTGATTGTTTGAAATCGCTACTAAGGCATCTGCATAATAGCTTGAATCATCAAAATTAGTTGCATCAGCCACTCTGTCTAGAGGAGGACAGTTGTAGCAAGCATTAGTGACCTCGTCCGCTTGTGCGTGTAAAGCACAGAGAGAGGCTAGAAGTACTAGTGGTTTGACTTCCATTATAATTTTCCTTACCTATTTTTGTCGCAAGAAATTCTTACACCAAAGCATGACGTTTTGATGAAAAGAAGGATTATTGTAAAAATTTGTTTGCTGCTTATTATTATTTAGTTACATCTTTATAACATGGGTAAAATGCCACAATATAACCATATGGTCAATTAATGCTCTAGTTGTAATGTTTAGATGGAGTAATAAAATCACTTTAACTTACTCAATAGATTGATTAAAAAATAAGTATATTGAGTGAACAGGTTATCAAATAATTGTGAAAATCATAATTTAACCATAGGGTCAACTTTTGATTTGGGATGAAAAAATAATGAGCTAGAGGTGAGTCTTGCCAATTTAAGGCTTATAAATAAAGGTGATTGTGGAAACGAGTAGCGAAAGAACCCAAGCTGAGTATTAATGTGACTCGCTGTAATTTCTCTCCTGGTGTAATCTGCAAAAATCAAAAGGGATTATCTTTACTTATTCAGTGCCATCGAACTGCCATTTTATAATACGGCAGGCCCGATTTTGTAAACTCAGGGCCTTGAACATCAAGGCCAAATTTTTGATAAAATGTTAACGCAGTTGTTCGTGCATCGCACCAGAAGTAACTAATCTTTAACTTTTTCAACTCTGAAACAATATGTTCAATAACTTTACTGCCGACACCGCGACTTTGGAATGCAGGTAAGGTGGCAAATTTTCTTAACCGGGCATTATCGCCATCAATGTAAATTGAAGCGACGCAGACCAATTTATCATTAATAAATGCACCGTAGTGATCTGCAGTTTCATCAGAAGTAATTTTACAAAATGAGAGAGGCTTTGTTGGCCATAATACACAATGCCTAACTGGAAGCGCTTGTTGCCATGTAATTTTCTGAATTTTCATAATTGCTCGATACAAGTATAATGCCTGCCGATGATTAGTAATGCTTTGCTCATTGTACCAGCAAAGTTAGATTTATCCGCTTTCAAGTCAGCTGACGCAAGAAATTACTCAAACTCTGAGGTAGCGGCGAGCAAGCTTAGTGCTTAACTGAATAATTTTTAAAGCGAATTAATTATGGTAGGCTAGCGGCAACTAAATAAGCATATAATTTAAGCTGAGTCGTAATTTTATCAGTTGTTGGTCGTAAGGAAAATATGGCAACTATTTATCAAGTATCTGAACTGGCGAAAGTGTCGATAAAAGATATTTATCAGCAAAAAAAATTAGCAATTCAACACCTGTTCCAACCGCCATTAATCGTGCGTGATGCTGTGATGGCGGTTTAACCATGCCAGCTTCAATCGATAGCAGTATCTGTCCTTTATGTCAGCAGCAAAATCATTGTGGTGTAAATAATGCTGAGCCTTGCTGGTGCACAAAAAGCAAAATGCCAGCAAAGCTGCTTGCTCAGGTTCCAAAGCAATTGCAAAAGAAAAGTTGTATTTGTCAGGCCTGTCTGAAAAAGTTTAACCTGAATAATATTAAAGAAGTACGTTAATGAGGGTTATCCGCTCGAGTAACTCTCCATTGAAGCTATTTTTTCTGATCCTTTTGCACAACGGTATAGATTTTATTGACGATTTTCCATTGCTCGTTTTGCTTTAATAACGATAGATAATCGACATATTTCCAACTACCCATATCCCATTCTGCTCGAACAGAAGCCGCATTGTTTTCAATATCCACGGAAACTATTTTAGTGGTATGTTTCCTTGGTTTGTCGGTACTGAAAAAGCCTAAAAATGTTTTCATATCATAGACTTTATGTTGCCCATCTCTGATGCCTTGTACTTTGGCATTTGGATGAAAGGCTTGAGCAATTACTTTCGGATCTCCGAGTAGGCTGCCTTCTAAATAGTAATTAACGGCTTGTTCAACGGCAGCTCTTTGTGATTTGTCACCAAAATATTGAGTTTGAGCCATCGCGCTAACGCTTAATAAAGCGCATAAGAGAGTGAAAATTCTCATCATCTATTCCTGAAGTCCTTGCTAATTACCAGACATTAGCATAGTTCTTCTAGGTTTGTTGGGGAAACTGAATCTATAAAGTGTGACAAATTATGATGTTAAAACTGATAACTCATTGCTAATAGCAATGATGTTTAATCGACTTTCTTAATACAAATCAGCATAATCAATGTTATCTATTATGTTTTACACAGAGGACAAAATGCAGCAGTTATTTCCTGAAATTGAACCTTATCAGTCTGAGTTATTAGCCGTTGACGCAACTCATCAGCTGTATGTTGAGCAGTGTGGTAACCCTCAAGGTCAACCGGTTTTGTTTATACACGGCGGCCCAGGGGCGGGTTGTTCTACGAAAGATCGCCGATTCTTTGATCCGGAAAAATACCGCATTGTCTTGTTTGATCAAAGGGGCTGTGGTCGCTCTAAACCTTTTGGTAGTTTAACGGACAATGAAACTAGTTTTTTAGTGGCTGATATTGAAAAGATTCGCCATCACCTAAGTATAGAAAGCTGGCATGTCTTTGGTGGTTCATGGGGTTCAACCTTAGCGTTAGTTTATGCTCAAAGCCATCCGCAATCTGTATTGAGTCTGGTACTGAGGGGAATATTTTTAGGACGTCCACAGGATACACAATGGACATTTGAAGGTGGCGGCGGCACTCGTATTTTTGCCGATTATTGGCATGAGTATTTGGCCTGTTTTCCTGATGGGGAAAGTCAACAGAGTATTAAAGCAGCTTATGACATTATGACAGGTGATGATAAAGCGTTGGCGAAAAAAATCGCCAACGCTTGGGCAAATTGGGAAATTCGTTGTTGTACCTTAGAGCCGAACGAAGAATTTTTGGCTGGGGCAACAGATGATGATAGTAGCTGGACTTTGTCTCGTCATGAAGCGCACTTTATGGTGCATGACTGCTTTTTAACAGATAATCAGATTTTGGCTAATTGTGAAAAAATTACAGAAATTCCAATGATTATTGTTCATGGACGATACGATATTGTTTGTCCATTTGATAATGCTTGGTTATTGCATCAGGCATTGCCTAAGTCTCAGTTAGTGATCAGTAAAACTGCGGGTCATGCCTCTATTGAGCCGGAAACTACCCATCATTTAATTAACGCTACTAATAAGATGTTAACTCTTTAAAAATTGATTAGGTGATATTCCCATTTGCTTTTTAAACATATAGATAAAAGCGGAGCTTGACTCATAGCCGAGTAATTTGGCGATATGACTAATACTATCGCCAACGGCTAAATGTTTAATTGCAATCTGAATGTTCAGCCGCTGTCGCCATTCACTATAGGTGATGCCGGTTTCTTTTTTAAAGATTCTGGTTAAGGTCCGCGATGAGGCATTAACAAATTTACCCCAAGAGATGAGGTCACTTTTTAACGATGGGTGTTTCAGTAATTTCTCGGTGATATTAGTCAGTCGTGGATCTTTTGGGTAAGGTAAAAAAATATCTAAACTCGGTGCGCAGGCAAGATAATCACGAATCAATCGCAGCAGTCTGCCTGGTGTTTCGTGCCAGAGATAGTGTTTATCTATGCTCTGACATTCATCTAATAAGTGTTTTAAAAAAGTGGAAATCGATAAAACCTTTATCTCGTCAGGCAAGATCTCGGCTGGCTTAGATTCAAACGACAACAAGGTTAATTCAACCTCTGTTTTAGCTAACAATTCATGTGAAAGTTGTGCGGGAATCGCTATCGCCTGCGTCGGTGGGACAAAGTGGCGCCCGGAGTCAGTAATAATAGATAACACGCCAGATTTGACATAGATCACTTGAGTAAACGGCGATTGATATTGATTAACTCCGGCTAATATCGGTATTTTTCGATGCACTACCGCAATTGGTGTAGGGAGCTCTGTATTAATATCGTTTGTCATTAACTCTATCTTTATTAATTAAAGTGCTAATTCATGACATAAATTGTTGGCTAGAAATGGCAAAATAGCAAGAATATTACTTGGTTACCTTTGTTCGTTAACTGTTATAAGATAGTAAATGATAAATATTTTAACAATAAAATAATTGTATTTTGTATGCAATAATAATTAAACTTGTCACCATTATCATAAATTAATCATAGGTTAGGGAAATAAGATGAGAAAACTATTGACGCTCAGCTGGCTGTTATTAAGCACGCTTGCTTTTGCTGATGGAGAGACAAGTTATCAAGTGTCGTTTGATAATGCCGTGCACCATGAAGCGAGAGTTTCAGCGACATTTACCGGTATTGAAAATCAAGTACTGGAAGTACAGATGAGCCGCTCATCACCCGGACGCTATGCGATGCACGAGTTTGCTAAGAACGTCTATAATGTTTCAGCGGTTAATAGTGTTGGCCAACCTTTAACGGTCACACGGGCAACTCCTTATCAGTGGCATATTGCCAATCATGATGGTGAAGTCACCGTTACTTATACTTTATTTGCTGATCGGGCCGATGGTACTTATTCGCAAATTGATCGTACTCATGCTCATTTAAATATGCCTGCAACCTTTATCTGGGCGACAGGTCATGAAAATAGGGCCATTGATGTTGAGTTTCGCCCATTTGCGCCAAACTGGAAAGTCGCCACGCAAATGCCGAAAGCCAACAATAAGAGTAAATATCGCTTTACCGCTCCCAATTTAGATTATTTTTTTGATAGTCCAACTGAGCTAAGCGATCATCAGGTTCGCTCATGGCAGGTAACATCGGGCGGTCGCACACAAACCATTAATCTTGCTGTTCATCATGACGGTATCGAGCAAGACTTAGATAAATATACAGAAATGGCGAAAGCGGTTGTTGCTGAGCAAGTTAAAGTATTCGGTGAATTACCTAAGTTTGACTATGGTGAATATACTTTTATTGCCTGTTATCTGCCGCATGTTAGTCGCGATGGTATGGAACATAGAAACTCCACCATACTGACACATCACGAGTCATTGGATGAAGGGGAGTATAAGCAATTGGGAACCTTGTCCCATGAGTTTTTTCACTCTTGGAATGTCGAGCGTATTCGTCCGAAAGAGCTTGAACCATTTAATTTTATGAGCGCCAATATGACGCCAAGTTTATGGTTGGCGGAAGGTTTTACTACTTATTATACGAATTTGTTTATTCGTCGCGCGAATGAAAAAGATCATAGTGAATATTTAGATGATATTGCGGCCGTAGTTAATCAGGCCTATAACATGCGCGGTCGGTTATATAAAACGCCTGAAGGGGCGAGTCAGTTTGCAACTTTTACTGATGCCGGGGTCTCAATTGATAAAACCAATTATAAAAACATCTTCTTCAGTTATTATACCTATGGTCGAGCTGTCGGCTTAGCGCTGGATTTATCGATTCGAGCTCAGTTCCCCGGTAAGTCACTCGATGATTTTATGCGTCAAATGTGGTTAGATTTTGGTAAATCTGAAACACCATATAGCCGAGAAGATATTAAAAATACGCTGGTAAAAGTGACAGGCGATCAACGTTTTGTTGATAAGTTTTTTGATCAGCATGTTTATGGCCAAACTCAAGCAGATTATGCGGCATTATTAGCACCTGCAGGGTTAACATTAGAGCAAAAGGACAGTGACAGTGCTTATTTAGGTAAGCTATCTTTACACTTTGATGGCAAAGCGGCGATCGTCAGCAATCGAATTTTAGTTAACAGTCCATTGTATCAAGCAGGTATTGAACAAGGGGACGAGATAGTTAAACTAGGTCGCCGGGAAATTCGCTCACAAAAATTATGGGATAAAGCATTAGAGCAGTTTAAGCCTGGTGATACCACGACAATTGAATATATTCAGCGTGGCCACACGGTGAAAAAACAAATTACCTTTATTAGTAACCCAACGTTAGAAGTTGCCAAACTTTCAGAGGATGAAATAACTGAGACACAACAACAGTTTTTAGAAAGCTGGATTGGCATTGATAGCGAACAAAGCGAAGAATAATTAACTGACAGCTTACCTAGCTCAATGCTGAGTAAGTTATTTAAGGAAAAAATGTGGCATTTTCACAACAACAAATTGAAGCATTGACTGAATCTCTGAGGTTGTCGTTAGGAGATAATATCAACTGGTCATATGATGAACGCAATCATGCGATGTTAAGTGAATTTGCTCAAAATAAGGCGGAGCCAGTATTACATAAGCTTCGCCTAACCTTAACTGATGAGTGGCAGGGTAAGAGTTGGAAAAAAATGCCTCAGCCGCTTAAGCAGCAACTAGGCAGTTTAACAAAACTCAGTAAACACCAGCGAATATTAGCGTTATCTGGCAAACATGATTCGCCTACTATTGTCGCCTTGTGGTGGCCTTGGGATCACGGTGGTACTTATTCGTTACGACTTAAGTTATTTACTACTGAATATCACAACACTCCTGAACAGAACTCTTCAGGAGTGTTTACTAAGCTTAAGCGCTTATTCACTATGTCTTAAGTTGAGAATAACCGGCTGTTTAATATATTGCCTTAACGGCAAGTAACAGGCATATAGCGTTAGTAGTGTGATCAAGATGCTGGTGCCGACAAATGATATCAGTCCCTCGAGCAGACTATAGCTGGTTAATACTTGGTTAAAGTTAAGATAAATAGCCCCGAGTATCATTAATGAAATGGCAAAGCCTATTGCTATCGCTGGTAAATTTTCATTAAAAATCAATCGAATAATATCTTTGCCTTTGGCACCTACAGCCATACGTGTTGCGATTTCAAAACGGCGTATTTCACTGGTGTATTTTAAAATGCCGTATAAACCAATCCCCGATAATAAGCAGGTGATTATTGTTAAAATAATGGTGGCTTGTGCGGTCACGGTTGAGCGAAATAATAACTGCTCATTGTATTCATTTAGCGTGGCAAAACTGAAAATGTTCAGTTGTTTATTGACGGATTGCAGTTGCTGCAATAATTCTGCTCTAGTCAGTGTTTGTCCAGGTTCCATGCGGATCAACAGCATATTTCGGCTTCTATTTACGGGGTAATAGAAACGTTCCTGTTTGATATTGTCTCCAGGTAAATAGATATCTTTAACTACCCCAATAACCTGACGGTTACTGGCAAAGCGCAAGCCTAAGATATTACCATCTGGTGCTAATTTATTGGCGAAACTTTCGTTGACGATAATAACTTTTTCGTCTTCATCAATTTGTCTGCGGGTAAAATTTTCTCCTTGAATAATGGCTTGTTCAATTAATGGGAAATAATGCTCATCAATATCTTTTGCTGCTGCCGTATATCGTTGATTGGTTTTTTCCGCAGTTAATGCCAAAGTAGCGAAAATAGAGGGGCGCATTGCCTGACTCACCCGGGCGATTTTTGCCGACTCACTAAGCTTTGTTCTTAGTTCATTCATTTGTGCGGCACGAGCTTTATCGTTGGCGTACGGAGATAGTACTACAGCATAACTATTGCTTGGTTGATAGCCTAATGGCTGATTAATCACTTGCTGGGCGTTACTATAAAGCAAAATATTAATGAAAATTAAGCATGATGCTACTGTGATTTGGCTGATAACTAACAATTTTCGAACGGTATTAGACACCTGAAAGCTATTGCCTTTACCACTGGATTGCATTGAGCTACTAAGGTTTTGATAGCGGATCATTTTGACAGCGATAAGAGAAAAGCCCAGGACTAATATCCATAGTAAAGAGAAGGAAAATGCGTATGAAAAGCTATTGAGTGTTAGCTCAGAAACTCGGGGTAAATAATCCTGTAAATATGGCGAAACGCTGGTAAATCCGATTGCAGCGATCGATTGAGCCAGAACCAGTGCGCCAAACATTAATACGCCGATTTCCGCTACTAACGTGGTAAATAATTGTTTTCGATTGGCGCCTATAGCGGCGCAAATAGCAAGCTGATGTTGGCGTTCGGCAAAGCGTGAGATAAATAAATTAGCAATGTTAGCGCAGGCGATAAGTAAGAGCCCAATTGCGCCAATAATTAATAAGTAAAGGCTATTCTTACTGTCGGCGATAATATGCTCGTTTAATGGGCTTGCGACAATATTAATGCGCCAATCTTTAAAAAAGGCAATTTCTTGCACCTGTTGTTGCCAGTTTTCATTAATCAGTTGCGTGAGTTGCATGCCAATTTGGCTATCACTCAAGTTTTCCATGGTGTGCTGGCTAGCCTTGGCAAGGTACATTAATCCACTATCGTCATTACCCCATTTTTTTCGATTACGCTCACTAACGGTATTAAAATCCCAAGGAATATAGATATGGGATTTAAAACTAGGGCTGGCTAATGATAGTTTATGATGTGATTGCGCGAGTACACCGACAATGGCAAAACTTTTATCGCCAAAATCAATTTTCTTATTCAGTATATCAGCATCGCCATTAAATTCTCGTTGCCAGGTTTGATAATCGATAATGGCAACCGGATGATAACTACCTAGTTTTTCACTTTGTTGAAAGCGTCGTCCAACTGCCATCGGCGCGTCTAGCATAGTGAACCACTCTGGGGTGACGTAACTGATGTGCATCATCGGGTTATTTGTTAGTGAGGTGATCACTGCGCCGTCGATATATAGTAACGCCTGTTCACTAAATACTTGTTGGTGCTGATATAAGTGCATTAAGTTTGGGTAGGTAAAGGCGTAACCGTCAATATTGTTATCTTCATCGACTAGCTGATGAGTCAGGGTGAACAATTTTTCCTGTTCAGGATAGGGTAAAGGCTTAATGAGCATGACATAGGCTAATGTCGCAACAAATAGTAAAGCGCCTAAGGTTAAGCCCATAGTTATCACTATGCTAAAGACAAAATTTGGTCTTAGCCTTAAACTTAAAAGCGCCTGCTTTAATTGGTAGATAAATAAGTGCATAAAGGAAATTCCAGTGTTTAGGCGACGGTGGAGATAGCTGGCGTGCTTAATATCATGCCATCAAGTAATTGGATCTGAGAGTTTGCCATATCAGCATATCTCGGATCGTGAGTGACCATACAGATAGTGGTTCCCTGTTGATGCAGTTGTGATAGTAAGGTCATGATCTTATCGCCGGAGTGAGAATCTAAATTACCGGTTGGTTCATCAGCGAGGATAATCGCCGGATCGGCGACTAACGCTCGGGCGATGGCAACCCTTTGTTGCTGTCCGCCAGATAATTGGTTTGGTTTATGTTGCGCTCTGTGGCTTAATGCTACCTTTTCCAGGCAGCTACTGACTTTTTGCTGAATTTCTGCCGCGGAAAATTTGTTCTGATGGTATCTCAATGGTAAGGCGACATTATCAAAAATACTGAGTTCATCTATAAGATTAAATGACTGAAAAATAAAACCAATTTTACTACTTCTGATTTCTGCCGCTTGATCTAAAGAAAGCTCGGCGACATTTTTACCATCAAGCCAATATTGTCCGGTTGATGGCATATCTAATAAACCGATTAAGGACAATAAAGTCGATTTTCCGCAGCCTGATGGCCCTGAAATAGCGACATAATCCCCTTGATTAATCACCAGATTAATCGACTTTAACGCGTGAGTTTCTAGCTCTTCGGTTTCAAATATTTTTTCAATATTAGCCAGTTTTACTATTTCAGTCATTGCTTAGCCTTTTATATTTGTTAATTAAATTAATTTATAGAATATGCCAATTAGTGCAAGTGTATTGTTTCGCTCTGATAATTCGATAGATCTGAGAGAATAAAGTGCTCACCTGGCTTAATTGCTGAATTTATTTGGATATAACGTCCTGCAGTTTCACCAAAAGAAATTTTTGTGCGCTTTGCCATGGCTTGTGTGCTGTTTAGGCGATAGAGAGTATGCTGGCTATTTGTCATAACATTGATTGGTTTTTCAATGTAGCTGACGTTTTTTAGTACCTTGGTAATAATGTTAGCGTCGACACTTTGTTCAGGCCTGGCGTTGCTGGGTAATTGTTCGTTGAGCTTAATGTCTACTTTAACCATATTGTTTTCTACTATTGGGTCTATTCTGCTTACTTCGCCAGTAATGGTTGTTTGGCGGGTGTCTATAGTGACCTGCTGTGTTAGTTGTACTAGTGAAGCCTGGTTTTGTGGAATAACGATTTCAGCAATTAAACGTTTGGTACTGCCAATAACGGCGATTTCCTGTCCGGCTTGTAAACTCTGTCCAAGTTTGATTGCCATATGTTGTATCACACCTTCAAAATTTGCTTTGACTGTTAGTTGCTCAATTTGTTGCTCTATGCTGGTGAGCTTGCCTAATTGTTGCTCTATTCGTTGTTGCTGAATATTGAGCGCTTCGAGATGTACCAGACTGAGTTTTTGCAAGCGGTTAGCTAGTATTTTAACTCGGGCATCTAACTGATTTTCGTCTAATTGGCTTTGCTGAAAGGTAATTTGTGAAATTATACCCTGATCTACCAGTTGTTGCTGTGCTTGTCGTTTGAGTCGGGCTGATTGATAAGCCGATTTGACTTCGGTCAGCATCGCCTGTTCTGTTAATTTTTCTCGTTGCTGATTGACTTTAAGCTGGCGAAAATTCGCTTGGAGCTGAGCTAGCTCCTGTTGCTCATTAGTAAGCTGCTGAGTTAAATAAGGATTCTCAAGTACTGCAATAATACTTTTTTCACTTACTTGAGCGCCTGGTTTTAATAATACTTCACTCACAGTAGCCTGAGTGGCTGCGGTGATCAGTTTAAGTTTTTCTGAAACCAGCTTGCCATATCCTTCGACACTAATAGCTAAATCACCTTGTTTGACCTTAGCAATAAGTAAGGTGTTTTTTGCTAAACTGACATTATTGTTGTTTAGCACCATAGCACTCACTAATGCAGTGATAGCTATGGTTGCGCTAATATATAATTTAGTACGCGATTTTGATGATTTTTTTTTAATGATATCCATACAAGGCTGCTGATAACGCTCGTCTTCGCTGTCTAGTGTTTATATAAATGCGAATAATATGCCAAAGATTTAATCCATATTAATCAGTGCGTTAGGTGGTTACTGCTGTCAGTGGTACTAAGTTTAGTCCGGTATCGAACTGCTATTTCCGGTTTTAGCTTAGGTAAACATCCTTTATAATCCGTAGCCAGAATTCAATTTAGCTTGGAACTGTAGTGATGATTAAGCAATATCTGGTATGGGATCTACCAATTCGTATTTTTCATTGGGGGTTTGTCATACTGTTGCTGGCGCTTTGGTATACCTCAGAACAAGATCGTGGATTAATTGAAGTGCATATGAAGCTTGGTTATCTGGCGTTAGGTTTTGTGCTATTTCGTATCATCTGGGGGTTTGTTGGTACTACTCATGCCAGGTTCAAAAATTTTGTCCCCAATTTCTATCAGGTGATTATTTATATTCGAGGTAGTCTTAGTGACAAAACAACTCAATATGCCGGGCATAATCCTGCAGGTAGCCTGATGGTGCTGTTAATGTTATTGCTAGTATTGGTACAAGCTTCTACGGGCTTATTTATTAATGATGAAGTTTTTTCTTCTGGCCCTTATAGTGGTGTTTTAAGTAGTGAGCTCGAACGGTTATTAAAATTTATTCATAGTAATGGTTTTAACGCTATTTTGTTGATGTCATCTGTACATGTTTTTGCTGTGTTTTATTACTTACTGGTGAAGAAGCAAAACCTGATTAAACCTATGGTCAATGGGAAAAAAGCGGCACATGTTATCAGTGAAGATGCTGCAATCGAAAGCTCAAAAATTGTCAAAGCTGCCGTTGTTGCGATAGCGGTTGCCGCCTTTGTTTACTGGCTGGTAGTACTCAATGCACCAGTCATTGAAGAATATTACTATTAAGTGGTTTTTACCTGAATATGAAAATAACCAACTACTCTAGTGCTTATGCCAAAGCGATTGCAGAACTGTTTTATCAGGCAGTTCATGCGATAGATGCTTCGGTATACTCTGAACAGCAAAAGCAGGCATGGGCACCTGCTCCAATAGATTATCAAAAATGGCAGCAACGTTTAGCGATTAAACAGCCCTTGGTTGCCTTGATTGATAATCAGGTTGCCGGCTTTATTGAATTAGATCCTGATGGTCATATTGATTGTACCTACGTTTTACCTAAGTTTCAGGGGCGAGGAGTTGCTAGTACATTAATAAAGTATTTGCTCTCTAAAGCACAGAGCCTAGGGTTAACCGAGCTATATGTCGAAGCATCAATCATTGCAAAACCAGTATTTGAAAAACTTGGCTTTGTTGTCGAACAAGAAAATAGCGTGGTTAGAAATAATACCTTATTAACTAATTATTCGATGAGATTAATGCTCCCGGCGACAGCTAATGCTTGATAAATAAAGTTCGATAAGCTATTTAAAAATTGAAGAATATATTTCATAGACTGGTTTGGTAATTGTGATAAAGCTTTACAAAGAAGGAGCGAACATGGCTGTCCAAAATAAGCCTTTCAAGTACAGATTTATTGCTTTATTAGCACTATCAGCAACTATGGCGTCACAGGCAAGCGAAGAAACTAGCACGCCGGCGCAAGCAAACCTGAAAAAAGCGCTGTATTGTATGGATATCCTGGAAAACCGCCCTGATCTTGAACCATCTCAACGTATCAATATATTGCGAAATGAGTGCTTTGCGGCTGATTATATTCAACACTCTCCACATGTGAAGGATGGCAGAGAAGAAGTTTTAAAATTGTTTGAAAATCGGTTTAATAATCATCGGGAAATAACAACTTCGATCAAACGAACTGCTACTCAAGGGGATTTGGTTTGGATTCATCAGCACGTAAAGCGCACACCGAGCGATCTCGGTCGTGCAGTTGTGAACATCTTTCGCATGGAAGACGGAAAATTTGCTGAACACTGGAATGTTGTCCAATCGGTCCCTGATAAATCTAAAAATAATAATACGATGTTTTAACCAATTGTAACTCTCTCCCTACCAGGCTCGCACTTTGTTAAGAATATGAATTGGATGACTATTTATTATTTCTTTAATGCTCGATAGCATGTGATTAGTGCCGTGTGGTTTTTATCAGTGATATCGTTGGTCGTCAAAAATAATACCCTATCAATTACTGTTTGAGATTAATAATTTCGGCGATAGCTAATGCATGATAAAGCGAGTTAGCTAATTAATTGTTTAATTTCATACCGTATATTATTGTGTATAATCCCGGCTCTAAAGGTCGCCCATTTACATCAAACTTGGTTTTATTTATGAGCTCAACGCTTAAGTCTAGCCTTTCCCTTCTGTTAGTTATTTCATTATTTTTATTATTGCCAGATATGCTCTACCAATGGATAAACCCTCATTATATTGCGGGGCTCAATGGTAAAAGTTGCGTTATTTCATTGTTATTAGCACTTCTTATGGCGTTGAGCAGAGCCTATGTTCTGACATATATTGTGTTATTTTTTCTTTTTATCTGGCAAGTAACACAGCTCATGTATTTCCATTATTATGGTGGATTTTATAGTGGCTTTGATTTAGTTCTACTGATGTCTGAATCATCAGACGCAATAACGGGGTTTTGGGACGTTATTGAATTTTTGATAGTGCCCGCGAGCTTATCGTTTGCTTTTTTTATTATCGCAATACTGGTTTTAAATCAGTTACGAAATAAAAATTTTACTGTAAAAAGTATGCCTTATATTCTGTTAATCATTTGCTTTGCGCCTTTTTTGCAAGCCTTGACATCGGATTCATCTCAGAAATTTCAACCTAATATTGCTCAGTCATCGGTTAAAAATGGCTTTTATAGTTTTTCTTATTTTTTAGCGAGACAAGTAAAAGCAATAAGTGGAATAGAGCCCGAATTACAGCATTATGCTCCATATCAAATAACTAAAATATACAATGTAGATAGACCCAATATTATAGTAATAATGGGAGAGAGCCTCAGCTATTTAAATATGGGGATGTTTGGTTATCAAAGAAACACGACACCAGATATCGAAAAGTTACTGAAAGATCCAAATTTTATATTTAAGCCTTCAATAGCCAGTGCCGTTTCAACAAGGGTTTCATTATCATTATTTTTCAATACGATATATGAGCCTGATAACGTAAGTCAGATAAGTAAAATGAATACTTCTCTGTTTCGCTTAGCTAAAATTGCCGACTATCGCACATTTTATATTAGTACTCAAAAAAATGCAGGTGGATTAACGTATGCCCTTTCTCCTAGTGATATCGACATTTGGAAGGAAAATAAGCATTTATTAAATTATCAAAGCCAATATGATGATCGTCTAGTCGACGAGTTAAAAGGTATTGATTTAAAAAGCGAACAGCCTCAATTTATCACTTTGCACATGCGTAGTGCTCATACTCCTTATATTGAGAACTACCCTAAAAGTAAGGCAATTTATCCGGTCGAAGGTCAAGCATACCGTGATTATATGATGAATAGTTACGATAACTCGGTGCTTTTTACCCAAAAGGTAATAAAAGATATTATTGATTATGCTAAAAAGCAGTCAAAGCCAACGTATGTCTTCTTTACCTCAGATCATGGTGAATTAATGGGGGAAAGTGGACGATTTGGCCACAATATAGTTGATATAGATGCCGCAAAAGTACCGTTTTTCTTCTATGGTGCCAATGTAACCAGTGACACTATAAGTGCGATTAATAATGAGTTAGGTTGCTTAACTAATCACTATATGATCAGTAGACAAATTGCGAAGGTAATGGGTTTTACGATTAACAATCCAAACCAACAAGATGATATTTACTATCTAAATGGTACGGATGCATTTGGTTTAGCCGGATATAAGTCTTATTCATTAAAGTCGCTTAAAGAGCAAAATTGCTTAGCAGAAAATGATATTTTATAGCTGGTAATCTAGCTTACTTTAGCACAGGGTTGTAGATAAAAAGCAATTAAAAAGCCGTTAATGATTAACGGCTCTGAGATCGATCAAATACTTTGATTTTGTTTAGTCTGCTTTAAAATCATCATGGCATCCGCCACAGGTTTTGCCTATTCCACCGATAGCTTTTTTGATTTCACCTTCTTTACCTGTGCTAACCACTTTTATTAAGTTAGCCGAGGCACTGGTTAAGTCATCAGTACGTTTTTCGAAGGCTGCGCGTTTAGACCAAACCTCTTCTAATGCTTCAGTATCTACTTTAAACTTGGAAGTATCAGTTTTAGTGTAGTCGTTAATCATTAACGATAATTGATTAATACGTGTGGCATGCTTCTCTATGGCTGCTTTATCAATTGGCATTTTTCCTTTGGCCATAGCACCTAAAGGTGCCATATTACTTCCTAACAAACTGAATAAAGATTGACGTAATTCGGTCGCTCGATTGGCATGTTTTTCCGATTGAGCTTGTTGTGCATTTGCAGTTACCGCTACCATCAAGCAGCTACTAATAAGTGCGCTGCCGAGTAAAATTTTTTTCATTCTAGTTCCTTTTCTTGGGTTAAATTATTTTTATTAGCCATCTATAACAGGGCATTAGTCTAGCAGTTATTTCATGCTTTCTTAATTAAAAACTGGGTAAATTTATTGTAAATTTTGGTAATTACTGTATAAATATTATACAAGCTTATTTATTCATTTATTTTAAATAGTAAATAAAAACAAATAATTAAATATATTTATTCTCGCCAGTCCGAAATCGGACTATAAATTCCCATTTTCGAACCAGTGCACTTAGGCATTATTTATACGATTATTAATCGGCAAAATAATGATCACAGTCACACCTTTTTGTTTAGCATTATTATGAAGCTCAATGACTCCTTGGTGCTGCTCAATGATATTTTTACAAAAGCTTAACCCAATGCCTTGACCGTCAACTTTGGTCGAATAAAGTGGCACAAATAAATTATCTAGATTGGCAAATCCATGACCATCGTCGACGACTTCTATAATAAAATGTTGCTCATGCTCAGAGAATGAAAGTTGGACATTTGTTGCATTTGCTTCCTGAGCATTTTTGATCAAATTTATTAATACTTGTTCAATTAAGCTCAAGTCGGCCCAAATAGTATCAACAGATTGTTCAAGCTCAATTGTGAAGTCTTCAAATAGTTTAGTTATTGAATACACCAATTCATCGACGGAAATTTTTTGTCTTGTAATAGATAATTGTCTCGAAATTGTAGTATAACGGTCAACAAATTGTTGAAGATGAAAACAACGCTCAGAGATAACATCTAGTGCTCTTTTATCTTTTTCAATCAGGCACTTATCTGCTAAGCTTTCTGCCATTGATGAAACTGGGGTAAGTGAATTGCGAATCTCATGGCCGAGCACTCGAATGATCTGCTGCCAGGCTTCTAATTGATTGGCACGTAACGCTGATTCAATATCAATGAAAACTAATAGCTGATGTGATTCACCATTGTTAATAAACTCACTGTGTTTGATTTGCCATTTATGCTGGCTATCGTTTTGCCATTGCCACTGATGACCATCAAATTCAATTCCTAGCTGCTTAGTCTTGGCAAAGCGGAATACTTGCCATGGTTGCTTGTATAAATGGCTAAAGGCATTATTAGCGAAAGTTAGTTGTTGTTTTTGATTAAACACCATCACAGGGGTAGCTAGCTGACCAATCAATTGATAAACAAGAAATACATGTTGGTCGTAGCGAGATTTTTGCTGTTGTAGGTGATGACTGAGTTCATTGAGTTGCAGATGAAAGTCCTTAACCTTTCCTTGGTCAAAGCTAGTTTTTGCGAATTGATGATAGTCTTCTTGCTTGACAGCATCGAGATGAAGGCCAGCGCGAACAAAGGGGCGCATCACTTGATATTTAATGGTAAGCACTGACCAAATTATAAAAATTAACAGTGCAAATTCAGAAACAATAATCCACTGCCAGTGAAGATCAGCCTGATACTCTAGCAATGCAAGAAATACTGCACCCGGTAAGGATAAAATAAGTAATTTTATCGTCAGTAGTTGCTCTAAAGAGCGAGGTTTAAGCCAATTCATATTTTTCAATTCTACGATACATGGAAGATTTCGTTAGCCCAAGTAGCTTAGCCGCTTGAGGAATATGGTTGTCAGTTTGTAGTAATGCCTTTTTGATCAACTGAATTTCAGCATCGCGCAATGTCATAATCGGCAGTTGCTGTTTAGGCGCTGCCGCTTTTAGACGTAAATCTTCAACGTCTATTAGTGCATTGCTATTTAATAACACTGCCCGCTCAATTAAATGACTTAATTCACGAATATTACCGGGCCAGTGATACTCAAGTAATGCTTGTTGCGCACCTTGGGTCAGTTCACAATAATTACTATGGTATTTTTGCGAAAACTGGGTAATGAAAAATTTGGCTAACGGTATGATATCTAATGATCGTTCTTGCAGCGATGGTACCGTCAGCTCTATCGTGTTTAATCGGTAATATAAATCTTCCCGAAAGACATCGTTAGCAATTAGCTCGGAAAATTTTCCGTTTGTCGCGCTGATGACCCGGCAATTCGCACGTTGGGTTTTACTTGAGCCGAGAACTTCATATTCACCAGATTCTAAGACGCGTAGTAATTTAGCCTGTTGAGTCAATGGAATATTGGCTATTTCATCAAGAAATAAGCTGCCATTTTCCGCTAATTCAAAGCGTCCGATACGATTCGCTTTTGCGTCAGTAAATGCACCTTTAACATGACCGAACATTTCGCTTTCAAACAAGTTTTCTGGTATCGATCCCATATTGACTGAAATTAAAGGGTGATGTTGCCGGTTTGAATGTTGGTGAACAAAGCGTGCTAATTCACTTTTACCAGTGCCGTTGGCACCAGTGAGTAAAATATTTGCATCTGTTGCTGCGACTTTTTTGAGAGTATCGAGTAATTCCGCCATACAGGCAGATTGCCATTGATAATGTTGAATGGCTTGTTCTGTCAGTTGTTGTTTGAATTTAGCGTTTTCCTGTTGCAACGAAGTTAACGACAGTTGTTGACTGATAATGTGTATCAGTTGTTTGTTCTTCCATGGCTTTTCAATAAAATCCTTTGCACCTAATTTCATTGCTTGTACCACGAGGTCGGTATTGCTCCAGGCGGTCATTGCGATCACTGGGGTATTCAGTTTGGCTGACTGAAGCCAATTTAAAAACTGCAAACCTTCTTCGCCAGAAGTGGTATCCAAGCTGAAGTTCATATCAAGTAAGATAAGCGATATTGTGTGTTGCTTTAACTGTTGCTGGGCAGTTTGTGGGTTGTCAGCTTCGATTACTTGATAGCCATGATCTTCCAATAGTAAGACTAAGCTTAATCTTATATCTGAACGATCATCTATTACTAATATATTGGTCATATGATTGGTTGCCAAACGATATTGTTTCCGCGTTGTTCTTTGCTAAATACTAGCAAGTATCGGGCCTTAAGACGGTGAACTTACTGATTGTATCATCTCATTTTTCAGCCATTGACAAAACACTTCTATTCTCGCCTTTTTAGCGGAGTTTGCCGGATAGGCTAAATAACGTTGCCATGTTGCAGGATGCTTAATTTTAAAAGGAATAATTAGCTGTTTACTTTGAAGATAAGGTGCAGCCATAGTGGATGCTGCTAATGCAACGCCATGACCAGCGACTACCGCGCTTAATGCCATATCACTTGAGGTCACCTCGGTTTTTAAAGTGTGTTCACAAAATCCAGTAACACCAACATGTTTAAACCAAGATTGCCAGGTGGCGACATTTTCATTGGCAAGGCTAACCAGCCGGCATTTCAGTAGATCTTGTGGTTGTTTGATTTGGCAGCTTTCCATTAATTGTGGGGCGATCACTGGGTACGCATAATCAGAGCCGAAGTTTTCAACAACAAGTTGATCATTATCATTATCAAGCTGTGATACACTGAAGCGGATAGCTAAGTCGATATGTTTTTTTTCCAAATCTTCAATTTGATTGGAGCCTAGTATTTTAATATTAATCTCAGGGTGCAATAGAGAGAACTTGTGTAATCTTGGCATTAACCATAACGAGCAAAACGCCTGGGTTGAGGTTATCGTCAGATCGCCGGCAATGCCCTGACATTGAATACCATTAAGTCCTTGAATTATTTCGCTAAAGCCTATTCGACACGCGTGATAAAGCTTTTCACCACTTTGGGTTAACAGCATATTACGTCCTCGACGCGTAAAAAGTTTTATCTCCAACGCCTGTTCCAACTGGCGCATTTGTTGGCTAATGGCCGCTTGGGAAACATATAATTCTTCTGCCGCGTTACTATAACTCTGATGGCGAGCGGCGCATTCAAAACTATGTAACGCATTCAGGTATTTCAGCCTTTTATCCATAACATGACAGTAATATAAGTTTTACTTATGTTTAATGTTAATTCTTATCGTTGGCTAAAGCAAAAGATATTGCACAGAATATCATCAAATCGAATAGGAGATACAGTAATGAATACTTATCAAGAGTGCAGAAATTTAGCTAAAAACAACATATTAATTGATGACGGTAAAGTAGAGCAGTCGAAAATAAAATTGTTTAATGGCACGCTAGTGTCAAAGTGGTTAACATTAATAGGAAATAAGCTAGTGTTATGTCATTTAGTTAATTACAAGTAGGTTATAGATCTTTTCGTGTTCGAGATATAAGCAACAAAAGTCGGTGGATGGAGTGAAGTATTGCTAAGTTGTATCTTGCCACGCTAAGTCTGTAAATGATAAAAAGGAGAGTAACAACAATAAAAAATGAAAGGGCTTTCTACGTGCTCTTTTTTACAGGGAATGCTATGTCTACTTTAGATCGTCGTAAGTTTATTAAATCAGCGGTTGCAGTCACTGCGGCTGGCGTAGCTGCAGGCTGCAGTAATTTAGCTTCGTTAGAAAATCACACTCCTGACGCACAAGGAAAATCCGTCATGGGGCTAACTGCGCCTCAAATGGATACCGTACGGGTTGGCTTTATTGGGGTTGGTCAACGCGGCTCAGGGCATGTTAAACATTATTGTCATCTTGAAGGGGTAGAAATTAAGGCTATTTGCGATACTTATGAAGAGATGCTTGATCAATCTATTGATTACGTCGTTAAACAAGGAATGCAAAAGCCTACTCGTTATACTGGCAGCGACTTAGCATATAAAGATATGCTGTCTAGGCAAGATATTGATATTGTTATTATTTCTACTCCATGGCGCTGGCATACTCCGATGGCGATCGATACCATGGAAAGTGGTAAGCACGCTTTTGTCGAAGTACCGGTAGCCACCAGTATTGAAGAATGCTGGCAATTAGTTGATACCGCAGAGCGTACGCAAAAGCACTGTATGATGATGGAAAATGTCAACTACGGCAGAGATGAATTGATGGTGCTTAATATGGTGCGTCAAGGACTGTTTGGCGAATTGTTACATGGTGAAGCGGCTTATATTCATGAGCTACGCTGGCAAATGAAAGAGATTGAACATAGTACAGGATCTTGGCGGACTGAGTGGCATACTAAGCGTAATGGTAATTTGTATCCTACGCACGGTTTAGGGCCTATTGCGCAGTATATGAATATTAACCGTGGCGACAGATTTGACTATTTGACCTCGATGAGTTCTCCTGCCTTGGGGCGCGCGGCTTACGCGCGAAGAGAGTTTCCGGCAGATCATCAGCGCAATCAGATGAAATTTGTTACTGGAGATATCAACACTAGTACTATTAAAACGGTGAAAGGGCGAACTATTGTTGTGCAGCACGATACGACCAGCCCAAGGCCTTACAGTCGTCATAACCTTATTCAAGGAACCAATGGTACATTTGCCGGTTTTCCAAATCGTATTGCTATCGAGCAGGCACCCAGTAAGGTCAAGGCACTTTATGAAAAAGAGTATCAGCAAGCGTTAAAAGCCTGGCAAGAATCTGGGTCTCAGGGTAGAAAACCGTATCCGCCAAGTTACCATCGCTGGGATAATGATATGGAAAAATGGCGGGCGGAATATGACCATCCATTATGGAAACGCATGGGAGAAGAAGCGGTGCGTAACGGAGGGCATGGCGGCATGGATTTTGTCATGATGTGGCGAATTGTTTATTGTTTGCGCCACGGACAGCCACTAGATCAAGATGTTTATGATGCGGCTGCTTGGTCAGCTATTTCGCCCCTTAGTGCGGCATCAGTTGCAGACAGAAGCAACAGTAAAACCATTCCTGATTTTACCCGTGGAGCATGGAAAACGGGCAAACCACTCGGTATTGTTGCTTAGTGAATGGCAGGCAAGGGCAGAAACTATCTGCCTTTGCTTGTTTCAAATAAGTTAATGGTTACTCGGATTGATCAGCGCAGTTAAAACATGGTCTTGCCATTGACCATTAATTTTCAGATATTTTTGCGCGTACCCTTCTTTTTCGAATCCTAAATTTTGTAATAATCCTGCCGATCTATGATTGTCAGGTAGGTAGTTGGCCATAATTCGATTTAACTTAAGCTCGTTAAAAGCATAATCTATGGTCTGTTGACATAATTTTTTCATTAATCCTTTTCCTTGGTGTTTTTTTGCTATTCCATAGCCTAGGTTACCTGCCTGAAATGGCCCTTTAATAATATTGGTTAGTGAGCAAGTGGCAATAATATCGCGTTTATTTTCAGACAGGCCGATAAAATAAGCCGCTTGTTGTTGCTCTTGTTCCCGCTGCCATTGCTCTAATCTTAGTTGCCAGGCAGTAAGAGTATGATAATCGTCAGGTCTTAAAGGCTCCCAGCGAGTTAAATGATCATGATTTGCTTGATAAAAATCAGATAATGCCCGAGCGTCGTTGATAGTGACTAGTCTAATTTGCATCGATTAGTGGTGATTAAGTTTTACATTTGTGCATTATACGAGTTTTTACTGCTGGAGAAAGTGCTCTGCCCTGCCAGAGGTTAAAACGGTTAGCTAATGATTCAGTTGCAATAAATTCTAATTTTGCCTGCTCTATCAGTGCATTATGAGAAAATTGATAGGAAATCGAGGTGAATTCGCCCGGATATAACTCAACAAGCTGGAGGGTACTTGTGGGAGGAATTATAACGTTATCACCATGTTTAACCATTTGATGGTTTAGTGAAACCTGATAGATGTTTTCCTTATTAAACATGGTGGTAGCACTATTAATATTCGTAGCGATTGTCAGGTTTTGATCACTGGTATTTTTTAATACTAAGTCAACACCGTAGCGATAATTAAAGGGAAAGTTCTCATGTACTTGCGTTTTATCTTTGCAGGCTAATAACGCACTTTCGACTGTTATTTGTTGAGCTTTTGCGTTGTGAGCGGTTGTGGCAAAAATGAGTAAGAAAAAATTAAATAAGTACTTCATTGTTTTCTCTTTTTATCGTATTTGATAACTTATATTAACGTTACCACCAGAGAAAATCAGGGGCAATTTTATTTTGTATTCGTTTGGGAAAGGCACTATTAAATCAATAATTTTCAGGCCACATTATGTGGCCTGAAAGAAGAAGGATTTTACCACCAGGTACTGTACAGTGCGATTAAAATTAATACCACGCCAAACGCTGACAGATTAAAATTTTTCTCAGTATCAAAACTGATTTCTTTTAGCGATACGCTGGAATTTGAGTCACCTCCCTTATGCTGTAGTGATACTAAAATACATAAAGCTAAACACAGTAAAAATACCAGACCTACACGATCCATAAAGGGTAATTCTGGCCAAACGATTTTGAGTGCTAATGAAAAAACAGCGGAACCTAACGCGGCTGATAAGGCACCTGCGGAACTGGTTTTTGACCAGAACATCCCCATCACAAAAATAACCACTATCCCTGGAGTGAAAAAGCCGGTAAATTCCTGAATATATTGAAATGCCTGATCGAATTTACCTAATAATGGCTCAGCGACAACTAGCGCGATTGCCAGTGATACTAATGCTGCGATACGGCCAATGTGAACATAATGACGTTGTGTTTTTCCCGGCTTTAGCTTGCTGTAAATATCCATAGTGAAAATAGTGGAAATACTGTTGGTCATTGAGGCTAGTGAGGAAACTATTGCCGCCACTAAGGCAGCAAACACTAGGCCTTTAATACCGACTGGCATTAATGCCATCATCGAAGGGTAAGCCTGATCGGCTGCGCTTAATTGTGGATATAATATCACTGCAGCAATGCCGGGCAATACGACTATTACTGGCATAAGCAATTTCAGATAGGCAGCAAAGGCGATGCCTTTTTGTGCTTCTTTAATGTTTTTGGCGGCCAGCGCCCGCTGAATAATATATTGGTTAAAACCCCAGTAACTAAAGTTCATGATCCACATACCGCCGATTAGCACTGATATACCAGGTAAACTAATATAATGTTCATTTTCAGGTGATAAGATCATGTCAAAGTGCCCCGGCAGTTCTTGAGTGAGCACGCTAAAACCAGCGACAACACCTTGACCATCGGCAACGGCATCTAAGGCTAAATAGCTTAAGAATAATCCGCCAAAGACTAATAGTACCACTTGCAAAATATCGGTATAAGCAACGGCTTTGAGGCCACCATAAAGGGAGTAGGCAACCGAAAATACCGCGAGAAATACCATGCCAAACATCCAGTCAACGCCGGCGACGGTCTCTATCGCTAAGCCGCCTAGCCATAATACGGCAGTTAAATTAACGAAAATGTAAACAGCGAGCCAAAACAGCGCTAAAGTAGTTTTCACCCGACTATCAAAACGTTGTTCCAAATACTGCGGCATGGTGAAAATTTCATTTTTTAGAAAGATCGGCAACATGTATTTACCGACTAAGATCAGAGTGATGGCAGCCATCCATTCATAAGAAGCGATTGCCAAGCCGATAGCATAACCTGAACCTGACATGCCGATGATTTGTTCTGCTGAGATATTCGAAGCAATTAACGAAGCGCCAATCGCCCACCAGGGCAGGGCTTTACTGGCGAGGAAGTAATCTTCGGTATTTTTACCTTCTTGTTTATCTTCTTTTGAAATCCACAGGGCTAAAATCAATAAGCCGATGACATAAGCGATAAAAACACCGCTATCGAGCATTTCCAGTTTCATTGGTTATTCTCCATTGTTGTTATCATTAGGGAGTGTATTGTTAAACGCACCATCGCTCGCTTCACATAAGTAAATTGTTGCATTAAGACCAGTGCTTTTTTGGTAATTATCGTTAATCAGCTGAGTTATTTCCTCAACCTTGCTCTTTGGCGTTAACGCTATTACACAGCCGCCAAATCCGCCACCTGTCATACGCACGCCACCTTGGGTACCCAGTGCTTTTGCTATCAGTTCAACCAGAAAGTCGATTTCTGCTGTGGTAATAGCAAAATCTTGTTTTAATGATAGATGTGAATCTGCCATTAGGTAACTTAGGGCCTTAATATCGTGCTGCTCTAAGGCCTTCATTGCCGCTTCAGTGCGGGTATTTTCGGTGATCACATGTTTAGCCCGCTGAATTAATATTGGGTCAAGCTTATTTTCGGCCTGTTTTAGCATATTTAAACTGACACTACGTAAGCTTGGTTGATTAAAATAACGGGCAACCTGTTCGCATTGAGATCTACGCAAGTTATATTCGCTATCCACTAAACCGCGTTTAACGTTGGAGTTAATGATCAGCAATGCCATGTCCTTTGGAATAGTGGCGTACTGCATACTCATATCACGGCAATCGAGTAGCATCGCTTGATTCTCTTTACCTAATGCTGAAATCAGTTGATCCATAATGCCGCAGTTACAGCCGACAAAGTCATTTTCTGCTTTTTGCCCGATGAGTGCTGCCTGAACACCGGTCAAGGGGAGGTTATTCAGCTGAGCAAACGCTTTTAATATCGCTATCTCAAAGCTGGCGGATGAACTTAAGCCTGCTCCTTGCGGTACCGAGCCTGTTACGGCGATATCTGCACCTGAAATATTCGGGAATTGCGCCATCAGTGCTTGCAAGGTGCCACTGACGTAATTGAGCCACATATTCTTGTGATTAAACTGAATATGGTTAAGTTCAAATTCCATTAGCGGTTGCTGATAGTCCAGCGCCAGCACTCTAATTTTATTATCATTGCGCTGTCGCGCTGCAATATAAGTAGCGAAATTGATTGCTGCTGGCAAAACAAAACCGTCGTTGTAATCTGTATGGTCACCAATCAAGTTTACTCGCCCCGGAGCATGAGTAATGATGTCCGGTTGTTGCGCAAAGCAATCGATAAATTTGTGTTTTACATAATATGCTAAGTCCATTATTGCTGTTCCTTATAATGAATTTCAGCTGTAGCTCTTAATTTTTGTGCCGCTTGTTCTGCGGTTAAGTCCCGTTGTGACTCTGCCATCATTTCATAACCGACCATAAATTTCTTCACTGTTGCTGATCGCAATAATGGCGGGAGAAAACTCGCGTGTAACGTCCATTCTGGGTGCTCCTTGTTATCGTAAGGAGCCCCGTGCCAGCCCATTGAATAGGGAAACGAACTGTTAAATAAATTGTCATAGCGAATAGTAATTTGACGGAGAATATCTGCTAAACTGGTGCGTTGAGCTGAGCTTAGTTCTGTTATTCGCTGAATAGAAAAACGCGGCAGCAATAACGTTTCAAATGGCCAGGCAGCCCAGTATGGCACTACCACTAACCAGTCTTGATTTTTTACCACTACACGTTGTTGCTGAGTTAACTCTCGTTCGACGTAGTCTTGCAGTAAGTTGCTGCCATATGCTTGTAAATAGGCTTGTTGAGCTTGTTGTTTTTTACTTACTAATGTTGGTAATTGTTGCTGTGCCCAAATTTGTCCATGAGGGTGAGGGTTGGAACAACCCATTATCGAGCCCTTATTTTCAAATACTTGTACCCATAGATATTTCTTACCAAGCTCCTGGCTTTGCTGTTGCCAGGTGGAAATCACTTCGGTGATCTCATTAATGCTGAGTTCAGGTAGAGTTTTACTGTGATCCGGAGAAAAACATATCACCCGGCTTTCACCTTGCTCAGTAGTCATTTTAAACAAGGGATCATCATTGTGACTAAGTGGGGTATCAGTTTTTAACGCGGCAAAGTCGTTACGAAAGACATAAGTTTTTTGATACTGCGGATTTACTTCGCCGTTAATGCGGGTATTACCTGCACATAAATAACATTCGGCATCATAGCTTGCATTTTGCTGCTCGTTTAACGGTTCAACTTGCCCTTGCCACGGACGTTTTGCTCGGTGAGGTGAGACTAAAACCCACTCGTCTGTTAAAGGATTAAAACGTCGATGTGGGTGCTCACTGGGATCAAAAGTCATGTTAAATCTATCGTTATATCGTAAAAATTTAATTTAGGGTAAACGTTTACATTTTTTATTGCAAATGGAAATTTATATAAATTAGTGGTCAAGTAAGGTAAAGTTATTAGCTGTATATTTTCCTTTTTTAACTTCAAGTAAACGTTTTCATATGAGTACGATAAAAGATGTTGCAAAAATTGCCGAGGTATCCATTGCCACAGTATCGCGGGTGGTTAATAACGGGCCGAAAGTAGGAGAGAAAACTCGCAATAAAGTGCTAAAAGTAATGGCTGATATTGGATATAAACCTAATGCTAATGCTCGTGCACTGGTCACTCAGAAAAATACGACTATTGGTGTGGTGATCCCAGATTTAACCGATCCATTTTTTGCTTCATTAGCTAATGGCGTCGAAAAAATTGCCCGGCAAAACAATATGCAATTATTACTTAGTACTGGCCAGGTTAGTGCCGATTCAGAGCGTCGGGCGATCAATCTGCTACTAGAGCGACAATGTGATGCTTTTGTCGTTCATAGTAAAAAACTAGCTGACGAAGAATTAATCTCACTAGCACAACAGGCACCTGGCCTAATATTAATTGATCGTTTTATTGAAGCGATTCAGCACCGCTGTGTATGGTTAGATAATTTTGAAGGTGGCGGTATTGCAGCGCGTCATTTACTGTCGTTGCAGCATACACAATTGGCCTGCGTAACCAGCCATTATTCCATTGATGATCCGTCATTACGTTTGCAGGGGTTTAGTGCCGAGTTGGCGCGACAAGATAAACAAATGGTTCCTGAATTAATTGTTGATGCTGAACCTAATCAGCAGGGGGGCGAATTAGCGACACAAAAGTTGCTTTCTAAACACATACCGTTTAGTGCGGTGTTTGTTTACAATGACGCGATGGCAATTGGTGTGATCTCTGCACTGGAGGACAACGGCTTTCGTGTACCACAAGATGTTTCAGTAATCGGTTTTGATGATGTCTTATTATCGCGTTACTCTCGTCCTAAATTAACAACTTTACATTATCCTATCGAAGAAATGGCAGAAAAAGCAGCGCAACTGGCGTTAGCGAATTGCGAGCAAGTGTCTATTCATCAATCTTCTGAAACTTTTAAATATTTACCACGTTTAGTGAAGCGAGAATCGACCTCTGCTTTATCCTTATAACAATCTATCTAGGTGGTTGCGCGGTTATTCAATCCGGTATTTGGTGATGACTTTATTGATTACGCCTTGGCTTTGTAGCTCGGCGTAACGCTTATCCCAAAATGAAGCGATTGCTTGCATAGCATCTTGCTTTTCAGCTATCGGGGTCAATGCGATATAAATTGGCGCGACGGAAACACAGCCTGCATTCTTAAATTTTGCCGTCAGATTGAGCTGTGCCAAGGTGTAGTTAGTGGTATTAAGGGTAAAAATAAAACTGTCGATTCTATTTTTTAATACCTTGCCGGCATTTTGCTTAACATAACGTTCATGATAGGGCTGAAATTGAAAATGTTGAGGATGTTCTTTTATATACTGATTTAGTTCTTCAATCGATGTATCAGCAGCAACACCAACATACTGATCATCTAATGAATTGGGTCCTCGGTAGTGCCAGCTTGATTGCGCCTTAGTAAAAAAGCACATTTTTTGGTGTCCGACCGCTTGCTCAGGGTAAGTTAAATCAGGCGCTTCTTTTTTAGCTGGCGATAATAACGCGTCATAACTGCCTTCAGTGACATACTTAATAGCTCGTGACCAGGGATAATAATCAATGGTGATTTGATAAGGACTGTTTTTAAACACCTGATTGACAATTTCGATGACATAACCGGGTCGCTGTTTATCTAGACAAATTTGCGGGCACCAGTCGATAGCGGCAATTTTTATCGTCTGACTGTGACCTGTACACTGAAAACATATTAATGTACTAAATAACAAGTATCGAATGGGATGACAAACAGTCAGTGAGTGTATATGCCAGACTTTATGGATCAAAAATCGTAACAACATCGAGAGTCGCTATTAAATTATTATTTTTATTTTTATTTAGTAAACCATAGCTTTTGTTTAATTACCAATCAATTAGCTTGACGTTTATTTATGCAACTATAAAGCCACGCCCCATAAGATACGAATTTCTTGTCGCAATGCCTTGATCACAGGTTCAGTTGCGCGTTGTTTGAGAACAATGAAATGTAGAGGGGTTGAAAAATCTAAGGTTGGAATGATTTGGATTTGCTGTTTATCTGCCGCCTCAATGGCTTCTTCATATTCTAAGAAACTGAGTCCAACACCGTTTTTAACCAGTTCCAAACGTGTGCTGTTATCACTGGTGGTGAGCGCTGAAGGAACATCATCGCCTAGTTTTTCTTTAAGGAAAATATCAAACGGACAATAATCGCCCATAGTGATCCACGGTTGTTGGTTCAGTGCTGATTGACTCTGTAATTTGTTTGCATCATAACGCAATGGGGCAATGGTGGTAATTTGCTGCTGTTTAACGTTAATTCCTAAGCAATCTTCAGGGACATCGCCGGAAATATAGCCTCCATCGAGTTGCTGTTCTCTAATCTCGACCAAGGTTTTCCCTGTGGCCTGTTGATGAATGTCGACACTGATGCCGGGGCAGTTTTCTTTTAAGTTATTGATTAGTTGTGGCAACTTAATTCGCTCTACTGGCAAATTAATCGCCAAGCGAAAATGGCCTATGATGTCGTGCTGGTTGTTGGCGGCGGTATTAACTAAATCTTGAGCGCTGGTTAATGTAGCTTGTGCTTTTTCTAGCAGTAGTCGGCCTTTGTCAGTTAATGCCATGCCTTTGCTTGAGCGCACAAATAATGCGGTAGACAATTCTTGTTCTAAGGCTTTGATGTGAGCGCTGATCGCTGGCGGTGTACTATATAAACGTTTTGCTGCCTGGGTTAGATTTCCCGTTTGGGCGACGGCAACAAATGAGCGTAAATGATAAAATTCCAAGCGGCACTTCCTTCAATCATAGTATCGACAAAGCTAATTTACTTTGCTTAGGTCGCAATGACTATTCAGTTAATCTGAATCGCGAGTTCAGCAAAAGTGAATTTTACCCGCTGAGCTAACGGTTTATCTTAGCACTATTGATTTTTCACATCACACTTTTGTTAAGAGGAATATACTATGTCAACTACAGCTATCGTTAGTAATGCTTTTGCCACTCAGGTGGCGGCAAGTGATCATGCACATGCATTTTTTACCGATAAACTGGCCTGTGAAACCGATTGTTCCGATGTTTATGCCGACATTAAGGCAGGCAATAAAGATTATTTGTTATTAGATGTGCGCTCATCTGAGGCATATGAAAAAAGCCATGCGATTACTGCACTTAGTATGCCGCACAAAGAAATTAATCAACAGTCTTTTGCTCAGTATGACAAGGATACCCTGTTCATCGTTTACTGTTGGGGTCCAGGTTGTAATGGTGCTACCAAGGCGGCGGCGAAAATTTCGGCATTAGGTTTTGCGGTTAAGGAGATGATCGGCGGTATCCACTACTGGGAAGATTTTGAACGTTATCCTGTTAATCGCCGGGTCAATGAAGCACAGCAATAATCTGTGATTATTATGAGCTTTCAGATTCGTCTGGCCAGTTAAGCGTTAAATACAAAAAAACAGGAACAAGAGAATATGCCGTATTTATGGTTATTATTATTGTTTGCTAGCGCAGTTTCTGATGCCAGTGAAACACCTGCGGTAATTAGCTTGGGTAAGCCTTGGAAACGCGAGATATATCAGTTTGCGGATAAATTATTGCAACATAGTGCCTGGGGTATTGCTCATTATCAGCGTAATTATTTGTTAACCCAAAAAATAGCAGAGCAGGAAAATATTCCGTTCGATAGCGAGGTGGTGTTTGCCGCCGCATTTTTGCATGATCTAGGGGTTTTTCCACCTTATCAAATTGATGATGCTGAGCATTCGCAAACTGCGGTGGATAATATCGAGAGTATTTTGTTATCGGTTGGCTTTCCGATGGAAAAAATTCCGGCCGTTAACGCGCTAATTCTCGGGCATATGTTTTATAGCGAACCGGGAAAGGATAAGCTGGCGCAGGCGTTTCATGATGCAGATACCTTAGACTTTTTAGGCACTATTGGCATTACCCGAATATTATCGATGACTACCAGACACAGGTGGGCGGAGGGTTTAACAGGTGCACTTAACACGATTGAAAGGTTTCATACTCAACTACCGGCAAAGTTAAAACTGACGGCTTCAAAAAAGTTGGCTCAGCAGAGAGTAAATAGAGCCGAGCGATTTATTCAAAACCTGAAAGCTGAAACCCGTAATGGCAGTGCGTTGTAATCGTTAAATCAATGGGGCCAGATCAGATTAAAAACTGATCTGGCTTTTTAAATCGACATCAACAGATCTGACCCTATTGAATTATGTTTCATTGGTTTTATAGGCGTTATCTGATTTACTCTTTGGGCGCATAATACTTAAACGTATTTATTTCGTTAATTGATTAATCACTTGTTGATACAAAGCGGTGTGCGCGTTATCACAGGCT
This sequence comes from Thalassotalea insulae, assembly GCF_030161395.1. Taxonomy (NCBI): domain Bacteria; kingdom Pseudomonadati; phylum Pseudomonadota; class Gammaproteobacteria; order Alteromonadales; family Colwelliaceae; genus Thalassotalea; species Thalassotalea insulae. The sequence goes on from NZ_BSST01000001.1 coordinate 2,113,262, forward strand.
TGGTAACCATTACAGTTAATTAACATGGCAACTGAAGTATCTGTTTCTGAGATGTAAAAATTGTAAGTCGCATAACCTAGTTCACTTCCACCGTGGTGTAATACCTGCTTGCCGTTAATGGTTTCTTTGAATAAGCCATGGCTGTACTGCAAGGAACCAATACCGGTATCAACAAAGCTTTCATCAGCAACCAATAAGTCATGAGTTGTTGCACTCATTTGCGCGCCATCAACAATCAATTTCAGTAAATCGGCCATATCTTTTGCGGTGCTGACAACTGGGGCATCAGCTACGCCGATGTTTTGGTAATATGGGCGGGTGTTTATCGTCTCAGCATCATCTTTAAAATAGCCGGAGGTGATTGGCGCATGATCTTTTTCCAGACCGCCATAACTCATACTGTTCAGGGAAAAGGGTTCGAAAATTTGGCTGCGCATTGCGTTAAAATGATGGTCGCCGAGTACTTGATCCATAACCAGACCGGTTAAGATATATCCGGTATTCGAGTATGACCAGTCCTGCCCCGGTGCGAATTTCGCGTCCTGATCAAAAGCAAATTGGATCGCGAAAATATCTGTTTTAATACTGTCGGGATCTAACCGTACCGCCTGATAAAAGGCGCCGTCTGAATCATTAAGATAATCAAATAACCCCGCAGTATGTTGCAACATCTGTCTTATGGTGATTTCTGAGCCATTGGCAATCCTGTTAGTAATGGCAGGAGCAAGGTAGTCGGTAATGTTAGCGTCCAAATTCAGTAATTGCTGCTCTGCCAGCATGCCAGCTAACAGGGCGGTCAGTTTTTTACCGGCACTGCCATTGGGAATTCTTGCATCAATTTGCATCGGAGTCTGCTGATTAAGATCGGCTAGTCCTGCTGCGCCGTGAAAGTGTAATTCAGGAGAGTCGATATAAAGTACTACACCTGGGATTTCACCGGTGACTGCGTTATCGATCAAGGCTTGATAATCAAACATTTCAATAGTGTTTGGCTTGGCTTCTGCGGTTGTAGATTTACTACTTGAGCCACCGCAAGCGGATAATGTCAATGCGATAGCGCAGCTAATGGCGGATGTCATAGTGCGGAAAAGTGGCTGAGTTAATTTCATTTTGATGTCCTGATTAAATAAAGATGCGGATAATGTAGCGAACAAAAATGAGGGAAGCTGTATCCTTGTTTAGCTCTTTGTATCAAGTTGTATCAAGGTTAAAAAATAAGAAATAGAGTGTATTGGCAAGTAAATAATTTCAGTTAGGATCTGAAGCTATGTTGGAAAGGAAGTGGCCACCTCTAAGTAGAAGTGGCCGCAAGCTGCGGTTACTGTTTGGTGTCGTTAACCAGCAAATAGCGCTGGTGACGAGAGGTTGTTCCTAGCATGGTTTGCCAGCAAGCGCCAAATATAACGATAAATAGCATTGCGGCCAACGAGTAGTAAATATTGTTATTCGCTTCATTGGTTTTAGCGGTTTGTTTTTCCAGCTTTTGTCCTTCCACTTTTTGCTGTTGAGTTTGCTTGTTTTGCTCAGGCGTTGCCTGTGGTTGAGTGAGCTGCTCGGCATTTCGTAGCTTTTGTGCCATCGCAGTTTTTGCCATATCTCTGATAGTTTGTGCTGTGTTTAATGGCGCTAAACCAAAGCCGGTGGCGAGTTCATTAACATGTTGTTTGAGCGCATCATTGAGTACCACTAACTCGTTTTGCTGCACTATGTCGATGTATTTTTCTACCAGCTGTTTTAAGCGCTGGGGATCTGCTTGCCAGTAATCTTTACGCTCGGCTTCAAGCATACGTTCCATCATCCGCGCCAGTGCTGCCGGATTAATTTCCTTAAACCATTTATCCAGCTCGAGATTAAGTTTGTCGTTAACATAAACATCCATATATTGATCCCACTGGTCATTACGCACTAAGTCTGGTGACACTACTTGCCAGCCGAAAAAGTTATCCATGCGCGAAGCCAGAGATACCGCGCCAGAATAACCTTCTTTTTGCATTTCCTTGATCCATCTTGGATGGAACATTCGGGTGCGTAATTCTTTTGCCAGAAACAGGCTGGCGTCTTCGGCTTTGGCATTATTGGCATCGCGCAGGTTTGACACTACCATGTCCGGACTTTTGCCATCGATATTGCGTACTGCCAGATTGAGCGCGCCAAAGTATTCAAATGGATCGTCGGAACTTAACATGCCAAACAGGTTAGATGAACGGGCAAACATCGCGATATCTGTACCTGATAGCTGTTTGGCGTAGAGCTGAATATCTTGCCCCTGGTTGTTAGTGACTTTTTGTCCCCAACGTTTATTATCCGCCCCGTAAAAGTAACCCATTTTACTCAGGTAGTTATCGGCAATTTTCTTGTCGGTTTCCCAGGTATCACTGGCCCAGGTGGCATCATCTACACCAGAACCATAATCACCTGACTTATTTGAGAAAATTCGAATAGTCGATAAATATTGTGCATCTTCTTTGCTCAGGCCGTCGGCGATCAGCTCGGCTTTTATTTTTTTACTGTTTAGCCAAATCGAGTTGTTGTCTTCTGTTAGCTCGGCGACCTGATTGATTGCTTTCGCCAGTAGTTGCATCACATTCGGGAAAGCATCGCGATATAAACCTGTCGCAGATAACACCACATCAACCCGTGGCCTTTTGAGCTCACTGTATGGAATAACCTCAGTACCAATTACCCGGCCGTCGGCACTCCATTTTGGTTTTACTCCGATAGCGGCCATTACCTGCGCTTCAAGCACACCGTAATGGCGCATGGTTTCGATTGACCACAGGGAAAATGCCATTTTGTCCGGGTATTGTTGATGCTGTTGATAATAGTTGGCTATCATCTGCTCGGTCAGTTCTTTGCCTTGCTGATACGCGGCTTGGGTTGGCACCCGGCTTGGATCAAAACCGTATAAATTAAAACCGGTTGCTAATGATTCAGGATGACGAATAGGATCTCCGCCGGTTTTTACCGGGATGTACTTGCCAGATAACGCATCCGACATCGCATTGAGCTCATTAATGCCCAACATGCTTTGATAAAGCGTTTTGCCGCGTTTGATATCTGCTTGTAGTTCATCAGATAGCTCGGTTATAGCGATATCTGTTGCCTGAGCATTGCTGTTAACAATAAATTGTTTAACGGTTTGGTAACCGGCGAGTTGTTTTACGTCCTGCTCGGTATCTTTGGCTGTTTGATGGTAGTTATGGCTATGCTCACCGGTGGTTGTTTCCTGATGTTGTTGATAGCCAAAGTGCTGATGTTCAAAGTACTTATGCTCAAAGTCACTGGCGCGTTGTGAAAAATCTTGCCCTAACATTTGTATTAAGCTTGAAATCAGCAAATCCTGCTCTGCTAGCTGACCAAAAGTATGCAGGCCTAATGGCTGATTGGCGGTCGCCAGATCTTCCAGATGAAGATGCAGCGCTTCAATAAACTGGTCAAAATTTCGATCGATTTGTGGTTGTTGCCAGTCGATATCTCTGCAGACATTAGTGTCAAAACATAATGCGGTGAGTTGCTTGGCGGTTTTTTGTTTAACGCCCCCTTGATCCAGCTGTTTATATTGGTGCATTAATTCATGCAGGTTACGAATTTCTCCTTGCAAACCGGCGGCGGCAAATGGCGGCGTCATATGCGAGATCACCGTTGCCCGGCCACGGCGCTTGGTTTGCATCGCTTCACCAACATCATCAACAATAAACGGATAGATCACCGGTGTATCCCACACCGCGAGATTCCCCTGATCGTAAATCGACAGGCCTCGCTCTTTACCGTTTAAGTATTCCTGTGAGCCATGGGTGCCTAAATGAATAATGGCATCGGATTGCCAGTATTCACGGGCGTAAAAGTAAGCCGCCAGATAGAAATGGTTGATCGGCACTATACCCTGATGATAAATCATGTTTTCATCATTTTTATTATCTGAACGTGGTGGCTGGCGCATGATCAGCATATTGCCGTTGCGAATACGCGGCAGAATAAAGTAATGTTTGCCGTTTTTTTCAACCGCCATAAAGTTATCTTGCGGTTGCCCCCAGTGATCATTAATCTTCTCGGTGAGCTGACGAGGTAAACTGTTGAACCAGGCTAAATAGGTATCGATAGGCATTAGTTCGGCCAGGTCTTGTGCTAATAGCTCGGTCAGCTGATAGTCGCGATAAAACGGGTCGAGAATCTGCTTAATATTATCGGTAATGTATTTGGCATCGCGCTCTGAGGTTTGGTAACCCTGCTGCGCCAATCGCTCACTGATGGCTTCGATACTGTCAGGAATATTCATGAAAGAGGCGCCAACGTCTTTATCACCCCAAACAAAAACCGTTAGCTTTTTATCTTGATTGGCTTTGTATTTTAACTTAACGACATTAAGCGCTTTATTGACTAAATGTTGCAACTGGTAATCGATAATTTCTACTTGCTGGCTTTTCATGTCCATGGCGGCTACTACCATAGGATCGACTACGCCAGCAGTTTCCGGCAGTACCAGAGTAAAGGCGGTCATTCCAGGTGATACACCTTGCATATCCTGCTCCCAGGCAACTTGATCGCCAGAGTAGTAAGTCATCGCCTGTATCACCGGAACGCCGAACTGTTCGAATTCTACTTTGCGCTTATTGGCCCAGTGAATATTGCGAAAATTAATAATTAAATCGACGGCGGTTTGCTGGCCGGTAACTTTGCCATTTTCAAAGGTGGGGGTTTGCAATAATTGGCTATAGTCGCCACTGGCTGGACTTAGTTCAAAGTAGAAGGGCACAACATAGGCGCCTTTCGCTTCCAGTTGGGCAATGGTGCTGTCGATTAGCTGGGTTTGTTCGGTTTCTATTAATGCTCGTTGCAGTAATAGCGCTATTTTCGGTTGCTGCGGCTTAGGTGCTTTAATTTGCTGGTAGCTGGCTAAATCGTTAACTATTACTTGTGATAATTCCGGGTGATAAATGCCCTGCTTCGGGAAAATAATAGGGGCGGGGACTTTATCTGTATTGCGATTACTTATGGCCGATGAAATAAAGCTCAGCATATTATTAAGGTTAGTGCGGCCTGCGTTTTGCCAGTAACTTTGTATTTGCTCGCTTATTTCGCTATTTAATCTTTTATTAAGAGCATCATGTGAGAGCGCGTTTATTGCGATTACCGGTGAAGTTACCTTAGTTAGCATAGCGCTGTAACTGCCATAGTTTTTTTGTGCTTCGTGCGCTGAAACGGCATCTAAGATCACTAAGTCATAGCGGTTAAATAATTGAGCAAAGGTGTGGCTGTCTTTTATTGACTCAGACAGTGAGCGTGCCGACTGTTGTTCAATTTGCCATAAGTTCTTATGCTGTTTGGCCATTTTCTGCAACAAACGTACTTTTGCTTTATTGCTATGGGCGGTGCTAACAAACAGCAACTTGTTGGCAAATTCAGTGTCAGCTTTGGCTGAATTTTCGCTGGCGGCACCAGCAAAACTAAACAATATCGCCAGTATTAGGACTAGGGTAATTAACGGGTTTCTCATCGGGTTTTTAATCGCTATTCTTTGACGTAAATTATGCTGCCATCTGCCATTTCATAAGCAGTGCCAGCTTTTTTACCGGAGCCTGAGCCGGTTTTTCCTTCGCTTTTAAAATGCTCTATGGTGGTGCCTTTCTTGACGATAATTTCCATATCGTTTTTGCCTGCGTTTTTAATCACGGTAACGTCTTCAGCCATAAAGGGATTGAGCGGATTCTGCGCGATGGCAATAAGTAGTGCAGCAACTAATACTAGAAATACATCGACCAGGTTGACCACAGATAGTGCTGGGTTGATGGCTTCGTCTTCATCAAGCAGCCGCATGGTTAGTCTCCACTGCATGTACTTCTGCCTGAGATTTAGCAATTTTCGGCGTGTTATTTAACAGCGGTAGCAAAGCGACTAACTCTTCTGCCAGCCAGCGCTTTTTCACTGATGCTATCCAGAAAGTGATGGAGGCAATAACCAAACCAAAAATAACGGCGGAAAAAGCAACGATCAGATTTTCACTAATGCCTTGAATATTACCGTCGGCAAGGCTTTTTAATGCTGGCCCCATAGGGATCATGGTAGCGATTAGCCCCAACATTGGTGCTAACCTGCTGACATTACGCACCCCTTCCAGCTCTTTTAGTGCGGCAACGTCCAATTGCTCCTGACTAATCGTTGTATATTCATTGGCGAGAGTAGCTAGCGGGTAGCCTGTTAGCGTTAATGGCTGCTTGTTGCCGATACCAGTATTGATCAGTGTTACGAATGATGAATACTGACGTTTTCGCTGCAGACTCTGGCTAAAAAATTGGCCGCTGGCAAACAGCGAGTAAATAAACAACACCGCTATCAGCGCCAGTACAGGTGCCATAAATAAGTCAGATAACTGGTACATGAGCTGTTCAATTTGGGCGATCATAAGTTCTCCAAAAAGTTACGTTAGGCACAAGATAAAAATCTGCTTTGTGCCACTGGGGAATTATTGGCTGGTGCCTGCTAATTCAGTTAACTGGTCAGCCCTAAAGCTGATATGGCCGGAAACACCGTCTTCATTGTAATAGCTGGTCATTTGTAGCTTATAAGTGCTGGTTGGCGTGTTGATCAGATAAACGTCAAACTGTGACCATAGTAAGTGGCCGCCACTTAAGTTGTACTGATACCAGGGGGTAGCGTCGAACGCCTTTACCGAATAACTGTTGTCTTTAAATCCATAGTAAGCAACGGCACTGGCGTCTACGCTAGTGTAGTTATTATCAAAATCTTGCAGTGCTTTAGCGTCGTCAGCAAGATTAATTATGAAATCAGCGCCGCTGTTATTGTCGGCATTATTTTCGATACAGGGCAGGTTGATATCCCAATCATCGTTAACTGTTACTTCCTGTTGAGTATCAAAATCAATATAGATGCTGTCGGTATCACCAGAGCAGGCTAATGCTGCATCGATAGTTAATGTTTGCGCTATGCCAAACTCAACATCGCTTACGCCTTGATAACCAAGCGCTATGCTGATTTCGCTCATGGCCCTACCTTCTGTAGTGATGTTGGTGACGTTGAACTTGGTAAACGCATCATCAGAATGGACGATAAAATAGTGATCTTCAGCGGCGGTGACGACATGAGTTGATGAATTATAATTATAAAAGCCATCAACAATATTGGAAGTGATGTCGCCAACAAAGGCACCTTCTTCTGTTGGGACATTACTGGTGGTTACTGCTAAATAGTCATCAAGTTCCGTGTCGGCAGTGGCATTAATAAAACTATCGGCAATTGGCTTGCCTTCAGCGTCGAAAAAGTCACTGTTATTGCCGGTTGAATAGGCAGTAATGGTATTTTCTTGATGCTGATTCAGGTAAATGCCGCTGCGTTTAAAAGCGATATCCCATTCGGTATTGGTTGTTGCTTGCTCTGCCGTTAACGCAACCACACTGTGACTGTCGAGATCGAAATAAACAAATGCTGGCTCGTTAACGCTACCTGTACTGTATGGGCCAAATATTTGCCCTTGCACTGGCGCCGTTGGCTCAGGAGTTGGTTGGGGTTCTGGGTCTGTAGTGTCTTTTGAACTGCTGCCACCGCCACAGGCGCTAAGTATGGCACACAATGTCAAATTTAAGGCCAAACTGGTTATGGATAAAGCTGAGTTGAATTTCATGGGATCTCCAAATTAATAGTTAAAACTGGTAGCTGACGCCGGCACTAATGGTACGGCTGCTAACCGGGCGAGCATCAAACAGGTTCTGGCGATTGGCGTTGCTGGCTTGATGTTGATCAAAAATATTTGCCATGCTGATGCGCCAGGAAAGTTGATCGGTTATCGCTTGAGTAATCAAGGCGGTAACTGTGGTGTATTCGTTGTTGGCAATACTGCGATAACTCGTCGGTACCGCTTCATCTGCCTGATAGAGGGCGTAGGCGATCAGTTCAAGATCATAAGCGCTTACTTCGTACTTAATATTAAGTTTTAGCTGGTGGCGAGGCCGAGAAAACAGGCGCTGATTGTTGCTATCCTTACTATCTAGGTAGCTGTAATTTAACTGTAATTGCCAGTCGCTTAAGTTCAGTTCAGTGCTAACATTAACGCCGTAAATATCGGCTTTATTGATGTTTTGATAATGATAAATTGCTAACTGCTGCTGTTCAGACATATCTGTGTCGACAACCGTGTCGATCAAGTCTTTGGTTTTCGAATAATGCAGGCTGAAATCAACATTGACATCGGCTCTGCCGTCGGCAATCGAGGTATCGAATGTTAGGCTGGAATTAATGGAATTGGCAGTTTCAGGTTCAAGGTGTGCATTACCTAACACCATATAACCGAGAGCACTGTGGTCAAACAGGTAAAAGCGCTCTTTTAAGTTAGGCACGCGATAACTTTGGCCGACTCCGGCGCGCCATTGCAGCTGACTTTTCGCCAGCTGGAAATTAGCCATAGTACTCAGCCGCATGGCATGGTGCCAGTTAAAGTCAGAATCGTACTGGCTGCGCATGCCTGCCAACAGCTGGTAACTATCGTTAATCCAGTTAGCTTGCAGATAAAGTTCAGCGCTTTCTCTATGCTTATCATTAATTTCAATGACATCTTCAGCTGGTTTTGTCTGATCAAGCTTATCGCTATGCAATACGCCACCAGCTACCAGTGCCAGTTGCTTGAATTGGAATACCTGCTGGCCATTAATTTCTGCCAGCGTGATGTCGGTATTGCGCAGGCTGTTTGACTGGCCGCTAGTCTCCTGATGGCTGATATAACGGGCATTAAGTTGCCAGGGCGATTGCGGTTGACTATTGCCTTTTACACCAATATCCAGTTGATGCTGATTAACATCGGTTTGGTAGAAAATTACATCGCTACGGCCGGGAATTTTTGAGCTGTCGCGCTTTTTCATTTCATCCAGTAACTGATAATTAATGCTGGTGGTAATGTCATTACTATGAGGTTTGCTGGCGCCGAGGCGAATAAAAACTTTGTCAACACTGGCGGCGTCCTGACTAACCGTGGTTTGGTCGTAATCGAAGCCCTGATTATCGATAACCAGGGCGTTAAAATTCGTACGCCAACCATTAAACTGTTCGACGGCATTTAGCTTAAAGGTATGGTTCAGGTCATTATCTTTTATGGTGTTACCCTGATACTGACTGACATCGTAATCAAACTGTAATGCCGGTTCAGCTGATTGATTGGTGATAATGTTGATCACTCCTCCCATGGCAGAGCTGCCATACATTACCGAAGCAGCACCGCGGATCACTTCAATCTGGGCAATATTATTGGCGGGGATTTGGTCGAGATCGGCGGAAGAGCCGGTCGGGCTAATGATGGTTTGACCGTCGATCAGTACTAGCACATGATCGCCGTCAAAGCCCTGCATTTGCACGTTATAACCGTCTTTTACACTGCGTGTTACTACGACGCCGGGAATATAGTTCAGCGCCTGCGCCATTGTTCCCTGGCTGATCTTGGCAATGGTTTCACCATCAACCACTTCAACTAATACCGGAGAGTTACTCAATAGTTTAGCGGTGCGAGTGCCGGTAACAACGATATGTTCATGCTGACTGGATGTTGTTTCAGCATGTGCGATAGCTGTTGCCGCTGTGGTTAGCATCACTAAGGATAGTAAAGAAGGATTCATTAATCTAAATTTTAATGCAAATGATAATTGTTATTGTTTGTATGTTATAAAGGTGGAAAGTGAATAGCAAGTAATTTTTTTGTGGAGAATGTGAGTGAGCCACTGATATTTACCGATATCAGTGGTATGAATTGTTTAATGATTACTTGGTGTCTTAGTCAAAGCATATTTGCCAATTTGCTGGGCATACAGCAGTTGGCATGTTGTTTAGTGAGGCGTTGAAATCTTTATTGGTTAGCACTCTGCTGCTGTGAGCGGCGGCAAAATGTTCAACCTTAAGTTTATGTTTGGCTAAAGTATTTTTTAGTTGAGCTAATTCAGGGGAGCCATCGGGGGCGCCGGTTTTTTGTCTGGATAAATATAAATCGGCACTAAACAGTAATTTAGCCTCAGGGATATAGGTGAGCAGACTGTGATTGGCATGGCTGTTAGGGTAATCAATTATTTGTACTAAGCCGTTGGCGAAACTTGCTTGCTCCTTGATAATAATAAAGCGTTGATCTGGTAATGGTTGATCCAGCACTTGCTGAATACTGGCAACATTGCTCTGGACGGTGATAAAAGAAGCCCCTAATGCCGCTGCTTCACTCATGCCACCGAGGTGATCGAGATGGTGATGGCTAACAACTTGATATTTCAGTGGTTTATCTAATCCAGTTTTTTCCTTCATTAAAGCGAACCGTTTGGATAGATCTTGATAACCGCCCGCTGCAATAAAGTAGTCTCCAGCGTCAATAAACAGGGTAAAGCCCCAGTCTTTGCCAACTAAATAAAGGTTATCGCCAGGAGAAGAGATCGTCATTTCACTAAAGTCTAAGATATCGGGTGCCTTGCCATAGTCTTGCGGTACGATAAACTCATTAGTGATTGTAGGGTTAAAGTCAACTTGTCGTTTAACGAACGCGTTAAATGGCTGGCCGCCTCGGGTGACATAAGTACTGGCAGCATAAGTGATCCCTTGCTGCTGTTGATAGTCTGAATAGTTATAGTTAAAAAAGGTATTGGGACGCCAATGAGGCCGGGTCATTAAACTTAATTTACCCGTTTCTTTTTCAAGGTAAAAGGTCAGGTTTTTAAAACCTTGAGTATTTAGCTCAAGCAAATTATGTGCTTTGCCGTGTAACATTTTCTGACCGAGATACTTTACCTTGTTTTTGTTCTCGTTAAGTAATAACACCATAGCCGTATCGAGATAATAGCTGTGATTACGGCCAGCATTGCGGTAGTTGATATGGTTATCCTGCGTTAGGGTTTGCTTATCATGATTGATAACATAGCCGGTGCGACCATTAAATATTCTGTGCTGAGTGGAAAAATCAGCCTGGTTGCCGCGTAGCCATTTAAAGTCTTTGCGCTTATTCTCTAAGTCAATGGTCAGGCTGGAACGATAATCAACCATATCTACTTCATCAGGACTGTTACTTTGCCCATAACGAAAACCTTTATATTCATCTTCGATTTTAATGGTTTTAAGCGCTAGTAATTGCTTACCACCATAAGCGTGTATAGTACGTTCGATAATACCTTGTTCCTGTTCGCCAGCAACAGTGCTGAACGCTGTTATACAGCAGAAAGCAAACAGGATTTGACGATTAAATAGCTGCATATTCATTCCTTAGATAAATTCAAGATGCTGAAAAAATCAGCGTCAAATCACGTTAGTTGCTGTTGTTAAGCAACTCAATCTGGATGAGGTCAATGGTATGAATTCTACGGTAAGTGCACTAAGGTGTTACAAGATGATACGTTAGTTAAATTGCTGTAATTATTAATATATTGCTTTTTTATGGATTGTTAATTTGATAAAAAGTGCCATCATTTTTGATATCGTTTAACACTAGACTTAGTTTTTCAACGATAGTGTCAGACGTCTTCAGGCTGGCGGCGATGTACAAAGCGTTGTTTTCAACTTCAAAAGGTTGTTTAAAAAAAGGGGTGTGTTGTATGCGAAAACTTTTGTTGATTTGCTCTGCGACTAAGGCATTAGCATAGGTTAAATCAGCTCTGCCCTTGTGTAACATTTGCCAAGCTAGTTGATAATTCTTCACCAGAATTAAGTTTTGGTCAACAATAAAGCCCTTTTGTATTAATGACTGAGCTTCAAAGCTGTTACGCACCGCAACAACAGTAAGTAATCGAGCATCATCTATTGAGTTGATGATGATCGAGTCATCTTTTTTTACCCCATAAAAGCTGTAAGTTAATTCTCGTAGCTGACCAATCCATTTGAACTTATGTTCCCGCGCGCTACTACGAGTCATTGAAAAAATCACAACATTGGCTTGATGCTCCGCAATATAATAAGCCCGCGCCCAGGGAAGTACTTGAAAATTCACTTGATAACCGGCGCGTTGCAGCAGTTCTTTGACTAAAAAATAAGAACTGCCACCGATCAATTGATTATCTTTTACGATTTGATAAGGCGGCAGGTTTTCGGTTACGGCATTTAATTTGACGGTATCGAGTGGTTGAGCCGAAATAGCGGATAGCTTGAGAAAAAAAAACAAGCATGTTAGTCGCGATAAATGACACCATAGGTACCATCTATCGCTATTGTTGTAATCAGAATACCAGTTTAAAAGCACATTACTTACCGTTAACCGTTTGTAATTTATAGTATAGCTGAACAATTAACTTTACTAATTAAAGGAATGTCGAACTTCTGCTACTAAGGCATGAGGGTTTTCTTCGATAACTAAATGACTAGTACTGGGTATGGTTATCCGCTTGGAACAGGTGTTCTTGTTATGCAAATTATAACTTTACTTTAGTAAACGTATTGTCATGGTAAGAGACTGCCAGATGTTGATAGTGGCATCTGACAGAGTTGTGCGAGTACTGCCTTAACAAATGGCTTGCTGCTTCTTTTTAACAATTTCCTGTGGGCACGGGATATTGGTTATTTTTTCATTTTTAACTTTACGAACCGGATAGGATGAAGCATGTTCGTTCGTTTTAATGTTTTTATTGATAAAGGTTAATGTGGATGCTTTTATCTTTTTCATTAGTGTGTATTTCCTATCGAGAATGTTGATTAGGCAACCAGAAATCGTGAACATGAATGCAGTGAAATACTGCATTCATGCATCGACAATATGATTAGTGTTTTACCTGTGCTTTTTTCTCTGTTGCGGTAATCTTGGCTACAACACGACGATTTTTTTCATGTGCTGATGCGCTATTGTCAGCCGATAGCAATTGGCTTTCACCATAGCCTTTTGCTGATAAGCGAGAATCGTTAATATTGAATGTATCCACTAAAACGTTCATTACTGCGTCCGCGCGTTGTTGAGAGAGTCCTAAGTTGTATTCAGCACTGCCAACTGAAGAAGTATGACCCGCGATTTCAACTGAAGTATCTGGGTATTTGTTCATAAAATCAGCCAGTTGTTTGATTTCATGAATTGAAGAAGGTTTAATCGTGGCACTGTCATGGGCAAAAGCAACGGTGAGCGACATTTCAACGGTTTCGTTAGTGAATACTGTGCAACCTTTCGCATCTACTTTAACGTTAGCAGGTGTATGACGACATTGGTCATTGTTATCGTTAACACCGTCATTATCGCTGTCGGCAACTGTGACCGGCTTAGCTGGTTTTACCGGTTTAGCTTGCTTAATCACAGGGGCTGGTTGAGTTTTACCAAAGGTGTATTTCATACCAAGTTTAATGCCCTGATCGGTGTAACCGTAATCCACATCCCTATAAACGGCAGCTTCACTATAAAGTGATAGATTGTCATTTATGCTTACTGTGTAGCCTGCACCAAGGTTTACAGCGTTGTAGCTTTTAACATTATTGAAGCGTTTAACGCCGGCAAACGTATAAGCGTTGCTATCTTTAATGTGATAGATGGCGTCAATACCATAACGGTTGCCGTATTCTTTGTCGTGCCCGTTTTCGGTGTCAAAACGTGTTCTGGCAAGTTCTAAACGTACATTCCATTGTTCATTGATAATTTTTTGTAAGTCTAAGCCAAGAGACTTGCCAGCTTCAATTTGTTGCCAGTCAATTAAATCTTCTTTGTTGGTACTTGATTTTATGTAATCGCCAAATACGCCAACTTCCCATGTTTTATCGATATTTTGTGCAGCTAAAGGTGCGCTGATAAGGGCTGCGAGTAGGGAAATGTTAAATGCTTTCATGATAATTCCTTGTGTAGATCAGATAAATTTTTCTTAATGTCTGCCAGCTATAACGGTGAGAAAACAAGAAAGTCACAAAAAAATTATTTTTTTTATTTATTTGTTGATGTTTGGCAAAAAATTGATAGAAAAATTGAAAACAACTTATGTATTAAGTGCTGATTAAATAGTTATTTTCTGTACTAGTCATAGAAATAATGCTCGAAATTAACGTACAATCCGCCGACAAAATTTATATTAATTGATTATTTTTTGTGACTTTTATCAAAACGAAACGTTATTGGTTTAAGCAGGTGGTGATTGCTAGGGGAAGAAATGAAAAGTATTGAACAAAGTTTGGCGGAGGGGCTGACCAGTGATGAGGATGTCGCCTTTAACACGCCAGACGACGAATTATTTAAACGGGCAGCGACGACTGTCAATGTACAACAGGGTAGTAAAGATTTACTTGCGCTGGGCATGGCCTCTATTTGGGTGGTATTTGTCAGCATATTTATCAAAATTTTGAAGCCCGTATTAAACAACATGGCACAAGGTAGGAACAAGTAATGGCAACGGAAAATATCACAGAAAAAACCTATAACGGATTAATGACGATATGGCACAAGGTAATGACGTTTTTACCAGACCTTATTGTTGCCATAGTATTTCTGTTAGTCGGTTGGCTAGTCGCTACACTGATTAAGCGTTTTCTTAACAAAACACTCAGTAAAATTGGTTTTAATAACTTTTTAGATAAGTTAGGGCTGGATGTTTTATTGAGCAAAATGGATATTAAGGTTACCGGTAGTGAAGTGATCGCCCGAATAATTTCAATATTTGTTATGTTGATCTTTTTACTGGCGGCGTTAGATATTGTTGGTCTAACTATGTTGTCTGGCTTAATTGATACCTTAGCCTTGTTTTTACCTAAATTGTTGGCGGCATTGGCGGTGTTACTGTGTGGTTTCTTTGTTGCCCAGATCGTGTTTAATGCCGTTAAGATTGCGGCAAAAAATACTGGCGTCGATTATGGTCGTTCGGTTGCGGAAGTATGCCGCGGCATCATCATAGTGATCACGTTCTCATTATCTATCACTCAGCTTGATATCGATGTTTCACTGCTTAATACCATTATTTCTGTCGTTATTGCCAGCGTTGGTTTAGCCGCTGCAATCTCTTTAGGGATAGGAACAAAGTCAATGGCGCAGGAAATTGTCGCCGGTGTTTATTTAAGAGAAATGTATCAAGCGGGCGATAGCATCACAGTGCAAGAAGTAAAAGGCACTTTAGTGTCAATCGGCAGTGTTGCCAGTAAAGTCATGGCAGAACAAGAGCAGATTGTGACTGTGCCAAATACGTTTTTATTAGCCAATAAAGTGACTAAAGGGTAAGTCAGGTCAGATTGATTTGAATGCCTTGAATGAACGGCAGCTCGTTGCATTAGTGCAAGAGAGCTTGCCGTATAATACACAATTTTTTCAGCAGCTGATCACCCCTTATTTACCCAGACTCAAAAGCTATTGTGCGAAAGTTCTGGGTAATCTGGCTGATGCTGAAGATGCTGTGCAAGAAACGATCATTAAAGCCTTGAACCACCTCAAAGGCTTTAAATGGATCGTCTCGTTTAAAGTTTGGCTGTTTAAAATAGCTCATAATGAATGCATAAATAAAATTAGAGAACGTCGCTGGGAGCTTTATGACAATGATAGTGATTACCTTGACACTCTCGAAGCTCCTATGGTGAACGAAGGTGACTTTACTCAGTTATTATCATCACTACTCGATGAATTAGTATTTGTTGACCGCAACATCATGCTACTGAGATATCGCACCGGATTAGAATTTCAGGAAATTGCCGATATCTGTGAAATGAAATTATCAGCAGTAAAAATGCGCCATAAAAGAGTGATTGATTACTTAAAGGCGCACGTTCAAGCGGAGTAATTCAACTGTCTTAATATCGCTATTCTTGGCAGTTATTCAACGCCGAATAATGCCGATGCTTTGTCTATTTTAAGTGTTATTTATGCTTCACCAGTGCGTTAAATGCTGATTTTAGTAGCGCCCGACTGTATAACTTGTGAAAACCGGAAAATACATGAAACAAGATACCGAAAGTGCTTTTTCCTGATGATGATACTGTTCTGGGAACGACGACAGAACCAAAGTAAAGCCGGGTAACGGGCTGATTCAGGTGTTCTAAAGACGCTGTCATTAACCAAGAGCGGGTACTTTTGGTGAATTCACACAGTAATATTTGGTTATTACTCTTATCTTCGACCGTCCAGATTGAAAATTGATTACTATTACCGTTCGCTAAAGCGCTAATATCATTATTGCTGACATGTTTTTTGGCAAAAATTGACAAGATGATGTGTTCAATTTTAAAGACCGGCGTTGTATAAAAAGCCTCGATATATTGCGTTAGCGTCACTTTTTTAGGGATGTCAATGTAATAGCAATCTGTGTGTGCCCCTTGATGTGCATATTTTATCGATAAAGCATTCTCTGGTAACAGGTCAATGCATATTGTTGTCATGTTAATTTAGTCTCAGGTTCGTTGAACGTTCAGTCTATATGGGACGTTATTTTGTTGCTGTTCGTTGTGGTTTGGGGCTTCACATGTCTATCGATAAAGTGGTTTAATTGTGCAAGTGAGCGGATCACATACACAGACTTGCCCGGTGACTTTTTTTCTAGTTGTTGTAGGAAATCCCCATGCCAAAATGTCGGGCTGAGTTTTAACATTTTATAGCTCGCTATGCTGCCTTTTAATACTGAACTGCCGGCAGGCCAACCTTCTGGTTTTATAAACAACCCTTTTAATAGTCGCTTGGTCACTAACCAATAACTCACCGTATAAGGTAAGTTGATATAAATTAACGTGTCAGCAGCATCCAAGCGTTTATTGAAAGAGGCTATTGGCCCAAAACCATCGATAATCCAACTGTCTGAGACTAGAATATTTTGATGCTTTTCGTGATACGTTTGGCTATCTACCTGACTACCATCGCTGTTATAAACAATAGAGTCTAATTGGTGCAACTGAATGCCAGTCACAGACGCTAATTTTTTACTGAAAGTGGATTTACCACTACCGGGTTTACCGAAAACAGCTATTTTTTTCATATTACCTCCGTTTATTTACGTTTATCCCTAGAGGCAGAATGACAAAACCCGCCTCTTGGGCGGGTTTGACAATTTTAACTCACAGCAAATCCCACCATTCCTATGGAATGATGATAATTCGAGCTAAGTATTGATTAAATTTTGTCGTCATATGCTTATCTTGAAAGCACAGCGTAGTGAAGTCAACGGTTGAACACCTAATGTTACAATTTTAGTGGCTATTATTTGTTAACTTATCCAACGGAATGCTTAAATTTGTTTTGTGCGGTTTTATCACCACTTTGGTGGTAAATTTCTTAATATTGGTGTTCGACATAAATAGCTTTCTTGATAACTGATCAAATTCTTCCATGTTGTTAGTTACCACTATAACAACAAAGTCGATATCACCCGCCATGTAATACAATTGCTGAATACTTGCTTCGTTATTTAAATCATCTAATGTGGCATTAAGCGCTTGTTCGCCGCCTTTTTCTAAGGTGATCTCGACAATTGTTGTGATAATGTTTGGCAGCTTTGAGCGGTCTAATATTGCTACTTCTGTTTGAATAACGCCTTGCTGCTTGAGTTTCTTTATTCGACGCTGACAGGATGAGGCAGATAAACCAATTTTACTGCCGACGGCTTCTGTACTTTGGCGGCTATCAGTTTGTAGCTGCTTTAGGATTTGAACGTCAAAATCATCCATGGATAAATTCCCCGAAAAATAATAAAAAATGACTTTAAATAGGCGTTTACCAGTGCATTATAAAGCGAAAAGTGAATAAAAAATAATTATAGTAGTTAAAAATAGACAATCATTTCATTTAAGGTCAGCAATGAGCAGAATTTTATACAGTGGCAATAGAAATGCATCGAGTTGGGCTTTTCGTGCCTGGTTGGCATTAAAAGAACAAAGTATTGAATTTACTGAAAAAATTATTGATATCCGACGTCCGCAGCGTTGGAAAAATCTTGAAAGCATTGGTGAGTTTTCTGCGCCTGCTGCGGTGCCGGTATTAAATGATAATGGCTTTATTGTTTCTGATTCGCTGGCAATTATGGAATATGCCAATGAACTTGGTGACGGCTCGCTATTACCGATAAATATTCAAGCGCGGGCAAGAGCGCGTTCGCTTGCGGCATGGCAACATTCTACCTTTGGTCGCTTATGTTCATGTTTATCATTTGAAAGTGCGTTCTACCCGGAGAAAAAAACACTGTCAGCGGATGAAGTTGCAACGATAAAGAGAATTTATGATATTTGGGAACAATCGATAACGGAATTTGGTGGAGACTATCTTGTTGGTGAATATTCACTAGCAGATATTGCATTTGTGCCGTCAGTGCTCAGGCTGACTTCACATTACCAACCGGATCAGCGTTGGCCAAAAACAAGCGATTGGGTGCAATTATTGTTAAACCGACCGTATGTCAAAGAATGGCTGAATGATGCTAATAAACTCGCACCAATTTACTTACCGGGATATCGAAATGATCCTTAATATTGGCTGTTTGCTTAGTTCATCTGTGTCGGCGTCGCTCAAGGTGATTTTTGCGGCGAGGCGGCTATATGAACATGTCGAAGTGAACCATAATATTCAATCCTCTTGGTTTATGGTCACTTTGTTGCTGGTGCATGAGTTTTAATTGGAAAAATTGCTCAGTTAAATAATTCGTTTATGCAGACAAACCAAATATTAACGAGACGAAATTATTTTGCTGCTGCTTAATATCGCCAATTAGACCAATCTACCAACATTAACTTTTCTTAATGTTTTAGCAAGGTTGTTGAAATGTGAGCTGTGTTAACTTCTTGAGTTCACTTAGTTTAATTACCTTGGAACTACCAATGAAAATGCCTAGCCTTTGTTTAGTCTTTGCCATAATGCTGTCTTGCGCCAGTAACGCTCAAAACCCTATTGAACGCGACCTAATAAAACGTGTTGATGATTTGATTTTGGCACAAATCTCATTTGACCCAAAAAAGTTGGATCACTTGTTGTCAGACGAATTTATCGAGATTTCACCCAAAGGTGAGTTTGACACTAAAGCCAAGGTGTTGAAATTTTATCAACCAATGAATAAAACGAAATTTGTACCAGCGATTGAAAAGAGCGTTCTACAGGTGAGTTATGTTGAAAACATGGCTTACATCGCACTTACCGAGACTTTTAAAGCGCCCAACAGTGATGCCACATTATTTTCAATGCGAGTCATTTTTACCCTCAAACAAATAGCCAATGAATGGAAATTTACTTATGCCCAATATACACCTATAGTGGCAAATTCAAAAAGTCAGTAATGAGTTTATAGGTCGAGATACTGTGTGTTCTCAAGGAAAGGTCGAATGAAAGTTTTAGTCGTTGAGGATGATGCACAAATTGCTGCATACCTGGCAAAAGCGTTAAAAGAATCAGGCCATATTGTCGATCAAGCGCATGATGGCAAAGATGCACTTTTTTTATCAACGACTGAAAAATACGACGCAATTGTGCTTGACCGCATGTTACCGAATGTTGACGGTCTTACCGTGTTGAAAGTGCTTCGTGAATCAAAAAATGAGACTCCTGTCTTGTTTCTAAGTGCCTTGGCTGAAGTTGATCAAAAAGTGATAGGTTTGAGAGCGGGCGCAGATGATTATCTGGAAAAGCCATTTTCTGTGATAGAGCTACAGGCCCGTCTTGAAGTTTTACACAAGCGACACAAGCAGACGTTTTCAACCGAAACCGTGTTGCAAGTTGAAGATCTAACGCTAGATTTAACCCGTCGTAAAGTTACCCGTTCTGGTCATCCCATTTCACTGCAAACGAAGGAGTTTCAGCTACTTGCTTATTTGATGGAAAACAAAGGGCAAATTGTCACTCGTTCTATGTTATTTGAAAAAGTATGGGATTATTATTTTGATCCTGCTACCAATGTTATTGATGTTCATATGAGTCGCTTACGAGCCAAAGTTGATAAAGGACACGATAAAAAGTTACTGCAAACGGTGCGTGGTAGTGGTTATATTATTGATGGGTAAAGTGCAGTGATAAGAATGTCTATTACTCACCAGGCCTGGTTATTAAGTTTTACCTTAGTCCTTGTGTTAATCGTGCTTATATCTCCTTTGTTTTTACATGACGATAAATCGGATCAATATCCGACTCATCAGATAAGTAAAAAAATTTCTACAGCATTTCATACTGGAGGAATAGAAGAAGTAAAAGCTCAATATGCTGGGCTGGCATCCAATGTTTATGTGGTGATTGAAGATGATAAGGGTAATGCAATTACCTCAAATAGTGCTCACAGTAACGGCTTTTCTATTCGCGACATCAACAAAACAGAACCCACTAACGTATCAGGTAAATCTTCAATCAACTATCACTATGACATTGTTCCGTTAGATAAAAGTAAAACGGCACGTATTGTGGTTTGGAGCGCTCAATCCAATGCTGACAACCCTATGTTAACCGCATCGTTGTTTATCGGTTCGGTAGTTATTGCGGCGATATTGAGTTTTTTTTGGGGATATACCATTCAACGTCGATTGCAAAAACTTAATCAATTAACATCGCAAATCATTAACTCAGGTGATGTATCGCTTCGTCTTCCTCAGTCCTCGTCTTCTAAAGATTTTGACGAATTGGAAAACAATCTAAATGGCATGTTAAATAAAATTGAAACATTGATGGAGGATGCCCGGCATACCGGGGATGCTATCGCACATGATTTAAGGGTTCCACTTACCAGACTTAAAAATAGGCTTGAAACAATCTCGCCGCGTGAGAGTGATGTAGAACAACAACTTGAGCAAGCCAACAGTGAAATTGACCATATTATTTTTATATTTAATGCCTTGTTAAGATTATCAATATTAGCATCCGGTAAACAGCTGATTAATCTAGCAGCCATTGAACTGTCAGAGCTGGTGCAAGAGGTTGTTGAATTCTATCAACCCTTGGCCGAAGATAAAAATATCAGCGTGAAAGTGGTTGTTAACAAGGCCGCAGTGAATGCAGATAAACAGCTATTATTTCAGGCGCTCAGTAATGTATTGGATAACGCAATTAAATTTGCCCCACAGGCTGGTAAGGTTATTGTTGCGATCAATATTAGTGATAGTGTTTATATTGCTGTTTCAGATAATGGCGTTGGCGTGCCTCCTGAGGAAATGCAAAAGCTGTCACAGCGTTTTTATCGTGGTGATAAAAGCCGAACTCAATCTGGAACAGGGCTTGGGTTAAGTTTAGTTAAAGCCATTGTTAATTTACACCAAGGCCAGCTTGAGTTTGCGGATAATGGCCCTGGTTTAGTCGTTACACTAAGATTGCCATATTTAAAGCATTGAACAGTTAACAGGCTTGGCCGCAGGCAACACCCTCAGCCCAACAGGCCTGAAAATTATAACCGCCGAGCCAGCCGGTGACGTCAATCACCTCGCCGATAAAATACAAGTTAGGTACTTTTTTCGCTTCAAAAGTTTTTGAGCTTAGCTCATCGGTGTCAACGCCGCCTAAAGTAACTTCTGCGGTGCGGTAGCCTTCGGTGCCATTGGGTTTGATTTGCCATTGATGCAGGTGGTCACTAAGTTGGCTGATGTCATCCTTACATAGCTGGTTAACAGCTTTATCGATAATTTCTTCCTGGCTGACCATGGCTTCAACAAAGCTTTTTGGCAGTATGGTCGCCAGTTGGTTTTTTAGTGATTTTTTCGGATGAGATTCTCGCCATTGTTGCACAATGTCTTCTATTGAATATTCTGGTAATAAATCAATAGTAACTGACTCGCCAGCTTGCCAAAATGACGATATTTGTAAAATTGCTGGGCCGGACAAACCGCGGTGGGTAAATAAGATGTTTTCTTTAAAGCTGACACCACTTTCACTGGTGACTACTGTAGGAATGCTGATGCCGGACAAACCATCAAAGCGCTCTTTATCGTGGTCATGTAAGGTAAAGGGTACCAGAGCTGCGCTAGTGGGTAATACAGATATGCCAAATTGTTCGGCGATTTTATAGCCGATAGGACTAGCCCCTAATTTGGGCATGGTTAAACCGCCAGAGGCGACCACCAGAGAGTGGGCCAAATAGCTTTCATCCGAGGTAGCTACTTCAAAGCCTTGTTTGGTTTTTTCTACTTTAAGCACTTCGCTGCGCAGCCGTACTTGCACACCGGCCCAGTCACATTCGGTCATCAAAATGTCAACAATATCCTGAGCGCTATTATCACAAAACAGCTGACCTAAGGTTTTATGGTGATATTCAATGCCGTGGCGTTCTACCAATTCGATAAAGTCTTGTGCGTTGTAACGACTCATCGCTGATTTGATAAAATGTGGGTTTTTACAGAGGTAGTTTTCTGGTTTGGCGTTTTCATTAGTGAAATTACAGCGGCCACCACCTGAGATCAGAATTTTTCGCCCGGGCTTTTTGCCCATATCGACAACAGTGACTGATTTACCGCGATAACCCGCTGTGGCAGCACACATCAAGCCGGCGGCACCAGCACCAATTATAAGAACATCTGTTTTGATCAAGAAAAAAACCTAGCATTTATGCAAATGCCGCCATTATACCGATAGATTGTCGCCCGAGCCACAATGAGCTAATGCTGAGCGGTTAGGTTGGTACCCACTGGCGGATCATATTATGGTAACCTCAAGTTAATTGTACGATTTCTGGTGAGTCAGCAACTTGCTGTCGTAATGATTGAATTGCTATATCGATATCAAATAAAACTGCCCGTTTTTCATCGTTTCTGCCCATACTTTGTAACCAAAAAAATGAGGCTTAACGACGACCTTTGATGACAGGGGGAACGCGGTGCAAACTGCTTGATGGGTAAACCACCAAGACTGGTTGGCGGCGGCATATCAGCAAATGCCCGATGGTGCTCGCCTGACCAAACAGTATGGAGTTTCATTGTAAAACACGATAAAAAGTACAAACCATTGCAGGCTCTAACACCTTTGTTCAAATTGCGCAGGCGTGAGCGTGCATAGCGGCAGTCATTTATTGGAGAAAGCTCAAGAAATCTTAAGAAATGCAAAGGTTTTGTAAAGACCCGAACTAATTCCTTTGTTGTTTATCTATTGCTTCCAAAGGCCTAAGGTATGAATGATTGCCTTGGGCTAGCTTTTATATCTGAGGAAGTAATAAATGAAAATAAATCTTGGAAGTGGTATTCCGCGAGTAATCAATAATCTATTAATCGTTGTTATTGCAGCAGTGCTAACGGCTTGCGGCTCTGATAGTGGCGATAGTGACAAGCAAGGCTATATTAAGTTTTTCAATGCGTCTAAAAATGCCCCAGCAATTCATTTAACCGTAGATGAAGATTTGGATACCAGTGAAGATGATGATCTCGAACTTACTTTTGGTGCGGTTGAGTTTGGTCAGGCGTTAAACCGTAATACATTAAGCACTGATCATTATTTTTATGAATTGGCTTGGCAAGATGGAGACAGCAGCGAACGTAGTGAGTTAGCACTAATTTATCAGGGGGAACTCACTATTGAACAAGATACAATTCATTTTATTGTCTTAAATGAAGATGTGAATACTCCGAATGTGCAAGTTTATGATATTGAGCTGATTGACGACTCTGATGATGACTTATATGAACGATTTAATCTTCGTTTATTGAATCTACATTCGCCGGAAATGACAACGGATGTTTATATTTCTAAATCTGATCAAACCTTTAGTGAAGCTGTACTCGTCGGTAGTTATGGTTATCAGCAATTATCGGAAAATCAGAAGTTTGATCAGGGCAGCTATGTTTTTTATCTGACGGAAGCGGGCAGTGATGAAGTGATGTTTCAATCGAAAACTATTGATTACTTTTATGCATCACAGTATCTAATGGTGATCCGCGAAAATACCGGCGCAGGCGCTTCGCCATTTATTTTGGACAAATTATCCAGCGCATCGCAAACCACGTATATCGATTTTAATGCTGAGGCACAGTTTAATGTTTATAACGCCATTGCCGAGCATGAATTATTGCCTGAGTATAGTGGCAGTATTTCGATGAACTTCACCGCATTAGAGCAATCATTAACGATTGAAAACTTAGCTTATGGTCAGCTTAGTGATTGGTCGCGCGTAAATAATGGTGACTACAGTGTTGATGTTACTAGTAATGAACAGGAGATATCTTTGCTACATAACCATTTACTAACGTTACCGGAAAATACCAATAAAACGGTGATCTTTTATACTGACGTTAAAAATGTCGATGATGATGATGACGGCGATGTTGATGAAGATGGTGACGGTATTGTCGATCAGCAAGAAGTGATTGTTCACTCATTAGTGCTGGACAATAGTACTAGCGAAAGTATTTATAATCATAAAATAAATATGGTGAATTTGGTGGATAGCGAAGACTTTACTTTAGTGAATGTCTACTTTATTCGCGCCGATGAAACCATTGCCACTGCGCTTTATCAGCGTTCATTGGGTTTTACTTCTGACGACACGATTACCTTAAACAATAATACTTATCAGGTGTATGTTACTGCGAAAGACAATAGCAGCAATATTGTGTTGACATCATTTGCGCTGACACTGGATGAATCTTCTCGCGATCAGTTTATGGTGATAGAGAATGATCCCTATTCTGTCAGTGGCTATAAAGCAAGCTTGTTTGATCAGTTGATAGAATAGGTGAGATAAGTGATGAGATGTAACATTGCCGAAGCAAAAGTTAAGGTTTTGGTGGCTGGCAATGCTGAACTTTTTATTGATGCTCGACAGTTATTGGTGCATCAGTCAGAAGTTGCGTTAACAGGGTTGGAATATAACTTGTTACTGCTGTTGTTAACGGATACTCCGGCGCTGGTAATGCACGAAAAAATTGCTCAGCAGGTTTTTTCTTTGCCCTTTAAAGACTGTCAGGCTTGTATTAGCACTCATATTTCTCATTTACGTACTAAGCTGGCGTTGGCACAAAGTGGCTTAGTGATAAAGTCTATTAGAGGGCAAGGTTACTATGTCAGCTTACAAACGATAGCTAAATGTTGCGATAATACTGCGTCCTGCTCGGCCATGTAGGGTGCTAATGAGATAAAACACAGGGGTATCATGTTGATTGAGGGTTAATTGATACAAGGAATCAGGCCCTACGCTCGATGCGTTAGTGTTAAAGGTAAACAGGGTGGAAATAAGGTAAGCGGAAGTGCGCAGTTTATTTTATTGAAAAAATTTATTCATTTATTGAATTATCAACTACCTAACGGCAACGGCTTATTTAAAATTAGTACACTTAAGATAGGATTCAATCAATACCAGGTATGCTGATAGTAAAATACTCATTTTCGGTTTAAAGGAAGCAGTGAAAATGATGCCTTGCCTGGTGAGTATTGGCTTTTGGCCTGAAAGGAACCGTCAGATAACGATAAGTGCTGATATAAATCTGACGGTTAATTAAAAAGGGAATTAGCGTGACTATGCCCCAGACTCTGTCATCACACTATTAGTACCGGTTTTAGCCATTTCAGCTAAGTCTTTATCAACAAAGAACAAGGCGTGACCGTCATGGCCCACTAGGTTGATTTTATCCAAAACACTTTTGAATAAAGTTTCTTCTTCGTGTTGTTCGGCGACATACCATTGCAGAAAGTTAAAGGTTGAATAATCTTGATTAGTAAATGCCTGGTGAGCTAGGGCATTAATACGCTCAGTGATGTAACATTCATGCTCGTAAGTTTTCTCGAAAACATCTGCTAATGAATCAAACTGATGAGGTGGTGCATCAATCGCCCCTAAAATAGGCAAGGCGCCGGTTTCACTGACATAAGTGAATAGGCGTGTCATATGGTCCATTTCTTCTAGCGCATGTTTACGCATAAATTCCGCAGCACCTTCAAATCCTTGCTCTTCGCACCAAGCGCTCATTTGCAAATAGAGATTTGACGAGTAAAACTCTAGATTAATCTGTTGGTTAAGTTCTTTAACCATTTCTGGTTTTAACATCTGCTGTCCTCATTATTTAACTTAATCTCTGATTTTACGCATTTTCCACTATTGCTTCAAGAACTGTTAAATAAAAAATACTTATAAAACAATAAGATGATTAATGTTAATCGTTTGTATTTATTACATTTTAAATGTGTTTCTACGGGCAGGATGCTTTGACCCCAAGGGTATTATTGCTGACAAACAGTTTAAATTTAAGAAACTACGATGAATATTCATTAACTTTCTATCACTCAAATAGTTGATATATTTTATAGCAATTGTAAATAAAGCAAATTGTAGGGATAGCGCCGACGCTGGCGCTAAAAAATAGCGCCAATACCACATTTATTAAGGCTTATAGTGCATCTAAAATGACTTCGGCTTTACTGACTTCAAAACTTTTTGGTTGTTCAAGGTGCAAGTTAGTGACTATGCCATTGTTAATAATCATTGCATAACGTTGTGATCGTATGCCACCAAAACTGCCCGTATCCATATCCAGCCCTAAAGCTTTGGTGTAACTGCCATCGCCATCGGCGAGCATCATGATATTTTCGGCATTTTGTGCTTCACCCCAGGCTTGCATGACAAAGGCATCATTAACAGACAAGCAAATAACTTCATCGACACCTTTGGCTTTTATTTCGTCGGCAGAGACGACATAGCCAGGTAAGTGTGCAGCGGAGCAGGTTGGAGTAAAAGCACCGGGGACGGCAAATAAGACAATTTTTTTATTGGCAAATAGTTCGTCAGTATTGTGATTGACCATATTGCCGTCTTTTAACTGTTGTAATTGGCCAGCAGGCATTTTCATATTTTCGCTGATCATAAGTAACCTTATGTTGGATGTGTGAGTGGTAATTTTATTGCTTTACAAAGAAAGCCTTTATCGTGAGCAGATCGGGCGCAATCTTTACATAGGTATCTGGGCTTGTCGACAATATGAGCAAGCTCATGAAGGTGTTTTTCAATCTCCTTCTTTTTCCATTTACATAAAGATTTAGCCATGGAGCTTTCCTCGAAAATATTCATTTTAATTTTAGAGGATTAACCTGCTTATCGCACGGAATTAACGGATAAAATTATTATTTTTACATTTATCAATTCATTGACATCGTTAGTATTTTTTTCAATGCATTTGAAATTTCAGGAGTCTGTTGCCCTAATATACCAAGTCTTTCTGCCGGTATATGCAAATCTCGCTGTCGGCTATCGGAAAAAATATAATGATTAAAAAATGATTGCCAAGCATGTTTTTTATGTGGAGGTAAATTACGGATGCTCATTAATCCATGTAACAAACTGTTTAATGCAGAACCATAATGAGGAGGTGTTGCATCATGGAAAAACGTCAGTAGTACATTGAAATGATCGAGTGATTCAACGTTATGCCACCAGAGAGAGGGGATATATAAGGCATCACCGGGTGTTAACTCAGCAATTAAAGCCTGTTTAAGTGCCTGTTTAAATTTAGGGAATTGCTGATAGTCGGGGTTTCTGATGTCGACTAAGCTGATCGGTTGGCCCGCTGGGGTAATATCGAGGGGACCAACGTACAAATTTGATATCTGTTCAGGGGGGAATAAGGTAAATTTACGTTTACCGCTAATACAGCATGCGATGTTATCTGGTACGTCAAAATGAGTGGCTACCGTAATTTTGTTACTGATCCATATATTGGGGTTGGCACTTTGGTTTAAAAAGTCGTTATAGTTTTCATCTAAAAATTTAGGTAAATGCCGCTTTAATGGTGCACTACTCATGTAATAGGCACTGTCGGTGTCTTTACTGCTATGTTTTAATATTTTATTGATAACATCAGAGAATGTTGCGCGATAGGATTGATAATTAACTCCGGAGAAATCTTCATTGTAGAATAAACGCCCCTGCTGCCCTTCACTGTAGATGTAGCCAACTTGCTCATTGGTATGATTACTAGTGAGATATTGGGATAAACGATCGTAGGAATGATTGGCGTAATCTACTACTGGCCAGTTTCTAATAATACCTTTTAATATTGGGGTTGCCCTAACGGTACTATTTCATTCTTAATCGTCGCTAAGTCAACGTTATGCCATTGAGCAACTTGAGGCAATGGGTGCATAGTTCGTCCTTTGTTTACAATTTCCTATGATAGAAGTGTCTGTTCATTAGCACAGAGCAAATGATTATAAAGAACGAATAGCTAAATATCTTTAGTTGTCATTAAATGTTACAAAGCTTTTTATTTCATAAGCTTATATCGGTTATCCATAAGAGGCACGGGCTTAAAACTAGTCGCTTACTACTAATTTTAGCGTTTGACTGATGTCTTTTACCTGAGCAGAAACATCTTGCGAAATATTATCCGCCAACTGACTTGATTGAGTCACCTCAACGCTGACACTTTCCATTGCCTGTTCAAATTCAACAAAATGGCGTCGCTGTTTATTTACCTGTTCTAGCGTTTGTGCTGCAACAGTTGCTGAGGTGATCGCGCGTTGAACGACATTTTCGGCATTGTCTTTTAACAGTTCAGCAATTTGCTTTTGTTGATCCGACGCTTGTTCAATACCGAAGATATTCTGCTCTAAGCTTCGGCTAGCCTGATTGAGCTGTTCAAGACGTTCACTGACCTGATCAAGAGACTCTTGAGTTTTTCCTGCTAATTGACGTACTTCATCTGCCACTACGGAAAAACCGCGACCATGTTCGCCGGCTCTTGCCGCCTCAATTGCTGCGTTTAAGGCAAGCAAGTTGGTTTGATCGGCAATTGAACTGATAACATCAACGATCGAGCCAACGCTTTCTACTGATTGTGACAATAATAAGATTGCTTCTTTACCGGCACAGGCCGCCTGATTGGTTTGCTCACTAGCACTCAGTACTTCGGTCACTTTCTCCTGACTGTCGTCCATTGCCTGTTGGGTAGATTGAGCATTTTCCACCACTTGCTGTGATAAGGTATTGACTTCATCAGTAACGCTAGACAGCGCCTGCATAATATTACCGACAACGTGTAAATGCTCACTGGTGCTAGAGGAAGAATTGAGAATATTTCTCGCCTGATCTTCCATGGTTTTCATTGCGGTAGATACGAGTGTGAGCTGAGTCGATTTTTGCTTATCTTCTTCTGCTAGCTGCGATACCATTTGATTAAAACTTTGCGATATTTCCCCTAATTCTGTCTTTGACGGAATACCAGTAATGTTATCAACGCGACCTTCACTGACCAAAGTGACAAAGCTGTCGCGTAATTTGCGTAGCGGGTTTAGCACAACGGTACGCATTAACCAATAATTAGCGGCGAGAAAGGTCACTAAAAATGCCAGCAAACCGATAACAATTATTGTTAATTGCTGATTGACCTGCTTTTGCTCTGCAATTATGGCATCTTCACCACTCACTATGATGTCTTCAATTTTTTTTACTTGTGCGGAAAGTAACGTTAAGCCTTGTTGCTGCTGCTGTTGTAAGCTCAAGGTTGAATCAAGTTCTCCTTGATAGCGGCGAATAAGTGAAGCGATTTCGCTAATTGCATCACTGCTGAGCTCTTCTTTATCATCGGGATCATCAAAAAAGTCATCTTCGTCATCGCCTTCGGTATAAATTTCTAATGATGGAAAGTTTTTCAGTCGCTCTGATAACATAGCTAACTCATTGAGGGTCATTGACAGTGCCTGCTCATTATTATTGTGATTGGCAAAGATGTTTTCTCGGATATTAATCAGATCAGCAAGCGAATAAGCAATCTTGCTGGTCAGTTTCAAATAACTGATTTTTTGTTCTGTGGTTAATGCTGTACTTTGCTCTGCATACTCTGTGAGCTGATGATTAATTGCCGTCATAGCGCGTTCGCCATTGCGCAGTAAGGCGAGCGGGTTACCGCTGAGTTTTCCCATTGCTCGGTATTTGGTATTGATATCTTCTTTTAGCTGTTGTGCTTGTTGTGACATCTCAGTCGAGATAGCGGCAATGTTTAATGTCTTGGTGTGTAGCACTATATTATCGAGCTGGGCTTCGGCTTCATTGAGTAAGCTGGCGTCACCCGTTTGCAAGTATTGCGAGATAGTACGATTAAAGTTAACCGTGATCAGGGTTTTAAGGGTTTGATATTCTGAATATTTAGCGCGACTTTTCGTTAATGATTCTCCTACCTGATACATGGTAGAGACAAAAATAACGGCAAAGGTGCAAATAGCGACCACTGAACCTCGAGAAAAACTGGAAACACGCACAGTAAACCTTAGATAGTAAAATTTAGTTGCAGCGAATTGTCGTTAATAATTATGACAATTAGGTTACTGAAATATGACGGATTTATGACAATGATAATAAGAACAATTTTAGAATTGTGACATAAGCCGTTAGCGGGGTATTTTATTTTTCTTATATGACAATATTGTGAAGCACAGATGAAAAATGACGGTAAAATTCGACCAATGCCTAAGATTATCGGCTGAATAACAAGCGCATATTTGACGAACAAGGTAAAGTAGTTAGCTGTTAATTAGAACAATAATAAGGATACAGTTATGCTTAGACAGTTTATGTTGACCGTATTTGCGATAATGTCATTATCGGCAACTAGCGCTTATGGTGTTGAAAGTTATCAAACGGATACCATGTATCGCGCGTTGATAAAGTCAGTTGATGTTAATGATTTTGATTTAATGGCAGCACAATATCACCGAGATGCGGTATTAGTGAGTAAGAAAAAAACCGAGCTGATCAGCCAGTCGTTTAAACGTTGGCGTGCTGACGGTAAAAAAATTGCCCAAAGCGGTGGTAAGGCAGAGCTAAGAATGCGCTTTAACAATCGTGTCATTAACGACGACAGTGCATATGAAACGGGTATTTATCATTATCGAAAGCTCGATAAAAATGGCAAAGTGACCTTTGAATATTATATGAGCTTTGCCGATTTAAATGTGAAAGTTAATGGTAACTGGCAAATTATCATGGAGCGTAATGTTGAAAAAAGTACGGAAGCAGAATTTAATACCTTACCCGAATGGCATTAATTTTTTGGAATCGCCTGATTAACGTAAACATCGAAGCGATTTTTTTTCATTTTAATGCTGGTAGATGGTTTAACATTATCAAGTGGCGGCGCATAGGATGGCCGCTTAACCACGACCCGATATTTAGCCAAAGCACGAGCTGGTGTCAGTAAATTATCGGCATCCAGGTCCTCACCGACTAAGGATTGAAATACCCGCATTTCTTTTTTAACAGCGGCAGATTTTTCTCTATGCGGGTACATAGGATCGAGATAAATGACATCTGGCGCAT
Organism: Thalassotalea insulae; assembly: GCF_030161395.1. Taxonomy (NCBI): domain Bacteria; kingdom Pseudomonadati; phylum Pseudomonadota; class Gammaproteobacteria; order Alteromonadales; family Colwelliaceae; genus Thalassotalea; species Thalassotalea insulae. Next base: position 2,144,335 of record NZ_BSST01000001.1, read on the forward strand.
TAATCATTGACATATTTTCGATAGATGATGAATAAATCAACTCCATACGATCAGCAATAATTTTGGTTTCATTGTTAAGTAGTGCTCGCGTCAGACCATTTTCCAGTAAAGCGGCAACTACCGGCATCCGCTCCATTAATGAGACCTGACAGCCAAGTGATGCCAAAACAAAAGCGTCCCGGCCAAGCCCTGCGGTTGCGTCTAACACATGTGGAGTGAAACCGTGCTTTAGACCTATTGCTTTGGCGATATCCTGGCCCCTGCCACCACCAAATTTACGACGATGCGCTACTGCCCCTTCAACAAAATCAACTTTAATCGCGGCAAGTTTAGGCTCATCGCATTTGATTAACTCCAGTTGCTGGATATTAACTTGCAACAGAAATTTTAAACTGGGAAATTTGGTACTGGCTGCGACATCACCCAAATAATGAAACTGCCATTTTTGCGCAATAGATTGAGCCAGTGCTTTATCGGACGGATCGACATATCCCACGGCAATTTCTGGTAATAATTCCATAGTGTCTGTTATTGCGCCTGAATATGGTTATCGCCGGTGGCAAAGGCTACCAGGCGGCTTAATTGGCTTAACGATAAATCACATTCCGTTTGCCATTGGTTAAACTGCTGCTGAATGGCATTAAGGCTGGTTTTACTTTGAATGCCGCCGGTGACTATGTCATGTGCGCGGAAATAAGCTTCAACATCTCTGCTGATGATAAAGGTGTCGACACCTAAAGCACGTAAAGCATAAGGTCCGGTGTTACCACCTAAACGTTGGCCATGTTGTTTTAAAAATGCCCATAAGCCGATTATGTCATCACTTGGCCAGTGAGCAATAACGTGGGCAAAGCTTTGTTCGTCTCTATGCTCAAAAATCATTTGTGCATTCGCTTTAATGGTTTTCACTTTGGTGAAATTGCGAATAATTTTAGGATCGCTGGCTTTGGTTTCTAACATTTCGTCCGGCATCATTAATATTTTCTCAATATCAAAATGGAAAAAAGTTTCCTCAAAATCTGGCCATTTTTGCTCAACTACTCGCCAGACAAAACCTGACTGGAAGATTTTTTTACTAAAGGCAGATAGTACTCGATCGTCAGTTAACTGCGCTACTTGCTGATTATGTTTACCATCACCTAGCAGGTGCTTTAATGCTTGTTCGCCGCCTTTACGCTTGCAGGCGCGTTGGTACAGTGTGCTAAATGATTCCATTAATAATGACTAAGATCTGTGATTTAAGAAAAATTAGATTATAGAGGCCTGATACCCAGGTTCAAGCAATTTATGTTCGATGACCGACCACTTTATTACGACCAGTACGTTTTGCTTCATACAAAGCAATATCAGCGTTGTTAATATTGTTATCTATGCCGGAACTGACATCGACTTGAGTGACGCCAAAACTTGCTGAAATATGAATGTGTTCTGATCCAATCTCAATGTGCTGCTGATTAATTATCTCTTTGATACGTTCAGCGGTTTGTATTGCCTGAGTTAAATCAATTTGTGGTAGTAAGATAACAAATTCTTCTCCGCCGATGCGAATAAAAACATCTTCTGCTCTGAGGGATTGCTTTACAAACGTTGAAAAGGCAACTAATACCTTATCGCCTGCGGCATGACCGTAGTTATCATTGATATTTTTAAACAAATCGATATCACATAAAATTAAAGATAGCGGTGTATTATTGCGCTTTGCGAGCGAGATCATTTGCTCGGAAATATCAGTTAAATAATTGCGATTTTTAGTGCCAGTTAATCGGTCAGTGATAATCTCTTTACGCAGTTTTCCGACTAATGAATAAATGATGCTGAGTGCAAAACCAAAAAACAGTACGCAGATACAACAAATCAGAGTGACAAAATAAAGAGCTATTGGTACTTGAATATCATGGCTATAGAAAAAGCTATAAAGAGCAACATAAGCGACGAAGACGATAAAGATGATTATCAGCGAACTATATAAAATTCGATCGCCAATACGATGGCGTTTATATTGCTGATGGCTTTTTTTAATGGTAAAAAAATAAGGGATCGAAATATTAATAATTACCGCAAAAAACCGGAAAAAGTCGTTATCGTTTTGATTGTGTAACAGGTAAATTAACAAAACAAAAAACAACAAATGTGCGCCACAGAGCAAGTAGTGACGGTAATTAATGTCGCAATCATAGCGGGTATAGATGGCAAACATTAGTGAATAGGCGATCAACAGGATAAAGAAATTATCGAGCACAATTGCAATCACCGGAAAGTGTTCATAGCGCAGTAACAGCCCTTCAAATGAGGCAATAGTAAAAAGCAATACTAAACGAAAGAAAAAGGTCGAACGCGCCTTATTATGATTGTCGGGCTTTGGCAGTAAATATGTAAAGGCATACAGCACTAAACAAACGATAGTCAGGGCAGAAAAATACGAAAGCGCGACAATATATTCTTGCAAAAATTATATCCCAGAAATCATAGTAAAATGGTTGAATTACTTGGATTATACAACAAATGCGGTGTTTTATGGTGAAATTGAAACAGAGCCTATGAATAACCTTGGCTCTGTTGTGTCATCCGTTGAGAAGGATTTAGCTATTAATGCCACTGTGGCGTAACAATGCATCAATTTCTGGTTCACGACCACGAAATGATTTGAATAATTCCCCTGGTTCTTGTGAACCGCCTTTTTCCAGAATATGGTTTAAAAAGTCTTTGCCGACTTGTGGGTTAAATATACCTTCTTCTTCAAAACGAGCAAAGGCATCAGCAGAAAGGACTTCTGCCCATTTATAGCTGTAATAACCCGCGGCATAACCGCCACCAAATATATGACTAAAGCTATGTTGAAAGCGATTAAAGTCAGCGGCTTTAACTACCGCATATTCTTCGCGTACCTGATCTAAGATGGACTGAATGTAGTGGCTGTTATCGTTTTCTGGCTGGTAATTGGCATGCATTTTAAAATCAAATAACGCAAATTCTAATTGACGCAACATCTGCATCGCTGATTGAAAATTCTTTGCTGCCAGCATTTTATCTAACATCGCTTGTGGCAGAGGTTCTCCGGTTTGATAGTGGTGAGAAATAAAAGCTAATGCTTGCGGTTGCCAACACCAGTTTTCTAAAAATTGACTAGGTAACTCCACTGCATCCCAAGGTACACCATCAATACCGGAAACGCCGCTGGCATTGATTTGAGTGAGCATATGATGAATACCATGACCGAATTCATGGAATAAAGTGACGACTTCATCATGAGTAAAGAGTGCCGGCTTATCGCCAACTGGTCCATTGAAGTTACAAGTTAAATAGGCAACAGGTAGTTGAATGTCACCGTTAGGCAGCTGACGCCGACCAACGCAATCGTCCATCCAGGCTCCACCACGTTTTTTCGCCCGGGCGTATAAATCGAGATAAAAACTACCGCGTTTAGCCCCCTGAGCGTCAAAAACGTCAAAAAACTTGACGTCTTTATGCCAGGTATCTACACCTTGTTGTTCCTTAATTGATATGCCAAACAGTCTGTTAACCACTTCAAACAGCCCTGCGACGACTTTGTTTTCTGGGAAATACGGCCGTAATTCTTCATCTGAAATTGCGTAACGGCTTTGTTTAAGTTTTTCGCTGTAGTAGGGGAGATCCCAAGGTTCTAGCGTTTGACAGTTATACTCTTGTTGAGCAAAAGCGGTTACTTCTGCCAGATCGTTTTGTCCCTGAGCCTTAGATTTTTCGGCAAGTTGCTCAAGAAATTCCAGCACTTGTTGCGGAGAATCTGCCATTTTGGTTGCTAGTGATTTCTCGGCGAAGCTCTCAAAACCAAGCAGCTTAGCAAGTTCATGGCGTAACGCTAATATTTCATTCATTACTTCGCTATTATCAAATTCTCCGGCATTTGGCCCTAAATCAGAGGCGCGAGTAACAAAGGCGTGATACAGTTTTTCTCGTAATGCGCGATTATCACAATACATCATTACGGGTAAGTAGCTGGGAATATCCAGGGTGAATAACCAACCACTTTTATCCTGACTTTTCGCGAGTTGTGCGGCAGCTTCTTTTGCTGAATCAGGTAATCCAGCCAGTTCAGTTTCTTCAGTGATATTGACGCTAAATGCATGAGTTGCATCAAGCAGGTTATTGCTAAAGCCTGAGCCTAATTCAGACAAGCGGCTGACGATTTCGCCGTAGCGTTTTTTATCTTGCTCTGGTAACGCGATGCCTGATAATTTGAAATCTCTCAACGCATTATCTATGACTTTTTTCTGAGCTTGGTCCAAAGTTTGATACTCAGCACTATTAGCGAGTTGTTGATAGGCTTCAAATAATGGTTGATGTTGGCCAACGAACGTTCCGTATTCAGATAATAGTGGTAGGCATGCTTCATACGCTTGACGTAACTCATCACTACTGACCACGGAATTCATATGAGATATCGGCGACCAAAGTTTAGTTAAGGCATCATCTGCTTCATCAATCGTTTCGACTAAGTTTTGCCAGCTAAACTCACTATTTTCTGATAATACTGTGGCAATCACATCTTTGCAGTGGGCAATCGCTTGCTCGACTGCAGGTTTAATATGTTCAGGCTTTATTTCGGAAAATTTTGGCAAATCTGTTGCCATTAATAAGGGATTGGTCATAGGTATCAAAATGTGATTGAAAGTGATTACTTAGATGTAAGATCGATAAGGCAATTATTCAAGTTGTATTTAATAAAAGATCAAGAGTTATTCAACTCATCATGCTTGTTAACAGTTTGTAAATATCTGGTTTTAGGGGAAATTAACGACTATCGTTTAGAAAACAGCCGAACTATTCTATAATGAAAGCAATGCAGTTTGGGGCTACTTATGGTTAGACTACTGAAGCAAATGATATTAATTGTCGTCGTTAATAGCGCGCTATTGCTTATTAGTTTTAATGCTCAATCTGCCAACACCTTCTCTCAACACTTGTCAGTTAATGACGGGTTATCGCAAGCAACGGTTAATGATATTTATCAGGATGACCAAGGCTACTTATGGATAAGTACTGAAAATGGCATCAACTTGTATGACGGCTATCGTTTCAGGGTGCTATCAGGTTTCGATGATCAATTTGAAAACAGTGGCTTTTATAAAGTGATTCAAGATAAACAAGGCTTGATGTGGCTCATTGCCACTCAAGGATTGTTCACCTACGATAAAAATAGTGATGATTTCCAGCTGGTTTTATCTCATGCCCCCGAAAAAAAAGAGGAATTTATTGTTGATGTTGTCGAGGGGCAAGGGCAAAAAATGTGGATAGCATCCGCTAAATATATCCTTGCTTATGATAAAAAAACAGCGCAACTAAAGACAGTAGTCGATTTATCTGATGCCTTAGTTAAAACTGAACGTATTTTTGAAATATTTCTGCGAGAACATTTTTTATTTATTGCCACAAGAGCGGGGGTTTATGTATTAAATACAACTAGTGGTCAATGGAAAAAGCTGCCTAGTATTAACGATAGTCAGCTGGTCAAAGAAGATGATCTGGATAAAGTCTACAATCTTTATGTTTCACCAGAAAAACAACTTTATTTAGGTACATATAGTGGTGTTTATGCTGTGAATGTTGCTAATGTCGCCAGTTTTCTCTCTGACGATGCCTCGCTAGAACGTTATAGATTAATAGATAAAAATACTAATAGCTGGGCATTTAAAGCCACTGAAGATGCTTTATATGTTGGTAGCTATTCAGGGCTCTCTAAGATTGATTTAACAACGGATAGTGCTGAGCAAATCATTGCATATAACGATGTTTATGAGGATATCAATAATAATGTCGTTACTGCGATTCATCAGGATAAACAAGGAGGATTTTGGCTCGGCTCATTAGTCACAGGTATATATAAATGGGACCCCAGGCTCAGTTTAGTGACTAACTTACGTTATCAAAAATCTAATCCCAATCGTTTATCCAATAATGTCGTTTGGTCAATAGAACAAAGTCGGCAAGATAGTGATTTTATTTGGATTGCTACCGAAGATGGCATCAATCAGTTGTCATTGTCGACAGGGCAGGTATCACGGTATTTGATGAATCGGCAGAGTAAAAGTGTTTTCTCTGCTAGCTATATCACGCAGTTAAAAGAAGACAGTCAGCACAGGCTTTGGCTGTTAAGTGCCAAAGGGATTAAGTTGTTTGATACCAAAACTAAGCAACTGATCCAGCCAGATTTTTCTACTGAGGTTTTGGATTACCTAGCGACAGATCAATATGCAATATATTTAGATACTGATGACTATCTTTGGAGTTTAACGGGCAAGGCTTTTAAACGTATCAATGTTAACACGGGTGAGGTAGATGAACTTAAGGAGCTAGAACCTTACTATGACGATAGTGATATTTTTAATATTTTGGGGTTCCTGCCAAATAGTAAGGAAATGCTGTTATCAACCTACAATTCGTTAATTTCGTTTAATGTTGAAACTCGAAAGACGCGATTGTTATATACCAACCCAGAGGTGATTGAAAATGACTGGGCCTATATTGATAGTTGGGTAATTGATAGTCAAAATGTCTTGTGGCTCGCCTATTCTTCAGTGGGCTTAGTCGGGCTAGATGCCGAAAGCCTGCAATTAAAATACAGTTTTAATAAAAAGCAAAGCGGTATAGATAATAACATTTATGGCTTAGCCTTAGATGCCGATGGTGATATATGGTTTTCCAGCCATAACGGCATTTATAATCTCAATCGAAAAACTCTTCATGTCCGCAATTTCAATATCGCAGATGGTTTTAGTGCTCGGGAATTTAATGCTAATGCCTTTGAAAAAATTAATGATCACTTATTTGCTTATGGTTCTATTAATGGTGTGTCATTGTTTGATCCGTCCGCATTAAAAGCCACGAGTTTTCAAGGAGAGCTAAGCGTTCATGTGACTAATATTGAAGTTTTGTCTCGTGATATACGATTACCTTTTATTTTGGTTGAAAATAAGCCGATAGAGCTAGCTTATGATGATGTTGGCATCCGCTTTGATTTCTCGGCGTTCACATATAAGCATCAGGATTTACAGTACAATTATCGCCTGCATGGTAGCAAAAATGTCAATTACCCGGATACCAAAGATAATTTTATTACCTTTCCTAGCCTGCCACCTGGCCAACATTTGCTTTCTGTGCGTGTGCGCTCGCCATATACCGGACAGTATTCGCCAGCAACTGAGCTCTATATCAATGTTAGTTATGCGCCATGGGCATCGCCACTAGCCTATTTGATTTATGCAGTAGTTGCTTTAGCTAGCTTCTTTTTATGGCTTGGACGTCGGCGCCAGTATACTCGTCAACTGATTGATGCCCATGATCAGGTTAAATTTCGTGAACAAAGGTTATCTTTAGCGTTACATGGCAGTAATAGCGATGTGTGGGATTGGCAGGCGGAGGGAAATTTGTTATTTGCCCGACGAGCGTTTGAAGAACTTGGCTTTAAAAATTTATCTGAGAGTTATAGTTTTGATCAGCATATCGAGTTAATTCATGAAAACGACCGCGAAGCATTTGTTCATCAGTGGCAAACTTTTCTGGAGTCAGGGGATCTAGAAGATAATTTTTCCTGCTCATATCGTCTAAGAACAGCGGATGGGGAATGGTTGTGGTATAAGGACTTGGGTAAAATTGTTGATGTTGATAACGTCGGTAACCCTATCAGAGTAACAGGCTCCTATACCAATATTACACAATCCAGGGCAGAATCTGAACGGGCACAATACTATGGTGAAGCCTTTAAACAAACGAAAGATTGGGTGTTGATCATTAGCGATAATTTTACCCGGGTGATGGTAAATCGTTCGCTAAAAGAAGTTTTTGGCTGGCAGGAAGAAGAATTATCATTTGACGATAATATCTTTGGTTTAGAGGGGAAAAGGCGGCGGTTTTATAAAAAACTATTTCAATCGTTAAATGAAGGAGATCACTGGCGTGGTGAAGAACTAGTAAAAACCAAGGCCGGTGAAGAGTATCATGTGTTACTGAATATTAATGTCAGTATGAATCAAACCACCCAGTCTTTACATTATGTGTGTATTTTTACCGATATTACGGCACAAAAAATTGCGGAAAAAGAATTACGTTATCTTGCTAACTATGACCATCTGACCGATTTACCTAATCGTTCGTTATTATTAGAACGGATCAAACATGGTATGGACTACTCTAAGCGTATTGGTCGATCAATAGCATTGTTTTTTATCGATTTAGACAGGTTTAAACAGGTAAATGATAGTTTAGGACATGATCATGGTGATCTATTATTGCAAGAAATCACCAAACGATTGAAGGGTATTTTACGGGTTGATGATACCGTTGCACGCCTAGGTGGTGATGAGTTTGTCATTCTACTGGAGTCGTTTAGAAACAATTCCTTTTTAGGACAAATCGCTCAGAAAGTGATCCAGGTGATTGGAGAACCGATCGACTTAAATGGTAATATGGTTTGTGTTGGTGCCAGTATTGGTATTGCACTCTTTCCTGAGGATGCTGCCGATTCCGATGAATTGTTAAAAAATGCTGATGTTGCTATGTATCATGCGAAACAATTAGGCCGTAATACTTTTCAGTTTTTTACTCCTAGAATGAATGTTGAGGCAAATCAGCGGCTACATGCCGAATCGAGGGTAAAACAAGCCCATGAGCAGGATGAGTTTATTAATTATTATCAGCCAGTGGTGGATTCTATAAGTGGTAAGGCGAAAGGTGTAGAATTGCTATTACGTTGGCAAAAAGACGAGCTATTAATTTCACCAGGCGAATTTATTGCCATTGCCGAAGAAATTGGGCTAATTGTTGCAATGACGGAAAAGGCGTTAGCACGTGCTTTTGTTGATTTAAAACACTGGCTGACCATTCGAGAGCATTTTTTTATTTCGGTAAATATTTCGGCGGTACATTTTACTCAAGATAACTTTGTTGACTTCCTGACTGAGATCCTCGCCCGTTATGAAATACCGCCACATTTATTAAAATTGGAAGTGACGGAAAGCACTTTGATTAAAAACCCGGAGCAAGTTGTTACTAAAATGACGGCACTGGCAAAACTCGGTGTCGCGTTAGCTCTGGATGATTTTGGCACCGGTTATTCTTCGCTTAATTACCTAAAACGTTTACCACTGGATGTGATTAAAATAGATCGAAGCTTTGTCGCTGGTATTGGGCAGGATTCTGCCGATGAAGCGATTGTTGAAGCAACCCTAGTGTTAGCAAACAGACTTTGTATGAACTGCATTGCGGAAGGCGTGGAAACAAAAGAGCAGTTAGATTATTTAGCTCAGCGCCAGTGTTATAATATTCAAGGTTATCTCTATAGTAAACCTGTTGAGCAATCAGTGGTTACGCATTTTTTACAAGAAGATAAAGTTGAAATTAGCGTAGGAGATATTCAGCACAGTAATAATTAACCCATCACTGAGCTTGAATCTGCACTTAGCCACTCTTATATACTACTTGTCTCATTTTTTAGGAATATAACCCATGACTCAACATTTTGACTTTCTTGCTATCGGTGCTGGTAGTGGTGGCATTGCTTCGGCTAATCGGGCGGCTAAACACGGTAAGAAAGCGGCGGTAATTGAAGCGAAACAAATTGGCGGTACTTGTGTCAATGTTGGTTGTGTGCCGAAAAAAGCGATGTGGTATGCGGGACAAATTGCCGATGCTCTGCATTATGCATCAGATTATGGTTTTAAGGCGCCATTACAGCATTTTGATTGGCCAACCCTAGTAAGAAATCGTGAAGCCTATATTGAACGTATTCATGGTGCTTATCAGCGTGGTTTTGCCGCCAACGGTGTTACTGTGATTAATGGTTTTGCCAGATTCGTTAACAAAAATACCGTTGAAGTGAACGGTGAGAAAATTACTGCCGATCATATTGTCATTGCAACCGGAGGTCGACCGAGTATTCCTGATATCCCAGGCGCTGAATTTGGTATAGATTCAGACGGTTTTTTTGCCTTATCTCAACAACCCAAATCGGTTGCTGTCGTGGGGGCTGGTTATATTGCCGTGGAATTGGCAGGGGTATTACATGCTTTGGGCAGTGAGACTCATTTACTCGTGCGTAAGGAAAAACCGCTGCGTAATTTTGATAACATGTTAAGTGATACCTTAGTGGAACAAATGGCAAAACATGGTCCTCAATTACATACTCATAGTATTCCACAGCGCGTAGAACAGCAGAAAAATGGACAATTAACGATTCATTTAGCAAATGGTCAAACGGTAGGGCCAGTTGATAGTTTGATTTGGGCGATAGGCCGAGAGCCTGCGACCGATAAGATTAATCTTGGTGCTGCAGGTATAGAGTTAGATCCTCAAGGCTTTATTCCTACCGATAAATATCAGAATACCTCGGTTGAGGGTATATATGCGGTTGGAGATAACACTGGTCGGGCACAGTTAACACCCGTCGCCGTTGCCGCTGGTCGACGATTATCGGAACGCTTGTTTAATAATAAACCGTATGAACATCTGGACTATAGCAATATAGCAACGGTGGTTTTTAGTCATCCTGTTATAGGTACCGTTGGCATGACCGAGCAAGAAGCGCTAGCTGAATATGGGGCAGATCAGGTAAAAGTGTATAACTCACAGTTTACCGCACTCTATCAGGCGATGACTGAAGATTATCGTGATCCGACCCGAATGAAGCTAGTATGTGTCGGTAAAGAAGAAAAAATTGTTGGTATTCATTCGATTGGTTTTGGTAGTGATGAGTTATTACAAGGCTTTGCCGTAGCAATGAAGATGGGAGCGACAAAAGCCGATTTTGATAATACCGTGGCAATTCACCCGACATCTGCGGAAGAATTTGTCACAATGTAAACATTTAATATTAAAATATTGTTTATGTGATATTTATGATGTTGATTTTACTGGTATGGTCGTTGTTAGTCTTGCTCTTCAATGGCCTTAGTTAAATAACATTTTGCCTGTTCGCTATATATCAGACGATCTTTTGCTTGCTCTAAATAGCTTGAATCAATAGCTTGGTGTTGATAGCGAATGATAAGCTCACTGAGTAAATTTGCCTCATAAATGTAGCAGGCCATTGGATTTTTCTGATAAAGAAGCGGCAGTGTTGCTGCTTTAGTGATTTTCGTTTGTAGTGCTAATACCGACAAAATCATCTCGGGAAAGTGCCAGTGTTTGGCGATAAAATAGGTCAGTTTTGTTGAGTTTTCATGCATCAAGGTTTTAAAGGCATATGAATTTGGTTGGCAATCCGGATGAATGTAGGCAAAGGCTTCAGTTAATAGCTGATAGATAATCATATCACCTAAATTACAAATTAAACCGAGCAAATACCCTTGAGCTGTTTGCTTTTTTAGTGGCGAAGTATGTAACAGTTCTTTTGCTATCACGCCTGTTGATAAGCTGTGCTGCCAGATTTTATTACCATATTGGCTAAAATAAACTTGTGGTCGAGGGGTTAATTTACTAACAAAACCGTTGATCACACCTTCAATCAAACCATTTACCCCTAACAGCATAAATGCTGATTTTAACTCAGTGACTTCTTTTTCACTGTGGTTGTAATAAGACGAGTTGGCTAATTCAATGACTTTCGCTGCAATCGCAGGCTCCAACTCTATTAACTTTATCAGGGTATCAGTGTGAAAATCTTCGTTGTCTAGCTGACTTAATACATTACTGAGTGAAGCGGGCAATATAGGTAATGACGCAAGTACTGGTTTTGGCTGAGCCATGAGTTCTGTGATCTTATTGGCAACATATAAGGATAATTCGTCATGTTGTCGGGTTGGAGGCGATTGGCCAAATAGATAATCGTAAAAGGCAATTTGATGCTGTTGTTCATTAACCTGATCAATAGCTGTTATATTAAGATTTGACTGAAGTTGTGCTATTTCATTTTCTTGTTCATCTTTCGCAGAATTTTTAGTGTCTTCATAGTAAAAGTAGTTAGGTTGCTCTTTACCAGAGGAAAACAAACGCTTAACCAAGGTATTAAACATTAGAATAATTAACTTATTAAGGTGTTTTCCTACTAGTATAGATTGTTTTTACATTAGTGCTTAAAGCTGTGATTAATACAGTTGTTAATCGAACCAGATAGCATATTTATCTCCTTGATAAATCAATAACTCAAAAAGATATGCATTTGCCAGTAAAAGCAAACCGCCAACTAATGCTGCTTCATTGATCAAACCAACGCAGCAGCTCAAAAAACCGCCAATGTGAGAAATATATTTAACCCGATTGGCTGCCGGTTTATTTGGGCGGGCGCTTAAAAAATTGAATGTAAACCAGCATTTTAAAAACAATGGTAGCTTCTGCCAGTCACTGGTTTTTTTATCTATCATAAAGTGCTCCTTCGTTAATTGTTCTATTTCCACATCTAAAGCTGCCGCAATACATTTCAAGGTTTCGTTACTTGGTGCTTTGCCACTTTCAATACGTTGTATTGTTCTTACATTTAAGCCAGACATCTGAGCGAGTTGTTCTTGAGAAAGTCGACGGCTTAATCGTAACTGCTTAACGATCATTGTTACCTCTATTGATATTCGAAATTTGATAGTGAATAAGTATCATGACCGTTGCTAAAAGTCCCCGACATTTACCCGACATACTATTAACTTTTTGATAAGTATTGTTTTTTTGTTTTTATTGCTCGTTGTGATGAACGATTGAAGGTGCGCACTAATTTTCTAGTTAATAACGGTAGCGGGTTTGCTAAAAAGTGAGTGATAAATAATTATTAAAAAAATTTTTTATCTCGATTGCCGCTATCTCTTGCTATTTCAGGCTTATGTTTTTTTGTTATTTACATCTTTCATATTTCTTTCAAAATATTTTAACAATTGACTGGTATTAGCAGATATTTCTGGTAATCTCTTACTCCCTTGAACGATAAATCCGCATATTTTTTGTTCAACACTTTTAATAGTGAAATAATTTATTCACATTAAAAAAATTAAAATAATAATAGTGTTAAAAGGATTTCATTCTTACCTTTTTCCTTAAGTAACAGTTATTTAGTTGTAGTTACAAGCCATAAAGAAACTTTTTCTTTGTGGGCTTTTGTGTTGCTTTTCAACAAAGTTATCCACAGGTAAGTAGCCTGTTCACTAATAAAAATGCTTTTCCTTATAGAGTCAGTGACTTGAATATGTCATGCTAGCGCAAATTTTTACTTAAAGGGTTTATTTCATGTCGAATACGCCATTATCACCGTTGATTTTAGTTGATGGTTCTTCTTACTTGTTCCGTGCTTATCACGTGCCTTATTTACAAGCCTTGTCTACTGCAGATGGTCAACCAACGGGTGCAATTACCGGGGTGTTAAATATGATCCGTAGTCTGAAAAAAGACTACCCTAACGGTAATATTGTTGTGGTATTTGATGCGAAAGGAAAAACTTTTCGTAATGACATGTACCCTGAATATAAAGCGAATCGCCCGCCAATGCCGGATGATTTGCGCACCCAAATTGCACCCTTACATGAAATTATTGTGGCGATGGGATTGCCGTTATTAGTGATTGAAGGTGTTGAAGCTGATGATGTCATTGGTACCTTAGCACATCAGGCGACTCAGGCGGGTATTGAAACGGTGATCTCTACCGGTGATAAAGATATGGCGCAATTGGTCAATGAACATGTGCGACTGATTAATACCATGACCAATGTTGAAATGGATGTTGCCGGTGTCATCGAAAAATTTGGCATTCGCCCCGATCAAATTATCGATTATTTAGCCTTGATGGGAGATAAGGTTGATAATATTCCCGGTGTCGAAAAGTGTGGTCCAAAAACTGCGGTCAAATGGCTGCTCGAGCATGAAAACTTAGATAATGTCATTGCTAATGCCGATAAAGTGAAAGGAAAAATTGGTGAGAACTTGCGCAATGCGCTGGAACAATTACCACTTTCCTATCAGTTAGCCACTATTAAACTGGATGTAGAACTGGAACAATCGGTCGAACAATTACAACCAAAGGACCCAAATAAAGCTAAGTTAACTGAGTTATATAAACAGTTTGAATTAAGACGACTACTTGCTGATTTGCAATCAGGAGAACAGCCTGCCAAAGAAGCCTCAGCAAATGATGACGAAGACGCTAATGTCGTTATCGCGCCCGAAAATGTCGATTATCAAATAGTCTATACCCAAGAGCAGTTTAATCATTGGCTTGAGCTGTTAAATAAAGCCGAGTCTTTTGCTTTTGATACTGAAACCACCAGCCTGGATTATATGAAAGCTGAGTTGGTAGGATTGTCTTTTGCGATTGAACCAGGGAAAGCGGCTTACGTGCCACTCGGACATGATTATCAGGATGCACCGCAACAATTAGCGATAGACTGGGTTTTAGCGCAGTTAAAGCCATTATTGGAAAGTACAAAAATCGCTAAAATTGGCCAGAATTTAAAATATGACGCTAATGTGCTGAGCCATTATGACATTAAAATGCAAGGAATAGCGTTTGATACCATGCTCGAATCTTATTGTTTAAACAGTGTAGCGACTCGTCACAATATGGACGCGCTGGCCGAAAAATATTTAGATTATAAAACCGTGCACTTTGAAGATATTGCCGGTAAAGGCGCTAAGCAGATAACCTTTAATCAAATTGATATCGATAAAGCAGGGCATTACGCGGCTGAAGACGCTGACATTACTTTGCGTTTACATCAGGCCATCTATCCTAAATTGGAAAAATTAAGCGGACAACACTCGGTTTATCGGGAAATTGAAATGCCGTTGTTACCAGTATTAGCGCGTATGGAACAACATGGGGTACTGATTGATGTTGATTTGCTGGCAGAGCAAAGTCAGTCTATTGGTGCTCGCTTGCAGGAGTTAGAAGTTGAAGCCCATAATATTGCCGGTCAAAGTTTTAATTTAAGTTCACCGAAGCAGTTGCAAAAGATCTTATTTGAAGAGTTAAAAATTCCGGTAATTAAGAAAACACCTAAAGGTGCCCCGTCAACGGCAGAAGAAGTCTTGCAAGAGCTGGCGTTGGATTATCCGTTACCAAAAGTCATCTTGGAAAATCGTGGTTTAAGTAAATTAAAGTCGACTTATACTGATAAACTTCCTTTAATGGTGTCGGAAAAAACGGGACGGGTACATACTTCTTATCAACAGGCAGTAGCAGCAACAGGTCGATTATCATCGACTGATCCAAATTTACAAAATATTCCTATTCGCAGTGAGGAAGGGCGCAAAATTCGTCACGCATTTATTGCACCGACAGATCATAAAATAGTTGCTATCGATTATTCTCAAATTGAATTACGTATTATGGCGCATTTGTCAGATGATCCCGGCTTATTAGCGGCATTTTCTCAAGGTAAAGATGTTCATCAGGCAACGGCTGCCGAGATATTTGGCGTAGAGCTTGAGCAAGTAAGCAGCGATCAACGTCGTAGTGCCAAAGCAATTAATTTTGGCTTGATTTACGGCATGTCGGCATTTGGTCTGGCAAAGCAATTGGGGATTGCTCGTAATCAGGCACAGCAATATATGGATAAGTATTTTGAACGTTATCCGAGTATTCATGGCTATATGGAAGAAACCCGCCAAAAAGCAACGGAGCAAGGCTATGTCGAGACATTGTTTGGTCGTCGTTTATATTTGCCGGAGATTAAGTCGAAAAATGCCATGCGCCGTAAAGGCGCTGAACGAGCCGCGATTAACGCGCCAATGCAAGGGACCGCTGCCGATATTATTAAAAAGGCGATGTTAGCGGTAGATCAGTGGATAACTGAGCAAAATGATAAGCGGATCAAAATGATCATGCAGGTACACGATGAGCTGATATTTGAAATTCATCAGGATATTGTTGAACAGGTGACAGAACAGCTGGTGGAGATCATGAATAGTGCGGTTGAGCTCAATGTACCTTTAATCGCAGAGGCTGGTATTGGTGATAACTGGGAGCAGGCACACTAGATTAAAATTCCAATCAATAGCGTCTTACTTTTAGCCCTTGCAGATTGATTGTTGGGGCTTTTTTATGTTCAAAATCCAAAAAAAAGGTAATTTTAATACATTTATGTAATTTAATTACATAAAATGCTTTACATGGGAGGAGTATTTACTCTATAATTACTCTCGTTCCTAAGCGAACGCTTGTTGTAATAATTTGTATATTCTAGCTTTCCTCATAGCTAATAAGCCGATAGTTTACCTGTCGGCTTTTTTTTGCTCGGTGCTATGTCCTAATTCATCTCGTTCTGTTTTGACTAAATATGTAATAATATTTCTAAATAGAAGAAGTAAGCATAGGAAAATTATATAATTTCATGCCGACGAAGGTTAGAAAGCGCGAACAGCAGACAGATATTTTTTATTATTAGTCAACGGTAGTTACTACAAGTATTGTTAAGGTTAGAAAGTTAATTCTTAGTCTATTTTGAACAAAGTAGTCGTCGTTAATGCCTATAATATTAAGTCCATTCCAACACGTTGTGGTTGATGCCAAAAGAAGTTATTGATTTATCCACATCTAAATACATAACTAATTAAATTTACGTTTATTTATCGTCAATTGGATCAATTATCGGGTCAATTGGACGAGGTTTACTACGACCGGTTTTACGCAACGCATCTCGCAGTACATATTCAATCTGCGCGTTTAAACTGCGCAGCTCGTCGTCAGCCCATTGTTGCATGGCATTGAGAATTTCTTCGTTGATTCGTAATGGATAGGCTTTTTTGGCCACGATTACCTCAATTGGTTAAGAGAACAAGAAAGGAGCACTAGTCTCCTTCGCTATTTTAATACAAGCTGCCAGCGTTGACGACCGGTTGTGCCGCTTCATCACTACAAAGTACAACCAAGAGATTACTGACCATAGCGGCTTTACGTTCGCTATCGAGTTCAACAATTTCACGCTCTGATAATTGGTTAAGCGCCATTTCTACCATGCCAACTGCGCCTTCAACTAATTTTTGACGGGCAGCGATAATGGCCATAGCTTGTTGGCGGCGTAGCATGGCATTGGCAATTTCTGGTGCATAGGCGAGGTGACTGATGCGTGCTTCAATAACATTCACACCAGCTTTTTCTAAACGTGCTTGCACTTCTTGTTTTAATGCCTCAGAAATTTCGACAGGGTTGCTGCGTAATGAGATGTCATCATCTTCATGATGATCGTAAGCATAGCTTGTTGCCAGGTTACGTAAGGCAGATTCGCTTTGAATTGAGACAAAGTCTTCATAATCGTCAACTTGAAATACCGCTTCTGCGCTATCGACGACTTCCCAAACAATGACTGCAGCGATTTCAATAGGATTACCATTTTTATCATTAACTTTTAATTTACCACTTTCAAAGTTTCTCACCCGCATAGATACGCGGGATTTAGTATAAAATGGGTTGGCCCAGCGCAGGCCTGACGCATGTACTGTGCCAGCATATTTGCCAAATAACTGTAATACTCGAGCTTCTTTAGGGTTGACCATAAAAAAGCCAAACCAGCAGATAAATACAGGGATCGCTAATAGAATACCGATAATGGCCTGACTACCTGAGCTGTGCATTATCGCATTGACGATTATGGCGAATGTTCCTAGCTGTGTCGCTAAAAGTACAAATATAAACATAATGCCATTTGGTGCTTTTATTTCTTTTTCTATCAGCATGTTTATGCTCCAAACTGTTTAAAGTGATATCATAATGATATCACTTTGTGTTTTTTGCAAGTTATTAAATAAAAATTTGTTGATTATTGATAAATGGCAACGAGTAATAACGGATAATCAACTTATTCAATGGCGGTGAAATAAAGGCTCTGGTGACGTCAGGTATTGATGATTAGCTTGGTTTTAGTAATTAGAGCAGTAGTTGCTAGGGGGAAATTCTTAATCATTTGTTAATTGAACGACCTGATAGCCGCGATCTTGTAGGAGCTGTAATACATTATTTTCGCCAACGAGATGTCCAACACCAACTAAGACAAACTCTGTATCGTGATCATCAAACATCTGCTCTATTTGTCCTATCCATCGTATATTTCTGTCTGTCATTATTAATTTGAACAGTGTGGGATTATCAGCTTTCATCGGTTCAATAATCAGTTGAGATAATTTGTTTGTATCTCCGTTACGCCAGGCAGATAACAATTGTTGAAATACGGTTGGAAACTCATCTAAATGACTTAACGTGTCGCTAATAAATTTATCCGGGTCAGTTTGTCCCATTTGCGTTAGTAAATTAAGCTGAAAAAATGCTGATTCAAGATATTCAATCTTTTTATTGTCTGCTTTTGCTTGTTGCTCAAAATACAAATCAACCCCAATATTGGTAATATTGGCTTTTTTCGCTGCTAGTTTGGCTAATAAGCTCGCAACATAACCCGGCTTAAATTGATTTATTGCTGCTAGATTGACGCCGGCTGCTTCTAGGTAAGTAGTTAATGTTTTTAATGTTTTTTGACTTAAATACTCAGTTAATGATTGTCCGGGAGCCAATGCTATCGCTTTCGCAAGTTGTTGTTGAAATTGTCTATCACTCGGTTCAGGTATGGCAGTTTCCAATACGAGACTATCGCTGGCTTGATAGGCTGTAGAATAGCTTTGCGGTAAAGGTAAGGCTGAATCTGGTAGTATGTGGATAGTGCCACCGATAAAAATGCGCTGATCGGCCTTAGTTACTTGCCATACTGCGGAATCAGCTAAGCTAGGAGAACTAAATATCAATAACAGAACTAGGGTGATCACTTTGCTTAGCACGCTGTTCATCGAAACGCCTGTTGTGTTGGTAATATATAAGTCATTCTAATAAACACTAGTGGATAAAGATAATAAAAGTAAACAATCAACAGATTCTGCTTTGCTGTTGCGAGTGATTTATCTTGTTTAACCTATTGTTAATCTAATTTTTAAGGCGAGCTAGTGCTAACTATGTTAAGTTTCTGTTATAAAACTGATGGTGCTAGTGACTAAAATAATCCTGATAGATCAACAGCCTCTAGTTGTCAGTTAGACGAAATAGTTTATATGGAGAAAATAAATGAAGTTGTTAGCAACACTAACTCTTCTGGTCAATGTTGTATTCAGCCATAGCGTATTTGCCAATACTAAAGTGGATGATATTACAGCCTTTACCTTAGAAAACGGTATGAAAGTCATGGTATTAGAAGATCATTCGATCCCTAATGCCAATATGTATTTATTCTGGAAAGTAGGTTCACGCAACGAATATCCGGGGATCACTGGATTATCGCATTTTTTTGAACATATGATGTTTAACGGTGCAAAGAAGTATGGCCCTAAAATGTTTGATCGTACGATGGAAGCGGCTGGTGGCAGTAATAATGCTTATACCACGGAAAACTTAACGGTTTATACTGACTGGTTTCCTGCCTCTGCGATAGAAACCATGTTTGATTTAGAAGCGGATCGCATCGCGAACTTAGCGATAGATGAAAAAATGGTGGAAAGTGAGCGTGGTGTCGTAACATCAGAACGTAGCACTGGTTTGGAAAATTCCAATTACCGCGCGATATCGGAAGAAGTGAAAAATGCTGCTTTTCGTGCTCACCCTTATAGTTGGTCAGTGATCGGTCATCAGTCTGATATTGATAATTGGAGTCTCGACGATCTTAGAAAATACCATAAAACTTATTATGCACCGAATAATGCGGTAGTCGTCATTGCTGGCGACGTCACTGTAGCGCAAGTTAAACAATTAGCTAAACAGTATTTTGAGCCAATTCCTGCACAAGATGCGCCGCGGAAAGTTCATACTGTCGAGCCTGAACAAAAAGGTGAGCGCCGGGTTTATTTGCAGAAACAATCGGTAACTACTCCTAATATTTTAATGGCTTATCATGTGCCTGAAACTCAGCACAAAGATTACTATGCGTTAGATATTTTAAATGACGTGCTCTCTACTGGTGATAGCTCACGTTTGCAGGCATCGCTAGTCAATGAACAACAACTGGCTAGCTCAGTATTTACTTATCAGCCGCAATCTATCGATCCTAACCTTTTCTATATTTATGCCGTGGCAGCAAAAGATGTCAGCGCGCAGCAGTTAGAGCAGGGCATCATCAAAGAAATCAATAAAGTGATGACTGAAGGTATTAGTGAGCAGGAATTACAGAAAGTGAAAAATACCAAGTTAGTGGATTTTTACCGTCAGATGGCAACCATTAATGGTAAAGCCAATACCATTGGCAGCTATGAGATGTATTTTGGCGATTATCAAAAGCTATTCAGTGCGCCACAAACGTATGATCAGGTGACAGTGGCAGATGTGCAGGCTGTTGCAAAAAAATATTTAAGAAAGGCCAACCGTACCGTCGGAGTTTTATCATCACAGGAGGATAGCAATGCAACGGATCTTTAATTCTCTTATTGCGCTATTACTTATTAGCGTCAGTTTTTTCACTCAGGCAGGCTATCAATTACCAGACTATGAAAAAGTCACATTGGAAAATGGCTTAACGGTTTACTTAATGGAACAAAAGGAAGTGCCATTAATTGATGTCAATATTGTGGTGCGGGCTGGTGCGATAGAAGACGGTAATAACGCTGGTATCAGCTACCTTACCGCTAAAAACATGATCTTAGGTAGTCAGCAATTGTCGAAAAAAGCGCTAGATCAGGCCGTTGATTTTGTTGGCGCGGAAATTTACAGCTCGGCAAATTTAGAGTTTGCCACTATCGGTGCGTCCTTTGCTGCTAAAGATAAAGCGCAGCTATTGCCGATACTGCGTGATTTGATAATAACACCGCGCTTTGATGCCGAAGAGTTTGATAAATTTAAGCAACGACATTTACTTAATTTGCAACAGAATAAAGAACGCCCCAGTGCGGTAATTAATAATTATTTTAATCGCTTACTATTTGGTAAACAGGGTTATGGTGCTGTGGTACAAGGAGACAATAAGTCGGTTGATGCCATGCAGTTAACTGATATTAAAGCTCATTATCAAAAGTGGTATCAGCCAAAAAATAGTGCGGTAATAGTGGTTGGTGATTTTAACAGCCAGCTGATGAAAACCCAATTAAATACCTTGTTCGGTGGCTGGAAAAATACTGCAGAGGTGCAACCCTCAAACATTGCCATGGCAACGAGCCCTAAAAAGCCTCAACTGTTATTAGTGAATAAGCCCGACGCTAGGCAATCAACATTTTTGATTGGCGGTAAGGGGATTGCTAAGAGTAACCCTGATCGTGTTGGCTTGTCAGTGATTAATACCATTTTAGGCGCAAGATTTACCTCTTGGTTAAATGATGAATTACGGGTCAATGCCGGTTTAACTTATGGTGCTCGCAGCCGTTTTAATGCCTATAGCCAGGACGGTAGTTTTGTTATTTCCACATTTACTAAAACAGCAACCACGGTTGAAGCGATTGACTTAGCATTAAAAACTTATCAGCGTTTATGGCAGCAAGGTCTTGACCAACAAACGTTAGCGTCAGCAAAAGCTTATGTCAAAGGGCAATTTCCACCTAACTTTGAGACTTCATCGCAGCTTGCTCGACTGTTAGCGGATATGTATGGTTACCAGTTTGATGAAAATTATATTAATAGCTTTGAACAAGCGGTTGATTCTTTAACCTTAGAACAAACCAAACAGCTTATTAGCCAATATTTTCCTCAGCAAAATTTACAGTTTGTTGTGATTGGACAAGCGGATGAATTGAGAGAAAAGCTGGAAAAATATGGTCAGTTATCGGAAGTACAAATTGCTGATAACGGTTTTAATAGTAAATAATCATTCGGTTTAATAATAACAGGATCAGGAGAATGACATTGAGAAAATGGACAAGCCTATTGTTGCTGTCTTGCTTAGCTGCTTGTCAACAAACGGCACCGAGTAATGAACAGCAATCATCAACACCTTTGATTCAAGGGGTTAATTTTGTTGAACAGGTAGTTGCTAAGCCAGAAAAAATAGTTATTCCTTATAAAAAATATGTACTTGATAACGGCTTGACCGTTATCTTACATCAGGATAATTCAGATCCTTTGGTGCATCTTGATGTTACTTATCACGTTGGCTCAGCCAGAGAACAAGTTGGTAAATCTGGTTTTGCGCACTTTTTCGAACACATGATGTTTCAGGGCTCAGAAAATGTTGGCGATGAACAGCATTTTAAAATAGTTACTGAGGCGGGTGGGCAATTAAATGGTACTACCAATAGTGACCGTACTAATTACTATGAAACTGTGCCAGCAAACCAATTGGAAAAAGTGTTATGGCTCGAAGCCGACCGCATGGGATTTTTATTGGATGCGGTGACCCAAGAAAAGTTTGAAGTGCAGCGAGAAACGGTAAAAAACGAACGGGGACAAAATTATGATAACCGTCCGTATGGTTTATTGAGAGAACGAGTTGCTGAGGCGCTTTACCCGGCTGGACATCCGTATTCGTGGCAGACCATAGGTTATCTGGAAGATTTAGATCGGGTTAACGTTAATGATCTGAAAGCATTTTTCTTACGTTGGTACGGACCTAATAACGCTACTATCACTATCGGCGGTGATATTGATGAAGCACAGACGTTAGCATTAGTGAAAAAATATTTTGCTTCTATACCTCGTGGTCCTGAGGTGGCAATGCCTGAGAAATTACCAGTAACGCTTGATAGTGACCGTTATATCTCGATGGAAGATAATGTTCATTTACCTTTGCTCTATATCTCGTTTCCAACAGTTCATGGACGCCATCAAGATGAAGCGGCGTTAGATGTGTTGTCATCTATTCTAGGTGGCAGTAAAACCTCATTACTGTATAAAAATTTAGTGAAAAATCAGCTCGCAGTGCAGGCGTCGGTGAACCACCCTTGTGCTGAGCTTGCGTGTAGCTTTAATTTGCTTGCTTTACCTCATCCCGCATCGGGTAAAAGCCTCGCGGATCTTGAACATATTATTCGTCAAACCTTAGTTGAGTTCGAACAACGAGGGGTAGAAGATGATGATTTAGTTAAAGTGAAAGCACAAATGGAAGCCAATATGATTTTTGGCCTGCAAAGTGTTTCAGGAAAAGTCAGCACTTTGGCTGCTTATCAAACATTTACTGGTGATGCTAATTATATTGCTCAAGATGTCGCTCGTTATAATCAGGTGACAAAAGCTGATGTGATGCGGGTGTTTAATCAATATATTAAAGGTCAACATAGTGTGATCATGAGTGTGGTACCCAAAGGTCAATTAGCGTTAGTGGCAGCGAAAGATAATTTTACTCCGCCGGCACGTCAGATAGCACCGACCAGTGAGATTGCTAAAGAAGATGTTGAAGTACGTAAAGCAAAAGACAATTTTGACCGCAGTGTGATGCCTAAAGTACCAGTAAATAAAGCGGTAGATGTACCAAAAATGTGGCAGCATACAATGGCTAACGGGATTAAAGTCCTAGGTAGTCAAAGTACTGAAACGCCAACAACGTCGATGTTGATCAAAATTCCCGCTGGACATTATTATGAAATGCCGGAGAAAGCCGGATTAGTGTCGTTATTAGCTGATATGCTGAATGAGTCAACGACTAAGCGTAGTGCGGAAGATATGAGCCAGGCACTGCAAAAGTTAGGCAGTTCAGTTTCTATTTCTGCTGGCACGCAATATCTGAATGTTAATATTAATAGCTTAACGAAAAATCTGATGCCGACACTGGCGCTGGTTTACGAGAAGTTGTTATCACCCGCCTTTATTAATAGTGAGTTTGCCCGAAATAAAAGTAATGCGATTCAAGGGGTAATTAATAGTAAAAAAGATGCGAGTTATTTAGCATCAGCGGCTTATCGTCGTTTATTACATCAAGACAATATCGCTGCCTTACCTGTCGGTGGTACTGAAATCAGCCTAGCGAATATTAGCCTGGAAGATGTTAAGGCATTTTATCAGCAGCAGGTCAAACCGTTTAATAGCCAGTTGATTGTGGTTTCCGATTTACCTGAGCAACAAATGATGACTGCCATCGAACTGTTTAAGTCTTGGCAAGGTAAGGGGCGTGAATTGCAGTTAACCTTGCCTTTACCTGATACGAAGGCGGGAGTGATTTATCTGGTCAATAAAGACCAGGCGGCGCAGTCAGCAATACGCATTGGTAAACGCTCGATGAAGCAGGATATTGTGGGTGAGTTTTATAAGTCGAACTTGATGAATTTTATTTTAGGTGGGGCATTTAATAGTCATATAAACTTAAATTTGCGCGAAGATAAGGGTTATACCTATGGTGCAGGTTCAAGTTTTCGTGGTAATAAATTTTCTGGCCAGTTTTTTGCGGGCGCAGAAGTTAGAGCTGACGTGACAGATAAATCACTAGTAGAGCTGCTCAAAGAAATTAGCAATTATGCCCAGCATGGCATTAGCGATAGTGAGCTGGAATTTATGCGCAGTGCGATTAATCAAAATGATGCGCTTAAATATGAAACACCTCGTGCTAAGTTATCGTTTTTAGCACAAATTCTGGAACATGACTTAACCCCCGATTTTGTAAAAACGCGTAGTAAAATTGTGGCTAGCATTAGTAAACAAGAAATCAATGCGTTAGCGAAAAAGCATTTAAATATTGATGAGATGTTTATTGTTGTGGTGGGTGATGCAAAAACCTTAACGCCACAACTGAAAGCTTTAGGCTATTCAGTGATTAATTACGAAATTTAATTATTAATAGACAATGCGTACAGCAGCTATTCAGATATATCTGAATAGCTGCTTGTTAATATTAACTGTCAGTCCATGGCATATTAAAATCAATTTCTTTTTTTAATCGGCTAAAATCAATGGGTTTTGTGAGATAGCCTTTACCCCCTACGGCTTTGGCTTTGGCAATGTCGCGGCTATCATGAGAGCCTGACATAAAAACAACAGGTATATCGGCTCTGCTCGCAGATTTCTTGATCCGCTGACAAAAAGAAAAACCATCCATTTTTGGCATTTTTATATCGAGTAAAATCATGCTAGGTTTGATTCTGGTCAGCAGTTTTAACGCATCGATGCCGTTTTGTGCAACGTGAATTTGATGACCTAAGTCTCCTATCATTTGCGACACTACCCGAATGTTGATTTTACTGTCATCAACGATCAGTATGCTCGATTGTAATTGTTCATCCATGATATTTTATCTTTAGCATAGTGAATGAATTAAGCATAGAAAGTTCAGATAGCGTTGTAAAGTTGTAATCTTTTGATGGATGCTAAACCAAGCAGCGATCACTATTTTTGGGCTATATTGTTCACTGATGACTGGGCTTTACCTATTGCTCTTCACTAAAGTTATCCAGGATGACTGGGCCAGGACCTAATTCCGCAAGTTTGTCTTGAGCATTATACAATGGGCACTTTTTCATCGATAAACAACCACAGCCAATACAGCCAGATAAATAGTCTTTTAAGCGATTAAGGTATTGAATACGGTTGTTGAGACTGTGTTGCCAGTGCTTGGCTAAGCGCTCCCAATCAGTATGGTCTGGTGTTCTGTTATTAGGTAGGCTAGCAAAAGTCTGTTTGATTTCCGCTAGACTAATGCCCATTTTTTGCGCCGCTTTTATAATAGAGACCCGCCTTAATACGTCTTTTTTGTAGCGACGTTGATTACCCAGGTTACGCCAGCTACGGATCAACTGCTTTCTTTCGTAAAAATGTAGGGTAGATACTTTAACGCCACAGCGTTTAGCGACTTGCCCGACAGTTAAATTGGCTTCTTCCATTTTCCCTCCGTTGCAATGTTTTAACTTTACGTAAAAAAATACTTTACATCAACTTAAGTTGAGGTTTTACAGTAAGCGCCGTTCATATCAAAAAAAGGAGCATTACTATGCAGTTAATTCAACCTCAGACAAATAATAAACAAGTATTAAAGCGGCGATTATTAAAGCTATCACTGAAAGTATTCAATGCGACAATGGCGGGAAAATAATATGATCAGAATAGAACATTTGAATTTAGTAGTGGCAGATCTTGAGCAGGCATTAACTTTCTATCAAGCCGCGTTTCCTTATTGGAAAATACGTCAGCGCGGGCAAAGTCCGTGGTCGGGTAAAATGAGAAACTGGTTACATTTCGGAGATGATTTTCAGTATCTCACTTTCAATGATAATGGTGTTGGCACTATTAGAGAACTAGCGGGTCATCAAGTAGGATTAGCTCATTTTGCTTTTGTCGTGACTAATTTGGAGCAAGTAATTCAACGACTTGAACAAGCAGGTTTTAACATTGCTAAATCTGGTGCAGACGAGCCGTTTCGCAGAAATGTTTATTTTATTGACAATGATGGTTTTGAAGTGGAGTTTGTTGAATATCTCAGTGATCTGCCAGAGCAACGTAATCTATCAATTTCATAATTCACAATATTCACTAATATCCAATTTATTTAGCTAAGTGGTAAATTAGCGAAGTTATGGAAAAAATTCGCTAAGCGGTGTTGATTTCATTTAAACTAGTCTTAAGTTAGGTGCCAGTATATAAAGCTAAATTTAAACATATATTATTAAATGGTTAAGTGCTGCTGGTAATATTTTGATGAAAACACCTAAGGCCTAGTTGTTGTGACGAAAAACCTGATCCCTGTGGGTGAAGTAAATATTGATTTTTATAATGCGATGTTTGGTAGTGTGCATGCTTGCAATAGTATGAGCGCTATAGAAAGTGGTACATATGGTCGTGTGGTGAATATGCTTAAAGATCCAAAGGAATTGAGTGATCGCATGCCGCTGTTACCGGAAATGTTGATCAAATTGTTGGATGCGTTAAAAGATCCTCACAGTGATATTTTTACCTATTTAGCCATTATCGAAAAAGACCCGACCTTTGCCGCCAAGGTAGTGGAAGTAGCAAATACTGCTAGATACAATCGTAATAACACCGAAGTGGTTTACTTACGTAAAGCGGCATCATTTTTAGGTACTTCCGGTTTAATGAAAATCGCCAGCACTTTATTATTGTCAGAAGTGATCCCTTGCGAACCCATATTTTATAAACTCTATGGCCGACAGATTTGGACACATTCAGTGCAATGTGCCAGCTTGTGTGAATTATTGGCAAAAGAAGAAGGCGATAATGAGGCTGATGCTTATTTTATTGGTTTGATTCATGATTTAGGACGAATTATTGTTTTTCATTGCTTAACTGAAGTGACAGGCAAGACATTCCGCTCATTAATGCCGTCCAGTCGGGAGTTTAAAGTATTGATGACCGACCTTTCGTTAGAGATCAGCCATTTATTAGCACAAGAGTGGCAACTACCTTCAATTTATATCGTGGCGCTTGAGCAGCAAAAAGAGCAAACACATGATACGTTAGCTGAGCTACTATTTCGTGCTAATCGCTTAAGTGAACATTATTTGTTGTGGCAAAAACATGATGTTGTGATGAAAGACTATCAGAAGTTGCAGCAGCAATTAGCAATCAGTGATCAGGTTTTTGAACAGTTTAATGAGCTTGCACCAGAAATAGCCGCTAATATGAGTTAATGGCGGTTTGTGCGATTAAATCCGTTATGCTGTTAATTAACTCACTGTGAAAGGCTGATATATTGGCTTTGTCAGTTATGAACAGTTCGACTATTTTCGAGATTAAACATACTATTATGCTTAAACTTAATGTGAATCATCTATTTCTATCAATGGAATCTAATACACCGTATTAAAATATCTATTAATAGTTAATTATTTTCAAAGGGTTAAGTATTAATCCTGATCTTGTATAACTTTCTTATTCAACAGCCGATTCATTTAGGGTAGAACCTCCGTTATATTCAAGATGATTTCATGTCATAGATCTGAATGTTAAGTCGTATTTTCCGCAGACGTTACTTAACTGAATCATAGCGTAAGTAGCAATTTATCGGCAGTTTCTGTTTGACACCTAACTTTTTTTTCACTCATTAATCTCTATTTATAACTAAAAAGAATAACTTCGTTCAAAAGGAATTCAATATATTGTATGCAATATATTGAATTCCTTTTGAACGAAGATTAACATAGCTGAGCGCTTATTAATCTAATAATAAAATATCTAGGAAAAACTATGAGTATGAAATCAGCAAATGTATGGCGTAAAAGTCTTATAGCTGCCGCAATTGCGTGCAGCTTAAGCTCTACTGTAGCGTTCGCATATGATAAAACAACCGGTAGTATTGAGGGGAGCGTGTTAGTTCAGAACGGTCAGTCTCTTGCTAATGTAAATGTCACACTTAAACATAATACAAAAGGCCTTGTAAAAAGAACAACAACAAATGAAAGCGGTGAGTTTGATCTTAAAGGTCTTCCTATTGGTACCTATACAGTAACATTTTCTAAAAATGGCTATCAAACTGTATCCGAAGCCAAGCTTACTGTTGCGGCAGGAAATACTTCCTCTTTCGATGTGTCTATGTATGCAGATAATGTTGAAGTAATTCAAGTAACAGGCGCAGCTATCCGTAACATTGATATGCAAAGCTCAACTGCACAGTTAACGATTAATGCCAGCGATTTAGCAAAATTGCCTGTTGCGCAAAATCTTGAATCAGTCGCATTACTCTCTCCAGCATCGTCGTTAGCGGCAGATCCCGATGGAGATTATGGACGAGGGGTTTCTTTTAGTGGAGCCTCACTTGCTGAAAATGGTTATTTTCTTAATGGCTTAAATATTACCGATATCCGTAAAGGATTAGGTTATGTTGATTTTCCGTGGGAGGCTATTGCACAGACCAATGTTGTAGTGGGGGGGGTTCCTGCTGAGTATGGTAATTTTATCGGTGGTGTTACAGATGTAGTCACTAAATCTGGTGATAATGAGTTTAAATTTGGCGCTAAAGTTGACTACAAACCGGGTAGTTTCCTCCGTTCTCGTAGCCCAGACATCTGGCAGTTTGATACTGGCCACCCTGAAACGGACGCTGATGGTAATGTGACTGGCTACCCTCTAGCCTTAGAAACATATAACGGTGAAGATTATACCAAAGATGCCCGCTATAACATTTGGGCTAGTGGTGCAATTATTGAAGATACACTATTCTTTTATGCTTTATATAATCCACAAAAAGTGACCTATCGTTGGGCTGATACGACAACTATGACTCAACGTGTTGACGAAGCTGATTTCTGGTTAGCAAATGTTGATTGGTATATTACTGAAGAACACAGCTTAACTTTTACTGCGATGAATAATGAATGGGAACGTAGTGATTATTTTGCCGATTACGCCTATAGTCCAACAGGTCGAGAGCAGGGTAACCGTACTGGTGAATACGGTGAGCCTACGCAATCTGAATGGGGCGGTTCATTATTTTCTGTTAATTATAATGGCTATATTACTGACGATTTAAGTGTCTCTGCAGTTTACGGTGTCACTGATCAAGATACGCTAGAAGTAAACCCTACGGAGCACTTAAGTCGTGTATGGGATAACAGGAGTGGCAGTTGGCAGCGTAGAGGTGACTGGACAAACTGGTCAAAGAGTGCCTTAACTGAAGATAAACGTACTCAAACACGTATCGATTTTGATTGGGTGTTAGATAACCATACAATTAACTTTGGTTATAGTCATGAGAAGGTTGAAACTTTTGATCGTTCAGAGTACACAGGTAACGGGTGGCGTTATGATTTGTATACTGCAACAGAAAGTCGTATTGCCAATATAAATGATATTATTAAACGTGATGCTAATAGAAGAGGTGTTGCTTACGTTCCTTCTCCTTTAGCTGTGGGCGATGATTATTTTTGGACCAAGCAATATAAGAAAAATGGTTCAACTGAACAAAATTATCGTTCTTGGTATCTTGAAGATAATTGGGAAGTTAATGAGCAGTTAACTTTAAATTTAGGTATTCGTAATAGCTCGTTTGATGCTTCAACGGGTACTGGTGAAGAATATGTCTCTATGGATAACCAATGGGCACCTCGTTTAGGTGTTAATTACGATCTATTTGCTGATGGTGGTACTAAGTTACTTGCTAACTACGGGCGTTACTATATGCCTATTTCGCCAAACACCAGTGCTCGTATGACGCTACCAGAGGTTAACATTACAGGTTACGGTATGTTTGACGGCTTCAATGAAGAAAATAATACACCAAATCAAGTTGGGGAGTTATTTGCAGTTGAAGTTAATAGTGATGGCGAATTGGCGCAGCCAGTATCAACGTTTGTTGATAAAGATCTAGAACCTATGTATAGCGATGAATTTGTCTTAGGTATTGAACACGAACTAAATGATGATTGGGTTATTGGTGCTCGTTATATATACCGTGATCTTAAATCTTCGATTGAAGATACAAACTTAAGGTTCGCTTTAGTTGAAAAGTGGGGTCGGGAAAATCCAGAAGAATTACAGACACTTCAGGCACTTGGCTTAAATACTAATGTTAGTTGGTTAGCGCTTGTCATTAATCCAGGTAACCCAGTAAAGCTTGCTTATGACAAAAATCAAGATGGAACAGTAGCAAGTGATGAATACGTGAAATGGGATGCTGACTATTTAGGCTTACCTAAAGCAAAACGTGAATATCACGCTCTAGAGTTTACGGCTGAAGGGCAAATATCTGAGAACTTTAAATTACACGCCTCTTATACTTGGTCTAAAAATGAAGGTAGTACCGAAGGTTTAGTAAGTGGTGCACATTCACAAGCCGATCCTGGTTGGTCAGGTTCATACGATGCGCCAGAACTAACAGATAATAGTTTTGGTCGTACTTCTAATGATGTTCCGCATAAATTAAAAATGTTTGGTGTTTACGATGTGACCGATGAACTGGCTCTTGGTTTCAACTTGAGTATTCAGCAGGGACGCCCGATTAACAAATTTGGGTATCATCCACAGGGCGTAGGATCGTGCAGTGAACCTATGTGGTTAGATGACGCGAAAACACAGTTTAATACAAATGCTGTGACAGATTGTACGGATATTCGTGGCACGGATTTTTACTACAATGGTCAATCATCTCCACGTGGTTCTCATGGGCATAGCAAATGGATTTACAATCTTGACTTGAGTGCTTCATATAGCACCGAAGTGGTTGGCGGTAACCTGTTTGTTTCTGCAACTATTTTCAATATCTTTGATTTTGATACTCCAACATCATATTACGATAAAGCAGAATTAGAACAAGGTGTGGATAATCCTAACTACAGAAGACCAGAGCAATTCCAAGCACCAAGAAGTGCACAATTAACGATGAGGTACGAGTTTTAGTTGTAAATTGCTTAATTAAAATGCCGCTTTATGCGGCATTTTTTATTTACTTATCAATTGATTAACCTAAATAAAAAAAAGAAATATATAGTATTATTAATTCATATAACACCCATTTTTATTTCTGTTCTAAATATAGAGCTATTAATGTATATTAAATATTGTATACTAAGTTGTGAGTTGATGTTGAGTATGCGATATGACAATTTTTAAGGAAGAAACAATGAAAAAAAATAAATTCAGAAAGTTCAATTTGGGAATTCTATCATTACTAGCTGCATCTGCTGTTGCATATGCCGGAGGAGGTTACTGGGACTACCGCAAAGTTTGTGAGTATGAAACTATTACGGTTAATGATCCTGTAACGCATTGTAGTTATAGCGGTTCTATTTATGCTGATGATCCTAGTATTGGTCGTCCTATGTATGTTACCTCTACTAAAAAACTCGATAATCATGTTTCATGCCCCGCTGAGGTGACAGTATCAAGAGTCAGAAAAGTAGAAGTTGATGATGGTAGATGGGAATTTGTACGCTTTACTGGCGAAATCTCATTAACAGATGAATCACACAGTTATGATTCTCATGAGGAAACTCAGGTAATTGAAGGCTCTTGTCGTATGGTTAAGGTTTGGGTGCCATGTGATACTCATCGAGGATGTCAAGGGGAGCCTTAAACAGCAGCTTAACTTTCTCTCTTGGTTTGACTCTTATTCTCCCTAAGAGGCAAATGTTTTTAGCGGCTATTTAGCCGCTTTTTTTTATGTACAGGATGTACGGTATTTCGAAATTGCAGGAGCATTATTTCGTGTCTATACAGGATGTACGGTATTTCGAAATAGCAGGAGCACTATTTCGTGTCTGTACAGGATGTATGGTGAATTTTTTGTTCCAGACAAAAACTAAGTACTACCATCCATGTAAGCAATGTCATGGATGGCCAGGAGTGACGATGTATTGGGCTGCATGGAAGCAGGAGGTAGAGCAAAGCCGGAAACCTAACAAGCATTCAGGTTAACACTGATAAAACTGATAATTACTTTTACCTTCGCCTTTGACTTGATACATGGCTTTGTCGGCTTTTTCAATTAACTCATTGAATTCATTGCCATCGTTAGGGTAAAGGCTGATGCCTATGCTGGCTCCTAAGCAGTAGCACGTTCGATCGACCATGATAGGGCTTTGTAGTTGCTGCAATAATTTCGTTACCATATCGCGGACTTGTTGCTGGTTTTCAAATTGTGTTGCGATCAAGACAAACTCATCTCCTCCTACTCTGGCGCAAATATCGGTACTACGAGTATGTTTGACTAAGCGCTGTGCAACAATCTTTAATACCTCGTCACCAATTTTATGCCCTGCGTTATCATTGATTGGTTTAAAATTATCCAAATCGATGTAGAGTACCGCCATTAATTGATGGGGACGGTTAGCTAAAGAGACGGCATTTTCGAACAGGTTATTCATATAGCGTTTATTTTTTAATCCGGTGAGTGAATCGTGATAAGCGAGATTCAAGGCTTTCTCTTCTGCATCCAGTAGGCGTTTTTGAAAATTTAAGAGTATTACTGCAAGTAAAGTTAGGTAAATAATTAACATCAATAAGGTGCCAAGCAAAAAACCCCAAAAACGCCATTGTGGAATAACAAATATAATGGGATAAGAGAGCCAATGAACAGCAAGCAAGCTTGTGAAGATGGTGGCAACGAATAGCAGTTTTCGCGGTTCCTGATGTCGCTTGTGGTAGCAAATGGTTGCACAGATAATCAGAAAGCTAATATTAACGGCAATGAGCAGTATCCGTGCAAACCAGATAGAGATATCTATGCTGGTAAAAAGCAGCATTAGAGCTTCACAAAGTACTGTGGCGCTAATAATTAACTGCAACTGTTGCCGAGAATTTAAAAATTTTAAAATACCTATCAGTAAACAGGCTTTTTCCGGCATATTAAATAATGCGTACAGTAGTAATTGTAACTGACTGTCTTGTATGGAGGTTGTGAATAATAATGACAGTCTGGCTAATAATGCAAACGCTGTGGCAAGTGCCCACCAGCCAGCACCTGGACTAGTTCTCGAAACCTGACTTATCCAAAGAAACAAGATAAAAATGGTGAAATAAATGGTAGAACCAATGGTATGTACGAGCTGATACACCATTAAAACAATCTCAATAAATGCTGCTAGATAGTCAGCTTGCTAATAATCATCAATCCTTGTCATGCACTCGGGCTAATGAATTAATCCTTTATATCAATACTAGCGTAAAAGTAATTTTTAACCAGTGTGTCATTTGTGCTGTTAGCATCTACCATAATCGCTTGATTACAATGTGTGTTGTTTATTTGTTTTACCTACGACTTATGTCTTAGTTTTTGAGATGTTTTTTCAGTGCTTAACTTGATAAGGTAACTGGGTGAAAAATGATAGTAACAACTGAGTGGTAATATGTTCCCGAACTGGCAACTGACATTAATTAGTATTGGTTATATTGGACTGTTGTTTATTATTGCTTATTTAGGGGATAAGTACCGTCACCGCCTGATTAAACAAAGCCAGAGCATTATTTATGCTTTATCATTAGGTGTTTATTGTACTTCGTGGAGCTTTTTAGGGACCTCGGCACAGGCATCTTCTAATTTTCTTTCCCATCTGCCTATTTACTTAGGGCCGATATTATTATTTGTTTTTGCCTGGCCATTTATCAGGCGTATTATCCGCATCAGTTTAAAGCTCAACCTGACGTCGATTGCTGATTTACTGGCGGCTCGTTTTGGTAAATCGCATAATCTGGCGATCATGGTCACGTTTGTCGCTTTGATTGGTACCATGCCTTATATCGCGCTGCAGCTAAAAGCCATTGTTTATTCATTTCAACAGTTGCAGGCATCAAATATTGTCAGCACTTGGGGCTTTGGCTTAATTGTCAGTTTGGTACTAGCAGGGTTTACTATTGTGTTTGGTATTCGCAATATTGATGTTACAGAACGTCACCCTGGCGTGGTATTAGCAATTGCTTTTGAAAGCCTAGTCAAGTTGATCGCATTTCTAGCTGTTGGTTTGTTCGTGTCGTTTGTGCTATTTGATTCACCAATGGAAATCTGGCGACAGTCTGATGCTAATGTGCAGCTCTATAACAATATGAATCTTGATAATTTTATCTCGATGTCCGCGATGTTGATTATTGTGATGGCGGCATTTCTATCACTGCCGAGGCAGTTTCAGGTCATGGTAGTAGAACTAAAAGATGAAAAAGATACCTGGCTTAGTCGTCGTGTCTTTCCGCTTTATCTGCTGGTTTTTGCGCTTTTTGCTATGCCATTAGGCCTAGCTGGCCATGTTCTGTTGGGGGACTCAGTCCCGGCAGATACCTATGTATTGTTTCTTCCTTGGATAGAACAGCAAACTTGGCTGACACTGATCGCTTTTCTCGGTGCAATCTCTGCCGCCAGTTCTATGGTGATCATCTCGTCGATCGCCTTAAGTACCATGTTAAGTAATGAAATCGTTTTTCCTTTTCTGTTTCGTTCCCATCAGGCTGATCATGCACAGATAGAGTATGACAATTTTCGTTACCGATTACTGAAAATTCGCAAATTTTTGGTGCTGATGGTGATTTTGCTCGGTTATGTCGTATTTTTAATGGCGTCACCAGATACTTTAAGTTCGATGGGGGAAGTGGCTTTTGGTGCCTTTGCGCAACTCACCCCTGCTTTAATTGCCGCATTTTACTGGCGTAGAGCCAGTCTAACTGGGGTCTATGGCGGTATTTTAGTGGGCTTTATGTTGTGGCTGATTTTAAATTTCTTGCCTCAATTTGGCCTTTATCAACAACCATTTAATGACGGAATTTTACCAGCAAACAGTATCTCGAGCCTGTTAAGTTTAGCGGCTAATATTTTTGTCATGTGGGCATTGTCACAAATCAGTCGTCAGACAGTACAGGAAAGGGTGCAGGCGTCACTATTCCTTGAGTGGCAATCACCTGATTTATTATCAGGGGGGAAAAATCGCCGAGTAGATTATCGTGAACTGGAGCTATTGACGTCACGTTTTGTCGGTATAACTAAGGCGGCGAATAGTTTTGCTAAGTTTCAGCGTAAGAATATTAAGCAAGAATTAGGGACTCTTGCTTATAATCAGGAATTGCTACAACACACTGAAAAGACCCTAGCCAGTGTTATGGGCGCATCATCTGCCCGTCTGGTTTTGTCATCGGCACTGGATGGCCGTGATATTGCGCTGGATGATTTAGCCTTACTGGTGGAAGAAGCGTCTAGTCAAAAGCAGCAATATAGCGAGAATTTACTGCAAAGTGCGATTGAAAATGCCAGTGAAGGGATTTCTATCGTCGATAGTGATTTGAATCTAGTGGCCTGGAATAAGAAATATCTCGATTTGTTTAATTATCCGACGGAACTGATTTATAAAGGCGCGCCGATAGAGCATTTGATCCGCTTTAATGCCAGTAAAGGGCTTTGTGGTAGAGGAGATGTAGAACAGCAAGTAAGTAAGCGATTACATCATTTAAAGCGTGGCAGCTCCCATAGCTCAGAACGTCAGCAGGACAATGGTCAGGTTATTCGCATAGAAGGTAACCCATTACCGGACGGTGGTTTTGTCATGATGTTTTCAGATATCACCGCATTTCGTCAGGCAGAACAGGTATTGAAAGACACTAATGTTAATTTAGAAGATTTGATCAGGGAACGGACACAAAAACTTGAACAAGCAAATGAAGCGCTGGCATTGGCGCGAGAAAAAGCAGAACAGGCGCATATTAAAAAGAGCTTATATTTAAAAGCCTGTAGTCATGATTTAATGCAACCATTGGAAGCTGCTCGTTTATTTACTTCGGCACTGGCAAATCAAAATAATTTAAATGACAGTCAACGGCGTCAGGTACAAAATATCGACCACTCGCTGAAAGTGGCGAACGATTTATTAGCGGATCTCGGCGAAATCGCTCGAATAGAGAGTGGTAACATTAAACCGCAGTATTCAGTTTTTTCGCTAAATGGTTTATTTGAGGAGTTAAGCCGGGAATTTTCTGCGTCTGCCACTGAACAGGAAGTTGATTTTCGTATTGTTAATACGTCTGTTTGGGTCTCTTCCGATCGTAATTTATTACGCAGAATACTACAAAACTTAATTGGGAATGCGTTTCGGTATGCTAGTCCGGGTAAAGTGTTGTTAGGGGTAAGACGCATAGGTGGTCAGGCTAGTATTCAGGTACAGGATGATGGCCCAGGTATTCCTTTGGAAAAACAATCGTTAGTGTTTGAGCAGTTTACTCAGTTGCAAAATAGCGCATCACAGTCTGGGCGGGGTTTAGGCTTAGGCCTAAATATTACCCAGAGTTTAGCCCAGTTACTGGGCCATAGTTTAACACTTGTCTCAAAAGAGCAGTTGGGCTGTAAATTTATGATCGGTGTCGAACGGGCTAAACCTCAGCAGATGGCTGTCGATAAGAAACCTGCGTTTAACGCTGGTTTTAGCGATATTACTGTGATGTGCATCGATAACGACCCGGATGTGCTGAGCGGCATGGTGGAACTGTTGTCGACCTGGCAATGTCGGGTGCTGGCTGCTGAGTCTTTTCAGCAGGCGCAGCAGTTATTTCACCAGCACGGTAACGATGTCCAGATCTTACTAGTGGATTATCAATTAGATAATGGCCTTGACGGGTTAACATTAATCGCTTCACTGCGTCAGCAATGCCATCATTATTTACCTGCCATTTTAATTACCGCTACCACAGACTCTGATATTGAAGATAAGACTAAGGCGGCCGATGTTGGTTATCTGCGCAAAATGGTGAAACCAGCGTCATTAAGAGCAATGATAAGCGCAAAATTAGCCGATAAACTGCATCGCTGTTTCATCGGTGATTAGTGCAAATATCGCGAAAATTTGGCGCTAAATCTTTAGTAACACCTTGTATTTATAGCTATTAAATAAAATTATTTTCAATAATTAATCAAATCCCTTTATATGGATAATTAATCTGCTGGTGAATTATCCATCTATAGTTATTATTGTCCGTTAAAAATTAACCGCATGATTAAGAGATCAACATATGACTAATCGTGGTCGACCGGAAAAAGGCAGTGATGACGCTAGACGCAAGCTGATTGATGCCGCTAAGCAATGTTTTACTAATATGCCTTATCACGACGTCACTACTCGAATGCTGGCTGAGCAAGCTGGTGTTAATGCCGCCTTGATCCGTTACTACTTCATCAATAAAAAAGGCCTTTATAAAGAAATGTTTATTTCTGTCACCGGTGAGGTGATGAAGGCGGTCAATCAAGCACTCGCGGCAAAAGATGAATTTGATATTGAGCAAGTATTCCGTATTTTTTATCGCATTATGCAAAAGAATCCAACATTTCCGCTATTAATGTTCAAGGAGCTAGTGTTGGATCAAGGGCAGTGTCGGGAATTTTTAATCGATCGTCTGCTGCGTAATAATCAACCCTTTATTATTAAAGTGATCGATCAAATGCAGCGACAGGGAATATTGAAACCCAATGTCGATTTACGCTTTTTAGCGCTTAACTTTATGTCGATGTTGCTGTTTCCCTGGCACCTTAAAGGCATGTTGCAAGCGGAAATGAAGTTACCTTATGACCAAGCGATGCTTGATGCGATGGCAGCGCACAATGCAGATATTTTGAAATATGGCTGCGTAAAGGAGCAAACAAATAATGAAAATTAATTGGCAACAAAAACGCTGGTTAGCGATATTTCCTTTAATTGCTCTGGTAATTGTTATCTTGATTGTTGCAGTCAAGCCATCACCGCAAAAGCGGGAAAACGACCGTTATCAGCCGTTAGTTAAGGTAATAAAGGTTGAAAAGCACTCAATAGCGCCATTTGTCACGGGCTTTGGTCGCGCCAAACCGAAAGAGATTTGGCAAGCATTGTCCGAAGTTAATGGACGGGTGATTTATCGTCATCCGTTGTTAGAGCAAGGCAAAGTCATTAACGCTGGTACTGTGGTGTTGAAAATTGATCCGGTTGACTATCAATTAAAACTTGCACAGGCACAATCTGATGTTAACTCTGCAAGCGCTGAAGTGAGTCGGGTCGCGATGGAAGAAGCAAAGTTAAGCTTATCATTAAAACTGGAAAACCAACGCTTAGGCATCTTAGAGCAAGAGTTAAAACGTAAACGCGGCTTGTTAAACTCTGGCTCAATTGCACAATCAACGGTAGATGCAGAGCAAAATAATGTCTGGGCACAACAACAAAAAGTGCTGGATTTGGAGAATGCAGTGAAGCAGCACCCGGCTAATTTAGCGGTTGCTCAGGCAAAACAAAAAGTTGCTCAAGCAAAACTCAGTGAAGCACAGCGAAAATTAGCAAAAACCACCATAACGCTACCATTTGATGCCAGGATTGCCAGCGTGAATGCTGAATTGGAGCAGGTTGTTGGTGAACGGGAGAGTCTGATCAGCGCTCATCGCATTGGTACGATGGAAATCCCAGTACAAGTGGCAATGACAGATATGCGACAATTTGCCCAATACTTAACAAAACCAATGGCAAATGACGAGCAATTTCCCGATATTCAGTCCTGGTTGCTCGACGCTGAAGTGAGTTTATTTGTTGGCAATCAGCAATACGTCTGGCCGGGTAAGTTAACCAGTGTTGGCGAGAGTATCGACCCTCGCGGTAATACCGTCACCCTAATTGTTGATGTCAATATCAGTAATGAGGCATTTGACCCTAAGCGTCGGCCACCTTTGATTAACGATATGTATGTGCAAGTGAAAATAACAGGCAGCCAGCAATCATTGCTGGCAGTGCCAACTAATGCTTTGCATGGTGGTAAAATTTATCTGTTAACAACCGATGGCACACTCGAAGTGCGCACTGTTGATATTGCATTTGAGTCTGACGGTTTGACCGTGATTAGCAGTGGCCTTTACGAGGGCGAGCAGGTGATCTTAAGCGACGTTATTCCTGCGGTGCCAGGTCGACATCTGCGTGCTGTTGCACCTAAGTCTGCGGAGTAATTGCTGATGATAAGTTATTTTGCCAAACATCCAACCGCTGCTAATTTGTTAATGTTAGCGATAGTTGTGCTTGGCCTGTCGACATTACCATCGCTTAAGCGAGAAACTTTTCCGGAAATTAGTGCTGATACAATCAGTGTTCAGGTGCCTTATCCGGGTGCGAGTACCCAAGAAACTGAGCTGGCGTTATGTATGCCACTAGAAGATGCCATTGATGGTCTCAGTGATGTTGCCCAGGTGAGCTGTGAAGCGAGTGAAGGGGTGGCAATCATGACGGTCGAAATGGTCGAAGGTCGAGAGTTGTCGCGGTTGCTTGCTGATGTTAAAACCGAAGTTGATGCGATTGACAGTTTTCCGGCAGAGATAGAGAACCCGATTATTAAAGAAATGGGGCGTACACAAGCCTTGATTACTTTGGCACTCAGTGCCGAATTACCCGATTTTGAATTAAAAGCCTATGCTGAACGGGTGAAAGATAAGCTGCAAAAGTTACCGGATATCTCATTAGTCACTATTGAGGGTTTTTCTGATCATCAGCTCAGGGTTGAGTTATCTTTGTCTTTGTTAAGGCAATATGGTTTATCAATTAATGATGTTGCTAAGCGTATCGAAAAACAGAACATTAAATTGCCAAGTGGTAGTTTGGAAACCTTAGGTAAAACCATACAAATTCGTTTTGATCAACAACAGGTCAATGCCGAAACCTTGAAAGAACTCGTGGTGGCGTCCACCGCATCAGGTGGTCAGGTGCGGTTAAAAGATTTAGCCACTGTGGTTGAACGTTTTGAGCTCGATGAAGCGAAAGTGCAGTTCAATGGTAAGCAAGGGGCACTGATTAAAATTCAAAAAACTCGCAGTCAGGACGCGCTTAAATTAGTCGACCAAGTGTATGCTTTTGTCGAACAAGAGCAACAGTCGCTTCCTGTTGGCATCACTATGGTGTTAACCAATGATCAGGCACAAATTGTAAAAGACAGGCTGGCGATGCTGATCACTAACGCCTGGCAGGGTATTTTACT
The DNA here is from genome assembly GCF_030161395.1 of Thalassotalea insulae. Classification (NCBI taxonomy): domain Bacteria; kingdom Pseudomonadati; phylum Pseudomonadota; class Gammaproteobacteria; order Alteromonadales; family Colwelliaceae; genus Thalassotalea; species Thalassotalea insulae. Next base: position 2,184,482 of record NZ_BSST01000001.1, read on the forward strand.
GGTGTTTGCTACTATGTGGCTGTTTTTTGCTTGGCGTTATTCGTTTTGGGTATCGATGGGCTTGCCTGTGTCTTTTCTTGGTGCGTTTTGGCTAATGTCTTTATTAGGGGTCAGCATCAATATGATTTCTATGGTTGGCATGCTGATGGCGATCGGTATTTTAATGGACGATGCGATAGTGATTGCTGAAAGTATTGCCAGTCATATTGAGCGCGGGGAGCAAATAGACAGTGCTGTTGTTGCTGGTGTCACTATGGTGTCGCCGGGTGTGTTTTCGTCATTCCTCACTACCGCTTCAGTATTTGCCGGCTTAGCGTTTATCTCAGGTGATATAGGTCAGGTAATGAAAGTATTTCCGCTGGTATTATTGGCGGTGTTAGTGGTGAGCTTGGTTGAAGCGTTTTTCATTTTGCCGGGGCATTTACTGCATTCATTGCATCACAGAGATCAGCGCAATGCGGCAACTTTTAAACAACGCTTTAATGAAAAGTTTGAATATTTTCGTGCGACTCGCTTAGTTAACTGGGTAGAGCAGGCAGTCACATATCGGTATGCCGTGGTTGGTGGCGTCTTAGCGATGTTCTTGTTGTCTATCGCATTGCTTGCTGGTGGTATCTTAAAATTTAAAGCATTTCCTGAGTTGGAAGGCGATGTTTTGGAAATGCGCTTACTGATGCCACAAGGTACGCCACTTCGTAGTACCGAAGTGATTGTTGAGGATGCGATTGATAAACTTAAACAACTTAACCTGGAGTTAACGCCTAAGCAACCCAAAGGGCAAACGCTGGTAGAAAACATTAGTGTTGAATATAACACTAATGCGGATGCTGGCGAGAAAGGAAGTCACGTCGCGACCGTTAGGGTAGATTTACTGACGGCAGAAAAACGTAATACTAGCTTAGTTTACCTGCAACACAAATGGCGAGAAGTTGTGGGGGAAATTCCCGGTGCGTTAGCCCTGTCATATAAACAACCAAGCTTTGGACCAGCAGGCCGCGCTATTGAAATTCGTTTGCATGGTGAAGATTTAACTATGCTGGAAACAGCTTCTTATCGTATCCAACAAGCGTTAAATCAATATAGCGGTGTGTTAAATCTCATGGATGATCTACGTCCAGGCAAGGAAGAATACCAGGTGCACTTATTGCCGGGAGCTATGTCGTTAGGAGTTGACGGCGCGATGATCGCTGGCCAATTGCGCTCGGCATTTTTTGGTGAAATTGCCGATGAATTTCAGCGTGGCAATGAAAATATAGAGCTGGATGTCAGGCTAAGCAAAAAAGATAAGCGCTCGTTATGGCAATTACAGAATTATCCGATAACGTTAAGTGACGGTACGCAGATCCCATTATCAGCCGTTGCTGAGTTAACACCAACGCGTGGTTATGCGCGCATTAACCGGGTTAATGGCGAACGAACGGTTACTGTGATTGGTGATGTCGATGCCGAATTAGTGAATACTGGCGAGTTGATTAAAACGATACAAAAAACGGTAATTGCCGATTTGTTAGTTGAATATCCTCAGCTCTCTGTCAGTTATGAAGGAGAAGTGAAAGAAGGTGGCGGTACAGGCGCTTCTATCGGTCAAAAATTTCTCATGGGCTTAGTGGGAGTATTTATTATTCTAAGTTTTCAGTTTCGCAGTTATATGGAGCCTGCGATAGTGATGTTAGCAATTCCACTGGCGTTGATCGGCGCGTTATGGGGCCATGTTTTACTAGGTTACGATTTTACTATTCCGAGTATTATGGGCTTTGTATCGTTAGCGGGCATAGTGGTGAATGATTCTATCTTGCTAGTAACTTATATTAAGGCACATCAAAAATCTGGTATCGACATCCATAAAAGTGCGGTGTTAGCGGCAAAAGAAAGGTTTCGCGCTGTATTTATTACCTCAATCACAACCATTGCTGGTATGTTGCCGTTATTGCTGGAAACCAGTATGCAGGCTCAGATATTACAGCCATTAGTGGTTAGCTTATTGTTTGGCATTTCAGCCTCAACATGTTTGATTTTGTTTGTTTTGCCTTGTTTGTATGTCATTTTTGAAGACTGGGGGCTCACGGCCAAGCATCATATGCAAGGTAGCGCAGTGAGCGCTTAGCAGCGCTCACTTCTTTATGTGTCTAAACCTAATTCGGGTAAATCCAACTGCCCGATGGCAATTACTGCCTGCGTTCGGTTTCTGACATTGAGTTTACGAAATATCGCGGTGGCATGGGCTTTTATTGTCGCTTCAGAAACTTCGAGATCATAGGCAATTTGTTTATTGAGCATGCCTTGGGCAAACATCATTAAAATGCGATATTGCTGTTGAGTGAGACTGGCAACCCGCTCGGCAATATCGGTGTGATCTTCATTTTTACTCTCTAAGCGGAAGCTTTCAGGTAGCCAAATATCACCTAGCAGAACTTGCTGAATGGCAGCAAAAATGGTTTCTACCGGGGTTGATTTTGGGACAAAACCCGAAGCGCCATATTCCATTGCTTTGGCAATGGTGTCTTGATCTTCATGAGCGGAGACTACGACAACCGGCACTTGTGGGTAGTGATTTCTGACATGGATCAGGGTATTAAAACCGTGTGCTCCTGGAATATTTAAATCTAACAGCAGTAAATCAGCATCACTATGTGTGATGAGCTGTTGCTCTAATTCTTCGATAGTTTGTGCTTCAACCCACTGTGTTTGCGTCAGTTTTACTTTAAGCGTATCCAATAAAGCTTGTCTGAATAATGGGTGATCATCAGCTATTATTATTTTTTCTGGCTGGATCATAATTAATTTCCTCAAACGTCCCCATGGTTAGGGATTGCTGATCTTGTTAGTTCAGCAATCCTTAGTATACCCATTAATCAGAGAAAAGCTTATAGACTAAAGTCTAATATGCTCTAACGTGCCGGAATATTTTTTAATACCGCCACTAATAACTGCCAATATTGCTCAACCGTTGTGACATCAACCTTTTCATCCGGAGAATGTGGGAATTTAATCGTCGGGCCAAATGACACCATATCCCACTGAGGATAAGCCGTTTTAAATAATCCGCATTCCAAACCTGCATGAATGACCATGATCTCTGGAATCTTATTAAACAGTGACTGATAAGTGTCTCTGACTACTTTCATAATGGTCGAATCAGTGTTTGGCTTCCAGCCAGGGTAAGCACCTGAAAAATGAATGTCAGCACCCGCGAGTTTAAATACAGAATCTACTATGGTTTGTGCGGCTAAACGGCCATCATCATGTAGGCTGCGAATCAAGGTCATGGCTTCAAATCTATTACCCTTAGTTCTTAATACCCCAAGATTTAGTGAGGTTTCGACTATGCCTTCGATATCGTCACTCATGCGTTGCACACCGTTAGGACAGGCATTTAACGCTCTAAGTATGGTTGTTTGGCATTCTTTACTCCAGCACTGTTCAAACGTTTCTGGTGAGATCAGCAGCATCTCAATATCAGTTTCTACTGCTTTGAAATTTAACCTAATTATTGCTAAATAATCCGCTAAATCTTGTTTGAATGCTTCTATTTGCGTTTTGTTTATAACAAAACTGGCATCTGCTTCTCTTGGAATAGCGTTGCGTAAACTACCGCCATTGAGCTCGGTTAATTGCAGATCATACTTTTCAGCCATAGTTAATAGAAAGCGCACTAATAGTAGACAGGCATTAGCACGACCAGTATCAATATCGACGCCGGAGTGACCACCTTTTAATCCGGAGATTGATAAGTTAAACGCCTGATAGTCGGGTGCAACTTGATCAAAACTGAGCATAAATTTGGCATTACCATCAATTCCACCGGCGCAGCCCATATAGACTTCGCCTTCTTGTTCTGAATCTGTGTTGATCAGAATGTCGCCTTTTAACCAGTGCGGCTGTAGGCCAAACGCACCGGTCATACCGGCTTCTTCATCGATAGTGACTAACACTTCCAGTGGGCCATGAGCTATGTCATCACTTGCTAATACTGCTAGTGCAGATGCCAGGCCAACACCATTGTCGGCACCTAGTGTAGTGCCGTCTGCCGTTACCCAAGGCATACCATTTTCTTCAATGATTAATGGCTGGATTGGATCGGTTAAAAAATCATGATCTTTGTCTGAGTTTTTCTGTGGCACCATATCCATATGAGCTTGCAAAATTGCGCCTCGTCGATCTTCCATACCAGGTGTAGCCGCTTTGCTGATCAGCAGGTTGCCGACTTCATCTTCCTCTACGTTTAAACCTTGCTCTGTTGCCCATGACTGGATCCAGGCAGAAATTTTTTGTTCATGTTTCGATGGATGCGGTATTGAACAAATGTGTTCAAAAATTTGCCATAGTTTGTTCGGTTGTAAATGTGCAAGGCTACTCACGAGATTTCCTCATTTGCGTTATTTGTTATTATTATTATTGATTAGTAAAAATAAACGCCAGCAAAGCCAGCGTTTTTAATAGTCGAAGTTGTATAAAGCTATTTACTGGCCATTAAAAATTGCCATTGCTCATTAAAGCTCTCACTTGGTTTTTTATTAAAGCCTGAGCGGACATAAGCAGCAACTTTTCCTTCGGCAAAGGCAACTAGGATATTGGCTAATGCCTGTTCATTAATGTCAAAACCTTTGCCTTCTCTGAGTTTACGTTCTCTCAGTACCTGTTTAAATTGTGATTCGAGCTTTTCAAAAAATTGATTGACTCGGGTTCGTAAACGCTCGTTTTCACCCATAAGTGCATCGCCAGATAAAATACGGCACATCCCCGGATTACGCTCAGCAAATACTAATAATACATGGAGAATATGATGACAGCGCACCAAAGCCTCTTTATGGTCAGTTAAGATCAGGTTGATACGTGAAAAAATCGATTCTTCAATAAATTCAATTAAACCTTCAAACATTCGGGCTTTTGACGGAAAATGTCGATATAACGCTGCCTCTGAAACACCAACTTCTGCCGCGAGTTTAGCGGTAGTAATGCGTTCACCAGGGCTGCTTTGCAGCATTAATGCTAAACATTCTAAAATTTGTTGTTTACGGTTTGGCTTTTGAGTAACCGACATATAAATTATTCTCTTTTATTAGTATGTTGAATAATATTGTTAATGGGGCAATTGTATCTCGAACCCGTTGTTCAATCTAGTTGTTCGGCGATAAGTGCTACTAATTGCTGTGCCACTAAGCTTTTATCTGCGAGATCAATATCGAACTTATTATTGGTGGAATAGACAGTTAATGCATTGTTATCACTGTTAAAACCCTGTCCTGAGGTGGCAACATTATTTGCAGCAATTAAATCTAAATTTTTACGTTTGAGCTTGTCTAAGGCGTATTGCTCGATGTTTTGCGTTTCAGCTGCAAAGCCAACTGTGTAGGGCTTGTTAGTCAATTGTGCGACATCGGCAACAATATCTGGATTTTTAACCAGCTTAATTTGCATTTCTTGATTGTCGTCAGTCTTTTTAATTTTATGATCGGCAATCTGGGCGACGCGGTAATCAGCAACTGCTGCACAGGAAATAAAAACGGTTGCTTCGTTGGCGTAAGTTAATGCTTGCTTGTGCATTTGCTCAGCACTTTCAACATCAATACGCTTAACGCTTTGTGGTGTATTAAGGTGTACAGGACCGGCAATTAAGGTGACGTTGGCACCTGCTTGTTGTGCTGCTTGTGCTAGAGAAAAGCCCATTTTTCCTGAGCTATGGTTAGAAATGTAACGTACCGGATCGATCGCTTCTCGGGTTGGCCCAGCAGTTATCACCCAGTGTTGACCTGAGAGCTTATCGTTTTGGTATAAAGCACAAACGCGTTCAACTAATTCAGTTACTTCCAGCATACGGCCAAAGCCAACATCACCACAGGCTTGCTCGCCTTGTCCAGGTCCCCAGATATTAATTTTTCTGTTGTTCAGTGTGGCGATATTTTCTTGTGTTGCCGTTGCATGCCACATTTGCTGATTCATTGCCGGCGCGATAAATATTGGCGCTGGCGTAGCTAATACTAGTGTTGAGAGTATATCTTCAGCATGTCCGTGGGTAATTTTCGCGATAGTATTAGCTGTTGCCGGTGCAATTAATACCAGATCAGCCCATTTTGCTAATTCAATGTGTCCCATCGCCAGCTCTGCTTCAGTATCAAGTAAATTGTCTGACACCGTATTACCTGAAACGGCTTGCAGTGTTAACGGGGTAATAAACGCTTTCGCACCTTCGGTCATTACCACACGGATATTGGCACCATGCTCTTTTAGCCGGCGTACTAACTCCGGAATCTTATAAGCAGCAATACCACCTGTGATGCCGAGAACAATATTTTTTTCCTGAAGAGTTTGCATAAGTCGCGAGTCTTACTAATCTAAATTTTATAGTGCATACCATAGCATTATTAGGGGTTGATGAAAATTGGCGTGTGATCACTATGGCTTGAAATTAAATAAAGGCCATCTGATAGCAATTAACCGATATGAGCATGCAAGGAAGCGTTTATGTTAAAAGATTGGCCGGATGCAGAGAAACCGCGAGAAAAATTGTTAGCTATGGGGGCAATGAGTTTGTCTGATGCCGAGTTACTGGCAATATTTCTAAGGACAGGTGTCAAAGGGTGTGATGTGGTTGAGTTAGCGCGGCGACTCTTAAATAACTTTGGTACCATTGCCGGTATCTATAATGCCAGTGAACAGGAGTTTTGCCAGATTTCAGGGATAGGGATTGCTAAATACGTACAGCTACAAGCGTGTTTGGAAATGACCAAGCGTTATTTGCAGGAACAACTGGTTAATGGTGAAGGTTTAACTTCGTCTGTCGATAGCCAGAACTATTTAATCGGGCAATTAAAAAATGAAACTAATGAAGTATTTGCGCTATTGTTTTTGGATAGCCAACATCAGGTACTACGTTTTGAAAAGTTATTTTATGGTACCTTGAACGCGTCAACGGTTTATCCGAGAGTAGTGGTTGAAAAAGCACTACACTTTAAAGCAGGAGCTGTTATTTTGGCACATAATCATCCGTCTGGTGTTGCTGAAGCCAGTATGGCTGACAAGCAGCTTACTCAAAGGTTGCAACAGGCGTTGGCCTTGATTGATGTTAAGGTGTTAGACCATATGATTATTGCGGGTCATCAATGTTATTCGTTTGCTGAGCATGGACTCATTTAAAGCAGAGAATGTCATAGAAAAATCTTGCAACTCGCTAAAATGACGGTTAGCTTTAATGATAGAGGTGATTGGAGGTTGAAATGGTTGATGATAATCAAGAAAACGCTGAACGTAGGCAATCTTTTCGCTTGGATATGGAAAAAGAGCTGGTAGATATTCTATGGACTGGAGAGCAAGGCCAAGAAGTTAAGAAAAAAATTGTCTGTGTTGACTTCTCAAAAGGTGGTTTAAAGCTCGATTGCGATCAGGAAATTCCGGTTAATACTGAAGTCACCGTAGTGTTTCAGGCGGCGGCTAAGCACAGTCAGCAATTAACCGGACGGGTACTTCGTTGTATCCAGCAGGATAATGGTTGGTATGAAGTTGCTTTAAGACTAGCCGATTAAAGGTAGATTGTGATTTTTTAGACTATAATTAAGTACCCTTGCATTGAAAAAGTGGTAGTAGAAGGAATTGGCAATATGATGATTTTAGTTGGTGGTGAGAAAGGCGGCAGTGGTAAAAGTTGCCTAGCGCAGAATTTAGCGGTTTATTTTGCGCGTGACAAACAAGCCATAGTATTAATGGTTGATTGTGACCCTCAACGTACCACCTCTGATTGGATCCAAGCGAGAAATACAGATCCATCCTTACCGGCCATAAACTGTATTCAACTCTATGGTAAAATACGTAATGATTTATTAAGTCTTAAACAGCATTATGATTATGTCATTGTTGATTGTGGCGGTCAGGACAATTTAGCATTAAGGGCGGCAATGTCTGTTGCTGAACATGTCATTATTCCACTCAGACCTAAGCGTCGTGATTTGAAAACTGTACCTCATATGGAAGATATGCTCAGTACCTGTAAAATGGTAAACCCTAAAATGCTGGCGTCTTTTGTTATTACGCAATGTCCTGCATTGCCTAGTCAAGTTAACCGTATCTTGGAAGCAAAAGAAGTGTGTAGCTCATACGGGATTAATGTGCTTGATGCGGTAACTTATAATCGTAATGTTTACGACGATAGTGAAGAGCAAGGCTCGTCAGTGTTAGAAAATGATCCCACAGGTAAAGCGGCTGATGAAATGAAAGCAATCGCTGAAGAACTATTAGCAATGGAGCCGGATGACTCACATGAGTTTAACTGATTTAAAAAAATCCAAGGATGATAAACACAAGAAAAAGGCATTTACTGTAGACGAATTTATCGCTGACGCCGAGAATTACGCCAAAGGGGCACCTGAACTCGTCAGTAAAGGAAAAAAACAGCCTGTTGACCTCGCTCAAGCATTAGCAGCAGCTAAGCAGTTTGAAGTAAAACGTCAGGCCGAGCGAAGAAAATCAAAATCGGATAAACCCTTTCGGCATGCAACATTTACTTTGAGTGAAGAAGCTATTGCCCAGCTACAGGAATTAGCAAAAGATAGCCAGTTAGCAAAGTCACACATTATCCGAATCTTAATTAACGAGTTATGTAATAAAGAACAACAGGAAAAATTAAGTAAGTTATTAGCTTCTAATGTAGACTAAATTTGTTTGATTTAACCGCGTTGAGCTTAAAATATAAACAAGGCTAATCTTTATTTAAGTGAAAATTAGCCCTGTAATAATCAATTAACTTACTGAATTTTATAAAAATAGTTGTTTTTAGTAAGAGAATTGATATAAAAGCTAGCTTTCGTTTTTCACTTTCACTATAATATGCCACCTTTTTCAGGATCCCGAGGCGACGGTCTTGGGGAAATATAGCTCGAGCTGAAATTAATTTTGGAGTGACTCACATGTCTAAAGTTTGCCAAGTAACAGGCAAAAAGCCAGTCGTAGGGAACAACCGTTCTCACGCAAGAAACGCAACACGTCGTCGTTTCTTACCGAATCTTCAGTCTCACCGTTTTTGGGTAGAGAGTGAAAACCGTTTCGTTAAATTACGTTTAACTCCGAAAGGAATGCGTATTATCGATAAGAAAGGTATTGATGCAGTATTAGCTGACATTCGTGCCCGTGGCGAAAAAATTTAAGGAATTATCATGCGCGATAAAATTCGTTTAGTTTCTAGTGCAGGTACAGGTCATTTTTATACTACTGACAAGAATAAAAAAACCATGCCAGAGAAAATGGAAATCAAAAAATTTGATCCAAAAGCTCGTAAGCACGTAATGTATAAAGAAGCTAAAATTAAATAATTATAGTTTCAACGTATTTAAAAAACCCAGCATCTGCTGGGTTTTTTTATTACTATTTTTTATCTGCCATAAAAAATGCCATCAGTAATATGATGGCATTTTTGTTAAAACTTTATTTGTTAAATCAGGGGCGAATGGTAATTTCTGGTGAAGTATTAATTTCCCCTTCATCCGAAATAGTGGCGATGTTGTCATCACATAACAATACGGCCATGCTGCCAGCCTTACTGCCTCTGATAAACATTAGATCATAGCCAAATTGCGTTAAACTACTGGCTGCAAATTTTTGCGCTAATGAAAGCTTATCCCATAATACCGAGTGTTCAGGATTATAATGCCTTCGCTCCAGTAACACTTCGCGTTCTAATACTGCTTGCACGCATACCCCTGTCTTAATACTTTTTTATTCATTGCATTGGACATTATCGTAATTTGTTTATTAATTCAACAAAAAAGACGTTTATTAAGCGATTAAACCGACTGGTACAATCACTATCTTTTGGTTTTTATTGAACATCGATATAATGGTCTAAATGATTGCGCATATGGGTGGTTGTATGAGCCAGGTATTAGATGACTTATTAGCATTGTTAACATTAGAGAAAATTGAGCAGGGCTTATATCGTGGTCAAAGCCAAGATCTTGGTTTTAAGGCTTTGTTTGGTGGACAAGTTATGGGGCAAGCGCTATCTGCTGCGCAAGAAACCGTAGACTCTGCACGTTCTACCCATTCATTGCATTCGTATTTCTTACGTCCGGGAGATGCGCAAAAGCCGGTGGTGTATGAAGTGGAAAATATCAGAGACGGCCGAAGTTTTAATACCCGACGTGTACAGGCGATCCAAAACGGTAAAGCGATATTCTATATGACAGCATCGTTTCAGCAGGAAGAAACCGGCTTTGATCATCAAATCAACATGCCGAAAGTTGCGGGACCAGAAAATTTACCCTCATTTACTGATTTTATTTTTGATCATCAGCAGTTTATTCCAGAAAATGTCCGTGGCAAGTTTCTATCGGAAAAGCCGATTGAGTTGCGACCAGTTGAACAATATAACTGGGTAAAACCGGAAAAAACTGATGCTGTTTGTCATATGTGGATCAAAGCAAATGGTAATTTGCCGGATGATCCGAGAATTCACAAATATATGTTGGCATATACTTCTGATTTTCACTTTTTACCAACGGCGTTATTCCCGCATGGAGTCAGCCATTGGCAGCCAAATTTTCAAATTGCTACCATAGATCATGCAATGTGGTTTCACCGTCCTTTTCGCTTTGATGACTGGTTATTATATGTGATGGAAAGTCCTACCAGTGTTGGTGGCCGAGGGTTAGTACGCGGCCAGATTTTTAATCAGCAAGGCGAGCTAGTAGCAACGACTATGCAAGAAGGCGTTATTCGTCAGCGTTAGCTTTTCGCCAATCAGCGCCACTGGGGTGTTGAAATACTCGTAAATCAAATAGCGGTACCATGGCATATAAATGATCAAAAATGTCAGCCTGAATGCCTTCATAACTTACCCAGTTTTGATCATTGCTAAAAAAATAGAGCTCCAGTGGCAAGCCTGTCGCTGTTGCTGGCAATTGCCTGACCATACAGGTCATTTGCTGGTGTACTTTTTTGTGCTGTCGCAAATAGGCTTCTATATAGGCTCTGAATGTTCCAATATTGGTGAGTTGTCTTTGGTTGACTAAATCGGTATCCGTAATACAGTATTCTTGATTATGCTTGGTAATTTCTTGTTTCTTATTGGTTAAGTATTCGCGGATCAAGCGTATATTCATTAAGCGCTCAATATCATCAGCCTGATAAAAATGAATACTGCTGATGTCTATCGTGATAGTGCGTTTAATTCTGCGACCACCTGAGGCGAACATATCACGCCAGTTTTTAAATGAACCACTGATCAGCGCATAAGTTGGCACTGTAGTGACCGTGCGATCAAAGTTTTGCACCTTTACGGTATTTAACCCGATTTCCAGAACATCGCCATCCGCACCATATTGAGGGATCTCTATCCAGTCACCCGGAGCGAGCATTTTATTTGCCGATATTTGAATACTGGCAACCAGGCCTTTAATGGTGTCCTGAAATACCAACAATAACACTGCCGTCAGTGCGCCTAAGCCGCTTAATAAATAGATAGGTGATTTATTCAGTACAAAAGAGATGGATAAAATACTGGCAACTAGATAAACGATCAGTTTAATCACCTGAATCGTGGCATTAAGAGGCAGATAACGTTTAGAGGCTGATTGCTGTGATACGCTTTTTACTACATTTAAAATCGCATCAATGATGCGGGCGACCTGAAAGGTGGTGGCTATTTTTGTTAGTACTAGTAACACATCAAGTACAATATTATCACTAGCAATAAGCTTAGGCGCCAAAAACCATAAGGTGATTAAAGGAATGATCAAGGCAATGCGCTGAAAGACATGATGCTCTAGAATAATATCATCCCATTGGTTCTGTGACCGTATAACCAATTTATTGATTAGAGTGAGTAGCTTGTGTTTAGTGAAATAATAAGCGGTGGCACAAATAATTAAGATAATCGTTATACCGGTAATTAAGGATGCTAACGCGAGGTTTTCTTCGGCGATGCCATAATTAGCTAACCATGATGAAATAAGCGTTAACATAGTCTTTCCTTATTGTTGTTGATGAAACTCAGAGAGTTTTGCATCTTTATCAAGCCATAACTGATTCACCCATTTTTGAAACTGAATTTTATGGGCTCTGTCGTTAATGTAGTCACCGGTTAACGAATGGTCGATGTCGGTTATCTTAATATCTACCTGCACTTCTTTTACCTTACCACAAATAAAGTCAATAAAGCTGGGGGTTTTCTCGGGGTAATAAATCGTGATATCTAATACCTTATTGAGCTGATCTCCCATGGTTGACATAACAAAGCCGATGCCTCCGGCTTTAGGTTTAAGTAAATATTTAAACGGTGAATTTTGCTTTTGATGTTTTTCCGGAGTAAAACGCGTGCCTTCGATAAAGTTCATAATCGAAACGGGTTTATGGCGAAACTTTTTACAAGCTTTTTGTGTTGTTGCTATGTCTTTACCTTTTAAATGAGGATTTTTTTTAATAAAACTCTGACTGTAACGTTTCATAAATGGAAAATCTAATGCCCACCAGGCAATACCTAGAAATGGTACATAAAGCAGTTCTTTTTTTAGGAAGAATTTTAAAAAGGGTACCTTGCCGTGCAATATACGCTGCAGCACCACAATATCGACCCAGGATTGGTGATTGGCAATAATCAGATACCATTGCTTTTTCTCTAGTTTTTCCAGTCCTTTGACTGAAATCTTAGTTTTAGTAAATAATTTTTGATTGACGGTATTTAGGGCTACCCAATTACTTGCCATTTGATCTAATAAATAACTAAAAAACTTCCGCCAATGATGAAAAGGTAACAGCGCCTTTAAAAATGAAAAGATAACAATAGGTATTAACCATAAAAATGTATTAATGGTGTAGAAAGTAAAGGACAGTAATCCGAGCAATAATGATGGTAAAAAACTCAACATGAAACACTATATAATTAAATTAACCCACTGATGGTGTTTATAATAAAGTGAATTTCTTTCGCTTTCAGCTAATTTTTTGCTTTTCTCTTAATTGCTGAGTGACAACTAAACAATGACATAATTTAAGCAAGTAAATACTAGAATTTTGACCTAGTTAATAAAGGAAAACATTTAATTATTACGCCTTATTGCTTTAACTGAGTAAAAATAGCGATCTTTTCTAATAATAGTTAAAAATCTCGTTGCAACTTACCTTAAGTTCAAGGCATGCTTAAGCGTAATTCTAGAGGGGAGTGACAATGAACTTTAATCGTGCGGTTATTAAAGTGGGGAGTGCCTTGGTGGCGCCAGACAATAAAGGTTGCAGTGGCCAACATTTATTAGCTATTGCTCGTTTTATTACTGAATGTCAGCGGGCAGGTAAAGAAATTATTTTAGTGTCTTCCGGTAGTGTTGCTGCTGGCAGGCAATTAATTCATCATGGTTCTCCTGTCCCCTCAATTCCCACCAAACAAGCGATGGCGTCTGTCGGACAAATGCAAATGATGGCGAATTGGCAGCGTTTTTTTGATGTTCCTTGTAGTCAACTATTGATCACTCATGGGGATTTAAAAGATCGCCAGCGTTACATTAATATTAAAAATACATTGCGTATTTTATTAGCCAATAATGTTATTCCAGTGGTCAATGAAAATGATACCGTGGCAACCGAAGAGCTGAAAGTTGGTGATAACGATAATTTAGCTGCCTTAGTGGCGTTAGTCAGTGAAGCCGATTGCTTGTTTATTTTAAGTGATGTCGACGGTGTTTATGACCAGGATCCGCGAAATAATCCTGATGCGGTATTAATTCCACAAATCGAGCAAATCACCGAAGCTGTCTACGCGATGGCGGGTACCACAAGTAACCCAATAGCGACTGGCGGCATGAAAACAAAAATTCAAGCGGCTGAGAAAGCGGTGGAAAATGGCATTGAAACTTACATAGTAAACGGCACTAACAGTGGTGTTTTTGACTTGCTATTAAAAGGTAAAAACCCTGGGACAAAATTTATTGCCAGCCAGGCGGCAACGAAAGCGCGCAAGCACTGGTTAAAACACACGTTAAAAAGTAATGGTCAGGTGATGTTAGATCGTGGTGCAGTGCAGGCATTAGTGAATAAAGGAGCTTCTTTATTGCCTTCGGGGATCACATCGGTAAATGGTCATTTTGCTGCGGGTGATTCTATTGACCTGGTAAATAATGACAACAATCAGGTTATCGCTAAAGGGATCTGCCAGTACAGTGAACGTGATTTATTGAAAATCAAGGGCTGTAATAGTGAGCAGATCGTTGACATTCTCGGTTACTGTCCAAGCAAAGTAATTATTCACCGCGATGATATGGTAGTGCTGTAAGTTCTGAATTTAAATTGTGCTTCACCTTAAAAAAGAATGGCGTACAATAGCGCCATATTCGATCTGTATCTATTCTAATAACATAATGTACTGATCAGCAGCTTTAATTATTTCGAGGCACTCATGACAACAGGCGCAAACAACTTCTACTCTCACCTTGAACAACAACTTGAGCAGGTTAAACAAGACGGTTTATACAAAGCTGAACGTATTATCACCACGGCGCAGCAGGCGGAGATTGCGGTCACGACCGGTGAAGAAGTGATTAACTTTTGCGCCAATAACTATTTAGGTTTAGCGAATCACCCGTCATTGATTGAGGCCGCAAAAGCCGGTTTAGATGACCATGGCTTTGGTATGGCGTCAGTGCGTTTTATCTGCGGTACCCAAGATATTCATAAAACGCTTGAGCAGAAGCTATCGGAATTTTTAGGCATGGAAGACACTATTTTGTATTCCTCGTGCTTTGATGCCAATGCGGGTTTGTTTGAAACCTTACTTGGGCCGGATGATGCGATTATCTCTGATGCACTTAACCATGCCTCGATTATCGATGGTGTGCGTTTGTGTAAGGCAAAACGTTTTCGTTACGCCAATAATGACATGGCGGAATTAGAAACGCGGTTACAGGAGGCCGATGCTGCGGGTGCACGGTTTAAATTAATCGCCACCGATGGGGTGTTTTCAATGGATGGCGTGATTGCTAACTTATCTGCCGTGTGTGATTTAGCCGATAAATATGGCGCGCTAGTGATGGTGGATGACTCCCATGCCGTCGGTTTTGTCGGTGATAAAGGCCGAGGCAGTCATGAATATTGTGATGTGATGGGCCGAGTCGACATTATCACTGGCACCTTAGGTAAAGCGATGGGCGGTGCGTCTGGTGGCTATACCTCTGGTAAAAAGGAAGTCATCGACTGGCTGCGTCAACGTTCACGCCCGTATTTGTTTTCCAATTCATTAGCGCCGGCGATTGTTAATGCCTCAATTAAAGTGCTTGAGTTATTGGCTGACGGCGATGACTTACGCCAAACCTTAAAAGATAATGCTCAGTATTTTCGCTTGCAAATGGAAGCGGCGGGCTTTACTTGCGCTGGTGCTGACCATGCCATTGTGCCGGTGATGTTGGGTGATGCGAAAGTCGCCAGTGAGATGGCGAATCGTTTATTAAGCGAGGGTATTTATGTCATCGG
Source organism: Thalassotalea insulae (assembly GCF_030161395.1). Lineage (NCBI taxonomy): Bacteria > Pseudomonadati > Pseudomonadota > Gammaproteobacteria > Alteromonadales > Colwelliaceae > Thalassotalea > Thalassotalea insulae. The sequence continues at coordinate 2,199,923 of NZ_BSST01000001.1, forward strand.
TTTTTCTTTCCCGGTGGTGCCGAAAGGGCAAGCCCGTATTCGTACGCAAATTTCTGCCGCGCACACTAAAGCGCAATTAGATAAAGCCATTGCGGCTTTTACTCGCATTGGTACTGAGATGGGAGTGATTTAAATGAAATCGCTAGCGAAGCTGCATGCCAAAGAAGGCATTTGGATGACCCGGACCGAGAAACCAAAACTCGGTCATAATGACTTACTAATCAAAATCAAAAAGACCGCGATTTGCGGTACCGACATCCATATCTACAACTGGGACGAATGGTCACAAAACACCATTCCTGTGCCTATGGTAGTGGGGCATGAATACGCTGGTGAAGTGGTGGGGATTGGTCAGGAAGTTAAGGGCTTTGCAATCGGTGATAGAGTCTCGGGTGAAGGGCACATCACTTGTGGTCATTGTCGTAACTGTCGTGGTGGCCGTACCCATTTATGCCGAAATACCGTCGGGGTTGGCGTTAATAGACCGGGTTGTTTTGCTGAGTACTTGGTGATTCCCGCGTTCAATGCCTTTAAGCTGCCGGATGAAATCTCTGATGATTTAGCCGCGATATTTGACCCATTTGGCAACGCCGTGCATACCGCCTTATCGTTTGATTTAGTTGGGGAAGATGTATTAATCACCGGCGCCGGACCGATAGGTATAATGGCAGCCGCGGTGGCCAAACACGTTGGTGCCCGTCACGTGGTAATCACCGATGTGAACGACTACCGCTTAGAGCTAGCGAGACAAATGGGGGCGACCAGAGTGGTCAATGTCAGCAAAGAAAAGCTTACTGATGTGATGAGCGAACTTGGCATGACAGAGGGCTTTGATGTTGGGTTGGAAATGTCTGGCGTACCAATGGCGTTTCAGGAAATGCTCGCCCAGATGAACAATGGCGGCAAAATTGCCATGCTCGGCATTCCGGGTAAAGACATGGCAATCGACTGGTCTCAGGTGATATTTAAAGGCTTAACCATTAAAGGCATTTATGGCCGGGAAATGTTTGAAACCTGGTATAAAATGGTGAGCTTAATACAGTCGGGCTTAGATTTAACGCCGATAATCACTCATCATTTTTCGGTTGATGATTTTCAGCAGGGCTTTGATGTCATGCGCTCGGGTCAATCGGGTAAAGTGATTTTGGATTGGCAGTAGCATTTAATTAATTGGTTTATAATATTGTTGGAGTAGTAATAGAATGAGTGAAGTGGGATTTAAGCATTTGCATATTTCAGAGTTGCATGCGGTGTTAAAGGAAAATAGTCATGTGGTGGTCGATATTCGTGATCCTGCTTCTTATCAAACCAGCCATATTCCTGATGCCATTCATTTAACTAATGATAATATTAGTGAATTTATCCGTGAAGCTGATTTAGATGCGCCATTAGTGGTTTGTTGTTATCACGGTAATTCCAGTCAGCAGGCAGCACAGTTCCTTGCGAGTCAGGATTTTACTGATGTTTATTCGCTTGATGGTGGTTTTGTCGACTGGCAGCTCCATTATCCGGAAGATGTTGAATCGGGTGCTTAATAGTGCAGGATGAACTTGAGCCATTAGTCGGGATTTCACAACACAATATTGCGTTATTACTTGCTAATTATTTGTCTAAAAAAGGCATTAAAGTGCAAGTTATTCAACAAGAGCAACAATTCGTTGTTTATTGCGAGGGTACTAAGCTTCAGCAGGCGAAGACGATCTTTGAGCAATTTATTAAAAACCCTGATGATAAAAAATACCAAGGTGCTGCCTGGGATAATGCCGATAATACCAAGGTAGTTAATCATGGCCCGTCATTACTTGCGAGTGTTAAAGAAGAATTTTTTGCTCATGCAGGTATTGTGACTCTAGTTGTTTTTGCAATTTGTTGGGCTGTCTATTTAGCTGCTAGTTTAGGCTGGCAGCGCACGTTATTTAATCAGCTACATTTTTTCGCGCAGCTTTCTCCTCAAGCATTTTTTGATAATCCTTTTCGCTTAATTGGTCCGGTATTTTTCCATTTCTCCATTTTACATATTGCTTTTAATACTATGTGGTGGTGGCAGTTAGGCGGCAGTATTGAGCAAAAAATGGGGCGGTTGGAACTACTGCAACTATTTGTATTTTCAGGTGTATTGTCTAATTTAGGACAATTTCTTGTTTCGGGACCTAACTTTGGTGGTTTATCTGGAGTGGTTTATGGCGTTGTTGGTTATGTCTGGTGGGCTGGCTGGTTAGCGCCAGAACGGGGACTTGCTTTATCTCGTCCTATCATTGGCTTCTTAATATTCTGGATATTGCTGGGTTTTGTTGATGTGTTACCAATCAATATGGCCAATACTGCTCATTTAGTTGGCTTAGTAACCGGATGCGTATTAGCCTGGCTGCGTTTTGCGGGTCAGGCTAAGCGTTAACTGCTATTAGTTATCCAGCCATTGGGTGAATAGTAATTTTTTGATCAGTGGTTTACCGGTTTCTTTGGTTAATAAATTTTTGACTTTCTCTTCACACAGTTTTTGAATTTCATGACGGCCATTGATAGATTTAATCTTAGCTTCTGGTTGTTGGCCAATAATGGTAATAATGGCATCACGTAATAACGGTGAGTGATGTTCAACTACTTCATAATTAGCCGAGTTTTCGATCATCAGTTCTACCGTTAAGCGCACATAGCCCATCTTTTTCTTGACGGCAACATAGTTAGTGACAATAGATGGTTCAAACCCATAATAGGCATAATCGGCAGCTTTAGCAGGTGATATCAATACCAAGCACGAAAGGATAAATATAAAGCTTCTGATCATATTGGCTAAGTCCATTATAAATTGTATTTTTTATGTATCGACAGTTATTGTAGCGATCTTAACTTTGATTTTCATTTAATTTATCGCAGAAAATTTTTATCTGTCAGGATGGCGCAAAAATCAGAGTTTAATATCGAAAGAACAGCTGTGGAAAGTTCAACACCTGAAAGTAAAAAACTGTTATTATGCGCGGGTTTTTTAATGGTAAATAACACGAATTACTTTATGACTCAGCAGCAGAACTTACATGCTTTATTTCCGGTACATATCCATGCAGCATGGACTGATGAACAGTTATGTGAGCTTAGTGAAAATTTACGGAACTGGTTACTGGAACCAAGTTCGCTAACCGCACGACTCAAAAAACATTGCTCAGTATTTGAGGTTGAAGTGTTGGGGCAGCAAGTTGAAATTTGTCAGCCAGATGAGGCAACAGATGAAGTCCCAGCAGGGCAAGAAGTTTTAGTTAGAGAAGTGATATTGCATTGTGATCATCGTCCTTATGTTTTTGCTCGTAGTCTTTTACCATTAAGCTCTTTAACCGGAGCTGAAAAAGAACTGGCTAATTTAGGTAATCAGCCACTGGGACAAGTGATTTTTAACCACCCCAACTTACAACGTAAATCCATTCAGGTAGCAGAGTTTAATCGCCATTCCAGCGTAGCTCATTTAGCCAGACATTATCAACTACCGGTGATTCATACGATGTGGGGGCGCCGTTCTGTGTTTGTCATTGATAATAAACCATTAATCGTTGCCGAAGTATTTTTACCTCAATCCGTGGCTTATATGGAGAACGTAAATTAATGACGCAGTCAGTGAGTCAATCGTGGCAACAGAAATGGTTGGCAGTTAAGCAAATCACCCGAATGGATAAACCGATAGGAACATATTTGTTATTATGGCCAACCTTATGGGCATTATGGATCGCCTCTGATGGCATGCCTAGCTTACATCACCTGTTGGTGTTTTCGTTAGGGGTGTTTATTATGCGCAGCGCTGGTTGTGTGATTAATGATTATGCAGATCGCCATGTTGACGGTAAGGTTAAACGAACCGCTGAGCGGCCATTAGTGTCTGGTGCGATGACCAGTGAACAGGCGTTAAGTTTATTTGCTTTCCTTATCGGTGGTGCGCTAGCGCTTGTCTTGACCTTATCTTTTTATACTATTCAACTGTCTGTTTGTGCGTTATTACTGGCCGCGTGTTATCCCTTTATGAAACGTTACACCCATCTGCCTCAAGTGGTATTAGGGGCGGCATTTAGCTGGGGTATGATCATGGCATTTGCTGAAACCATGGGAGAAGTTCCTCTGATTGCCTGGTTGTTATTCAGTGCGAATTTATTATGGACGGTGGCGTACGATACCATGTATGCCATGGTCGATCGTGACGATGATATCTTAATCGGGGTAAAATCTACTGCTATTTTATTTGCTGAGAGAGATAAGCGTGTTGTAGGTTTACTGCAATTACTAACGCTAGCTTTGTTGTTTACTGTTGGCGATATGCTGGCGTTTGGGTGGCCATACCAACTGGCTTTGGTGATAAGTGCCGGCTTCTTTTGTTATCAGCAAATGTTGATTGCTAATCGAGAACGCAGCCGATGTTTTCAGGCCTTCCTTAATAATCATTGGGTCGGCCTAGTTGTTTTTGCCGGTATTTATATTGAGTATTTATAAGCAGACCTCAGCTTAGCATTTATTAGCTAAACTGAGGTTGATCATGTGTTAACGTAAAATACTTTGTAATACTGCAATATCGACTAGATTACTAACACAGGATCTTAAGTTCGCCATGCTACTGTTTGCTACCAACTTACCTTCATTATCACTGCCAATATAAGCATTATCCCGCATGGCGTTAATTAAGGTCATTTGTGCTTTCTTATCAATAAACTCTGGCGCATTAATATTGTTAAGTACCGATAACCGTTTGGCGATTGCTACCACTTTTTCACTAAATTCACTTTTAGTTATTGGAGATAACTGATTGAGTAACGTGGTGATTATGGTTAAACGTTGTAGTGTTTCTTCCGCACATTCCCCCAGTATTCTGATTTTATTAAGGGAATTGGTATTACCCACCAGTGACCAGAATCCTGCTTTACTTTGTTTAGCGAGCTGATGTTGCTCAAGCGTGGCTAGTATAGCCTCGGTTTGTTTGCTTAATTCGGTCATATCTTGCCATAAAAATAGATCGCGTTTTAACAGCGGCATTATTAAGTGAATTTGTGAAATTAACTCTTGCTGATTGATTTTTGCGTTGCGATCTAAGATGCGACATATCAATGCGGGTAGCATAAAGGCGTGGAGAATATTATTGCGATAATAGCGCATTTCTAATGCTGCGGAATCACTGAGGGAAATAATATCCCCAAAGCTATCTTGTTCAACATCCACTTTATTTAATGCGACAGCATCATCTATTAACTGCTGACCCGTTTGCTCTGGCAGCGTTAATTGCTCACTGTATGGCGCTGAGTTTTGTATCATTAAAAAGAAATCCAGTTGTGCGGCTAATTCTTGACGTGATAACGCCTTATTTTCCGTCGCATGCAAAACAAGCGCAATGAGAGAAATACCATTAAGCGCGGCACTCTTATTAATCGCTACCATTACTTGATCTGCCAATACGTTAACGCTAGGAGTTAACCAAGAAGGCTTTTGTGGCTCCACGGCATCAATGGCGTCTTTCCATTCAGGTACCTGCTGATTTAAAAACTGGTTGATATTGATCGGCGTACCAAAATTGACATAGCCTTTACCGTAATTGCGTAGATTACGAATCGCCTTAAAGACACTAAAAATAGACTCATTTTGCTTTTTACTGCCGCTGAGTTCTTTATGGTAAGTCCCCACTTCCATCACGTGTTCATAGCCGAGATAAACCGGAACTAAGGTTAAAGGTCGGTCAATACCTCGCAGTAAGCTTTGAATGGTCATGGCGAGCATGCCAGTTTTCGGTTCAAGCAATTTACCGGTGCGGCTGCGTCCTCCTTCCGAATAGAATTTTACTGAATAACCCCGTTCAAATAATAACCCTAAATATTCACGGAAAATGGTGGAATACATACGATTCCCGCGGAAGCTTCGACGAATAAAAAAGGCCCCGGCTTTTCTGAAAATCGGTCCGGCAGGCCAAAAGTTTAAGTTAATACCGGCAGCAATTCTTGGAGTGACCAATCCTTGCTGATAAATGATATAGGTGAGTAATAAATAATCCATATGACTGCGGTGGCATGGTACATAGATGATTTCATGGCCTTCGTCTGCTAGTTCGCGCAAGGTGTTGGCATTATTGACTTCGATGCCATTATATAGCCGATTCCATAGCCAGTGCAGCACACGCTCGCCGACTCGGATCATTGACTCACGATAATCACCGGCAATTTCATTCATTATTGCCAGTGCCTGCTTTTCAACCTTTGCTTTGTCCTGATTTTTACTGGCGACTTCGTCTTCAATCAAGCGTTTGATCGCCGGATTTTTCATCAGCGTCTTGAACATTTGCTGACGATGCATTAAGCGAGGGCCGGTAGCTGCTATTTTTTGTCGATAAAAATGAAAACGGGCGACGCGTAGAAACTTACGTACTGTGGCGCTATCGGTGCCTTGTTTATCGGCGATGAAACGAAAAGACAAAGATTCACTAAAACGTACTAAGGTATTGCGACCAAGAAACAGTACGATAAAAAATTTACGCAGCCAGTTGGGAGATTCCTGATCGGCCAATAAGGTGCCGACATTGGCGTTATTCTTTTCCTTTGTTGGCTTTCTGCCCCACACTAAATTTACAGGGATTAACTGAGCGTCCAATTGTTCGTCAACTTGATGGGCGGCTAATATTGCTAAGCCTTGTTGTTGTGCCGACGGATTATTGGTTGCTTTAGCACCCAATAAACGGCTGGGCTTTTCCAAACATAATGTCCGGTCATAACATTGGCCGTTAATAGTGACCTGTTCAAATGGATCGGGATAACTCAGTTTGCGACAGGCTTTTTGCAGTGTTAATAAGTCACTGGCCGATTGATGGCGAACCACATAAAAGATTGGTTTATTGCTATCGGCTTGTTTATTATCAAGGACATTATCGGCAACAATTCTACAATTTACCCAGAGTTTAATGGGGAGTTTTAATAGAAAATAAAAAAATTGTCGGAATGCTAACATCTTGTTTTGCTCAAATTTATTCGAACAGTTAGTTTAGCAGTTTTATCTAAATTTGTCTTATTGCTGATATGGCTTAATGCTAAAGCGATTCAGGCGAATCGTCAGCAATAGCAGCCCCTAGGAACTTAATAATGAAAAAGTTTATTGTACTCGTTTGTCTTACTCACATATTGGCTTTCACATCAGCTAATGCTCGGCAATCGTTAGGTGTTGTTGAACAACAGATGATCAGAGAAATTCATCAGGAATTACCGAAAACGATTGAGCAGTTGGCACAGGCAGTCAATATTAATAGCGGTACGATGAATTTCCCCGGAGTTAAAGCGGTTGGTGAATTGATGATAGCGCAACTGAGCGCTTTAGGTTTTGCGGCGAAATGGCAAAAGGGAGGTGCTTTTAATCGTGCTGGTCACGTGGTTGCTCACTTTAATCATAACCAAGCAAACAAGAAAAAAATCCTGATGATCGGGCATCTGGATACAGTGTTCGCGAAAGATGACAGTTTTCAGCAATTTCAGCGGCTTTCAGAAACAGAAGCGTCTGGTCCAGGTGTGATTGATATGAAAGGTGGTAATGCGATTATTCTGGCGTCATTACAGGCATTAAAAAAAGTGAATATTTTACAGGATCTAGCTATTACAGTGGTGCTGACCGGCGACGAAGAAAGCAGCGGCCGGCCGTTAGCCTTATCGAAAAAAGCCATTGTTGATGCGGCAAAATGGGCGGATATTGCACTGGGGTTTGAAAATGGTGACAGTAATATAGGCACGGCCATGGTAGCAAGGCGTAGTTATTTAGGCTGGACGCTTACAGTTACTGGAAAAGCGGCTCATTCATCACAAATATTTACCACAGAACAAGGTTATGGCGCAGTATTGGAAGCCGCGCGTATTCTTAATGCCTTTCGAGAACAGTTATCGCAGCAGCAGAACTTAACCTTTAACCCTGGGGTGATCGCTGGTGGCACACGAGTTAATGGCCAGCAAGCAGCATCAAGCTTCAATGCTTTTGGTAAAGCCAATGTGATTGCGCAACGCTTAATCGTTAACGGTGATTTGCGTGGGTTAACAGAGCAGCAGGTGGCAAATGCTAGAAAGATGATGCAGGCGATTGTCAGTGACAATCTTGCTCACACTCAAGCAGTGCTTAGCTTTTCAACTGGGTATCCGCCGATGGCACCTACTAGCGGCAATCAGCAGTTACTTTCATTGTATAGTCAGGTTAGCCAGGATCTAGGATATGGTGAGGTGGTTGCCGCTAACCCAAGAAAAGCGGGAGCTGCAGATATTTCTTTTGCCGCAAATCATGTTGAAATGGCGTTAGATGGCTTAGGCCTTATGGGGCGGGGAGGCCATACTAAAAATGAAGTTGCGGATTTAACATCTCTTACAAAAAACATCGAAAAGACAGCGATATTACTTTATCGTTTATCACAAAATAGCGCTGAGTGAATGAGCAATGAAGAAAATTGCAGTATTTGTCGATGTACAAAATATTTATTACACCACCAGAGATACCTTTAGACGACAGTTTAATTATCGAAAACTATGGCAATTATTGAGCGCTCAGGGAGATATTGTCGTAGCGAATGCCTACGCGATTGAACGCAGTGATGATGCCCAGCATAAATTTCAAAAGGCATTAAAGCACATTGGCTTTAGTGTAAAGCTCAAACCTTATATTCAACGCGCTGATGGTTCAGCAAAAGGTGATTGGGACGTCGGCATCACTATCGATGTTTTGGAGTGTGCGAATGACGTTGATCAGATAGTGTTACTTTCGGGTGATGGCGACTTTGATTTATTGCTGCGGAAAGTAAGAGATAAGTATCAAGTAGAGACGCAAGTTTATGGCGTATTAGCGTTAACTGCGAATTCTTTGATTAATAGTGCCGATGAATTTTCTCCGATAGATGAAGCCTTGCTACTGTAGAAGAAGTGCTTCTGATAATTTAAGTTGAGACTATTTATATCTAGCTAATATTTTAAGCCAGTTTTTGTCTTTCGGGAGTTTTTTGACTATTGTATCTAGCTCATCAAATACCGGTGATAAATGCTTAGGCACTAAAACACGACGTTCATAAATATCGTGCGGTTTGTTGGATAAATGGAAGATGGATTGCCAGTTATTTTTTTTCACTAAATAATCAAGAGTGGAACGGCTGATCACCGCCGCGTCGATGCGCTTATTTAACAGCATATAAAATAGATCGACTTCTTTAACTGTTTCAATATGGCTGATTTTATTGCGGTTAACTAGTTCACTTATGCCATAGTAATAAAACCCCCTAACGCCGCCAAACACTTTTCCGGCTAATGAATCAGGTGTGGTAAATTCTATTGGGGTCTCAGCCAATGAAACAACTTCATCTCTATCGGTAAAAATTTTCTCGGTCCATAAATAATTAACTTCTTTTTTATCGTTAAACCAGACGGGGTTCACTCCTAATAAAATGCCCTGGAGTTTTTCATCCTTGAGCATACGTTCAATACGCTTTCTTGGCACAAATACTAGTTCAAAATGATGCGTAGTACTGCGGGTATTTAAGTAACGGGTAAAATCATAATACAAGCCTTGTTTGATTTGGATATTTATCACCAGAGGGGGTTTTGTATGATAATGGTAAACACTAACCGTTTGTTTAACCTGTGCAGAGGCAAAACCAGAGAATAACAAAATGATGGTAAGAAGATAGCGCACAAGCCCAAACAATTAATTAATGAGGTATTTACCTAGTATAGTAAATAGTGAACAAGGTTAGTAGATGATAAATAAGTCTTTATTTGCAGGTACTGTTTGTTAGCGTTAAAGCGGATCTATATTACAATGAATAACCTGAGTTAGTGAATATGATCAGGGATAGCGTGAAGGTGCTTACTTCTTGCTATAGTAAGCCAATATAAATGGAAAAAGGACTTAATTATTAACGCATTAGTTACTGAACAGTAATGTAATAATCGTAACTTGGATGGAAAAGGTGAATAAAGGTGGCGTTAGATAAATTATCAAAACAAATCACTCGATTGGCAGATAATGAAAAAGCATTACCGCCAGTTGAATTATGGGATCCACCGTATTGCGGTGAGATTAAACTGACCATTAAAAGCAATGGTGACTGGTATTATCAGGACACTATTTTTAAACGTCTATCATTGGTGAAACTCTTTGCATCAGTGCTAAAAAAAGAAGCGGATGATTACTTTTTGGTAACGCCGGTAGAGAAAGTGAAAATTACTGTTGAAGATGTGCCATTTATTATCACCCAATGGCAGTGGTTGGATGAACAACAGTCGGTGATGGAGCTCACTACCAACTTAGGCGATAGCTTTGTGCTGAATAGTGAACATCAACTGAGCGATAATGAGCAGGGTGCTTTGTATGTTAATGTCAGACATAACTTAAGGGCGAAAGTACATCGTAATGTCTATTATCAGTGGGTGGATTTAGCGCAGCAAGAACAGCTGGCAGATAAAACAGTATTGACGTTTTATAGTGATGGTCAGTGCTATGTGCTTGGGGAGGTGGACTAGCGCGTAGTCGTTTGTATCTGTTTTTGCTCGATGTCCGATATTAAGTGAAATTCTTTTGAGTTTAGCTTTTCTATTGACGTTATATTGTTGTGTTGGCGACAGCGCGTCAGGGTTAAAACCACCAAAGACCCGCTGCTGCTTGTTGTTTTGCGTCCATTTAAAGCACTTGTCATAACTAGATTACAACGCAATCAATTTCTGTTTCAACAAGCCACAATTTATCGATAAATTGGCTTACTTCAACAAAAGTGCAAGCGGGTTTTATTTTAGAAAACAATTCACCATGAGCTTTTGCTGCCTCTTCCCAACGAGTAATATCGGTAAGCATAATTCGTGTTCTAATGACACCTTGCAGACTACCGCCCGCTTCTTCGATTGCTTTTATTGACAGCTGTAAACAGTATTTAGTTTGATTGTAGACATCACCTTCATACACTGTTTGCCCATTTTCAATCGGAGCGGTTCCAGACACAGCTATAGAATTTCCAATTCTACAAGCGCGAGAGAATCCAATTGGCTCTTCAAGATGAGAACCCGAGCTGACAATTTTTTTCATAATATTCCAGGTAGTTATAACGCCTCAATAACAGGCTAAAATTTAGTGAAGCGAACAGCCAACTGTTTTTTTGTCTGTTCTTGTGCGCCAAGTTATGTTTTTAATTTAACCGCTGTTCCAAAGACCATTATTTCAGATGAACCATCCATTATTGCACTTGTAGTAAAGCGAATACCTACAACAGCATCTGCTCCCTTTTCTTGTGCATTTTCAACAAGACGTTGAATCGCTATATCTCTGGCGTCAGTTAACATCTCGGTGTAACCGCGTATTTCACCACCGATAATGCTTTTCAAGCCAGCCATAATGTCACGACCAATATGCTTTGCTTGAACAACATTACCAGTAACGACACCAACAATTTTTTCTATTTCTCTTCCAGGGATTGACTCGGTGGTCGAATAAATCATAAAGCTTCCTTGAAAATATAACGCCACGTTAAGTGGCTAATGACAGTTTGACTAAAATAAGTGAGGCACGAACGGAAAGCCAACTGTTTTTAGTTCGTTTGAATGCCTTAATATGTGCTTATTGATTGATATTATTTGAGTCTTGTAATACCAATTAAAATCGCAATTATACCACCAGCCATTCCCACCCAAGCCTCAATAGGCGTGTCCCCACTTAATGCTCGAGTAACTTGTGAGCTAGCAGAATCATAAATATTGTAGCCCCACATAGCTGATACAACACCCGCAATAATAAGGACTATTCCGATAATTTTGTTATTCATTTTAACTCCTGAAATTTATAAATATACAGTTGAACGTATCAACTGACTAAACGCATAACGGCACAATATGGGGCGTACAAAAGCTTAGCTAAAGTTAGCGAAGAATGAGCGCCAGCCAAGCTTTAGATATCCCATTGATAATTGCCTTGTATGAGTTCTATTTCCGTATGGCCTTCATTTGACATAAACAAACACCAGCTGAATACAACCCAACAAGCACATAATAAAACCCTTTTTGAGAACGAATCATATTATTTGATATAAAGTCCGGGAATGAATAAGCAATTAAAGCCAGAGATACGCTTCCAGAAATAACTGCGGTGACCATTCTAAGTATTTGGGCGTGGTAACTAAGAAAATTTAATGCAACTAAAACCACGATATAGATCAACGTATATCCATGGATACTTCCTTTACCAAAGAAAGCTAGTGACGCCATTCCCAGCAAAATACCGACACCACCAATTACAGTTGAGCACTTATTCATTCCTGAATCTGGTTGAGTAAAACTCATTTTATAACGGTATTGGTTCGTCACTGAACACTCCAGAACCCTAATAGCTTATTATCGAGCATTTCGGGTTATGCCAAATCAACGATTTAAAGCAAACCACATATCAGGATAAATTTTTAATTATTTTAGCACCTTATCAATAGAATTAATTTATTACAATATAGTCAGGCTGTGTGGAAAACGAGAGTTGAGATAAACGAGCCATACATTAGACTCGTGATGTAAATATTCGCTTAATAAAAAACGATTTATTCAAGGTCTGCTTCACGCTCATCTGCTACGGGCAGTTGAAATTACATTGCTGGTAGCTGTCACAGCATTTAATATTTAGATCACTCGTGAAAAGCGTTGCTGGTTAATGTGATGTTTCATATAAGCATCAAAACTCATACAAATAATGCGGATCAGCAGTCGGGCTTTTTGTTTAACGATAATTTCCTGCTGATTGTTCACCACTAACTTATCATTGATAAAGGTCTCTAGTAGCGGTAGGTCGTCGGCAAAATAGCTATCAAAGTCGATGCCGTACTTTGTATTGATGTGTTGTTTATCTAAATAAAGGTTGCACATTAATTCACGGATAACTTCGCCGCGAATTACATCATCCTGAGTTAAAGTGATGCCTTTTTCTTGGGCATGACCTTGGTCTTCAATGGCCTGGTAATAAGGTTTTAAATCTTTAATGTTTTGGCTGAAGCTGTCACCTATGGCACTAATCGCCGAAACACCTAGTCCTAACAAATCGCAGTTGCCTTTGGTGGTGTAACCCTGAAAGTTACGGTGCAAAGTACCATTTTTTTGAGCGATGGCTAATTCATCATCAGGTTTGGCAAAATGGTCCATACCAATAAATTCGTAGCCAAAACCGCATAAGGTTTCGATCGCCAGTTTCATCAGGGCGAATTTTTCTTGCGTATTAGGTAGCCATTCATCTCGTAATTTACGCTGCGCAGCAAATCGGCTTGGCAGATGGGCATAGCTAAACAATGAAATACGATCGACATCCATTTCATGCACTTTATTTAACGTGCGGGTGAATGTTTCGATGGTTTGATGTGGCAGACCGTAAATTAAATCGACATTGATTGATTGAAAGCCTACTTGCTTGGCGTGGGCGATAAATTGCTCAATAAACTCAGTTGATTGTACGCGATTGATAGTTTTTTGGACTTTTTCATCTATGTCTTGCACCCCAATACTAAGACGATTAAAGCCGAGAGCATATAAGTGCTCGGCTAAATTCATTTCTATTTCACGAGGATCGATTTCGATACTCATTTCTACCTGATCCGCAAAATTAAACGCGTGTTTTAACAGAGTAACCAGTTGGGTGATTTGTTGATGAGTTAAAAAGCTTGGCGTGCCACCGCCCCAATGCAATTGTTTAACGGTATAGTTTTTAAATAGTGGTGCGCGTGAGTTGATTTCTTTGGCAAGGTAATCTAGGTAAATATCTGCTTTATCACGATGGCGAGTGATAACTTTATTGCAACCGCAGTAGTAACAAAGCGAATGGCAAAACGGGATGTGAATATAAAGAGATAACTCATTATTATCTGATTTTTCAATCGCCTGAAGTAAGTCTGTGCTATTAAACTGATGATTAAATTCCAGTGCCGTCGGGTAGGAGGTATACCTAGGACCACTGGTATTGTATTTATTTAATAACTGGCTATCAAAAAATTGCTTGGCTTGCATTTTGGTTCCTTATCTCTATCACAAGGGGATTATAGAATAAGGAACCGATAAGCTTATTGATCGAGCGCAAGCTAAGTGAATTATTAATGAAGTATGGCGTAGGCTATTGGGCGCATTGCACACATTTAGAAGCAGCGGGCTGCACTGCTAAACGTTGGCTGGCAATAGTTTCTCCACATTCTTCACAAATGCCGTAAAGCCCTTGATCAATTTTGGTTATCGCATTGGATAATTGCTGAATTTCTATTTTTGCTTCCGACTCTAGTGCATTGAGTACTTCTTCGTTTTCTCGCTCTCCGGCTTGCTCTGACCAATCGGCATCGCGTCCTTGAGCAAAGTCCTGATGAATAGCGCTTACTCTTTGCTGTAATTCAATAATACGTTGGGTGAACTGTTGTTTTAATTGCTGTGTCATAACGAGATCTTACTCCAAGCTTGTTAGCAAAGATCAGCTATTAGACAGTGCTCCGATCTTTGCTAATGCGTAATTATGCAATTCTTCTATTGCTTGAAAAACAGAAGGTTGTAAGCGAGCTTCAACCTTGGTGCGCTCTAAATCAAACTTCATTCGTTGCTGCTTACTGAGCTGTTTACGTTCTTCAAGAATAGGCATATGCTTTATTGCACCGTATAATTCAAATATAGCAGGAAATTGCAAACTTAGATCGTCGGCGGTTTTTAATGAGTCGAGCAATACTGATAAGCGCCAGCATCCTTCCGAGATATCGCATTGCTCTTCTTTCATTGCTCTAACAATAATGACTACGCTATCGAGGATTTTTTTATCGTGTGTCGCTAACGCCTGCTGCTGTTGCAATGTTAGTTGCTGCTGTCGTTCTGTTTGATGCTTGAGTTGGCGTAGTAGTTTGCCAGCATAAACTGCTAAGCTGATGACGATCATGCAGGCAAATGCCAGCCAGTATGGCCAATAATCTACAATCATCGCAGCTCCTTATTCGTAATCAGATAAATGATTATTATCTAGTTTATCCCATAAGGCGTCTTCATCTGTTTCGCCAGTTGGTTCTGATGATTCTTCTTCATCTGACCAGCCAAGTTGTTGCTGTAAATTGTGGTAACGCTCCATTTTCTCATTGAAGTAATCGATTTCTTCGTTGGTTAATGGCTGCTCTTGTTCCTGCTTAGCGAAGATCGACTGTAATTGCGCATCTTCTTCAATCGCATAAAATTCCTGCTCCAATGCCTGAGTGTTATCTAGCACTTTAATTGCGGCAACTTTTCTCTGTGCAGGCTTTGCTTTAACCGCTTTGTTTGCTGCTTCAGGCGCTTGAGCTTTTGTCAACATTATGGGTTTTTTACTGCCAACACGAGGGTCTTTATTGGTTTGCGGCGCTGATTTTTGTTTCGATTTTTTAATGGCATCAGTCTGGCGCGAGCCGGGTTTTCTGCCTTTAAGCTTTTTCGGTTTTTTATCGCTAGGCGTGGCTAAATCTTTTTTATCTTTGCTGGCGCTAGCTGGTGCTAATCCGGGTTTTCTTGATTTTTTCTGGCGTGTCATTTGGCTAAAAAGTCATAGTTACAATATCTGCGGATATTTTACGCTACTTTTGTTGGGATCGTTAGTGAGATTACAAGATTCCCGTTGAATTTATTTGTTAGCAAGAAAAAAACGATGGCAGAGCCATCGTTTTCGGAGAATATATGAGTGGTGTTACCACGATATATTTTATTTCCAATTCTTAAGTAGTTTTCCTAACTTATTAGCACAGTCCCTGTTACTGACACTTAATTCCTGTTGTTATTTTTGTTTCCTGATTTTCTTTTTCTTGGTCATCCTGACGCTTTCTTGGGCTGTCCTTATTGTCCTCCCGGACTTTTATAATCAGTCATCTTCCTGATGTAAGGTAATTATCCTTATTCGAAATTTGTCATATTCAAAGAATATGTTTGCTTTCCCTGCAACAACATTCCTTTTTATCAGCGCTACCGAGTAGCTGGCAAATACTTTACAGGAGTGAGCAGGACTGACAAGGGATATTTGTAAAAAATTGGTTATTTTGTTCTTACAATTTAGTTATCCAATTAATTTTTATAAAGAAATGATTTTTTACAAAATATAAAAGCGCAAAAGAATAATTAAATAATGGTCAATGTCTTACAAAAATCATGGCAAATAGATGACAAAAATCGCCTGGTTTTTATACGAAAATCTTCGTTTTTATACGGTTTTTTAGGTTGATTTATCGCTGATAAAGGTAAGCAACTGTTTAGTTAAACTGCGTTCGGCAACATTATTTGGCCAAACTGCATAAAGCGGAATTGGGGTTATTTGCCATTGTGGCAATACCTGAACTAGCTGGCCTTGGGTAATTAAATCGTTAACCTGATAATTCGCTGGTGTTGCTAATCCATGACCTAACAGGCATAGCTGCACCATGGCATCAACAGTGTTGACGCTAAGCTGGTGGGAAAATGGTACTTTCACTTTGCCAAAATCTGGGTGCTGAAAGTCGCGATAATTCGGCAGCATAGCAAGCTTCAACCATTGCCATTGCGCTAATTGTTGCGGTTGCGTTGGTGTTTGATAACGAGCATAACACTCAGGTGAACACACCAGAGTTCGCTGAATTTTCCCTATCCGTTTCGCTTTGAGGTTACTGCTGGTGAGTTCTCCGGCACTAATGGCTAAATCTATGCCGTTGGCGATAATATCTTCTCTGCTATCACTATAGAGTAGTGATAATGCAACATTAGGATGTTGATGGGCAAACAGTGATATTTGCTTTGTAATTGGTGACTTGATCAGCGCGGTTGGCAAGGTGACAGCAAGCTTACCCGTGAGTTTTGTTTCTCTATGACTGATCTCATCCAGCCCTTGCTGGGCAGCATGCATCATGGTGTCGATATGTTTAACTAATACTTTGCCTTCATGGCTGAGGGACAGTTTACGTGTTGAACGATAGATAAGGGCCGTACCTACTTGCTGTTCCAGCTGAGCAACATGATAACTGACCACTGATGGTGATAGCTTGAGCGCTTTAGCGGCGGCGCGAAATGAACCAAGCTTTACTACTTGCGCAAAAATTGCCATAGCGCGTAATTCATCAATCATCTTTTGTCCAACTCATTGTACTATCTATTAGAATAATTAATTTCAATCATCCTATCTAGTTATATTTTTTTGCTTTCTTATACTAGAAAAAAATTGTTAAGGAGCAAGCATGTCGATAATTATTGCCATGTGCTTATACGCACTCGCTATGTCAATTTCCCCCGGGCCGGTTAATTTGATGGTGTTAGCCAGTGGTGTCAATCACGGTGTTCGCCACACTATGCCGTTTGTGCTGGGGGCGGTAATAGGTTTTACTTTGCTGTTATTAGTGGTGGGGTTAGGGCTTGGTGTGGTTACTGCAGAACATTCGGTTTGGCTGACTACATTGTGTCTGACGGGTAACAGTTTTATTTTCTATCTTGGTGCTAAGCTTTTTTCTGCCTCTGTGAACGTGCATCAATCAGAACATTTGTTGCCGACCTTTGCCCAAGGAATGTTATTGCAATGGTTAAACCCGAAGGCCTGGATAGCGAGTGTAGCCGGAGTGTCGGCGTTTAATTTAATTGATGCAGCTGAGCAGTTACTAGTGTTTGTTACGCTCTATTTTGTGATTTGTTTATTTGCGATGAGCAGTTGGGCACTGGTAGGGGATAAAGTCAGTGTTTATCTTAACAATCAGCGGCGTATGCTTACTTTTAATCGTCTGATGGGGAGTGTGTTGATGTTATTAGCTTTGTACTTGATGACGAGCTTTTTACTTGAGGGCTATAGTTAGCCCTCAAGTCATGCATGGCTCATCTATCGTTTAAAATGCTGTGCGTGAAATTGTAAATGCTGCTCGATAAAGCTACTGATAAAATAGTAACTATGATCATAGCCATCCATCATATTAAATTCTAACGGATAATGCTTGCGCTTTGCTGCATCGAGCAATGCCTGAGGCTGTAGTTGTTGTTCAAGAAATTCATCTCCACCGCCTTGATGTACCAGCATCGGAAGCTGCCTGCCTGTTTTACTGATTAGTATGCTGGCATCATATTGTTGCCAATCATCTTTGTTATCGCCAAGGTAGTGGCTAAATGCTTTCTCGCCCCAGGGGCAATTAACCGGATGACAAATCGGACTAAACGCTGAAACTGAGCTATAAAAATCGCGATTGCGTAATGCCAGTACTAAAGCGCCGTGCCCCCCCATGGAATGACCACTGATAGCGCGTTGCGCAGATACCGGAAAATGCTGTGTGATTAGTTGTGGTAATTCATAACGAATATAGTCATACATTTGATAATGTTGTTGCCATGGTGCTTGGCTGGCATTGACATAAAAACCTGCACCTAAGCCAAAATCATAGGCTTGGTTGCTATCATCCGGTACATCCGTGCCGCGTGGGCTGGTATCAGGTGCGACGATAGCGATACCGAGTTGTTCGGCAACTCGCAGCGCGCCAGCTTTTTGCATAAAGTTTTCATCGGTACAAGTGAGTCCCGATAGCCAGTAAAGTACTGGCACCGGATTTTCTTTACTGGCACTTGACGGCATAAACACGGAAAAGCGCATGGTGCAATTAACCGTGTTTGACTGATGATTGCACTGTGTTAAGTTGCCACCAAATACTTTATGTTGATTAATGGTTGTGATGGTCATTTTCAGCGTTTATTCCGGTTTAAAGTGAACAACAGAACGAATACTTTCACCCTTATGCATTAACTCAAATGCCTGATTGATTTGCTCTAACGGCATAGTATGGGTAATAAAATCTTGTAGTTTAAATTCACCGTTTAGATAACGTTCAACATAGTCTGGTAATTCAGTGCGGCCTTTAACGCCACCAAAGGCAGTTCCGCGCCAAACACGGCCAGTGACTAGTTGAAATGGTCGGGTCGATATTTCTTTACCGGCGCCGGCAACACCAATAATCACCGATTCGCCCCAGCCTTTATGGCAACATTCTAGCGCTGAACGCATGACGTCGACATTGCCAATACATTCGAAAGAATAATCAACTCCACCGTCTGTCAGCTCAATAATATAATCCTGAATAGGTTGTTCGATATTGGCTGAATTTATACAGTCAGTGGCGCCGAGTTTCTTCGCCAGATCAAATTTTGCTTCGTTAATATCGATTGCAATAATACGGCTTGCTTGCGCCATTTTTGCACCAATTACGGCAGAAAGGCCAATACCACCTAAACCAAAAATAGCGACAGTAGCACCCGGTTCGACTTTCGCGGTATTCATCACCGCACCCATGCCGGTAGTGACACCGCAGCCAAGTAAACATACTTCTTCTAGCGGTGCTTCTGGATTGACTTTCGCTAAGGAAATTTCCGGTAACACGGTATATTCGGAGAAGGTTGAACAGCCCATATAGTGATAAATAGGTTTACCATTTTGGTAAAAGCGCGTGGTGCCATCTGGCATTAATCCTTTACCTTGGGTTTCACGAATTTTTTGGCATAGGTTGGTTTTACCAGATAAACAAAATTTACATTCACCACATTCAGGTGTGTACAACGGGATAACATGGTCACCCACTTTGACACTGGTGACTCCTTCACCTACTTGTTCGACGATTCCACCACCTTCATGACCGAGTATCGCCGGGAAAATTCCCTCAGGATCTTCACCTGACAACGTAAAGGCATCGGTATGGCAGACACCAGATGCGACAATTTTTACTAATACTTCACCGGCTTTCGGTGGCATAACATCCACTTCTTCTATCGATAACGGTTGATTAGGCCCCCAGGCAATGGCGGCTTTTGATTTGATAAATTGTTCGCTCATACTTTTTTACTATTATTGGTTCGATGTAATGTGCAATTATGAACGCTAAGAGATTAATTACCAATGAATTTATAGAAATTTAATGTCATTGGTTTGCTGCTGGCTTAACTGAGTGATAAATGAATAATTTTGGATTATTTTTATTGGCATACTTTGACGATTTGTTTACCGGTAAAACCACCGGCGAGTTGTTTTGCTAATGCTTGACTGATCTCGGTTGCGTTAAAGTTGACTAAGTTGAGCTGAGGGAGCTGTAACTTATCTTTGGCGATGCCATCGAGAAGTAAATTACTCATAAAACTCATTTTCTGTTGTGCACATAAACTGTTAGTGAGCCAGGCGCCACCGAGTGAAACTATGCCAATATTGGGGGCTTTGCGATACATCAGTTGTTGATCAAAGTGTGGCAATGGCTTTAAACAGGCAATACGGCCACAAAAACGCATTAGTTCAATATTACGTATTGTTGCCTCACCACCAACAGAGTCAAGCACTGCGTCAAAGCCGTTTGGCCCAAGCTCACGGCGAATTTTTTCACAGAGTTTTTTATCCTGATAATCAAATACGACATCTGCGCCGAGCTTTTTCACTAATTGATGATTGCGCTTGGCTGCAGTGGTAAAAACATCTGCGCCGCGTAATTTGGCAAATTGGATGGCAAACTGTCCAACGGCACCGGCACCCGCCTCAATTAAGATGGTATCACCTTGTGTTACTTCTAGTTTATCTAAAGCGATTAATGCTGTCATACCAGCACAAGGCAAGGCAGCAGCTTCTTCTCCTGCGACGCCTTTAGGGATCACGGCAACGGCGTAATTAGGGACTTTAGCGTACTCGCTAAGCACGCCTTGGTCGGCGAGGCTGGCATGCCACATCACCCGTTCGCCAACACCTGGAAAAATTCCTTTTGCTGCGTTAACAACCGTGCCAACAGCATCTACCCCTAGCACGTGCGGGTATTGCCATTGGCAAAAGCCGTTTTTTGCGTAATAGCCGTCATTCGGATTTAAACCGACATATTCCACCTTAACCAACAGCTCATTGTCTGCGCAATCAGGCACGGCTATGGTGAGTTCAGATAACGTCATGGCTTGATTGGGCTGCTCGAGCACAATGGCCTGCATTGTCTTAGCTAACTCTGAGGTGGCGCTGTTTGCTGCGTTTGACATCGGTAAACTCTTTATACTACAAGGTGGTTAACGCGCTACTCCATCGGCCATTAAATGCCTGATAGGCACTGACTTTGGCGATAAGTGATGAAATAGTCGAGTCAACGGCATTTTCTTGTGCTATTAAAACATCCCGGCGGGCATCTAACAACTCTAAGTAGGGAATTTGTCCCTCTTGATACATGGCGTTAGCCTGAGAAAATGCTTTATTTGCATGCAAGTAACGGCGTTCTGCATAGTATTTTTGCTTGACTTGCTTATCCAGTGATTGCAAAGATAATTCACTATCACTCATTGCCTTTAATACCGCCTGTTGATAATGATTATAAGCAGCCTCACTTAATAATTGCTGAGCATCACGTTGTGCCAATAACGCCGGATAACTGAGCAATGACCATTCAATTTGCGGTGCCACCTGCCATTGGTGCTGACTATCTTTCAACTGATTATTGCCTAAGCTAAGTACGCCAGTAAAGGCTGATAAGCTGATATTTGGATATAAGGCTTTTGCAGCTGCGACGCTCAGTGAATTTGCCTGACTAAATTCAAATAATGCGCGGCTGATATCCGGACGCAGGGCGATAGCGTGATCAGGCTGCGCCAGAGCAACAGCAAAGGGTTGTGCTAATATTTGTTGTTCATCTGGTAACGATAAATCGTTGACCAGACGTCCGGTGAGCAGTGCCAGCATTGAGCTATCACGATACTGGGCATATGAAATTTCAGGTAATAATGCCTGTTGTTGATTGAGCTGGGCGCGGGTACGATTCAGATCAAGCTCATTAGCCATCCCTTCTTCCACTTGCGCTGCTAACACTTCGATACTTTGTTTGAGGGCATCAATTTGCATTTCAATGATCTGTTGCTTTTTCAGGTTGCCCTGATAGCTGATATAGCCTTTGACTACTGCGCTGACTACTTCTATTTGTAGTGCGCGTAATTGTTCTGCCTGGCTCATCGCTGACGCATTAGCTGCATTGACTAAGGCGCTAATTCGACCAAATAAATCAACCTGCCAGTCAAAACCTATCGCCGCACTGGACTGACGTTGATAAGGGGTGGTCAAATTAGTCCGTTGACTGTCAATCGTTACACCACCTTGCGGCAGATATTTCGCTTTTTGTGCTCCTAAACGTGCTAGGGCGCTTTCTAGCAGCAATTGACTGCTGCGTAGGTCATAGTTGTTGGCTAAGCTTTGGCTAATCAACTGATTCAACTGGGGAGATTGCAATTGCTGCCACCAGTTAACTTCACTTTGACCGCTAAGCTCTGGCGCAATTTGCGCCTCGGCGATAAAGTTTTCAATGAGCTGCTGATGCTGCTCAGTATCAATTTTACTGGCGCAACCTGAAAGCATAGCAGCAATTAGCGTGGTACCAAACGCCAGTTTAGTGCTTAGGCGCTGAGAGATGTTTTTAGTCATGCGCTTGCTCCTGAGCAGATGAATCTTTTATCTTAGTGACCAGCATGTAAAATACCGGGGTGAACAATAGGCCAAAAAAGGTGACACCAATCATGCCGGAAAATACCGCATTACCCATGGCATGACGCATTTCTGCCCCGGCACCTGTTGCCAGTACGAGCGGAACTACCCCGGCAGTAAAAGCGATAGAAGTCATTAATATCGGGCGTAAACGTAAGCGACAGGCAGCGATAATGGCATCAAAATGCGACAACCCTTGCTGATTTTTATCTTTAGCAAACTCCACCATCAAGATGGCATTTTTTGAAGCCAGTGCTACCAGTACTATCAGGGCAATCTGGGTAAATATATTGTTATCTGAACCGACTAACCAAACCCCCAACAATGCTGAGAAAATGGTCATAGGGACAATTAAAATAATGGCCAGTGGTAAACGCAGGCTTTCATATTGTGCTGCCAATACCATAAAGACTAACAGCACGACTAATGGGAAAACATAAACCATGGTATTCCCAGCGAGTATTTGTTGGAAGGTTACTTCTGTCCACTCATAAGTGATATCTTTTGGCAGTGTATCCGCCAAGATGGCTTCAATTGCTTGCTGAGCTTGATCCGAACTATAGCCAGGTGCTGGGCTACCGTTTAGCTCCGCACTTGGGTAACCGTTATAATGCATCACACGATCCGGCCCCGTAGTTGGCGTGACTGTCAGTACAGAACCTAGTGGCACCATATCACCCTGACGATTCCGTACTTTCAAATTAAGGATTTGCTCCGGATCCTGACGAAACTCTGCTTCTGCTTGCGCTTTCACTTGGTAAGTACGGCCAAACATATTAAAGTCATTAATATAAACCGAACCTAAGTAAACTTGCAGTGCATTAAATACTTCATTTAATGGAATGCCCTGGATCAATGCTTGCTCACGGTCAATATCGATATCCATCTGTGGTACCTGAATACGGAAGCTAGAGTACAGACCCATTAATTCCGGGGTTTGTCGCGCTTTGCCGATCACTGCTTGCAAGCTATTAAACAAAGTTTCAAATCCTTTATTGCCTCTATCTTCAATTTGCAATTTAAAGCCACCAGTTGTACCTAGTCCTTGAATAGGGGGCGGTGGAAAAACTGCAACAAAGGCTTCATCAATTGCAGCAAAACGCTGGTTCAGCTGTGCTGCGATTGCCATAGCAGACTGACTCGGGTCGGTGCGCTCTGAGAAGGCCTGCAATGGTGTAAAAACGATGGCACTGTTTGGACTATTGGTAAAGCCATTGACCGACAAACCAGGAAATGCCACTGAGTGAGCAACACCAGGTACTTGCAGTGCTATTTGTTCCATTTCTTTTACTACTGCCTGAGTACGATCTAGGCTAGCCGCATCGGGTAACTGTGCAATCGCCACCAGATATTGCTTGTCTTGTGCTGGGATAAAACCACCGGGTACAGCGTCAAATAATTTAATGGTACCGCCAAGCAAAGCAACATAGGCCAGCATAACGATTACACTCATTCGGATCAGCTTTTGTACTAGTTTTTGATAGCCTTGAGCACCACGATCAAATAATTTATTAAATGGGGCAAATAACCAGGCGCCAAATAACTTATTAAGCAATCGCGTTAACTTATCAGGCTTACTCTCATGACTTTTAAGTAATAACGCTGATAATGCTGGTGATAAGGTCAATGAGTTAAACGCTGAAATAACCGTTGAGATAGTAATGGTTAGTGCAAATTGCTTATAAAACTGTCCGGACAAGCCGCTGATAAATGCTGTTGGAATAAAAACCGCACATAACACCAGCGCAATCGCAATAATTGGTCCGGTTACTTCAGACATAGCAACGCGGGTTGCTTCCAATGGTGACAGTCCTTGTTCGATGTTACGTTCGACGTTTTCAACTACCACTATCGCATCATCAACGACAATACCGATCGCTAATACTAAACCAAACAGTGACAAGGTATTAATAGAAACGCCGAGCCATTGCATTACCGCAAAGGTACCGATTAATGAAATTGGCACAGCGATCAGTGGAATAATTGACGCGCGCCAGGTTTGTAAAAACACTACTACCACAATCACTACTAAGGCAATCGCTTCCAGTAAGGTTTTAATGACCGCATCAATAGAATCACGGACGAAAACCGTTGGATCATAAACTATTTCATATTCGACGCCGCTAGGAAAATCTTGCGATAACGTCGCCATAGTTTCACGAACTTGATCCGAAAGCTCTATCGCATTTGATCCTGGACGTTGGAAGATCGGCATAGCGAGTGCGGGTTGGCTGTCCAACATTGCGCGTAGTGCATAGTTGTTTTGCCCTAATTCGAGACGAGCAACATCTTTTAAGCGGGTGATTTGACCTTGTGAACCGACTTTAACGATCACTTGCTCAAATTCTTCAATATTATCTAAACGACCTTTGACATTTAGCAATACTTGAAATTGGCTGTCATTGCTTGCAGGTTGCGCGCCCAAACTACCGGCAGCAACTTGCTGGTTTTGTGCTTTTAATGCGCTGACGACATCCATCGCGGTTAATTCTCGAGCGGCTAAAGCATCAGGATTTAGCCAAACTCGCATTGAATACTGACCGCCACCAAATAATTTGACGTCACCGACACCAGGTAAGCGGGCGATCTGATCTTTGATATAAAGATCGGCGTAGTTAGATAAATAGGTGGTGTCATGAGTCTTTTTTGGTGAATATAAGTGCACCACCATAGTCAGGTCGGGTGACGACTTTTCGGCAACGACACCCAGACGTTGAACTTCTTCTGGTAATCGTGATAACGCACTGTTAACTCGGTTCTGAACTTGCACTTGTGCCCGGTCAAGATCGGTGCCTAAGGCAAAAGTTACAGTTAAGGTCATACGACCATCACTAGTGGCTTGAGAAAACATATATAACATGTTCTCTGTACCATTGATTTCCTGTTCTAATGGTGTTGCTACCGTTTGCGCTATCACCGACGGATTAGCACCAGGATAACTGGCCGTAACAACCACTGTTGGTGGTACAACTTCTGGGTACTCACTGACAGGCAGTTGGAATAGTGAAATACTGCCGGCGATTAATATGATCAGCGATAGTACGGCAGCAAATATCGGACGCTGAATAAAAAAATGGGAAAATTTCATCATATACTCTTATTGTTTAGCGACTAAGCTGGCTTGATCTAATGGCGCTAGAGTGAAGGCGATACCACTAGTGTCAATGGCAACATTATTGGGATTAACCGGCATACCTGGACCGACACGAGCAGGGCCGTTGACTGCAATAACATCGCCACTTTCTAGTCCTGAGGTAATGGCGCGTAACTTGCCGTAACGCTCACCAATTTTCACTAATTTATATTGCAAAATATTGTTCTCGCCTAAGGTTAAGACAAAGCGATTTTTCAAATCTGTACCAATGGCACGCTCAGGAATAATTACCTGCTCAGTAATGCGGTTTGCCGCTAACTTAATACGAGCGAAAGAGCCAGCGCGTAATTGTTCATTGTCATCATTAAACACCGCGCGTACTCTTAAGGTACCGGTAGCTGGATCGATTTGATTATCGATAAAATCAATAAATCCCTGATGGGTAAATGCTGACTGTCCAACCTTTTGCATGACTACGGGCTGTTTGCTTTCGGCTGTGATGTTGGTAAAAGCGCTATTCCAGGTCCGTTCGTCAATATCAAAATAGGCATACATACGTTCACTTGAGACGATAGTTGTCAATATACTTTGTCCGGCTAAGACATTATTGCCCTTGGTGATATTAGCGCGTGAAATCACGCCATCTATTGGTGAACGAATGGCAGTAAATTCTAGATCGAGTTGTGCGGATGTTAACTGTGCTTGCAGTGCGGCAAGTTGTGCTTCACGTTGACGCAAGGTTGAAGTGCGAGATTCTGCTTGCTCGGTTGAAATAGCCTTACGCTCTGTTAAGCGGGCGGCACGTTTTGCTTCACTTTTAGCCTGGGCTAACGCGGCCTTAGCACTGATAATTTGTGCTTTAAGCGTATCGACTACGGCAACAAAAGGGCGATCATCGAGTTTAAATAATAAATCTCCTTGTTTAACTGCATCACCTTCATGAAAAGCAATATTGTCAATGACCCCGGATACGCGCGGCATTAATGCTACTTGCTCAGGCGACTCAAGGCGTGTGGTATAGGTATGCCAGCTTTGTACTGGTTTGACTAATACCTGGGCAACATCTATCGGTTGTAAATGTTGTTGGCCTGCTTGGTTATTGGCTTGCTCTGAACAGCCAACCAAGATCAAGCTGGAAAAAGCTAGGGTAACGGCGATTAAATGTTTCTTCATGATAACTCTCCTTTGATAGCGCTATGTTACGAAAGACAACTGGTGACAAAAACCCTAGATTTAGCATTTCATTAGTGCCAAAATGGCAACAATGACGTTTGTTAAGAGAAAAGTATGGATACAACTAGTCGGTTATTAATGTTGTTGGAAATAGTTGAACAAGGCTCTTTTATTAAAGCGGCCGAAGTACGTAATATTGATCGTTCAGTGATTTCCAAACAAATGAACCGCTTGGAAGATGATCTAGGGGTTAGGTTGCTTAACCGTACGACCCGCTCTTTCTCATTGACTGCTGCTGGCGCTGAAATGGTAAAAAAAGCGGCGGAATTGCGGTTATTATTAAATGAAACCATACATTTAGCTGAAAATTATCATCAGGAACCCAGAGGAGTGTTAAAAATTACTTCCTCGACCATTATTGGTAAACGTTACCTACAACCTGTGATTAACGATTTTCAAAAACGTTTTCCGCAAGTGGAAGTAGAATTTCGTTTAGATGATAAACT
Source organism: Thalassotalea insulae (assembly GCF_030161395.1). Taxonomy (NCBI): domain Bacteria; kingdom Pseudomonadati; phylum Pseudomonadota; class Gammaproteobacteria; order Alteromonadales; family Colwelliaceae; genus Thalassotalea; species Thalassotalea insulae. Next base: position 2,227,136 of record NZ_BSST01000001.1, read on the forward strand.
GGTGGATATAGTCTCTGAGGGTTTCGATTTAGCATTTCGGGTTGGTGAACCTAAAGACTCATCACTGATTGCCCGAAAACTGGCGCGTAATCGTTTATTGATTTTGGCGACGCCGGAATTTATTGAAACCTATGGCATGCCAGCTAAGATGGAACAGTTAGCTGAGTTACCAGCTGCTAGCTATAGCAGTACTTCGCTAAGGGTTGAAGGTATTCGCTATCTTGACGCCAATGATCAGGTACAAGAACAACGTATTAATAGTGTGTTTCGTGCCAATGATGCGGAAGTACTGTTAATGAAAACCTTATCTAGTACTGTATTTATGATAGCGCCAGCTTTTATTCTAGAGAATGAAGTACGAGATGGTTTATTGGTGCCTTTGTTAACTAATGTCAAATTACTGGAGTTTAATGCCATGTATGCCATGTACCCACATCGGGATTTGCCGGTGCGGACTCAGCTATTTTTTGATGCGGTACGTGAATACCTAGGTAAAGACAAACCGATCTGGGAACATGGTATTCCAGATTTCGATCGCATGTACCAAGGTAGTGGCAACCGTTGAACAGTATTTTAGGGTTGTTGTTTATCCAGCTGGTTGATTTATCGCTATTCTGTTCGCACATCAATGGGTAATGTTGTACTCATTTTCGCGATAAAGGAGTGATTAAATGTCAAAGTCTGCTATTAATTTTCAGGAGAAATTCGCCAAGTTCAGCGAACACTGGTCACCCAAAGTGATTGCGGAGATGAATGATTATCAGTTTAAACTGGCAAAAATCCAGAATGAATTTGTCTGGCATGATCATCAAGATACCGATGAGGTTTTCTTAGTGATTGAGGGAGAAATGACAATAGAGTTTCGTGATGGCAAAGTCGATTTAGCTGCGGGGGAAATGTATGTCGTACCTAAAGGTGTAGAGCATAAACCTTACGCGAAAAATGAATGCAAAATAATGTTTATTGAACCGCGTGGTGTAAAAAATACCGGTGATTCCGGCGGTGAGTTGACCGCAGAGAATGATGTTTGGGTCTGAGCTATCCCCACAAATAATTCTTATATATCAATGAAATAATTTAAATCGAAGGGAACATTCATGGTGTTTGGTGATCATATCTATCGCCAAACAAAAATAACCAACCGGAAACACCATGAATGCACTCTCTATACTGAAGAAAACTCTCACTCTTGTCAGCCTTAAAATGCACGCTAGACGACGAGCTTCTTTAGCCTCGTTACTTGAAAGCCTTTTAATGGGAGCAAGTGCAAGGGTAACTAACCTTGGCTGAGATATTTACTTGCAAGCGAAGGAAAAACATAGAGTAAAATGAGCAGATAGCCTGTTACCCAATGTTCACTTGCAATTGTTTTGCTTAGCTAGCTGTGAACGTTTTTTCTAGCCTTATAAACAGTTAAATTTATAGAATCGGCTGAAAAATAAGCTATAGCCATTGTTGTCAACTTTACTTATTGTTCATGCAATTGAAGAGATTCCTAAGTCACCGCCCCTTTTTTACGTACAGTTCCGGATCTGGCTAGAAAGATACTCGACAACCGATATAATGCTGACGTCGTTTAGGGGAAGAAACTATGTATTCAGCAGAAGTATGCAAAAAAGCCAGATTATCCAGAGATGCGAGGTTTGACGGTAAATTTTTTACCGCAGTCAAAACCACAGGCATCTATTGCAGAACGACCTGCCCAGTTTACCCACCCAAAGAAGTTAATGTAGAATATCACCCTACAGCAATGTCCGCCGCCAATGCTGGCTTTAGGCCTTGTTTACGCTGTCGACCCGATAGTGCTCCCGGTTCTCCCGCATCAAAGGGCACAGGCGCAACCCTTGAGCGTGCGTTAAAGCTGATTGAAGCCGGCGCATTGCAAAAAGCAGCTGTTACCAATTTAGCCGATCGATTAGGGGTGAGTGATCGTTACCTACGTAAGCTTTTTCACCAGCAACTTGGGGTATCGCCAAAAACTTATGCACTTTACCAACAATGCCTATTTGCTAAAAAGCTGCTTCATCAAACCAATATGCCGATTACAGACATAGCACTGGCGAGTGGCTTTGAAAGCATTAGACGTTTCAATGATTGCTTTAAAACCATGTTGAAACTTACCCCCACAGAAATGCGTCGCAAATCGAACAAAAAATCGTCGAGTTTGTCGTTGGAGTTGTTTTATCGCCCACCGTTTGACTGGCTACACATGCAAGTGTATCTGCAAACCAGAGCAATAAAAGGTGTTGAATGGTGTGATGACAAGGGCTATGGCAGATACTTTGTATTACATGGCCATAAAGGTAAATTTAACGCAGTGCATCACCCTGCAAAACACAAATTCGATGTCGAAATTGAACTAGACGATATCAGCGTGTTAAAGCTGGTTGTTAACAATATTCGTCGAGTATTAGATCTAGACGCTGATCTACAGACCATTGAAGCTAACTTGCAATGTGCACTTGGTGACAACTTTACATTGGCATCAGGTATTCGATTGCTTGGTATTTGGGCTATGTATGAGGCCGGTATCAGAGCCATTTTAGGCCAACATGTCTCGGTCGTTGCGGCGCAACAACTCGTTAATCAGCTGGTCGCTCAATTAGGTGAAACCAATGAAAAAGGCGCGTATTTTCCAACACCTGAAGCGGTGGCGGCAAGTGACCTGACATTTTTGAACATACCACAAAGCAGAATAAATACGCTTAAAGGCTTTAGCCAACATTATGTGCATGCAGAATCACCTCAGCATGTTGATACCTGGCATGCAATTAAAGGGATAGGCCCCTGGACGATGCAATATGCACAAATGCGCGGCGCGAGTGACCCTGATATTTATTTAAGCACCGATTTAGGCATTAAAAAAGCGCAGCAGTTTGTTGGACAAGATTTTGAACCCGCTCTGGCTTCGCCATGGAGGAGTTATTTAAACCTTCAACTTTGGAATAAACTGAAATGACATACAACGATTATTTTGAAAGCCCGCTCGGTCTGATCGAGTATAAAGCGTCAGATGCTGGCATCCGTCAGTTAATTTTTTGTGGCGACAACATTAAACCTGTAAAACGCAATGAGTTGACAAAAGAGTGCCATACCCAATTAACAGCCTATTTTAACGGCGATCTAAAAAAGTTTGACTTGCCGTTAGATTTTAACGGCACCGACTTTCAACAGCGCGTTTGGCAAATTTTATTGGAAATCCCGTTTGGTCAAACACTGTCGTATATGGATATCGCAAATCGCTTAAATAATCCGAAAGCCGTTAGAGCGGTAGGCGGCGCAAATGGCAGAAATCCAATAACCTTGATTGTGCCGTGTCATCGCGTAATTGGCGCCTCAAAAACGTTAACAGGCTACGCGGGTGGTACAGCACGAAAAAGGTGGTTGTTGTCGCACGAAGGTATTGAACTTGCCCCTGATAAAAACGAGACACAACTCGATGAGGTTATTTCATCTAGACAGGCAAAAACGCAATTTTTAGATTAACAACACGTAGGACAACACAACATGAATTTTAAAACGCTTCACCAACAAGACACTCCGCTAATCATTTGCAATGTGTGGGATGTGAAAACAGCATTATTGGCAGAAAGCTTAAACGTACAAGCAATTGCCACGTCAAGTGCCGCAATTGCGAACTCGCTAGGCTACGAAGATGGCGAAGATATGTCTTTTGACGAGTTGTTTTTTATCGTCGAAAAAATTGCTAAGCGCACGGCACTGCCCTTGTCTGTTGATATTGAATCTGGATACAGCCGCAACCCCGCCGACATTCTGGCCAACATCGAAAAGTTGCATGCGGTTGGCGTGAAAGGAATCAATATTGAAGATAGCACGGTCAATAACGGTACAAGATCGTTGTTGCCTACTTCAGAGTTTGTCGAATTGTTAAGCACCCTTAAACAGGGCATTATAGACAAAAATCTCGATATTTTTGTTAACGTTAGAACAGACCCTTTTCTTATTGGTGTTCCTGATGCCTTATCGAGTGCAATAGCAAGGATCACTGCTTATCAGACCGTTGATATAGATGGCATTTTTGTACCTTGCGCGGTTGAACACGCCGATATTCAATTATTAGTCAATTGCACGTCTTTGCCGTTAAACCTGTTGGCTATGCCTGACATGTGTGATTTTGTTCAATTGCAGTCTCTTGGCGTAAAGCGCTTAAGCATGGGGAATTGGTTGTTCGAAAAGCTGGCAAATAGTTATCAAGAAAACGTAAGCCAGATTCTCAAATCACAGAATTTTAGTGCCTTGTTTTAATTGTTAGATGTCATAAGGAATTAAAAGGGGTGGATGACTATTTATGCTTTCGTTAGATCTACACTGTTTAGTGTTAACAAATATCCAACAACATTTTGGCGGTTGAGTTAAATACAATGCATTAAAACTAAAGAGAAACCTACGACTCATCAATAGTTTTTAGCAAACTTGGCTAAAGTATTAGCCGATACAAGCAAACCAATTATAGTCACTGACGCTGGTTTTAAAACGCCTTGGTTTCGAGCGGTTTTAGCTCATGGCCATCGGGTTAGCGGCTAAAAAAGCTAAGAAACACCATCAATATCAGGCAAATAGCTTGAAGAATAAGAATGTGCTTTTATTTCATTCTATAGGCTTAAGAGTCATGGCAAATCGATATGAGAAGCTCTCATATCGAGAGCTTTTGGCAGCAATCAAGCAACTGCATTTATCTGGTGGAGCATATTCGTTTGATACTTTGTAGAGCTTGTGGAGAGCCCTCAGTGTCTGGGTGTAATTTTTTAGCACGTCTTCAAGCAGCTATTAGTATGATATTGATATTTGCTCAATAGTTGCTAACTTTTTACACATTTTTTGCAAAATTGGTTGTTATTCTGCCGGTAAGTTCAGTACTAACAGGAGAACAGCATGTCCACCTTTATCAAATCAGCTGTATTCGCAGCATTCGCTTTTTCTGGTATTAATTCGGTATTAGCTCATCAAGTAGCAGATGAAAGAGAAGTACATCCACCAAGACCTTGCTTTTCAACGATTGATGCTAACAGCGATGGTAAAATCACCTTTAAGGAATTTGCTGTCAAAAAACTACCGCGTGGTAAACATAAAGCGGTATTTTCCCGTATTGATACTGATAATAACGGCGTGATCAGCAGGCATGAATTTACTAATCATAAGCCACCACAGCCACCTCATCATCAAGGAGCAGACCATGATTGATTCAGTCACTATGGAAAACTCCAGTACATTTTCATTACCGAAACAAGACAGTTTAAACGAACAGCAGCAATTACTGGTTACTGAAACTCTGAAGCAGTTTGATGCTGATAGTTTATCTGAGCAAGATGCTTTGGCGATTGTTGAGCAATTCTCCCAAGCGGGTATTCGACCGGGAAAAGCGCTGGCACAAACTATGGCAATTGCCGGTTTTGATGCTGCTGTCGTTGGTGAACTGGCAGGTGTGAAGCGAAAAAACGGTTTGCAGAAGCCGCCAGCTCCACAGCATCGGCAGGAATTAGGGTCTATGGTGGACTATCTGGCACAGCTAATGAAAGAAAAGCTATCAGCCAGTGAGACTGGTAGCTTAACTGACGATGAAAAGCAGGCAATTCTGTCTCAGGTATTGGAAAAGTTTGGCCTTGAAGACCATGATTCGATTATTAATACCCGAGTTTAGTTTGAGGAAATATACGATGAAACAGCAGATTAATAGTAGTTTACTAAAAACGGGTGCTGCTATCGCGTTGTTAACCAGTGTGATAACTGCGTGTGGTAGCAGTAGCTCTAATATTAATAGTGCGGGCGTTGATAATACGACTACAACTTCAGGCTCCACTACTACTGATACGCAGACTACTGGTGATGCCATTGATATAACTGATGCGATACTAACCGAGCAAAACGGCTCATGTGAATATTATGTTGGCTCTTATTATTCAAATGTAGAGGATGTTCAACGTAATGTTGGTTTTAATGGTGATGTGGTGATCAGTGTGAGTGGCGATAAGTGTGTTTTTGACGTTAACGAAATCCCCAATCATGATTTTAATGATGCTTCGGCATCTTTTGCCACCAATGTTGCAGAGCAGAGCGGACGTTATGAAATTCCTAAATCGCCGGTTGCTGCCGCTACTGTCACTGAATTAAGTTTGGGGACAACCAATGCGATCTTGCTTAATGGTGTTGTAATTGACTTATTAGCTGCCGCTTGTTACGACGTTGGCAATGAACCGTTAGGGCAGGAAAAAATTGGCTGTGGTGAAGATCAGCTCGATAACCCGTGGCGTTATGACCCTATGTCGCCATTAAATAATTTTGGTACTGACATTCATAATGCCCATGTTCAACCTGATGGCACTTATCATTATCATGGTAATCCTATGGCTTTATTTGACAGTGATTGTGATCTGATTGCTCAGGAATCGCCAGTGATAGGCTTTGCTGCTGATGGCTTTCCGATTTATGGCTCTTGCTTTAGTGACAATGGCGTAGTGAGAAAAGCGCAATCAAGCTATCAGTTAAAAGCTGGTGTTCGTCAACTGGTCAATGGTTATACGACCCCTCAGGCGGGTATGGGAGATGTTGCCAGCAATAATTATGACGGACAATTCCGTGGCGATTATGATTATCAGGCGGGTAGTGGCGATCTAGATCAGTGTAATGGCATGACGATTAACGGCCAGTACGGTTATTACATTACTAATAGTTATCCTTGGGTGGTTGGTTGTTATAAAGGGACTCCAGATAGTTCGCTTAATAAACAAGGACCGGCATTAGCTAATCGCCTGCACAGCCATAATGGAATTAGTCATAGTCATTAATAGATTTCAGCAATAGTTAGCGCTAACAATCGCAGTGCCAAGGAAGGCGTCCCCTAATCAATAACGAGCTATCATAGGTAGCTCGTTTATATCTGGGTAAATCTAGTGGTAAGACCACAATAAGCATGTTATAACATCAAGCTTATCTTGCTAATAGTTGAGATGTTATGACGACAAAAACTAATAATAATCAGTTAAATACCTTGTTTGGCTTAACTGCGATCATTTATCTAATTTCGTTAAGCTTTAGCCCTTATTCATTGCAATTTTCCTTAAAGGCACTGCCTATTTTGTTATTGCTGGTTGCTGTGCAACGTTCATCCCGTTGTAAAGATAAAACATTACTGACATTGGCATTAATTGCTTCAGGTGCTGGAGATGTGTTGCTGGCGTTGCCAATCAGTAATAGCTTTATTTTAGGACTGGGAGCATTTTTGATCGCGCAATTGGTTTATACAGTGAGTTTTATTCGTGCGCGAGTTAACAAGCCGAACAAGGTTCGAAAAATAGTAGCAGTGCTGGTACTGGCTTTTGCAATTGCTATGGCATTTTATATTTTGCCAGATACCGGTGAATTAATGGTGCCAGTGACAGTTTATTTATTTGTTATAACTTGTATGGGGTTATGCGCGTTACTCTCAGGGATCCATCTTTGGGTTGCGGTCGGCGCATTAAGTTTTATCAGTTCTGATGCCATGCTGGCGCTGAGTATATTTAAAACGCCATTACCTTTTTCCGATCAGCTGGTGATGCTCAGTTATTACTTGGCACAATTCTTTATTATTAATGGCATGTTAAAACAGCAAGATGACCGAACAGCTATCAGCTAACGCGACAGCTCAATCTTTCTATGCGTTAAAAGCGCTGGTGAATTTCCTTGTTCGCCAGGGCGTTGGGTTATCTGAAGTGCTTGCTATGATTGGAGTGAAGGAAACAGACTTTAATGAGCGGGAATATACCACACAAGATTATGAAGCCTTGTTGCAGTTTGGCAGTCAGCGATTAAATATTGCCAATATTGGCTTTGTTCATGGCAAGGCATTTGAACTGAGTTTTTGGGGGTTTTTAGGTCATATTGTGGCGGCGTGTCCGAGCTTATGGCAGGCGCTGGCGTATCAAAAACGGTATCAGTGTTTGTTAGGTAACACTGGCCGTGCTTACCATGAGATTGAGCAGCAGCAAGTGGTTATTCGCTGGCTGTCGGAACCGAATGCTAGTGCTAATAATATCGAGCAAGTGATCACTTCTTGGGTTGCTTTTGCCTTCCAATATACTTACACAGATGATAAGCCGTTAAGTGTGCATTTTACTCATGCTTCGTTAGCCGATAGCGAGCAATATCAGGAATTTTTTGGCTGTCCAGTGCATTTTAATGCCGATTTTAACGGCATAGTGTTTAAACAAAGTTCGCTAATGTTGCCGATCTCCTCGTTTAATGAGGAAGTGTTAAATGTTTTATGTTGCCATGCAGAAAATAAGCTTGCGGCGAAGCGTTCGAGTGCGTCACTGGATATTATCAGCCAGTTTATTATTGAGACCTTGCCCAATAAAGTGCCTGAGCTCACCGACATAGCCGAACATTTAGAGATAGGTGTCCGGCAATTGCAGCGTAAGCTACAGAAAGAGGACACTAATTTAACTAAACTGCTAACGAATATTCGCCAGTCACAGGCAATTTCCTATTTAACTCAGACCGACCATAAGTTGCTTTATATTGCCGCTAAACTGGGCTACTCGGAACAAAGTGCCTTTCAGCGTGCGTTTAAGCGTTGGACCGGGCAAACGCCACAGTCCTATCGCTTAAATCCTTATCCTTTAGTTTAATGCTTAGTGAAGTCAATGAATATTGAAGTGGCGTTAATGTATATAGTATTAACATCAAGTGTTTATTAATTTGGATTAGTTATTGATATTCTTTGATTAACTGTAAGAACTCTTCGACCTTTATTGGCCGGCTAAATAGGTAGCCTTGTGCCGAATCACAGAGATTTTTTGATAAAAAATGTAATTGCTCATTATCTTCAACCCCTTCGGCAATAACACCAAGATTAAGATTGTGAGCCATGGCGATAACAGCTCGAACAATAGCTTTATCATTATCGTCGGTTGCAATATCCTGGATAAAAGACTTGTCTATTTTGATGCTATCAAGCGGCAGTTTTTTTAAATAGGCGAGTGAACTATAGCCGGTGCCAAAATCATCAACCGAGACGCTCATTCCAATGGCTCTGACTTTACTGAGTAATTTATCGATAACCGAGTAATCATCTACCAGTACCCCTTCGGTTACTTCTAATTCCAGTAATGCTGGCTCAACATTGTAGGTTTTGATTTTGCTATATAAAAAGTTAAACAAGTTATCATCTAACACTTGGGTCGGTGAGAGATTCATGGAAATTTTAATTTTATAGCCATGTTGTTCGATATATTTAGCAATTTTACAGGCACTTTCAATCACCCATTTACCTATGGTAATGATTAACTCACTTTGTTCAGCAATGGGAATAAATTGCACAGGACCAACAATACCCTTTTGGGGGTGGTTCCAGCGGATCAGTGCTTCCGCTTTTACGATTCTCCTTTGTTCCAAATCAACAATCGGTTGTAAGTACAATTCAAACTCATTGTTAGTGACGGCTGTTTTTAACTCATGCTCAATCTCGAGCACCTTGTCAGAGGCTTCTTTAATTGACTGATCATAAAACTGGAGCGTACTGTTTTTGCCTTTCTTAGCACTATAAGCACTTAAGTCGACAAACTTCATTAATTCTTCAACATTTTTAGCGTCGTTGGGATAGCTAGCGGCACCGACATTGACATTAATATTAATTAAATCGTTGTTGGCGGTATAAAATGGTTTTTTGATGTGGTTGATTATATTGTCAACGGCAAGTTGGCAGTCTTTTTGGCAGTTGATCTGACTTAATATAATGGCAAATTCATCACCACCGACACGCGCCAAGTAATCCGCAGGAGTTAATTGCTCTTTTAGCCTAATACTAACTTCAATTAGTAATTCATCTCCGGCTTCATGACCATAAAATTCGTTGTGATGACGAAAGTCGTTGATATCTATATATAATAGATAGAATTGATCTTGCTGTGCGATATGTTGCTCTAACGCTTGCCAAAAAGAAATGCGGTTGGGTAACTCTGTCAGCATATCAAGTAGTGCCAGTTGTTCGTTGTGCTGAACAAGGTGTTTTAAGTCACTGATGTCATTAATAAAAACAATCCAATTGGTGAGTTCGTTAAGTTCATTCTTTACCGGGTACAAGGCTACTTTAAGCCATTTCAGTGTCGATGGTGGCGACATCCAGCAAAGCTCACCAGTCCAACTGGATTTAGTTGTTATAATACGATCATATTCAGGTAGTTGGTTTATCAGTAGTTTGGTAATAATGTCTACAGGTTTTGCTGATACTGCTTTGGCGGTTTGTTGTACATTAAAGACTTTTTCAGCGGAAGAGTTTTCAATAAGCGTAATAAAGTCAGCGTTAGTGATTAGTACACCAAAACTTGCATTCTCGATAGCTTTGGTTAGCGCCAGTAAAATATCACTTTGCTCTGAGGGTTGCTTTAAAATGCTTTGGATCCGGTTGTTTAGGTATTCATTTTGCTCAATGAGCTTATCGTTAGATAGCAACAATTCTCTTGCTGTTTGTAGGGTCTTTTGTCGGAAACTGAATTCGTCAGATTGATTAGTGATCAGCAATAAATTGTTGCCTTGATGTTTTATTGCTATTGCTTCTAAGTGTAGTTCTTTTCCGTTGTCGGTTACTTCGGTCCACAGTCCAGACTTTAGTTTAGCATTTTCGTTATTATGCCAGACCTGATTTGCGTCAAACAGGAAGTCTAATAAAAACGGGGTATCGTCATTGATGATAAATACATTTTGATGAGTGGCCTTGGGTAATAACTTTTTGACCCAGTCACTTTGTCCTTCAATCAGTTTAAATTTATGACTATGATAGTCGGTAACCTCAAAAACCGCTTGCTCCATCGCGTTGATCAGATTATTTATCAAGGAACTCATTATCTTAATCCTCAAGCAATAATTTGGCTAAGCAGGTAAACATATTGTCAACATTTTCCCCGGTTTTGGCACTGGTTGAAAATTGTCGTTCAAAGAGGTTATGGTATCTTTTTACTTCTTCGCTGTCCCATTGCCAATTGGCGGCTAAGTCGTTTTTATTAATAGCCAAAATCGCCGGGCAGTCGGTTACTTGCCTTGCTTGCGTGTGAATATCTATGCCATCGGCAAGCGAAGAAAATCGGGTTTGGTCCATCACTAGGATATATGCTGCCGCGCCACGTAAATACCTTTGTTGGAATTGATTATACCTATCGTTACCTTCTATATCCCAAAGCATAAGCTGGATTGTCTTATCTTCAATTGTTAGTGCTTTACGATCAACTTTAACGCCTATGGTCGTTAAATATTTTTCGTTAAAGATGCCTTCAACAAACTGTTTTACTAAGCTTGTTTTGCCAACGCTTGAAGCGCCTAATAGACATACTTTTTTTTGAATCAAGACATTACTCCATTAAATTGGTCATTTACTCGCTGCTAATTTACCGTTGGTGACATAAATAATATTAAACAGCACCTTTCTTGATTTTGCTTCCACCTCGTTTATGTCTATTTCCCCTAACCCGGTAACATAGATGAGCTCTCGTGCAATGCCTAATTGCGTAAGCTGATTTGCGGTGTTTCGTGCGCGTAATCGGCTCAATACCTCATTGGCTTCTCTATTGCCTGAACTATCGCTAAAGCCCATTATTAATATCCCTGCTTTTAAGTTTAGCTTATTTGCTTGAAAATTGAGTTGGGTAAACAAGTGCATCAGTTTATTTATTTTTTGTTGCATTTGGGCATCTATCTCTGCACTTGCCACGGCAAAGCTCAATTGAATAGCGGCTATTTGGCCAACCAAATCATCAAAAATTTGCTTGTTAATCGATTGATTGTTGTTATTTACTGGTGTTTTTAACAAGGTTAATCTGTTGGTGTTCAGATTTTTCTCTGTTGAGAGCCCGGCAATAGCAAGCTCGGTTAACAGTTTTTCTCGACGAGTAAACATTACCGCGCCACTAATGTTTAGCTGGTTATCTTGCCAACTTGATGTAACTTCAGGGTAGCGAGTTAAAATTTCGCTTGCACGTTTGGTTAATAATTGTGGTTCCCAAGAGCGATAGAGGGCTTGTTTGATGGTTAGATTCTCAATTGATAGCTGATGTTGTTGTAACCAGCTGTTAATTGTTATGGCATCAGGATCGCGCAGTATATCGATGATGACTTCATTGCTATTTATTACACTTAACTGCTTTACCACTACACCAGGCTCATCGGATAACAAAGCTAAGGTATTGGCGAGCTGTTTTTGCTGCCAAATTGACGTTAACTTCACCACTAGCAACAAGGTTAATGTTGCGACAAATAACCAGGCATATAATGGAAAATGTTGGTGTTTAGCAGAGGTTTTCTGCTCTGCAAGTAAGCAATCTTTTAATAAGCTTGTTGTGTGGGCAAATGGTTGGTCATCACCATCAAATTGGGTAAGTTCTTCCGTGTATAGGCGATGGATATCTTCCAAGGTGATTTGAAGTTGTTCATTTATTTGTGGCGATGGAGTACCGATAATAGCGGCGACCACTAAAGCTTCTGGTCCAGGTTTTATTAATAAATTGAAATTGTTAGTAGTGATGGTCTCCAACTGTTGCTTTGCGCCATCACTATCAGATAAAAATGAGTCACTGACAAAATCATTAATCGCAGTGAGCATGGCGGAAATCAGATCGGCATCGGTATTTTTATTACTTTTTTGGCTGACATAATTAAGCAATAATCCAGTTTCTTTATGGATAAGAAAAACATGCTCAACTCGATATATAAAAGTTTGAGCGGCTACGTATTGCGCATAACTTATCCCCGCATGCCATGCCTGAATGCGCCACTTAATGCCTTTTAAGGTAAAACTACTTTCTAATAATTGGTTAGTGCGAGTCATTAAGTCGCTAAGAAAAGCAGCAACAGATTTTCTGATTAAGCTCCCCATCAAAGGGTATAAGGCGCTGACTAATTTTTCTTTATTATGAGCTACGCTATGACTGACGGTTTCTTCAAGTAATGGCTGCAGTACCTTGTTGATAGACTGATCTGATTTTTGTCTGTCATGCAGCGCCTCGCTGATTTGTGCACTGATGATGTGGCGGGCATTTTTTTTTACAACATCGGTTACCTCTGAGTAACCTTTACCCATTATTATGGATCGTAATTGTGCTAACTGTTGAGCCTCAGTTGATACATTATCGCCCGATGTTTTCATTATAGCTGGTCGTCTTCCAAGTTGTTCGCCATGGTTGCCAGTAGTTTAGCCAGTGTTTTCCTGTCAGTTTTTGACGTGGTTAACTCGTTAGATACCTGATCTAAATGTGCTTTTAATTTTTCTAACTGTTCATTAAAGGTGTTAGTGAGCATGCTGGCCTCTTCGTTGAGTGATTGCTCAATATGCTTAAGATCTTCTTGAGTCGAGGTGGAAAACATTTCACTTTCTGATGCCAGATTTTTCAGATCTTGCTGAAGATGCGATTCGATATCTTCATGAGTTTTATCTATATCTTGCAACCTTTGGTTAAGCTCGGTTAATCGTTTATTAATGCTATTATTCATTTCACTAAGCTGTCGGTTAAAGCCTTGCTCAAGCTTAGTTAATCCTTTTTGCAGTTCTTGTGATAGTTGATTAATTTGCGTGTTAAGTTGTTGCTGAGCCTGGCCGAAAATAATACTGCGTAGTTGATTAAGTTCATTGTCTGTATCGGCGATGACATTATCTGGCTTAGTGACTTTTTTATTCGCCATTATTCTTATTCCATTTGATTGAAAATTAGTCAGTTATTTAAGTGTAACAGTAATCTGATAATTTTCTTGTTTAGCTTAACAGTGATCATTTATCTAATTTCGTAAGCTTTGCCCTTATTCATTGCAATTTGCCTTAAAGCACTGCCTATTTTGTTATTGCTGGTTGCTGTGCAACGTTCATCCCGTTGTAAAGATAATACATTATTGACATTGGCTTTAGTTGCTTTAGATGCTGGAGATGTGTTGTCATGCTGAGAATAAACTGGCGGCGAAGCGTTCAAGTGCGTCACTGGATATTATCACTCAGTTTATTATTGAAACCTTGCCCAATAAAGTGCCTGAGCTCACTGACATCGCTGAACATTTAGAAATAGGTGTTAGACAGTTGCAGCGTAAATTGCAAAAAGAAGACACTCATTTGACTCAGCTGTTAACGGACATTCGCCAAGCGCAGGCAATCTCTTATCTAACCCAAACTGATCACAAATTGCTGTATATTGCCGCTAAACTCGGTTATTCCGAGCAAAGTGCCTTTCAGCGAGCGTTTAAGCGTTGGACCGGGCACACGCCACAGTCCTATCGCTTACATCCTTATCCTTTAACATAAGTTATCGCTGGTTAAAAATTCATGGTAACGCTAACACCATACATCCTTGGCAGACCGCGGTTTGCTATTGGTGAGCCCACAGCCATTGCCTGACCGCCGATTGCCAGCAGATATTCTTTGTCAAACAGGTTTTCGACATAAAAACTGACACGATAGTTTTCATCGTTATCAATCACGCTGATATGGGCATTGGTGATGCCGTAAGCGTCAATGCGGTTATCGGCAGTTAAGCCTTTTACCGTGGCAGGATCATACGGCAAGACAGGAATCGATGGGCCGTCGATATCGGTTTGGCGCTCACTGGTATAAGTGTGATCAAGGTGAACGGCTAGGGTATGCTGCGACCAGTAGTGATAATAATCGGCGGCAAGATATATATTATGTTTTGGCATGCCGGAAATTGACTCGCCGACTTTTGACTCATTTAAGTCTTGCTCATTTTCCCAGGGAAATAATCCCCAATGGGTATATTCGGTATCGAGCAGGCCATAATTAACAGAAAGCAACAAGTTATCACTGGCTTGCCATTCTGCTTCAATTTCATAGCCCCGACCTTCTGCATCAACATTTCGTAAATTATAGGTAGGGATAGTGCCAGCCGGGCCATCTAATTCATGCTGCTGTAAATCAGTGTATTGGTAGCTAAATACCGAGAGGTTGAGTTTTAAGTCGCCGTCGAGCCAGAAAGACTTCATCCCGAGCTCACTATTTTTAACGGTTTCTTCAGCTACCGGTGGTGCCATGCCTAAGGTATTAAAGCCGCCGGATTTAAAGCCTTCGGCATAACTGGCATAGGTCATTAAGTCGTCTGTCCATTGATAATCGACGACGATACGTGGCGTTAGTTTACTCCAGTCATCTTTTTGTTCACTGTCGGTAGGGTTGGCAAAAGCGAATCCTACCGGAATGCCCGGGTAGTCAAGTAAGCCAATATTGATTTCGTTTTGATAAGCAGTATTAATGTTAAACGTTTTCTTATCAACGCTATAACGTAGGCCTAAGGTTAGATTGAACTGTTCATTAACGCTGTAGGTGGCATCGGCATAGGCGGCATAACTAGTGGTTTGGTTACGGTTACGAGTTAATTCGTTAAATGGCTTGCCATAGTTATTAAAGGCAATAACGCCATAAATTTGCTCCGGGGTGAATACCGTTTGACTGGCGATTTCATTAATTAGCTGAGGTGGCAGCAGCTGCATGAAAAAGCCTGCCATACCTAAACCTGGCATAACGTTAGGAATTTCTGCCGGATTCATGCCTGCACTGGTCAGGGCAAAGCCGTCAATTGACTGAAACAGAAAGTTAGCATAAGTATCTTGAGAGATATCTTCATCGAAATAAGTTGCGCCTAGTGTCCATTTCAGCTTATCGCTGTAACCGGTCAGGCGAAATTCCTGGCTTAATTGCTGCTGATCTTCATCTAAGATACTGTGGAAATAGGCGCGATCAAAAGCGCTGCCATCATCTTCCATTGAGTTATAGCGGGTAAATTCGCGATAGGCGCTAATCGAGGTAAACCGCATATTGGCAAAATCATAGTTAAGTTCTAATGAAGCGCCTTTCGCTTTGCGCTTTTCGTTATTATCTTCAACGTCGGTGGCAACACTGCCAAATGGATCGCCAGGGCCAAATGCCGGGTTTAATGTCGCTGCAGGTCTTGAGTCCTGATCGATATTCGATACATCAAAGCGCAAGTTGGCGGTTAAGTTAGGACTGGCCTGCCATAGCAAACTGCTGGTTAGCGACCAGTCATTGTTATCGCCAATGTCCTCCTGCTGATGAATAACATCGACATAGCCATCGCGGTGATTTTTAACCCCGCTGACTCGCCAGAATAAGTCGTCTGATAATGCTAGGTTATAGGTGGTGGCGGCTTTTAATTTTCCATAGTTGCCAGCCGTTAATTGTAATGAACCGGTATTTTCTTCTTCCGGTAACTTGGTAATGATATTGATGGCACCTGCGGCGGAATTACGGCCAAATAAGGTACCTTGCGGGCCTTTTAATACTTCCACTCGGGCAATATCGTTAAAATTAAGGTTAGAGGTACCACGTCGTCCAACATAAACGCCATCAATATAAACGGCGACTGCCGGATCTAAACCAATACCAAAATCATTGGTAGTAATACCGCGAATATTAAAAGTAGTTTGAGTGGCTGTGGCATTATTGGTTTCTAGTCCCGGGGTAAACAGCCCAAGATCATTGATATTTTCGGCGTTTAGTTTTTCCAAGCTATCATCTGAAAATGCGCTAATGGCAATGGGGACGTCTTGGATATTTTCAACTCTGTGTTGGGCACTAACTTGGATCACTTCAATGTCGGATTTTTTTACGTTGTCAGCGAGTTCATCGGCCTGAACCTGTAATGCGCTTAATATTGTAATAGTCAGCAGGCTCGGGCGCAGCCTAGCTGATAGAAATTGGTGCTTGTCCATAAAGATTCCCTGTTGGATAAAATATTATTGTTGTTATGGTGATATTTATTGTTTTAGTTTTCGGCTTCGTTTGCGAGCGACTGAGTTGGTGCTAATGAAAGTGTTTGTCGTTGCTGCTTGCGTTTTAAGATAAGTAAACCCATCAGACTTATTAAACAGTAGCAAAGCGTGACCACGCCTACAGTGCCTTGTATCTCTGCAGGCGAAAAATAGGCTACCGTTGACGAAACTAAAATAATGCGTAGCGTTTCAAATAAAAAACTCGCTGGTTTTTGTTCTTGTAATGTGCTGGTGGCAAAGAGACAGAACATTGCAATACCGCACAGTAGTACGTTAGTTAGCAGGCTAAAGTTACTAGCACTGAGTAATAAAAAAAATGATAACGCGATAGTGATAACGAACTGAAACAAGATATAAGCTTTGCTCATGTAACTAAGCTGGTTGTCATATTTGATTAATGATTTGGTAGTCACCCAAGGGCGAGGATGTGTATCGGTGACATCTTGTGGTCGCCATCCTGGTGGTCTGAACCAAAGTTGAAATTTATCGCGCCAATTTTGGGTATTTAAGGTATCAGTGAGCAGATCGCGATAGACTTTAAAATTTGCCCAAATTGGATTCCAGCTTTTTAACTGATGACTAACACCATAAACAATATTGATATTGTCTTTTTCTGCCTGGAACGAACCAAACAGCTTGTCCCAGAGGATAAATACCCCAGCGTAGTTTTTGTCGATATAATCGCGATTTAATGCATGATGCACTCTGTGGTGGCTCGGCGTCACCATAATGGCTTCAAACCAGGCTGGCATTTTGTCGATATGACGGGTATGGACCCAGAATTGGTAAATCAAATTTAGCGCGCCACAGCTAATAAGCAGCATAGGGCTGATACCGAAAAATGCCAGTGGTAATAATATCGCCCAGGCAAACAGTGCGGGCGTACTAGTTTGCCTCAGTGCAGTAGTTAAATTGTATTCTTCACTGGAATGATGCACGACGTGAGAGGCCCACATCACATTTATGCGATGGCTTAATCTATGCACCCAATAATATCCCAGGTCATAGGCGATAAAGGCAAATAGCCAGACTAATAGCGATGATTCAGGTAATTGCCATAGTGCATAGTTTTGATAAATCAGGGTATAGAGGGAAAAAGGAATCGCTGCTTTTAATAGGCCTATGATTCTACTTAAGGTGCCGAGCTGCAGTGAGTTTATTGCATCATTGAACTGGTAATAACCAGTGGCGCGGCGTTTATCGAACCATAGTTCAATAGCTATAGCGAGCAGAAAAAATGGAATCGCCGCGAGAATAAATCCCATAACACCTAACCTTTAATGTGACTTGAGCAAGCAAAAAATGGCTTACTTACCTTTGATAAAGATCAAAGATAGCGAAAGTGTTCAGGTAAAACATTGACCTTAGAGCGACATTGATTGACTGTGGAAACCGATTTGGGAAAGTGTCCTGAATTCATTTAGGGTGAATTCAGGATCCGTAAAAATTAAGTGAGCCGAAATTACGGTTGCTCTGCCCCTTCTATCATCACCACCCACGCCAAGCTAAATTGATCTGTCACTTGACCATATAGTGGTGACCAGAAGGTTGGTGCTAACTCGATATTAGCGACACGGATATAAGCTTCTGCTGCCGTTTTACTGGCGCATATGAAGGCCTGAACAAGTAATCGGTGTTAATTGTCTGCCAAACGAACGGCAATGCGTCTGGCACCAAAATCTCCCGGTGTTGGTGCAAATACTCCGGCAAGGGGATAACCACAGTGTTGGCAATGGCCGTGAGCATTTAAGTGATAATCGCCTAACTGATACCAGTCTCGCTCAATGACTTTGTGGTGACAGTTTGGGCAGTAAGTGCTGTCACTATCGCTGTGGTGAACATTGCCGCAGTAGACATAATGTAAACCATAGCTTAGGGCAATTTCTCTTGCTCTTAATAAGGTAGCGAGCGGGGTTTTTGCTTTATTCAGCATTTTAAAGTCCGGATGAAAGGCAGTGAAGTGTAATGGTACATCCGGTCCTAGGTTTTCAGCCAGCCATTGGCACATGCTGTGTAGTTCCTGATCGCTGTCGTTTTCGTCTGGGATCAACAGTGTAGTGATTTCCAGCCAGACCTGAGTGTGATGCTTGATATAAACAAGAGTTTCCAATACCGGTGCTAACTGGCCATGACATATTTTATGATAAAAACGCTCGCTAAAGCCTTTTAAATCGATATTGGCAGCATCCATGTGGTGGTAAAATAACTCTCTTGGCTGTTCACAAACATAACCGGCACTGACTGCGACACTAAAAATGCCGAGTTCATGGCCGGCTTGTGCGGTATCGATTGCATATTCCAGAAAAACTACCGGGTCGTTATAGGTAAACGCCAGACTCTGGCAGCCATATCGGGCCGCTGCTTTTGCTAATTGTTCTGGCATGGCGGTATCACAAAGGGTGTCTATTTCGCGTGATTTACTCATGTCCCAGTTTTGACAAAACTGGCAGCTTAAGTTGCATCCGGCAGTGCCAAAACTTAATACGCTAGAGCCAGGATAGAAGTGGTTGAGCGGTTTTTTTTCAATAGGATCAATGCAAAAACCAGAGGAACGACCATAGCTGGTCAGTACTATTTCACCGTCCTTATGCATACGAACAAAACAGGCGCCGCGTTTGTCGGCCCTGAGGGTACATTTGCGTGGGCAAACGTCACAGCACACTCTGCCATCGTCGATCTTGTGCCAATATTGAGTTGGAAAAATGTCCGGTGTTGTGCGTGTCATAAGGAGTTTTTCCCGAAATCGCCTACACTGGAAGTATAGTCATTAGTTGGGAATAAAAGATGAAATATCGTCAGCCTGCGGTGGCTGGGAAGTTTTATCCGCTATCGGCCGTTGAATTAAGGCATCAGTTAGCCAGTTTCTTTGCTGAGCATTCACCAGTTAATTTTATCCCTAAGGCACTAATAGTCCCGCATGCCGGATATTTCTATTCCGGAGCTATTGCAGCCAAAGCGTATCAGTTACTGGAGAATCATGAATGTGAATTTCGGCGCATAGCGCTATTGGGGCCTAGTCATCACATTGCCTTACATACATGCGCCGTGCCAGAAGATGATTTATTTATTACCCCCTTAGGTGAAATTACTATTGATAAAGCGGCGATAGAACAATTATTGGCGTTGGGGTTAGCGACTAGCTCAGACAGCGCTCACCATTGGGAACATTCGCTGGAAGTGCAGTTACCATTTTTACAGTATTGCCTTGATGATTTTACCTTGGTACCTCTAGTAGTGGGGCAATGCTCTCCACAGCAGGTGATGCAATTGATAGCCTACTTAAGGCGAGAGCAAAATACTTTGGTCGTAGTGAGTAGTGATTTGAGTCATTACCATCCGTATGCAGAAGCAAAAATTATTGATCAACAAACTTGTCAGCAGATTGAGCAATATCAGACGCCATTAATTGCCGAACAAGCTTGTGGCTGTCATGCGATTAATGGTTTATTAACTTATGCTGAGCGGGAAAACTGGCAGATTGATCCGGTAATCTATGCAAATTCCGGCGATGTGTTAGCTGCACATCAGGGCACTGAAGTTGACAATGAACAAGAGGTGGTTGGCTATGCCAGTTTCGTGCTCTATTGAGTTAGAGCCAGCGGCAGTTGAGACTCTAAAGGAGTTAGTGGTGAAAGTATTGCAAAATGCAGTGGTTGATCAGCACTTTATTTTGCCAGCCGCGCCGGTTAATCAAAGCTTGCAGCAGCCAGCAGCAAGCTTTGTTACCTTGTATTTAAATGAGCAATTACGAGGTTGTATTGGCTCATTAGAGGCCAGCAGACCATTGTGGCATGATGTCTGTCATAATGCTTATAGCAGCGCCTTTAATGATAGTCGTTTTCCCCCCCTACGCGCTGAAGAAGTCAATCAACTAAGCTTTGATATTGCTGTGTTATCTGCTCCAGAAAACATGGCAAATCAGGGGGAACAACAGCTGAGCAACGAGTTAGTGCCACAGCGTGATGGTTTGATCCTCGAACAAGGTGAGCATAAAGCTGTATTTTTGCCTTCTGTGTGGCAGAAATTATCAAATCCAAGAGATTTCATTAATGCTCTGAAACAAAAGGCTGGCTGGAGTATAGATTACTGGCAGCCAAATATTGAAATCTCTCGGTTCACCACTAAGGTGATTCATGGTGAAGTGCATTGCCAATAAGAAATCATTTAAGTTTTTGATTTTACTTGGTGATAATGCTTAATTAATTGATAAGTCGAACTATCATTATTTTCATCCACTTGCTGATTACGTAATTGATGTTCGATTTTATTTGCCAGCCCTTTACCAAGTTCTACTCCCCATTGATCAAACGAACAAATTTGCAAAATGATCCCTTGGACAAATATTTTGTGTTCGTAAATTGCAATTAAACTGCCTAAGGAATAAGGGCTAATTTGATTCATAAGCAAGGTGTTGGTTGGGCGATTACCTTGATGCACTTTATGGGGGGCGACTTTATCTATGTATTTTGAACAGCGTCCTTTCGCTTTCAAATCTGCCCGCACTTGCTGTTCATCAACTCCTTGCATTAGTGCTTGGGTTTGGGCGAAAAAGTTGGCCATTAAGGTTTCATGATGCCCTTGCACGGGTGTCACACTGGCTACCGAGCCAATAAAATCTGCCGGAACGATATTATTACTTTGATGCAAGTATTGATAAAACGCATGTTGCCCGTTGATCCCTAACGCTCCCCAAATGGAGGGCACGGTTGGATAGTTAATGGTTTCACCAGACCAGTTGACAGATTTTCCGTTACTTTCCATTTCTGCTTGCTGTAGGTATGCCGATAGCATATGTAACGACTGATCATAAGGTAAAATGGCTTGCGACTGAGCTTCTAGAAAAGTGCAATTCCAAATGCTTAGCAGGGCTAAAATAACCGGGACATTTTGAGTTAATGGTGTTTGGCGAAAATGACAGTCGATTTCATAAGCCCCTGCAAGTAGTTCTTCAAAGTGCTCAAAACCTAACTGAATTGCAATTGGTAAGCCGATGGCAGACCAAAGGGAAAATCGACCGCCGACCCAGTCCCAGATTTCGAAAATATTCTCTGCTGCAATGCCAAATTTGAGGGCATTTTCTTTATTGGCTGAAACGGCGATAAAATGTTTGGCAATGGCAGTTTGATCGAATGATGCTGCGGTTAACCACTTCATCGCAGTTTTCGCATTGAGTATGGTTTCCGTGGTGGTGAATGTTTTACTGGAGATTATAAACAGCACATTTTCCGGGTTTAACGGGCGTAATACTTCAGCGATTTGCGTGCCATCGACATTAGAAACATAGTGCAGATTTACGCTATCATCACTAAATCGCTTCAATGCTTCGGTGACCATTTGCGGGCCAAGATTTGAGCCTCCGACACCAATATTAACGACGTCTGTAATACGTTTGCCAGAAAAACCTAGCCATAAACCTCGACGAATATCTTCACTGATACTTTTTATTCTATCTAGTGTCTGTTTTATATCTTGTGAAATATTTTTACCATTAACAAAAATGGCAGACTGAGTTTTGTCTCTAAGTGCTGTATGTAATACCGCGCGATTCTCCGTGCTATTGATACGCTCACCTTTGAACATTCGTTCTCGCCATTGTTCGACCTGACATTCTTGCGCCAATTGTATCAGCAGCGAAATGCTTTTTTCTGTGATCAGGTTTTTGGAATAGTCCAACAGTATAGAGGGTAACTTTATGGAAAATTTGTCAAAGCGTTCACTGTCTTTAGCAAATAGCGCGTTCATATGCTGGTGTTTCATTTGCTGTGCGTGAGTGAGCAGTTGTTGCCAGCTGGCTAATGTTTCTCTCGGTTGCATATCAAACCTTAGTTAGGGAGTGCGTGTTATTTATAATTCAGTGATCAAGGGAAGGGCGGTAAACGCTCCTTTTCGCTGACAAGTCAGCGCGCCACATTGGCTGGCAAATTTTACTGCTGCAGTGACCAGTGCTTGCTTTTCAATTGTCTGGATCACACGAATGGCGTTACTGCCGGCATATTGGGTGAGATAAAAGAGTAAGCTGGCAATAAAGCTGTCACCTGCGGCGGTGGTATCTAGCGCCTTAATTTCAGGAACCTTTTGCTGGCCGGCAAAACTCGGGCTAATGAACTGAACGGCATTAGCGCCATCAGTAATAACAACCAGCTTTACGCCTTGAGCAAGCAACTGACTGGTGTATTGCTCAATATTTAGTTGTTGCAATTGTGCTAAATATTGCGCTTCGTCCTTGCTTAATTTGATGATGTCACTTTTTTCGATACAGGCGCTGACTCTGGCTGGTAGCAGGGTCAGATCGTCCCATAGTTGCTGGCGTAAATTAACATCAAAACTGATTAAGGCATTTTGGCTCTTAGCGGCTTTTATTGCGCAAAGGGTATTTTGATACATAGTTTCATCGGTCAGCGTATTTGAGCAAAAATGAAATACGCCAATATCGCGCCAGTTGATGTTAGCAATATCTGCTGATGTATATTGAGTGTCTGCAGTGTGGTGGCGATAAAAGTTAAATGAACGCTCGCCTGTTTGATCTAAACCGACCAACACAATAGCGCTAATGGCATCACTAATCTGACTCACAAACGAAGTGTTGACGCCATATTCAGTCAGCTGCTGCATCAGCATAGTGCCAAAATTATCGGTGCTAATACCGCCCGCAAAGTAGCTATTACCGCCGAGTTTAGCAAAGGCTACAGCCACATTGGCTGGCGCGCCTCCTGCTAAAGGGGTATAGCTTGTTGCTTCAATGTTGTCTGGCAGAAAATCTACTAAGGCTTCACCAAAACTGAGTAATGAAAACATAAATCTTTCTCCGTTGCCGCGTCTTGCCGTCCCTAGCACCGCAGCATACTGCTTATCCTGAACATAAAAAAAGCCCACGTTAATGGGCTTTTACGTAGTAATCGCCTAGAGCTTAGAAATCATACCTAAGGGTTAAGCTACTGGTTCTGCCATTAATGGTTCTGGCGCGAATAATGTTGTTGTCCGGAATCGAACCTTCTTCCGCTTCAGTAATACCGGTAGTGTCGAACAAGTTATTGATATTAACAGCAAGGCTTAAATTATCTGACAACATATAGGAAGCAAAGGCGTTCACTTGAGTGTAACCATCGAATTCCAGATCATTATTGTCTTGTGCATAAGCGTCTGTGGTACCGATTAAGCTTAAACCCACTGACCCTTGTTCAAAGTTGTAGCGCGTCATTAATGAGTAAACAAAATCTGCTTGTCGGCGTGGTGTGTTGCCTACGACATCTGGATTAATCGCATCTTTTGTTATTTCTGCGTCAGTCCAAGTTAAGTTACCTCGAATATCAAAGTTGCCAAGATAGTAGCTAGCTTCTAACTCAATACCATCTGCTTGATAAACGCGGTCGAAAAACTTTTGGCTGGTCGCTTCAAAGTTTTGCTCTTCTGTTTCAGCGCTAAAGGCCGTAGCAAATAGTGACAGGTTCTGCTGGCGATATTTAACACCTAATTCATATTGGTCGACTTCATCAATAGCATCTTGTGCGGCAACTGAGCCGTCAGCGTTAATCTTGCCAAATGCGAGGCGATCAGCGTTTGCTCGGCCACCATGGCTGACTCTGGCAAATAGCGCCAGATTGTCTTGCAGCATATAGTTAGCGCCAAATGAGTATGAGTTGTAACTCCAGTCATAGTTCACTGGTGAGGCATTGGCATTGTCGATTGAAGAGACGCTTTTTTCTGGTTGTGAAATGACGCCATCGCGATTGATATCTACTTCAGATTGAACGGCACCCGCATAGTAACCGGTTGCCGTGCCGCTATCATGGCGGACACTGAAATCTAACAGTAGATCATCAAGCTGAGAAGAAATAGCGATATATGGCGCTTCAATATCATATTCGATGTCATAATTACGCTGACAACAGTTACCCCAGGCTGGTACTCCATAAGCATATAAGCCGTTATCTGAGTAACTGGTGCCGTCAGCTGAGTTGACATTAAGTAGCGCTGCATTATCACCTTTCATTTCCATTAAGTAGGAATTCCATAGCCATGACATACTGACGTTTTGTAGTGCTTTGTAATAACCAAAGGTGATGCTGGTATCTTCTATGGTTTTAGTCAATTTTAGGTCATTAACGATGGAGCCAAAATCATTCATTTCAACATCAAAGGTATGAATACGCATGATGGTGTCACCGGAAAAACTCTCACCAGCAGCAGGGCCATTGGCATAGGTTAGGGTGGCATTATCGCCTGCTATACTATTGGCAATGGTTGCAGCATTGCCGACTTCAGCGGGAAAAGGAGAGAGAAAACTGCCTTTCACTGAAGATTTTCTGAATCGGTTTTCAATGGTCCAGTCATTAGCTAAATCAAATGATGCTTCAACACCAAACGCATCAACTTGCGGGTTCATGCCATCTCGCATATCGCCACGGCGTAATTGGCCGTCGGCACCTAAGGATATCGTTGATAAGAAGTAAGCTGAATGGGGAGTATCAGAATTTGAGTCAAATCCGGGTAATGAACTACCGTCTGATTTCATTGGCATAGGTAAATAACCGATGCTTTTGTCATCTAAATGTTTGAAGTAAAAACGTAAATAGCCGTTATTAAATTCTTTAGTCAGGTTCGCTTTAAGCTGACCACCCTCGTTGGCGGTATAACCGGCATCTCTTGCGCCATCACCTTGACGAACAAAACCACCAACATGGAAATACATAGAGTCATTCAGTTCACCACCGTATTCAAAATCGGTGCGTAAGCTATCATAATCCAGACCAAAGGTGGTGGCTATGCTGCCAGATTCTTCCATGCCGGTTTTACTAATGATATTGATAATACCGCCAGGTGCATTACTGGCAAGAGTTGACGCTGAACCACCGCGAATAGATTCAACGCTTTGCATGGTGTTATCTAGACGAAGGAAAATATCGGCGTTACCAAAGGCAATATCGCCAAATTGCATAATAGGAAGACCATCTTCCTGCAATTGTAAAAACTTAGCGCCACCAGCAGCAACCGGTAAACCACGTACCGCAATATTAGCATTACCTTCACCACCGGAAGATTCAGAACGTACCCCAGGAATGGCACGGAACGCCTCGGCTGTTGTTCTTGGGGTGGTGGTTTCTAATTGTTCAGCGGTAAAGCTGCTAACTGATACACTGGATGCCATCACTGTGGCACCTTTAACTACACCCGTTACCACAATACGCTCAAAATCTATGCCTTGGTTTTTTTCTTTACTTTCAGTGGCATCAGCTTCCGCTGCATTTAAATTGGCACTGATAGCGATAGCTAACGTACTCAAGATAAATTTTTTATAAGTAGAGACCTGTTTCATTTTCTTCCCCCAGTTTGTTCTATTGTATGTTGTTTTGTTAAATAAATCGTAATCGCTATGGTTATCTTTATAATTATCTTAATCGATTAAGATAATTATTTGATGAATTTTCTACTTTTTGCAAGTGTTTTTTTTATATCATCAGGATAATTGTTTTAAGTTTTTGATAAATAATATAATTTATCTTAGGTTGGATCTGCTATTAGATTGTAAATCGCCCCTAGGCTGAGTAGTGCAGCAAAAAAGGTAGCCAGATAAAACCCATAAGCAACGTGACCAAAAAAATCACTTATCATCCCCATTAGCAAAGGGGAAATGGCAGCCGAGGCCGCAGTAAAGAATAGAATGATCCCTGCGACCGCGCCATGCTTTGACTTATCAAAATGACTGATCCCTTTAGAATTTAATGTTGGGTAGATCATTGACATAAACAGCCCGGAAAGTGGTAATAACACTACGGCGGCATTGACACCGATAATTGCTGTTCCCAGATAACATAGAAAAACAGCGGATGAAAACCAAAATAGCACTTTTTGCCAGCTAATATGTTTTAACAGCCAAACGCCAAGAAAGCGTCCGCCTGCTCGAAGCACAAAGAAAATAGTTAGCGCATAAGTTGCTAGCCATACCATTGAGCCTTGGTAATCTGCCAGTAACGTAGGCATCCAGACATAAATGGCAACTTCTGTGGCAACATAGAGCGCAACGGCTAATGAAAAGCCAATGGCATAGGGGTCTTTCATCATTTTTAGCGAGTTACGTAAACTTATCTGTTCTGTCAGTTTATGTTTTGTTGATGGGTAGTGAGTTTTGCTGGCAATTACACAAAGCACTACACATAACACGCCGGCGCTAATATATAAATATTTCCACGATACGCCGGAAGTTAATAAGTAACTGACCACGGCAGGGCCGACGATGGCACCGACACCAAAAAACCCCTCAACTTTATTCATGGTTGCCGTATGGTCTTTAGTGTTAGCTGAAATGTCGCCAATGAGTGCTAACGCGCCGGTTTTAAACAAGCCGACAGCTAAACCTATTAATGCCAGTAGTACCAGAAAGTATAGAAATGAGCTCCCTGCAGCAAACAAAAAGCAGGCAATGGAAAATACCATCAAACCAATGATGATAGTGAGCTTGCGGCCCCATTTATCAGCTAAGTAACCGAGAAATAATCCACTAAGTGCGATAAAAATCATCGGAACATAATGAAAAGCACTCACTTGCGTTAAATTTAACTGATAGGTTTCGATAAGTTGTGGAATGATCACACCTACTGAATCTGATGTCATGGCAAAAACAAAAAACATCATATAGGTTAATAGCTTGATTCGAGCCACCGCTGCGTCTTCGATGGGCGATTGAGTTAATGTTAAGTGACTCGTCTGATTCATCATATTTCCCCTTGTCGCAAATATTGTCATCGCTGTTCATGCGATGAGGGTTGCTCACTTATTTAACTTTAGCTTGTTTGTTCGTACTGACCCTTACTAAAGAAAACAAAATTATTGCTTGATTAAATTTGTCTTGTATATAAAGATATATCTTAATCGATTAAGATGCAATTTAAAATTTATGGTAGTTTTATGAAAAACAATGTTCAGCTCATTACTTATGTTGATAGGTTAACAGGTTCAGATATTTCGGCGCTGAATACACTATTGCATAATCAGTTTTCAGATTTATTTTCTGGCGTGCACTTGTTGCCATTTTATTTTCCTATTGATGGCAGCGATGCTGGTTTTGACCCGATAGATCATACACAAGTCGATAGCCGTTTAGGGCAGTGGCAAGATGTTAAGCTATTGGGAGAAGCGCATGAGTTAATGGCTGATCTTATCGTTAATCATATGTCGGCGCAGTCACTTGAGTTTAAAGACGTACTAAAAAATGGCAAAAAGTCACCGTTTTGGGAGCTTTTCTTAACAAAAGGTAAAGTTTTTCCTAGTGGTTTAACTGAGCAGCAACAGCAACAAATTTATCGTCCTCGACCTGGTAGTTGTTTTACCGCTTTTGACCTACCTGATAATGAAAGTGCGGAGTTCTGGACGACGTTTACCAGTAATCAGATAGATATAGATGTTAACTCTATCGTCGGGCGTGAGTATTTGTCTCGCATCTTAACCATCTTTGCTCAAAACAATATCAAGATGATCCGTTTAGATGCGGCTGGTTATGCTATTAAGAAGGCTGGAACCAGTTGTTTTATGATCGATGAAACCTTTGACTTTATTGATGAGCTAACCAAATCTGCGAATAAATTAGGCATGGAAACTTTAGTCGAAATCCATTCGTATTATCAAACTCAAATTGAGATCGCTAAACGGGTTGATCAGGTTTATGATTTTGCGCTGCCGCCGTTAATTCTACACAGTATTTTTAGTAGCAACTTTAATGCACTGATTCAATGGTTAACTATTTCACCGAAAAATTGTATTACTGTATTAGATACTCATGATGGCATAGGTATCATTGATATTGGTCCAATGGACGGTAAGCCAGGATTATTGACTGAGCAGCAAATAGATCAGTTGGTGGAGACGATTCACATTAATAGTGGTGGAGAGAGTAAAATGGCCACTGGCACGGCGGCAAGCAATGTCGATTTATACCAAGTGAACTGCACCTATTATGATGCGCTTGGTCAAAGCGATTATGGTTATTTACTAGCCCGTGCGATTCAGTTTTTCTCGCCAGGCATTCCACAGGTTTACTATGGTGGTCTGCTCGCTGAAACTAATGACATGACCTTGCTAGAGCAAACCAATATTGGTAGAGACATCAATCGTCCTTATTTAAATGACGCGCAGTTAGCGCAGGCAATTGAGAAGCCATTTGTAAAAGCCATGATGGCGTTAATCAAACTTAGAAATAGCTGCAGTGCTTTTGATGGTGTCTTTAGTGTCTTAGGGCAAGGTGCAGAAATCACGTTGGCGTGGGAGAATGAAGAGAGCCAGGCAAGGTTAACGATTAACTTACTAGACAAGTACAGTGTTATTGAATTAACCGAACGTGGTGAATCTACCCTTATTGATCTGCAAGAGCTGTTAGCCTAGCGTTTTGATAGTAGGGACGTTTTGCACTTTTTATGAAATAATGCCAACAAAATTAACGCTACTATTAACCCAAGGTAACCATGACAGCTAAGAAAATATGGACGCTTAAAAGTATTGCTAAAGAATTAGGGGTATCAAACGCCACTGTATCTAATGCATTTAATCGTCCGGATCAGCTTTCTAAAAAGCGCAGAGAAGAAATTCTTGCATCATGCCGAAAACTTGGTTATTCAGGGCCAAATAAGGCAGCACAATCATTGAGAAAAGGGCAATTTAATATTGCTGCCCTAGTATTGCCTGATAGCGTTGAATATATGATCACAGACCCGGTCGCTAGTAGTTTTGTTAAAGGGGTTTCTTCAGTACTAGAAAAAAATAAGGTCAACTTACTGTTATTTTCTGGTGTTTCGGACAGTATCGACAGTGTTGCTGATTTTGTTGATGGCTTTATTTGTTATGGTAGCCCACGTAACTCTGCTTTAATTGAACAGCTTAAACTTACTGATAAAAAAGTAGTGACCGCAGATTTTGATATTGACCGTAAAGCCTCGGTTGGTATTGACAATCAACAAGCGGCTTATGAAATAGCAAAACTTGCAATAAAAACTAAAGATGACGATGTAGCGATATTAGGGCTTAGGATCATTGATTCTCAGCTTACCAGCAGAGTATATGATTTACCTGAGCTGGATTTACACGCCTCTATTTCTCATCAACGTCTACAAGGCTATCGGCGGGCGATAGCGGAGTTAGGGGTTAATTTTAGGGAAGACAGGCTATGGAATATTCCAGAAAGTAATCATCATTACGCGTTAATTGCGGCAAAAGAAGCATTATCTTCCAGCCCTAGACCAAACGTGCTCTTGTGTATGAGTGATACAATTGCATTAGCGGCGTTAAAAGAAATTAATGCTATGGGGCTGAAAATACCTCAAGATATTAGAGTGGTTGGTTTCGATGGCATTGAAGAAGCAACTCGCTCAACCCCACCGTTAACTACTATACACCAACACAGTGAAGTCAAAGGCAATAAAGCCGCAGAGCTTTTTATTAGCCGAGCCACTGACACTATTACCATTCCCTATTATATTGAGAGTGGAAAAAGCTGTTAATTAGCAGAGTAATAACTGGAAAATTTTTATCGTGGCTTCTGGATGAACACAACAGTTAGTGTCTGTTTACCGTTTATCATCATGTGAGAATAGATAGTGCCATATCTCGGCAAAGCTTGCTTTTATTAGCCAATAAGTAAGTGAATGGTGGCGATGCTTTGCGCAAATTTCGCGCTTTTTATGATCTTGCTGTTGATGAATTTCTTTTAACTGCTCTTTGGAAGCTAAGTCTTTTTCTTGCGCTAGTTTTTTGTTCATCGCCTTATTAGCGCATTTGGCATAAGCCTTCCTTGCTTTAGCATCAAGATTTGCCAAAATACTGCCCGTTCCTTTGACCACTTTTCCTTTCACTATTTCATGTGAATGCAACATGCTCATGATAAAGCCCATATAGTTACCAACTTACATTAACTAAGACCGTATAACTTAAAGATTAGTTTCAGATATAAACGTAATGGTGCAATGGCAAAGCATGCCAAAAGTAATTTTAAATGAAAGGTTTAAAGATCAAAAATGCATAATTTTTGATCTGCAAGCACATGTAAGAAAAATTTGAGAGAGTAAAAGAATGGGGTGGCTAATGGGACTTGAACCCACGACAACCGGAATCACAATCCGGGGCTCTACCAACTGAGCTATAGCCACCACAGAAGAAATATGGTGCCTTTCTAAGGCGCGAGGATTGTATTGTATTTCGCAGTTAGTTGACAAGGAAAAGTTTTATAAAATTTTAGGACTTGCGATTATTTACAGCCTGTATACAATAACAGTGATACTGTGCAAACTTACAGGAAGTGCCAAATGTCTGAATTACGTCCTCTCACTCCTCGCCAAGAGCAAATTTTTGAATTAATAAAAGAAAAAATTTCCGCTACTGGGATGCCGCCAACGCGTGCTGAAATTGCTGATTTTTTTGGCTTTAAATCGGCCAATGCGGCGGAAGAGCATTTAAAAGCGCTGGCGAAAAAAGGTTATATTGAAATGTTACCTGGTACGTCGCGAGGTATCCGTCTGGCCGAAGAATTGATTGAAGAAGCCGGTTTGCCGTTAATTGGCCGGGTTGCAGCAGGTGAACCTATTTTGGCACAGGAACATGTTGAAGACAGGTATCAGTTAGACGGCAATTTATTTCATCCTTCGGCGGATTATTTATTGCGCGTTAATGGTGAAAGTATGAAGGATATCGGTATTTTGGACGGTGATCTCTTGGCAGTGCATCAAACTACCGATGTCCAAAATGGTCAGGTCATTGTTGCCCGGGTTGAAGATGATGTCACTGTTAAACGTTTTAAACGCGAAGGCAATGTTGTTTATCTACATGCTGAAAATGAAGCCTTTGCTCCGATTAAAGTTGATCTCACTACTCAGCACTTTAATGTTGAAGGCCTCGCCGTAGGCGTTATTCGTAATGCCGACTGGATGTAATATGATTTCATAATTATCCCAGCAGACTTTCTTTCTCCATGAGAGAAAGTCTACAAATCACACTTCTGTTTAAAAATTAAGCTATTAACGATATATTTCTAAGAATAATTATCATTTCCTCGTAATATTATTGCTATTAGATTGTTTTTTGTTCAAAAAATATCCTTGCGGTTTCTTAATATCTAAGATTTTTTAGAGTAATTGCACAAAAAGTAAACATTCTCTCTATCCCCTATCAGACGTGCGATCTAATTGTTTAGAGTTGTAACTCTATTGTTATTGTTAGCTTTTTTCTTAAAATTGTAAAAAATTATAAATTGACCTAGATCAAGAATTAGGTAATTCTAGGATAGAAAATGAACAAATATAATAATAAGGCGAACTTTTCACTGTACAAAAATTCGTCAGGAAAATAACAATAAAACATACACCAAAAACTAAGACATAAGAGCTAAGCATTACTATGTAACTTCAGTTTTGGAACTTAGAAGGGTAGAGGAGATGTCGAGTGAGTAGACGTAACCTAGGTTGGCTACTGTTAGGGATGATTCTTCCTAATATAGCTTGGGCGGAAACGCAGTTGAATCTTACCAAAGGTGTCACGGAAATCAGTAACGAAGTGTATGGATTACACATGTTCGTGCTGTATATATGTACCGCCATTGGTGTTGTAGTATTTGGCGCTATGATTTGGTCGATGATTTTTCATCGCAAATCTAAAGGAGCAAAAGCGGCGTCTTTTCATGAAAGTACAAAAGTCGAGATAATCTGGACGGTTGTGCCCATTCTTATTTTAATCGCGATGGCAGCTCCTGCCACTAAAACACTGATTGCGATGGAAAATAATGATGATTCTGACCTGACTATTCAGATCACAGGCTCTCAATG
The DNA here is from genome assembly GCF_030161395.1 of Thalassotalea insulae. Lineage (NCBI taxonomy): Bacteria > Pseudomonadati > Pseudomonadota > Gammaproteobacteria > Alteromonadales > Colwelliaceae > Thalassotalea > Thalassotalea insulae. The sequence goes on from NZ_BSST01000001.1 coordinate 2,259,703, forward strand.
GAAATGGCATTATAAGTATTTTGATCAAGGCATAGAATTCTACTCAGTTTTATCTACCCCTCGAGAACAATTTCAAAACCAGCAGGGAACTGGGCAAGATAAAGGCGAACACTATTTATTAGAAGTGGATAAGCACTTAGTGATCCCGGCGAATAAAAAAGTACGTTTCTTAATGACCTCAGATGATGTTATCCACTCTTGGTGGGTGCCAGCGTTTGCGGTTAAACAAGATGCGAACCCGGGCTTTATTAATGAAGCTTGGACCAAAGTGGATAAACCGGGTATTTATCGCGGCCAGTGTGCGGAGCTTTGCGGTAAAGATCATGGTTTTATGCCTATTGTGGTAGAAGTCAAATCAGAAGCTGATTTTGATAACTGGCTCAATGAGCAAAAACAATTAATCGCTGATGCGAAAGCAGCTGAGGCGGCATCACTGAATGCGTCAATGTCAATGGATGAGTTAATGCAATTAGGTGAAACTACTTATAATGCCTATTGCGCGGCATGTCACCAACCAACTGGATTAGGTTTACCACCAGCTTTCCCTGCACTTAAAGGCAGTCCTTTGGCTACATCGGGCAGTGTCGCAGATCACATTAACGTTGTCTTTAATGGCCGTGCCGGTACCGGTATGCAGGCTTATGGTAAACAATTAAGCTTAAAAGAAATTGCAGCAGTCGTTACTTATGAGCGTAATGCTTGGGGTAACAATACTGGAGATGCAGTACAAGCAGCAGATGTTCAGGCTGTAGCCGGTGGTAGCCCGACAGCAGCACCAGTTAAAGAGGCAGTTGAGAAAGTGGTTGAACAAGTTACTGAAGCTGTATCTGAAGCGGCAACTGCGGTCAGCGAAGATTTATCTAAGCAATATACGCTTGATGAAATGATGACAAAAGGTGAAAAAGTTTATAACACTATGTGTGTTGCTTGTCATCAACCGACAGGTGCAGGCTTACCACCAGCGTTCCCACCATTGAAAGGCAGCCCAATTGCGGCCGGTGATATAAATGTCCATATTGATATGGTCGTCAACGGCAGTAAGAAGAATCCAGCGATGGCTGCGTTTGGTGCTCAATTATCTAAAACTGACATTGCTGCGGTAATTACCTATGAGCGAAATGCTTGGGGTAATAATACTGGTGATGTTGTACAACCCGCAGACGTTGATGCTGCAAGTGCTAAGTAGGGAGGCAGAATAATGACTACAGAAGCTATTCACGACTCGCATGGGCACGACGAACATCATGACCATAAAATGACGGGTATCAAACGTTGGTTATATACCACTAATCATAAAGACATAGGTACTTTGTATTTATGGTTTGCGTTTATCATGTTGTTGACTGGCGGTGCGTTAGCGATGCTCATTCGCGCCGAGCTATTTCAGCCTGGATTGCAGTTAATGGAACCAGACTTTTTTAATCAGTTAACGACAACGCATGGCTTGATTATGGTGTTTGGTGCCATTATGCCAGCGTTTACCGGCTTTGCTAACTGGATGATCCCTATGATGATAGGGGCGCCCGATATGGCATTGCCAAGGATGAATAACTGGAGCTTTTGGATCTTGCCATTTGCTTTTTCAATATTGATTGCATCTTTTTTTATGGAATCTGGGGCACCTAACTTTGGCTGGACCTTCTACGCACCACTATCGACCACTTATTCAAATGGTAGTACCGCATTCTTCGTCTTTGCCGTGCATATTATGGGTATTTCTTCCATTATGGGGGCGATCAACGTTATCGTTACTATAATGAATATGCGGGCGCCAGGCATGACTTATATGAAAATGCCGTTATTTGTCTGGACATTTTTTATTACTGCTTATCTGTTAATTGCCGTTATGCCGGTACTGGCAGGTGCAGTGACTATGCTATTAACGGATACCTATTTCGGCACCAGCTTTTTTGATGCCGCAGGTGGTGGTGATCCGGTATTGTTCCAGCATATATTCTGGTTCTTCGGCCATCCTGAAGTCTATATTATGATTTTGCCGGCATTCGGTATCGTATCGACTATCATTCCAGCCTTCGCTCGTAAGAAACTATTTGGTTACAGCTCTATGGTGTATGCAACCGCATCAATAGCGTTTTTATCATTTATCGTTTGGGCACATCATATGTTCACAACCGGTATGCCGTTATTTGGTGAGCTGTTCTTTATGTATTGTACCATGTTGATTGCAGTACCTACTGGCGTGAAAGTGTTTAACTGGGTGGCAACCATGTGGCGTGGTGCATTGACTTTTGAAGTGCCTATGTTGTTTTCCATCGCTTTTGTGATTTTGTTTACCATCGGTGGCTTTTCTGGTTTGATGCTGGCAATGACACCGATTGATTTTCAGTATCATGATACCTACTTTGTCGTTGCACATTTCCATTATGTACTAGTTACCGGGTCATTGTTTTCTATCTTCGCCGGTACTTACTACTGGTTACCAAAGTGGACTGGCAATATGTATCACTCAGGGTTAGCTAAAACACATTTTTGGTGTTCATTAATCTCAGTGAATGTGCTGTTTTTCCCAATGCACTTTTTAGGCTTAGCAGGTATGCCACGTCGTATTCCTGATTATGCACTGCAGTTTGCTGATTTTAATAAGTGGGTCAGTATTGGTGGCTTTGCCTTTGGCTTATCTCAGCTAATTTTCTTAGCTGTAATTATTAAGTGTATTAAAGGCGGAGAAAAAGCGGAAGCTAAGCCTTGGGATGGTGCTGAAGGGTTAGAATGGACAGTACCAAGTCCTGCGCCGTATCACACTTTTGAAACACCACCTAAGATTGATTAATAGGTCGTTACTAATGAGCACTGAGCAACAACCAATGCAGCCTGAAAATAACAAAAAAGTCGCTAAAACAGTGAAAAAACTGATGTTAGTGGTGTTTGCTATGTTTGGCTTTGGTTTTGCTTTAGTACCATTGTATGACGTGTTTTGTGATATCACCGGGTTAAACGGTAAAACATCGAATTCGGCAGCTAATGTCAATGCTGATGGCATAGACGAAAGCCGAACCATTACTGTGCAATTTATCAGCCGAACCGCTAAGGGCATTCCTTGGCAGTTCGAGCCGATGGTAAACGAAGTAAAAGTGCATCCCGGTGAAATGAAATTAGTTAAGTTTTATGCGAAGAATGAATCGCTTAATGACATAGTGGGTCAGGCGGTTCCGTCAGTTTCACCAGGGCAGGCGGCGATTTATTTTCAAAAAATAGAGTGTTTTTGTTTCAATTCCCAACCTTTGAAATCACAAGAAGATGTTGAAATGGCGTTACAGTTTTATGTCGATACTGAACTGCCACAAGAGGTATCAACTATCACCTTGTCTTATACTTTGTATGACATCACAGGTTCGGTTGAATCATAGGCGTAGTGCTTAAAACACAGGGGAAAAGTTATGACAACAAAAAAATATGAAACATATTACGTACCCGCACAAAGCCATTGGCCTATTGTTGGGGCGGTTGCCTTGTTCTTAATAGCAACAGGGGCGGCAAACTATGTCACGGATCTGAAAAATGCGGAGTCCGGGCTTGGCGGCTATGTATTGCTTGCCGGTATTGCCTTAGTAATTTATATGCTGTTTGGCTGGTTTAACAATGTTATCAACGAGTCAATGTCTGGCAAATACAGTCATCAGATGGATAACTCGTTTCGTCAGGGAATGAGTTGGTTTATTTTTTCTGAAGTGATGTTTTTTGCTGCCTTTTTTGGTGCTTTGTTATATGCCAGAACTTTTGCGGTGCCTTGGTTAGGCGGTGATGGTAATAATGCCATGACCAATCAGGTTTTGTGGCCAGAATTTACTGCGCAATGGCCATTAATTAAAACCCCAGATGGCAGTGAAACAACCGGTATGGGGTGGTATGGCTTACCGTTAATCAATACTATTTTATTATTAACCTCGTCAGTTACGGCTCACTTTGCTCATGTCTCGTTAGAGCAGGAAAAAAGAGGCATGCTGAAATTCTGGCTTGGCTTAACCGTGGCGCTAGGTATAGTGTTCTTATATTGCCAAGGTCTGGAATATGCTCACGGTTATTCAGAAGAAATGAAGTTGTTCTTAACCAGTGGCATCTATGGTAATACCTTTTATATGTTGACCGGCTTTCACGGCATGCATGTTACTTTAGGTACCATTATGCTAATTGTGATGTTGATCCGGGTCTTTAAGGGACATTTTACCCCCGATAATCATTTTGCCTTTCAAGCCGCGAGTTGGTATTGGCACTTTGTTGATGTGGTTTGGGTGATGCTATTTGTCTTTGTTTATATTCTTTAACGGTAAATAACTCACAATAATATTCATAATTAAGTGCATATAACGTCAGTTAATATGCACTTTTTATTATAAAAAAGCTTAATATGGGCGTGGATTAGGGGTGATCACGCCGGTTAATATACCGAGCAGCAATAAGATAACTATGATGACAGAAGTCATCACTCGGCGGCCAATAAATTTTGACATGCTTGGTTTATTGGAGTCATTTCTATTCATTGATATCAGCGCTTTAAATAAGTTAAAGATCATGAATATTAGTAAGCCAACGATAATTATCTTGATAAGCACAAAACCCTCTCTTGTTAAACTAATTAGTATTTACGGAAAAGTATGCAGTTCATTAATGTTAAAGATTACTTTCGTCAACTAAATTGGTTTGTTGTTGCCATTACTTTGCTCGTCTTTTGTGGATTAATCAAGCTTGGCTTATGGCAATCTTCCCGAGCGCTGGAAAAAGAACAACGACTAGCGCGTATCGCACAATATCAAACCCAACAGGCGATTGAACTACAACAGTTACTGGCGTTGAGTAAATCTGAAAAACAGCTAAATGACTTACCGGTACGACTAACGGGGAATTTTGAACCAGACAAGGTTTTCTTACTTGATAATCAAACTAATCAGGGACGGTTAGGTTACCGAGTATTGCAAATATTGCATACCGATCAGGGCGCTGTATTAGTGAACTTAGGCTGGGTTGAAGGTTTTATTGATCGAAATCAATTGCCTTCGGTTACTCCGTTAGTTGGTTTGCATCAGGTTCGGGGGAATATTCGCATACCTGAACAAGGGGTTATCTTGGCTGAACAGGATTATTCTTCGGTACGTTGGCCGTTTAGAATACAGCAAATTGAATTGGTGAAAATTTCGCAACTAATTGCTGAAAAACTATTGCCCTTTGTTATTTACTTAGATACAAATGAGACTATCGGATATGAAAAAAATTGGCGTCCGATAGTGATGCCGCCTGAAAAGCATCGCGCTTATGCCTTTCAGTGGTTTTCACTGGCAACTGCCTGGTTAGTTTTAATTTTGAGTGCCAGTGTGTGGTTCTATAACAATAATAAAAATGAAGGAAGTATATGTCGTCGCAGTTAGCTAAATCTCGGAGAAATTTGTTGCTAGTGCTAGGGGTATTTATTATTCCTGTTATTCTGGCAAAGCTGGCACTTGATCAGCACTGGTTCAATTATGGTGTCACTAATCAAGGGCATTTAGCTGAACAGCAAATCACCTTGAAAGAGATGGGATTAGCGCATGAAAAATTTAATCAACAATGGTTGCTGCTCTATCGTATACCCGATAACTGTCAGCAATTTTGTCAACAACTCTCATTAGCCATCAATAACACCTATACCTTGTTAGGCAAAGAACTACCTCGTGTTACACCGGTTGCACTGCATCAAGTCGCGCCTAGTCATTTACCTAGCGAAAGCTTGCGTCATCATAAATGGTTAACTCTGGCATTAACAGACTTAGCTAAGCCGCACCTTGCCAGTGGCCAGTTAGTTATTGTTGATCCTATGGGGAACTTAGTGATGTCATATGATGTGCCTGAATCTGAACAACAGCTAAATCAATATAGCAAAGCGATTTTGGCAGATATGAAGAAGTTGCTGAAATATTCGAGGATTGGCTAATTATGCAGGATAAAAAGATACAAAATCTAAGAAAATTAGTGCTGGTTAGCATTTTGCTTGCGTTGGTAGTGGTGAGCTTAGGGGCTTATACCCGGTTAACTCACGCCGGGCTTGGTTGTCCGGACTGGCCAGGCTGTTATGGTTTACTTGATGTGCCAGAATCCCATGAGCAAATTACTAAAGCTGAACAGGCTTTTCCAGAGCGCCCGGTTGAACCCGAAAAGGCGTGGAATGAAATGATCCACCGCTATTTTGCCGGCACACTAGGTTTATTTATTTTAGCTATTGCGTTTATTTCTGTTGGTAATCGCCATCAGGGAACGCCGTTTTTCCTTCCGTTATTGATTTTATCTGTGGTGATATTTCAAGCGTTATTGGGGATGTGGACAGTGACTAAAATGTTAATGCCAATTGTGGTGTTGGGGCATTTACTCGGTGGCTTCACCACCTTATGTTTATTGTTTTTACTGTATTTACGTTTGACTCCATACCGGGTGCCCGGCGGCGATGTCTCGGTAAGAAAGTATGGTAAATTTGGCTTAATCGGTGTGGTAATTTTAGCCGCTCAAATAGCGCTTGGCGGCTGGACTTCATCAAATTATGCCGCGTTAGTCTGTGTTGAATTACCTATATGTCAGGCTGGTTGGGTTGAGCAATTAACATTTGAGGATTCGTTTGATCCGATCCCTCCGCACAGAGACAGTTATGAATTTGGTCACCTTGATCACGATGAACGGGTGACGGTGCATGTGATGCATCGCATCGGCGCTATTATCACCACCTTGTATTTATTATGGTTAGCGCTCATGGTATTTAGCCGTGCCCACAGCCAATTTTTTAAAAGCGCAGCGCTTGGGCTTATTATAGTGCTAAGCGGGCAGGTTGCGCTTGGTGTGAGTAATATCTGGTTTTCCTTACCGCTTGCAGTGGCTGTTGCCCATAATATCGGTGCTGCATGCTTAATGTTAATGTTAATCGCATTGACTTACAGTTTACGAAGAAAGGCTTAGGAGTGAGCAATATGAGTAGCAATATTTCCACCGCTCAAGCAAATACTGGCGCGATCAAGTCTACCAGCTGGCGTGATTATTATGAAATTACTAAACCTAGAGTGGTCGCCTTATTAGTACTGACTGCACTGGTAGGAATGTGTTTGTCAACGCCTGGAGTGATTGCTTGGCAAATATTGGTACCGTCAATACTTGGCATCGGTTTTTTGTCTTCAGCAGCTGCGGCGATCAATCACATAGTAGATGAGCGTATCGATAGTGTCATGGGGCGCACTCATAATCGTCCGGTTGCTACTGGGCGCTTAGACCCGAGAAATGCAGCATTATTCGCTATGTTATTAGCGGTTAGTGGTTTTGCTTTGTTATATAGCCTGGTTAATCCATTAACAGCCTGGTTAACTTTTTCCGGGTTGGTTGGTTATAGTTTTGTTTATACTATGTATTTAAAGCGAGCGACGCCTCAAAATATTACTATTGGTGGTTTAGCGGGCGCGATTCCTCCACTACTGGGCTGGACGGCAGTGACCAATGAAATCCATGCTAATGCATTGTTGTTAGTGTTACTGATTTTTACCTGGACGCCACCTCATTTTTGGGCGCTGGCTATCCATCGTAAAGATGATTATGCCAAAGTGAATATCCCGATGTTGCCAGTAACTCATGGTGTTAATTTTACTAAAACTCAGATCTTGTTATACACAGTATTATTGTTTGTTGTCGGCCTATTGCCTTACTTAGTGGGCATGAGTAACTGGCTTTACTTGGTTGGTGCGAGCGCACTCAATATTATGTTCTTTGTCTATGCCTGGAAGCTAAAATTTAATGCCACTGAAAAGACCGCAATGGATACTTTTAAATTTTCTATTGTGCACTTGATGGTATTGTTTATCGTATTGCTACTCGATCACTACTTATTACCACTGAACTAATACGGAATTTATTACGCGTGAATAACATTTTAGCCATGATCATTGCTGTGGTAGCTATTGCTATTGGTGTCTTGGTCTATCAAAAGTCTTTTAATCTTGCTCAACCTGAGCATGCTTTGTATTACCAAACCCCACGCGAAATTAAACCGTTTGCGATGACAGATCATCAACATCAGGCATTTACTAATCAGCAATTAACAGGGAAGTGGTCCTGGGTATTTTTTGGTTATACCTCTTGCCCTGATGTTTGCCCAACGACAATGCAAGAACTTAATTTTTATTATGATGATTTAAAGGCGATTGCAGATAATGTCCAGATATTGCTGGTGTCGGTTGATCCTAATCGAGATTCGCTTGATAAGCTGGCGCAATATGTTGCTTATTTTAATCCGGAATTTACTGCATTGACCGCTGACCATTCGGTATTGTTTCCATTCGCCCGCAATTTAGGACTAATGTATGCCATTAGCGATGACGATCGTCATGATAGTTATTTAGTGGATCACAGTGCTTCAATCGTTTTGATCAACCCTCAAGGGAAAATTGCTGCGATATTTAAACCACAGCATGAATTAGGCCAGTTGCCGACGGTCTCGGGTGAACATTTAGTCAGTGATTTTGACAAAATAGTTAATTTGGCAAGTGAGTAAATAACGCGCACAGCAACTGCAATGCGCAATTAATACTCAGTGAATTAGAGTGGATACCATTTTTTACCTGAATTTAAGATAAACCAGGGTTTGGAATACCAGTAGTAACGCCCAGGTTGGCTGATACTAGGAGCAGTACAGTTGCTGCGTACGCGACCAACAGGTAATGGAGCATTAAAGGTTAAACGAAACTCTTTATCACTCAACCATTCTACTTGCTGTTTACCAATACCTGTGACGTAGCAGTTAAGCTGTGATTTTCTAAAATCATCGATAATCACATTAAAGTTTGCGAATGCTAGTGCGCCAAACTCATATATGGTGCTGTTATTTGATGCCTCTATAACAACAGGTAGAGAAGCAAATTTGTCTTTTAAGCTGGTGATTTTATCGTAGGGCTGAGAGACTGGAAAGCGTGGCACCCGGGTTAGTGTGGTCGCTAATCCAACGGCTCCACTTTGCTGTGAAAACGCAATAAAGTCATGCTCAGCCACTAATTGTTCAATTGCCGGGGTGTATTCACCATAAGGATAAGCAAGGTATCGCCAGCTTTGTCCGGTTTTTTCTTCAATCATTGTTTCTGCTTTTAGCAGTAATTCACCTTGTTTAATTAACCATTGTGACTCTGTCATATCATCGGGTATTCTGGCGAGTGAATCATGATAAAAGCCATGGTTGGCGATAATAACACCGCTGTCCGCCATCATTTTTAACTGTTGCCATGAAAGATAATTTGCCCTTTTTTTCTCGACTATGCCGGGGTTAACAAATATCGTGAACGGATAATCAAAGCGGTCAAGAATCGGCTTTGCTTGCTGTAGAATATCCAAATAGGCATCATCAAAGGTTATCGCTACGGTTTTATCTGGTATCGGTTGTTGTTTGGTGATGCTATTCATGATTTCAGACAAAGCGACAACTCGATAACCGTTATCTGCCAGAAATTGCATGTGAGCTTCAAATTGCAGCGGTGCAATACTGGTGCTAACGGGTGTCTCAGTGCTGACATGGTGATACTGCAAAATTACCGCAGCTTCGCTGTTTAAATGGATGTTGGTCAGTAATAAATAAATGATAATTAATAAATATTTTTTCATATCAGATTGCAATGTATCGCGTCTTGAGTGAATGCTAGTCATGTTATTATATAAGTTTAGCGCAAATAGGTATGAATCTTTTTGAAAAATAATCTCCATTTCCAGTTATTCGTTATTGCATTGCCGATGATTTTATCGAATATAACGGTGCCGCTGTTGGGATTAGTTGATACTGCGGTCATTGGTCATCTTGAGCATGCTTACTATTTAGGTGCCAGTACAGTAGGAGCGACCATCATCTCTTCTATTACCTGGCTCTGTGGCTTTTTACGCATGAGTACCACCGGCCTAGCTGCTCAAGCTTATGGCAAGCAAGATTCAGCACTGAATATGCTAGTCTTAGGGCGAGGGTTAGTTGTCGCCATAGTGATTGGTTTATTGGCAGTATTGTTACAAGTCCCTTTTATCGATTTTGCGCTAGAGCTTTCGGGGGGGTCAACACAAGTACAACATTATGCCAGTCAATATGCGCATATCCGCATCTGGGGACTACCGGCTTCATTGGCAAATTTAGTGGTGCTTGGCTGGCTGCTGGGGAATCATTATGCCAAGTCTGTGATGTGGTTACTGATCTTTACTAACTTGGTTAACCTAGTATTAGATTTGTTATTTGTTGTTTGTTTTCACTATCAGGTTGCCGGTGTCGCTTATGCAACCTTAATTGCAGAATACTCAAGCCTAATTGCAGGACTGTGGGTCATTGCCGGTAAAGTCAAGCCATTAACTAATCAGTTATATCAGCAGTTGAAAATACAGTTATTGGAGCAACAGGCCTTAATTCGTTATTTCAAATTAAATCGTGATATCGTTTTAAGAACTTTGTCACTGCAGTTGTGCTTTATTTTTATTACTTTTCAAGGCGCGAGATTAGGCGATACCGTGGTGGCAGCGAATGCAATCTTAATGAATTTTTTATTGTTTATTTCCTTTGGTCTTGATGGTATTGCCAATGCCGTAGAAGTGATGGTAGGTAAAGCAAAAGGGGCGAAAGATGCTTTAGCGTTTAAGCAGATATTTGGCATTAGCTTATTGTGGACGTCGATCTTTGCCTTGCTTTATTGTTTGTTGTTTTTCTTTGGTGGCCATTATTTGATTCGGCTGATTTCGTCGATTGAAGCGGTTGTTAACTTTGCTGAACAATATTTAATCTGGATTATTATCCTGCCGTTAGTTGCTTGCTGGAGTTATTTATTTGATGGTATTTATATTGGATTAACGCAAGCTAAGGCGATGCGTAACAGTATGATGGTAGCAACATTCGGTTGTTTCTTTCCGCTTTGGTGGTTGTTGCAAGACTTGGGAAATCACGGTTTATGGCTGGCGTTTTCAGGTTTTATGCTTGCGCGAGGGGTAACTCTTGCTTGGCATTTACGGGTTAAACTTTGGCATAGTGCAGTATTGCATTAATAAAAAAGCCAGGCGTTGTTATTAACGACGCCTGGCTTTAAATTATTACTTGGATTTAGTAGTAGGAATGCTCACCACGTTGATGTTCGGTCATATCGCGAACACCTTTAATTTCCCCACCCATAATTTCCAACAACTGTTTTTCAATGCCATCTTTTACCGTGACGTCGATTTGACTACAGCCGTTACAGCCGCCCCCAAATTGTAAAACTGCATAACCATCATCAGTGATTTCCATCAGCGTACATTCACCACCGTGGCCAGCAAGTTGTGGATTTACCTCTGCCTTTAAGAAATAATCAACACGCTCAAATAATGGCGCATCATCTGCAACTTTACGTAATTTAGCGTTAGGAGCTTTTAGGGTTAACTGTGAACCCATTTGGTCAGTAGTGAAGTCGATTTCAGCATCTTCAAGAAATGGTTTACTGTCAGCGTCGATATAAGCAGAAAAATGCTCAAATGGAACTTCCAGATCTTCTGGTTCAACCGCATCAGGTGGACAATAAGACACCCCACATTCAGCGCTTGCGGTTCCAGGGTTGACAACAAATACGCGGATGTGTGTTCCTTCGGCTTGCTGAGCTAATAGCTTTACAAAGTGGGCCTGTGCTGATTCTGAAATTGTGATCATGATGAAAATTCACTCTTAACTGCATTTAAAATTGCTAAACAAGGGTATTAGCTAATAATTTCATTGTTTAGATACCTGACTAAATTAGTCAGGTATCTTTATTTTACTCTGCTTCAAAGTTATGTGCTAGTGATCGGCTAATAAATTTACCGACTTAGACTACGAATAATGAAAAAATAGCCAAAATAGCTAAGGTTGTCAGGGTTAAGTGCTGGCTGATATGGGCAGAGTTTGCTATTTTGACGGCACTAATACAGAAGTTAATTTTAGCCAGGAATTATTATGGGTTATCGCTTAACGATAAGTTTACTCGTTACTTTTTATCTGCAATCGCTAGTGGCTGTTGCGGCCAATGTTGAAAAGTATCTACCAAAGATGCAGCAATATAAGCAAGAGATCACTAAACCAGAAGCTATGTTAGGGTTTGGGCTTGGTGAGCGTCATATTCGCCATGATCAGTTGGTGCATTACCTAGAACAGTTAGCGAAAGAGTCAAAGCGGATAAAATTAACCAACATTGGTTATACCAAGGAAATGCGTAAGCAATTGTTGTTAACTGTTTCAACGCCGGAAAACCTGGCTCAGTTACCGCACTTATTACAACAAGCTGAGCAACAAAGTGCAGAGGCACCATTGGTTATCTGGCTTGGCTATTCAGTGCATGGCGATGAAATCAGTGGTAGTAATGCCGCATTGGCGGTTGCTTATTATTTGGCAGCCAGTAACGACGAATCGGTGCAGCAAATACTGAAGGATACGATTATTGTTATCGAACCAAGTATTAACCCGGATGGTATGGATCGTTTTGTTAACTGGGTTAACACCCATCGCGGAAGTACCGAAAATGCTGATCCTAACCACATCGAACATCATCAGGGCTGGCGTACCGGAAGAACCAATCATTTTGGTTTTGATCTCAATCGCGATTGGTTATTGTTGACTCAGCAGGAAACACAAAACCGTATGCGCTATTATCATCAATATCAGCCTCATGTGCTGGGGGATTACCACGAAATGGGGGCGAACGGCAGTTATTTTTTTCAGCCGGGAATTTTGAGTCGAACCCATCCTTTAACCCCAAAAACTAACACTGAATTAACCCAGTTACTGGCGACTTTTCATGCTAAGGCGTTAGATCGGGATAATCGTTTGTATTATAGTCAGGAAAAATTTGATGACTTTTACTATGGTAAAGGCTCGACATATCCGGATATTAACGGCGGTGTAGGTATATTGTTTGAGCAGGCCAGCAGCCGGGGTGTTCAGCAAGATACGGTGAATGGTTTATTAACGTTTGAATATGGCATTCAAAATCATGTTTACACATCACTGTCTACGATTAATGGTGCTTGGCAAAACCGTACCCAGTTTAAACAGTATCGTAAAAAGTTTTATCAGGAAGCATTGAAACTTGCCGATGATGAAAAGTTTACTGGTTATTTGCTGACGGAAAAGCAGGATAAGTACCGATTAAATACTTTTCTTACTAAGTTAAAGCAGCATCAAATCAATGTTTATCCGTTAACTGAAGATTTCCGCTTAGATGGTAAATTGTACCAGAAGGAGAGTAGTTATTATTTGCCACTGGCACAAAAGCAGTATCGGGTGATTCAAGCCTTGTTTAATCAGCAACAAGAATTTCAGGATAATACCTTTTATGATGTTTCTGGCTGGACTTTACCACTGGCGATGGATATTGATTTTCAAACTGTTAAGCGTACTTGGGGCCTAGATATCGCTAAAACGCCGTGGCAATTGTCGGCTGATAAGACGATTAGCATAGATCGGCAAGCTTATGCCTATGCGTTTGAATGGCATGACTTTTTAGCGCCCAAATTACTTAATCAGTTACTAGCGCATGGCGTACAGGCTAAAGTTGCAAATCGTATCTTTAGCGCGCAGACCCAAAGCGGCAATAAAAGTTTTGCGGCAGGTGCTATCATTATTCCAGCGGCGATTCAGCAGCAGCCACAATGGCGTGAGCTAGTGGCTCAATATGCACAAGAAAATCAAATTCAGGTTTTTAGTTTAACTACAGGATTGACTCCGCAAGGGATCGATCTGGGTTCTGGGTCAATGCGTAAAATCGATCCTGTTAAAGTGTTGCTTGTTGGTGGTAAAGGTAGTTCGCAATATGAAGCGGCTGAAGTTTTATACTATCTGGACGAAATGCTGAGTATACCTGTGACTGTAGTTGAACAGAGCCGGCTATCAACAATTGACTTAGCCCAATACAGCCATCTGTTAATGGTGGACGGAAGCTATAAAAATTTAAGTAAAGTGACGGTTGAAAACATTAAGCTGTGGTTAGAAAGCGGCGGTGTGTTGTTCGGACAAAAGCGTGCGGCTTCCTGGTTAGCAGAAAAGGAAATAGTTAAAGCGAAATTTGTCAGCAAAGAACATATCGATGAACTATTTGATACCGATGGCTTGAATTATCAGGATAAAGAACGCTTAGCGGCACGTAAACGTATTGCTGGTGCAATTTTTGAAAGCCAGTTAGATCTAAGTCACCCGTTAGCCTATGGTTATACTGATCAGCAATTGCCATTGTTTCGAAATAGTACCTTAATTATTGACAGCTATGCGCAGCCATTTATGACTGTTGCTAACTATAGTGCTAAACCGTTAATGAGTGGTTATACCGACAGGACCTTAGTTAATCGTATTGCGAATAATCCTGCAATTATTGCCCATGATTATGGCAAAGGACGGGTAATTGTTAGTGTTGATAATCTAGCATTTCGAGGTTACTGGCTCGGCAGCGCAAAAATACTGGCGAATAGCTTATTTTTTGCTAAAGCGTTTAGCGCTTCCGCACTATAATCAATTCTCTTACTTTTTGCTGGGGAGAGTGAATGCGACAGTCAGTACCGTCACTTTCTCTACTCCTCTGTTTTTTAACAGTTTACAAATTGCATTTACTGTCGTGCCTGTGGTGATAACGTCATCGAGCAATATCAGTTGTGGTGGAAATTTTTGTTTGTTATCGGTAAGGCTAAACGCTTGATTGATATTTTTTCGTCGTTGCATGCCACTTTGTCCAACCTGGCTTGGCAAAGATTTATCTCGGATAAGGGCATCGGGCAGATAGTTTAATTCGGTATATTGAGCGAATGATTTTGCGATCAAGTGCGCCTGATTATAACCCCGGTTTTGCCATTTCGTGAGATGAACAGGTACAGATAATATCGGGATCTTTAGGTTATTATCGGGTAATTTTTTCCATAATTGGCTTAACAGAAAACCGAGTAAGTCGGCTAACTCAAAGCGGTTGTGATATTTCAGTTGTTTTAATAATGAATCTATTGGCCAAAGGTAAGGGGTTAATGCCAGTAAGCGATCAAAATTTCGTTTAGGAAATAATTTATCAACGGCAGGCCAATTAAGCAGATCATAGTGGCACTGTGATAGCTGAAAACGCGGTAAATCTTCATTGCAATATAGGCACAATAACGGATGTATTAACTCTGTACCCTGACATAATTCGCAGCAACTAGTGGTCAGCTTTAATTGCTGATAAAACGGCTCTAATTTAATGCATCTGCTTGCTAAGCCCAATAATTTTTGTCGATAGAGCAATTCCATTTGCCAAGACCTTTCTATAAACTGACGCTTTTTTATCTTTAAGCAAAGCATGGCAGAAATGTTAAAAATAGCGAGTATCGGGGCTGGCACGCCGATTGTTTTAATCCATGGTTGGGGATTAAACTCCGGTGTCTGGCAACCTATGGTTGAACAGTTACAACATCAATTTAAGATGATCACTATAGATATCCCAGGTTATGGTGAAAATCTTGATATTGAACTGTCGCCCTATACCATAGAACATATTGCGCAACACATGGTCGAAACAGTAGCTGAACCGGCAATCTACCTTGGCTGGTCATTAGGTGGCTTAGTTGCAAGCCAGATAGCGTTTCAATTTCCTGAAATGGTGAAAGGTTTAGTGACGGTTGCCAGTACGCCTTATTTTGTTAAACAGCAAAATTGGCCAGGTATTGAAGCTAATGTTCTACAGTTATTTCATCGCCAGCTTAATCAAGATATTAAGAAAACTATCGATAACTTTTTAAAAATTCAGGCAATGGGAAGTCCCCATGTTCGTCAAGATATTAAGCTTATCCGTGATCTGGTAATGCAATACCCGATGCCGTCAGCATATACCCTAGATTTATCATTAAGCTTTTTAGAACAAGTCGATCAACGTCAAATATTAGCCGAGATATCAGTACCTTTATTGCGCATTTACGGTAAGTTAGATGGCCTGGTACCTAAAGCGGTGATCCCACTCGTTGATAAATTAGTGCCCAACAGTGAAAAAGTCATTATTGAGCGAGCATCACACGCGCCTTTTATTAGTGAATTAAAAGTGTTCACTGAGTCAATCACTCAGTGGATAAACGAGTGCTGCTAGGGTATAGAAAGAGCTTAAAGCTTTACATTTCTACACTTTTGGTTAATAATTAATCAGATAACTTTGATAGATATCGGTAGTAATTACAATGCTTGCTAGCGCATTGTTGAGATATTGAGGGGTGATAACGTGGAAATTCAATCCGCCTTTAATTCAGGCATTCAAGGCTTTAATAAAGCTACTGAAACTGCTAATCAGGCAGCTGCGGATATAGTGGCATCTACTACTTTTGATGAGCAAGACTTTTCTACGGATACGGAAACCGGTGGTAGTGAAACTCAAACTGCATCAGCAGAGCAACGGCCAAACCTAAATCAGTCTATTGTTGAGTTAAAAGTGGCTGAACATCAGGCGAAAGCATCGGCGAAAGTGATAAAATCTGCAGATGAAAACCTTGGTACTTTATTGGATGTTAGTGTTTAAATTATGAATATTACGCCGCAAGCGCCAACCATTCCTATCCCTACAGTAGCGAACCCAGCTACTGAGGCCTTGCGTCGTGAAAATCATCAACGAGAAGTGATCACTCAACCTGCCGCAGCTCAGCAATCTGCATCGGAAAAAGGTGTCGCCTCAGAACGTGAACGAGCAAAATCACCAGCCCAGCAGAATGAACAAGTTGATTTTGCAGAAATTCAAAAGAAACTTTCACAGCAAAACCGCACTATTAGTGATGAGCAAGGTGCAGAGGACCAAGCTCAGGAACAAGAAACAGATACTAAGCAGCAAGCGCAAGCGACTGATAAAAGTGAGCAAATTTCTGATCCTGAAATTCAACGAGAAATCAAAGAGCTTAAATTAAGAGATCAAGAAGTTAGAGCGCATGAGCAGGCGCATGCGGCAACTGGTGGTGTGGCAACAGGAGCTCCGTCTTATAGTTTTGAAGTTGGCCCGGATGGTAAAAAATATGCAGTTGAAGGTGAGGTTTCGGTAGATTTAACCCCAGTGAGTGGCGATCCTAGGGCAACTATCACTAAAATGCAGAAAGTTTATAATGCTGCACTAGCGCCAGCGAACCCCTCGATACAAGATATGCGTGTTGCCAGTTCAGCTGCTCGTATCATTACTCAGGCGCAATCACAGCTATTAGATCAAGCACAACAGCAAGGTGATGAAGAGACTAAATCGTCGAACTTTGAACCCTCTACCAATACCCCTAACCGAGATCGCTTTAATAACGAAACTGTATCTACAGATGATAATGGCTTTGATCAATTTATTAATCAAACTCTTGAGTCACAAGAAGCAATCGCACCCACCAGAGCACTTGAAATAGATGCGCGGGCACAGCGAATCGAGAGTTTTTATAGCAATATTAATCAGGCGTATGAACGTCCAGCTAATTATCAGTTCGAGTTAACCGCTTAGCTATCAGTTATTATTGGCAAATAAAAGCCCGCTAAATTTAGCGGGCTTTTATTTTGATTAAATACCGTAATCCTGACGGTATTGTTTAATGCTGGCGAGGCTATCTGCCATATTCGGCTGCTCTTCCAGATAGCTAATTAAGTCAGCTAGCGTAACAATAGAGATCACTGTTGTACCAAAATCTCGTTCCACTTCCTGAATTGCAGATAATTCACCTTTCCCTTTTTCCTGGCGATCAAGGGCAATTAATACTCCAGATAACTCCGCGCCATTGGCTTTAATGATTTCCATTGATTCGCGAATTGCTGTACCAGCAGTGATAACATCATCTACCAACATAACCTTACCTTCCAGCGCAGAGCCGACTAAACTCCCCCCTTCGCCGTGAGTTTTAGCTTCTTTACGGTTAAAGCAATAAGGAATATCGAGGTTATGATGATCAGATAACGCAACGGCTGTGGTAGTGGCAATAGGAATACCTTTGTACGCCGGGCCAAATAGCAGATCAAAATTGATCTTGGCATCAACAAGTGCAGCGGCGTAGAAACGCCCTAAACGAGCTAAATCACGACCAGTATTAAATAAGCCGGCATTAAAAAAATAAGGACTAGTGCGACCTGATTTTAAGGTAAACTCGCCAAAACGTAATACTTGCTTCTCCAGAGCAAATTCAATAAATTCGCGTTGATAATCTTTCATCGTTCGCTCCTTAATTTAATGCTGACTGCTGGATGTCGAATAATTCATTGATCGCATGCTTGGCTAGTGTCAGCATTTCTTGCATTTCGTCAAAGCTAAACGGTTCTTCTTCAGCAGTGCCCTGTACTTCAATAAGTTTACCTGTGTCTGTCATCACTACATTCATATCGGTTTCAGCGGCAGAATCTTCTGGGTAATCTAAATCAGCAACGGCTTCACCTTGATAAATACCAACAGAAATTGCAGCAATCATATGCTTTAACGGGTTAGTTTTAATGATTTCTTTTGCGCGCATATAGTTTAATGCATCAACCAAAGCGACACAGGCACCGGTAATTGAAGCTGTACGAGTACCACCGTCGGCCTGTATAACATCGCAATCAATACTGATAGTGTTTTCACCTAGAGCAGTTAAGTCAACGGCTGCGCGTAATGAGCGAGCAATTAAGCGCGAAATTTCTAAAGTACGCCCACTTTGTTTACCGCTAGCGGCTTCTCGCCTCATGCGTGTATGGGTGGAACGTGGCAACATACCATATTCTGCTGTAACCCAACCTTTTCCCTGACCTTTTAAAAAGCGTGGTACACCTTCTTCAACGGAAGCGGTACAGATGACTTTAGTTTCTCCAAACTCAATTAAAACCGAGCCTTCAGCATGAGAAGTAAATTGGCGGGTGATAGTTACAGGACGAATTTGACCTAATGTTCTGCCACTTGGACGCATGGTTTAATCCTTATCAGTAAAATAATTGTGCGCATTATAGTCGGATAAGAGCAATATTGACATAATGGCATTGAAGAATTTTGAAATATAGTTTGTGATGATAGGGTCATCTCTAACAAGCTGTTGATAATAGGTTTTTAGTATGAAATTAATCGGATATGTAATGACTGTTTTTTCATTTGTTTGGCTGGCGACGCTAGAAGCAAAGCAAGCCTCTTTTGTTGAACAATTACCCCAATATAGCAAGATTTATAATGATCAGGCAGATCCGTTTAAAGACGCCGTTGCTGCAATAAAACTGGCCAAAGCAACTAATCGTAATGTCTTGATCGAAATCGGCGGCAACTGGTGTACCTGGTGTCACAAAATGGATGCATTTCTTGCTGAAAATCCGGATGTTTATCAAACTTTGCATCAAAATTTTGTCTTGCTAAAAATCAATGTCAGTGACAGCAATAACAATGAAGCGTTTATGAATTCGTTACCCCCGGTATTAGGCTATCCACATATGTATGTTTCAACGGCGAGCGGCAAAATGATTTTATCAAAAGATACTGCGGAATTATTAGCGACAGAAGATTACTCACGTCAGGCGTGGCTGGAATTTCTCAATCGCTGGTCGGTCAAAAATAATAGCGAAAATATCGCTAAGTTAGCTGATAAGGTAAAAGTGAATGGATAATTTTTTTGACCCTGATAAAGCGTTTAAAACACCAAACTGGTTAGCGCAAAAAATTTCTCGTCGACAAATGTTAAAATCGGCAGCTGGTGCAACCGCAATCGCAGGAGCTAGTCGCTTCGCAGTGGCAATGCCAACGGAGACTAAAGCTCAATATCAACAGGCATTGCAACAACCACAGTGGCAAACACTAGATGCGGTATTAAATCACTTACTACCCAGATCAGCATCCGGCCCAGGTGCGAAAGAAATTCACGCGACATTTTATCTTTATCAGTTAGTCCATCAACAGCCAACTGCACAAGATGAAATAGAGTTTATCTTTCAGGGGGTAAAATGGCTAAATGACTACAGCCAAAGTCAATTAACAAAAATTTTTACCGAGTTAACATCAGTAGAAAAAGAGCAAGTACTTAAGGGCATCAGTCGTTCACAAGCGGGTAGTAACTGGCTCAATATGTTAATTTTGAATATTTATGAAGCCATGTTGTCACCACCTGCTTATGGTGGTAATCCTCAAGGGATAGGCTGGCAATGGCTTGAACATCAAGCTGGTTTTCCATTACCT
The DNA here is from genome assembly GCF_030161395.1 of Thalassotalea insulae. Lineage (NCBI taxonomy): Bacteria > Pseudomonadati > Pseudomonadota > Gammaproteobacteria > Alteromonadales > Colwelliaceae > Thalassotalea > Thalassotalea insulae. Next base: position 2,279,808 of record NZ_BSST01000001.1, read on the forward strand.
AAAGCAGGCCAACGCTATTATGAATTACCACCGCGCAGCCGAGTCTCGACAACGCAAAATCAGGTCATTCACAAAGTCTCACTAACCAATCCACAATCGTCTTCGTTAATAGGTAAAACCAAAGCATGAATTATGATATTTGTATCGTCGGTAGTGGCGCTGGCGCTTCTCCAGTTGCATATACCCTGGCAAAAGCGGGCGCTAAAGTCTTAGTCTTGGAAAAAGGTCCCTGGTTGACGGAAAAAGAATTTTTTAAAGATGAATTGGCGATTAGTCTGCGTGATGCATATAACCCAGAATTAACAGATGAGCAGCATGTTATCGAAGAAGAATATCAGAATGATGATGGCAGTCTTTACTGGCAGGGAGAAGCAACTAGTGAGTCGGGGTGGAGTTTTTGGAATGGTAATGTTGTAGGGGGCTCTTCCAATTTTATGAGTGGCTATTTTCATCGGATGAAACCGGTAGATTTTAGACTACGCAGTGAATTTGGTGATATTGATGGGGCGAATATTGTCGACTGGCCGATCAGTTATCAGGAACTTGAACCTTATTATGCCATGGTGGAACAAGTTGTTGGAGTTTCAGGTAAAGTGATAGACCATCCAAATCAGGAACCGCGTTCTACTCAAGACTTTCCTTATCCACCATTGGCCGAACATCCTGTGTCTCAGTGGATTGATAATGGCGCTCAATCTTTGGGCTTTCACGCAATGCCGGTACCGCGCGCTGTGTTGTCTCAACCGGCATTGGGGCGACAAAGCTGTGAATATTCTGGTTATTGCAGCAGTTATGGCTGTTCGTCGGGTGCAAAAGGCAGTGGTCGGGCAGCTTTATTAAATGCTGCCGTTGCGACAGGAAATTTGACTATTATAGCGAATGCTAAGGTTTATCACCTTGAAAGTAATAATAAAAATCAAGTTAGTGCTGTTCATTATTATGATCAACAGGGGAGAAAACAAAGTGTTAAAGCAACACTTTATGTAGTTGCCTGTCAGGCCGTAGAAACCGCTAGGTTATTACTTGCCTCAAAAAGTGATTATTTTGCTGATGGCCTGGCGAATAATCATGGCCAGGTTGGAAAAAATTTAGTATTCAGCGCAGGCGGCACTGGTCAAGGAGATTTCTACTTTAGTGAGCTATCCAAGCAGCAACAAAACGAGTTAAAACAAGTAGGCCCATTTATTAATCGCGCATTGCAGGACTGGTATCAAATTAATGATAAAGCGTTTGACGGTGCTAACAATCTGGGCAAGGCGAAAGGTGGCACCATTGATTTTCTCTTTCATCAAAATCCAATTGCCCGGGTTCAGGGGCAGCAATGGGACGATAACAACGAGCTGGTATGGGGCGAACAATTAAAAGAGAAAATTTTCCAAGAATTTACCAGCTATAAAACGCTGCGTTTTGAAGTATTTAATGATTGGTTACCGACAGATGATTGCTTTGTTACCTTAGATGAAGAAACTACCGATAAATGGGGAGACCCGGTGGCAAAAGTACGTATTGGTGCTCATCCTCATGACTTAAAAGTGGGGGAGTATTTGGCAGCAAAAGGCACGCAGTTACTGGAAAAACTCGGGGCAAAAAATATTTCCACTTCAATTAGCAGTTATCCGCCTACTAATTTAATGGCAGGTGGTTGCCGCTTTGGTGATGATCCCGAAACCTCGGTATTAAACAAATACTGTCAGGCTCATGAAGTAGATAATCTTTACATCACTGATGGCTCTTTTATGCCAACCGGCGGTAGTGTGCCTTATACCTTTACTATTTATGCCAATGCATTTCGCGTTGCGGAACATATCAAACAACGCTGGCAACATGTCGCTAAGACTATAGTTTGACAAAATTAACCTGACCAGTTATTACTGTGACCGTTTTTGAAACACCTTTAACAATCTCGGGGGAGCCTGTAACCACCATCAAAACAAATGAACTATATGAATTTCATCCGAATGTAGTGGGCGCAGACTCAGCGAATCTATCAGGTGTTAATTACTGATAATGGCTTGCCAACATACCCTAACCCTAAAGCATATCCGCCTGAACCTATGATTACTTCAGGTACTAATATGCTATTTGAAGATACTCTGGATATGGGAAATCCATTAATGTTTCAGGTTAGAGCCTGCAATAATGAAGGGGAATGTTCAGCGTATAGTGAGGGAAGAATTACCACTCCATTACCTTGGCCAGATAGCCCTGCACCTGCTCCCTGGGTTTTTACCGTTGATCATTTTGAGATAGTTGCAGGTGATAAGCTGACATTTAACTGGGGAATGCATGAAAGTTATTCTAAGGAAGTTAGCTACAACTTAACGCAAATTAAACCTGATGGTAGCACTGTTCAATTGTTAACTAATACAGGTGTTGAGAGTTATGAATATCAAGAAGTGTTAATGCTAGGTACACATTTATTTGAATTACAAACTTGTAATGCAATAAAAGGGTGTGTGAATAAAAAATCGCTGTCAGTATTAGTTAAAGCTCCCCCTCTTACCATAAGTGGTGAGCCAGAGCTAAAAGCTTTTGTCGGTAAAGCGTATTCCTTTACGCCAAATGTTTTAGAGTCAGATTTAAGCCACCTTGAATTTTCATTGTCACCAATTCAGTTACCAGCCTGGTTGGCGTTTAATACGTCAACAGGGGAATTATCGGGTATTCCTGCTTTAGCGGATGTTGGAATTATTGAAAACATTGTGATTACGGTTAGCGATGGGCAAGATACTGATACGCTGGAGCCCTTTAATATTAGCGTGATAAATGGCCTGTCTGAAAAAATCATTTCAATTAATACCAGCTTATTGGGCACAGCCAATAAAAAAATTGATTAAGGAAGCTAGGCAACATGAAGGGCGGGGTGGAGTCTTATGCCAAAACCTTAGGTCTGGATTAATAATTTGTTTAAAGTGCCAAGATTGGCGTTTTATTATTTAAGCAGTTTTAATAAGTGTTGCTAACATATTGTAACTTATAGTGTTAGTCGTTAGTATATATGGCTATTTTTATAGCACCTTTATCAAGGTGTTAATGATTCTATTTACTTTTATTAAGGATGATAATGAAAAATACATTATTGGCTTTCACGTTAAGTGCGTTTAGCGCTTTATCTTTTGCCTCCAGTCACATTTCTTATCTCAATGTTGAAAACGATACAGTAGTATTTTCCTTATCAGAAGCGAAATCCCACACTATTCCTTCTTGTGTTTCTTCAGAAAATCAGCAGAAATATGCGGTATCGTTAACGTCTGAAACTGGCCGTGCAGTGTATTCGCTACTAATTACAGCGATGGCAAGCAAACAGGGAATCGCGGTAGAAAGTGCCAATGATTGTGCTGTAGTTTCCGGTATTGAGCAGGCGATGGGAGTTAGCATAGTGCCTGAGGTTAAAACCACAGGTGATAGTAAAGCATTATATTTGTATAAAAATGATGGGGTAACTAAACTCGGTAGAATTTTAAATACTACTGATAATATTAATAGTTTTTGGTATTTTCCTATTGATGATCCAACCCAAGTTCTTAAATATAATAATCGAGCACTACTAACATTAACAACTGATTATACAGTGCACTTTATGAATGAAAACTGTACGGGTGCAATGTTTATTCAATATGTTAACTCTAGTACTCCTAATTATGTAAAGAATCGTTATATTGATGACGGGGGGCTGATGTTTGGGAGCAGTTCAAGCTATCAGACTTTAAAATCGTCAATGCATGCCGATGGAAGTTGTCAAACAAATACCTTAGGTCAAATTAGATACAGATTAATGACATTGAAAGAGGACCCATTGTGCGGTAATGGTCCTTGTCTATTCAAGGAAGATTAATTGTGTTTAGAAAAATATTACTCGTGATGTGTATATTATGGGGAGGACAGGTAAATGCTGACGCCTTAGTCAATTACCTTAACATTGAAAACAGTACGGTTATTTTTTCGTTAGCAAAGCCCAAAACATTATCTTTAGAGCAAACGATTAATATTCATGACAATTCACTTGATGTAACAGGTGTATTAAACGATCAATGGTTAATTGTTGAATCCATTAATACCGAGAAAGACATTATTTCCCTGATGTTAGACAAGCAATATAAGCCGTTCAAAGACGAAATTGAACGGCTTATTTAAAGGTTCATTGACCAGCGCAGAATGACTAAGTACTACTATAAATGAGTTCCGAAATACACCTGAAAAGATTTTCACTATAAGGCTTGTCAGTTTTTCCAGAATACAACTATTCAATATTTTGGATCTGCTCACGTAGTAAAAAAATAAAAACCATTATTTTCAGCCTATTAAGCTTTATTTAGGCGAGGTGATTTAGCTTTATGTCACCAATCATGTCACCATTTGGTTTTAAGTTACTTCGCTCCACTAAAAAGATTGAGATAACTTGAAACCGGAAGCGTATTTTAATTTAACATTTTAGCAAATAAATTACAGCTATACGCGGTAATTCAATAAACTACTTTTACATATTAGTTATGAGCATTGATGAACTGCTCAATTTTACTTACATAGTATAGTGGTAATACTAAAGCATCTGGGTTATCAACCGAGCCTTGTGAACCTATTAATTTAATTGTTTTTTCGGGCTGATAACGCTGAACATAAACGTCAAGTGATTTAGCTCTGGTTCGTTTACCGCTTTTTACTTCAATCGGAAAAATACTCCCTGATTCGTGCTTGAATAAGAATTCAATTTCACTTCGAGCATACTCCCAAGAATAGGTTGGACTACCATATTTTGCTATTAGCTCGTTTTGCACAAAATTTTCGGCAATGTAGCCTTTATAGTTGAAGCCCTGATCTCTGTGCTCTTTATATGAAAGACCAAGCATATTGCCTAACAATCCAATATCAAAAAGAAAAAGTTTAAAGATATTTTCTTTTGCTAATGCAGGTAATGGCGAACTCGGCTGAGTATCGATAGGTTGGCATTTCGATAATAATTTACACTTATCTAGCCAATTAATCGGCCCTGCTAATTCTTGATATCTTGTTTTCTTCTGAATGACATCTTTAAACTTAAACCGCTTTACTGAGTCATCAATGTTTTGTGATAGCTGAATCGGAATGTTATGAAATATTGCTTGGATATGTTGCGCAGACACTTTGTCTGAATACTTACCAAAGTCACGTTCATAACCAGCAATTAAAGCTTTGTGAATTTGGTTAACAATTTGTGTTCTTTCTAAAATTCCGGTTGATTCCTCGGTTTCGAACCAAGCTTTAACAGCTTCCGGCATTCCTCCAACATAATAATAATCAAGTAATACCCCAAATAACTTATCATGAACAACCGTTGTCATTTTATTTTGCTGAAATGATTTGATCAGAGGTGCTTTATTTGAAGCGAATAAAAACTCTTCGAAAGTAAGAGGATAGAGCTCTAACAGCTCAACCTTACCGACAGGAAACGAACCTAACAATCCAATATTAGAACCAGATGCGCAAACATACATTTCAGGGCATTGTTCTGAAAAGAACTTTAATGAGTTGATTGCGGCTTGGCATTCACCAATTTCATCAAAAATAATAAGAGCTTTATCGCGCTGAATGCTTACGTTAAGTTCAAGCTCGATATTGTCTAGAATTTCTTGCGGCTTCAAAGAGTCGTTGAAAAGATTCGCTAACGCTGGTTGCTCTAAAAAATCTAAACGAATAACTTGCTCAAACTGAGCACCAAATAATTTTTCAAGCAGGAATGACTTCCCTGTTTGTCTCGCGCCATCAAGAAGAATCGGCTTACGAGTCTTTTTATCTTTCCAAGCAATAAGCTTTTGAAGTAATAACCTTTCCACCACATACCCACTTTTAAAGATTCACTTGCTATAAAGTATATGTGAACACACCTACATGCGCAACAAAATGAAGAATAAAAACACTTTTATGCGCACAAAAATGTTATTTTTACACCATATTACCCGCATAAAAATGTGACAAGGCTATTTATCTAATCCAATCTTACATAACTGTTAACCGCCAACCTATGTAGTTCGCGATTACAGACGTCCGCGCTGGAAATTTTCAGATGCTAATTATTTTTCCCTGCATATTTAGGATTGTTATAAAGCACAATGTGAACAATTATGTAGTGGTATAACGAATTTGGCCACCTAATTAGAGGCTGATATGATCACCTCATAGATAATTAGCTTCATACCAGTCAGGTGATCTTCCCCCAATTTTGTAGACTTCTAGCTTCCAGTTAAATACTGTTTTTCATACTCTTCGGGAGACACATGGCCAAGGTGGCTATGCAATCGCTTACGATTGTAGAACATTTCAATGTAATCAAACAAATCTGCTCTAGCATCATTACGAGTCTCGTACACTTTTCGTTTAACACGCTCAGTTTTAAGTGAGTGAAAAAAGCTTTCTGCTACCGCATTATCTAAGCAATGTCCTCGGCGACTCATACTCGGTACTAGGTTGTTTGCCGTTAAGAATTCACGGTAATCACAGCTCGCGTATTGGCTGCCTTGGTCGCTGTGAACTATTACTTCATGTTTTGGGTTCCTGCGCCAAACAGCCATTAATAGTGCTTTGATCACTATATCTTTACTCATGTTCGGTTGCATCGACCAACCAATGATTTTTCGCGAGAATAAATCAAGTACTACAGCAAGGTACAGCCAGCCTTCATAGGTTTTGATATAGGTAATATCGGCTACCCAAGCCGTATCTGGCTCACTAACAACAAACTGTTGTTGAAGGTGATTGTCTGCTATTAATGCGGGCACAGTTGACTTGAAGTATCGCCTTTTATATCCAATATTAGCTTTTAGCTTGGCTTGCTTCATTAGACGAGCTACACGGTTTTCACCGCACGTTTCTCCCTTACGGCGTAATTCATGCGTAATACGTGGACTGCCATAAACACCACCACTCTCAACATAGCTTGCCTTGATGCGCTCAAGCAGCCTCTGGTTCTCTTGCTCACGTTTAGATAGTGGTTGTTTGAGCCAAGCATAGAAGCCACTACGGTGAACATTTAATGCCTGACACATTGCTTTGACGCGGTAGACTTCGAGTCGTGATTTTATGAACGCGTATCTTTCCTTGACTCGCTTGCAAAGAACGCGGCGGCTTCCTTTAATATATTCCGCTCTTCAGTCACGCGTTTTAACTCAGCTTTTAGCTTGCGGATTTCTTCCTGCTCTGCTGACTTCTTGGCTGGTACTTTAATTTTCTTGACCCAGTAATACAGGGACTTATCGGAAATGCCTAATCGCTTGGCAACATCGGGCACAGAATAGCCTTTATCAACCACTTGGCGAACAGCTTCGTCTTTAAATTCTTGGGGATATTTATTATTACTCATAACATCTCTCATCATACTTCATTTTCTAAATAAAAGATGTCTACAGTGTTAGGGGAAGATCAAATCCAAAGTGTATTAATTTCGGCAAGTTTTAATAAGTGTTGTTAAAATATTGTAACTTATTGTGTTAGTCGTTAGTATATATGGCTATTTTTATAGCACCTTTATCAAGGTGTTAATGATTCTATTTACTTTTATTAAGGATGATAATGAAAAATACATTATTGGCTTTCACGTTAAGTGCGTTTAGCGCTTTATCTTTTGCCTCCAGTCACATTTCTTATCTCAATGTTGAAAACGATACAGTAGTATTTTCCTTATCAGATGAGAAATCCCACACTATTCCTTCTTGTGTTTCTTCAGAAAATCAGCAGAAATATGCGGTATCGTTAACGTCTGAAACTGGCCGTGCAGTGTATTCGCTACTAATTACAGCGATGGCAAGCAAACAGGGAATCGCGGTAGAAAGTGCCAATGATTGTGCTGTAGTTTCCGGTATTGAGCAGGCGATGGGAGTGAGCATAGTGCCCGAGGTTATTACTACTGGCAGCGGCAAAGCCATGTACCTATACAAGAGCGATGGCGTGACTAAGTTAGGGCGAATATTAACGACAATGAGTAACACTAATAATTTTTTATATTTTCCTGTCGATGATAATACTCAAATACTTTCGTATAACAATAAAAATTGGTTGAGTTTTAAACCGAGTTATTCCTTATATTTCGATAGTAGTGGCTGTACTGGCACCGCTTATATACAAAGCGCTGGAGCTAACACACCTTACTACCTTAAAAATGCATACTTTAATAATGGCGGATTGTTAAAAAAAGGTGCTTACACATATGTTGCTCCCCGCTCTGTTCTTAGAAAAGATGGTGTATGCATCGATCAGTCTTACGGAGGTACTTATCACTATTCAGTGAGCCCATTTAGCGGGGATATTTGTGGTGATAGTCCTTGTATTTTTAAAGAAGAATAAATAGCAAAGTAAGATTGTTTTACTGATAAAGGATTATGATGAATAAAAAAATTTTTCTATCTTTCGGCTTGCTGTTTAGTTCCTTTAGTATGGCTGACAGCCAGGTTAATTACCTTAACGTTGAAAACAGTACGGTTATTTTTTCGTTAGCAGAACTTAAGGCTCATTCAATACCTGCTTGTGTTGAGCAGGCGTTACAAGATAAATACGCGGTTTCCCTTAACACTCATTCGGGTCAAATGATCTATGCCTCCCTGTTAACTGCGGTTGCTAATAATTTAGCGGTTGAGGTGATCGCGGCGGGAGATTGCAATGATGCGTTTGGCATTGAGCGCCCTGATTCTGTCGCGCTAATAAGCAGGTAAGGATAATAAATCATGAAATTAGTTTTTAAACAGCTGATTATTGTCTTTTGGTGTTTTTGTAGTGTGGTGCCAAGCAGTTCCTTGGCTGCAGATCTCGGTTGGTTATCTAATGTGGTGCATTATGTTACTTATCCGAAAAATTTTACGTCACGGGCACCAGCCATGTCGCTGCCTGAAGTTTCTATCGGCGGTAGTGTTACTATAAACTGGTTAACATATGATGATACTGAGCATGAATTTTTACTGGAATATCAACTTGAAGGCACAAATGAGTGGGTAACAATATATCAAGGCAGTGAAAACCGATTTGTGATACCTGCTTCCTGGCAGGGCGGTACTTATACTGTTCGTCTAAGTTGCGCTGACTCTGTTGATTGCCCTATCAATGGCTATATTGAAGATACGATTACGGTTATTGCTATCCCGAGTATTCCGGTACTTACAATTTCATCGGCATCAGTTCCCGTAGCCTCAACTTTTACTTTGGAGTTCTCCTCCATTTTTCAAGCTAAAGAATATCAACTGTTTGAAAATAATGTATTAATCGACACAGTTGCTGCAGATGAAATCACAGAAACCTTTAATATCAATAAAGCACAAGATATCGCTGGCGAATATGCTTATCAGCTTAAAGCCTGCAATAATGCTGGGTGCAGTGAGTTATCAGCACCAGTTAATACCAGTGTTTATATACCTGCGAGTATTCCTGCAACACCAACGACAAACAAAAAAGCGTATGCCATTAATCAAGTAATAGATGTGCAATGGCCGGAGGAATCGCCGGGCTTAACTTTTCATTATTATTATGCGAAATCCGATTCAGCTAATTTGACTGAACAGGAAATTATCGATATTGCGATAGCAGTAAATTCAGATAATGTTTTGAGCTTTAGTAAAGTTGGCTATGTTTGGTTATTTGCTACTGCTTGTGATGTTATGGAACAATGCAGTGAGTCAAGCATTAAAAAGCAGGTACAAATTTTTCAACAACCTGAAATTGCGCCTCAATCATTTTCCATATCTACATACGGTTCACCGGTAAATAATGAAACAAAAATTATTAGTGTTACCGCTAATGAAAAGTTTGTCCTGCATTGGCAGCCGTCTGATGAACTGGCACCCTCAACGATTGGTTATTACAGAGTGAGCTTGGATGGTCAATGGCTGGCAACCTTGTATGGCGTTTCGGGGTATATGAAAACACTTTATCCTGATGGCTTGTTTCATCGGGAGTTTGCTCTTAACAGTTCGGGTAAGCATATTTATTCAGTTCAGGCGTGTAACCGAGTGAGTACAAACTCAGATGAGCTGGTTGATTGCAGCCCTAAAAGTGATGTCATTGTCTATGTGGATACTCCTATACCTGAAAATCCACCACCAGAACAAGCGATAGAACATGTGTCTATATCGTTATATGGTTCACCCGTTGATGAAAATATACAAGAGATTATTGTAGAACCGAATGAAAAGTTTGTATTGCATTGGGCGGCATCTGAAGAAGTGATGCCTTCTCCTACTGGCGCTTATGCTATTACAAAAAATGGCGAAGCCTATGGGACAATCTGGGGAGTTTCTGGTTATTTAAAAGCAATGTATCCTGATGACTTGTTTCATCGCGAGTTTTCTTTTGATGCTCCGGGTGTTTATTATTTTACGGTTGCAGGCTGTAATTTTAGTGATTCAATGAAAAATTGTGGCCCTGAAAGTTCTGGCGTTAAAGTGACTGTTTATAGTCCTCCTGAGCCTCCTACCAAAGCAATTCAAAACCTGTCGGCTTCTTTATATGGCCTACCTGTGGTTACCAATCAACAAAATTTGTTGGTGGAAAAAGGTAGTGAATTTGTATTACATTGGGAGCCATCTGATGAGGTAGCGCCTAATACAGCTGGTTCAAGTCCTGTAGGTTCATATACAATTAAAGAGAATGGCAGTGATAAAGCGTTTATTTATGGTGTTTCTGGTTATCTCAAAACATTATACCCCGATAATTTTTACCATATAGAGTTTACACATACTGATACAGGCACTTATCTATATAAAATAGTCGGTTGTAATTTGATTGATAATGTAAAATATTGTGGGCCAGAAAACGAAACGGTGACAATCAATGTTTATGATCAGGCGACGGTATTTGAAAATTCATCCGGAGATTTATTGGTTTTATTATCCACTGAACACGGTAATAAACGCCTTAAGATTAGTCTTGTTGATGAGTTATGGATTGTTAGTGAGATAAGCGAGGAAGAATGGCTAGCATTTACCTTGTCTATTAGCCAATTTAGCTTAGCATATGGTGAGTTTTCCGGTGATTCACTAGAAGATTTAAAGCTAGTCGATTCATCTTCGACTTTAGAAATAGTGATAGAACAAACTAGTGATGGTTATGTCTATGATCAACCCGTCATCAATAGCGCACCTGTAATATCAGGGGAGCCGCCGTTTTATGCAAGCATTAATAAGTTATATCGCTTTGTACCTGTCGCAAGTGATGTAAACAATGACACGTTAGCTTTCACCATTGAGAATAAACCTGGCTGGGCTCAGTTTAACAGTGTAACGGGGGAACTTTCGGGTACTCCGACAATAGCCGAAGTAAATGAGAATATTATTATTTCAGTAACAGATAATTTATCTGAACCCGTGAAGCTTCCTGCCTTTGATATCACTGTCAGTGTAAAAAAAATCTTGCATATTCACACCGATATCTTAGGCACCCCCGTTGCCGAAACTAATTTAAATGGAACGATAAACTAATGAAAAAGTGGATGACTTTTGGGGCTTTTTTTCTATGTACTGGCGCGATGGCATTTGAGCCGGTAATAACCAATGTGCAAGTGAACGTTGATGTCGTCATTTTTACAGTGTCTGAAGCGCGCAGCCAAAATTTGGCGAGCTGTGTTAGCACAGATAATCAGGATAAGTGGGCATTTTCTCTAGCAACCGCTGAGGGTAAAAATTTATACCGTGCATTGCTGCATGCTCATGCGTCGCAAAAAATCGTTGAGATTGCTGGTACAGGTGATTGTAGTGCTCATGCTGGCGTTGAGAGACCACAGGCAATAGCTGTTGCACTGTTGTAAGTGGGCGCTAACTTCTGGGTTGAAGGTTAATAAGAATAAATAAAGGGGTATAGAATGAAAATGCTATGTACCATTTTAGGTTTGTTGCTAAGTACATCATCAGTTGCCGGCTCTATTGAAACTACTATTTATCGTGTAGGAATGAGCCAATATCCTAATTATGCATTTATTAAGGTGGATACGCCATTTGTCAAAGCTGACTGTGCGTTGAATAACACTTCTTTGCTATTTGATATAACTCAAGATAGCGGGAAAATACTATTTTCTACTGCGCTTGCTGCGCATGTGAGCCAGAAAAAGTTGTGGATTGAATATGTTGATAATTCTTGTGTCTCTGGAACTGTACTGATGCTTGCTAAGCGGTTTCATATTAATGAAAGATAGATAAAAAATGTTTTTGATGGGCTTATACGGAGTTCAAGGAAGTTAGTATGCAAAAAATAATTAATGGTGTAGTTGCCTTTTTGTACTTGTTTTTAAGTAATGCAATTGCGAGTAATTTAGTTCCAATATTGGTAGGCAATAACGTTTTTTTTATTCCTGTCGAAATGACACCGGTTGCTCAGGATGATAGTCTGGTTACTACGGGGGAGAATAAAGTTTATTATTTGGACGTAGTAGCAAATGATAGCGATGCTGACAATGAAAGTTTAGCAATTAAGGCAATAACTCAACCAGTGAATGGTTCAGTTACGTTTGATAACACAACGGTGGTTGCATATACACCCAATACCGATTATTGCGGTGATGACAGTTTTAGCTACACCATAATAGATGAATCAAATAACGAAGCTCAGGCTACTGTGAACGTTTCATGTGACAATTCCTATGTCCCACCATTAAGCACACCTAAACTTTTAAAGACAACGTTTGAGTTCAATTCTACATTGCCGTCAATTCAAGAAGAGTTCCTTATTCTTACCAATGATGTAATACAAGATGATAATTACTCCTTAAATGAGTTGCGTATTCAGTTGAATGCAGAGAAAACCTATGAGCAACTAGGGTTTTATGACTCGGTATACCGTACTAATGTCCCTGAAATGCTTGGTTCTGTAGTATCGGCATACAACACCCTTGATAGTCGCTGGCTCCAGTTTAAGAATAAGATTTTATATCAGTGGAAAGCCTCTGATGTACCGAATCCAGCGGGTAAAGTCGAAGAAATTAATTTTAGAGTAATGAATCCTGATGGCAATGTTTCTGATTGGGCAACGTTACGAATTAGCTTAGATGGGGCTTTTGAGCAAAATTACAATTATTATCCAATGGACGATAGCGCTACTACAGAGCAAGAGCAAATGGTTATTATCCCTGTACTGAATAATGACCCTCAAGTTCAAACGTATTATGAACCCAAGATTTATGTTCATGCTAAAAAGGGTAGTGTGAGGGTCAATAGTGATAGAACCATCAGTTATACACCTTACGAAGGTTTGTCAGGTACAGATTCTTTTTCATATAAGGTTGCGGACGATGATTTTTATGAAGTGAACAGCGCCCCAGCGACTGTGACTGTCACTGTCACTGGTCAAAATCAAGCGCCAGTGGCGGTTGATGATTTGATGAGCGTCGTTCAAGGTTCAGCGAGTACCACGTATGATGTTATCGCGAATGACACGGATGCGGAGAATGATTTTATCTATCTTTTATCTGTAGGCTCAGCACAACATGGCGCGGTGTCAATGCACAGTAATCGTGCGGTGAAATATATCCCTGATAATGGCGCCTGTCAGACTGATTCGTTTACGTATGTTGTTTCTCAGGATTTGCAAGGAACCTTGTCTGACACTGGCACTGTTAACGTCGAATGTATCGATGAAAGTGTGCCGCAGGTGTTTCATGTACCACCAGTGACTCAACCGAATGGTACTGTTGATATTAGCTGGCAAGCACCAATTAAAGCAGGTGTGGTTGAATATGAAGTGCAGGGAGAATTAAAGGGAAGGTTAACGAAAAAAGCGTTTGTTGCTGATACTGATGGCATTTTTCATTTTGAACGGGCTGCTCCGGCTGAAGGGCGAGAGTATTGTTATAAAGTACGCGCCTGGTTTGGTGATGGAACCTATGGTAGTTACAGTCCAACGTTATGTACCTTGGTAAGTAGCACAGGAGAAGCAGTACTTGAAGCGCCAGCCTTTCTTACTTATACGCATCAATCCGCACAAGAAGTGATGATGAGCTGGGGCAGTATTCCGGGGGCAGAAAAATATCTGGTGGAACTGCAAACTACTGCGTCTACTACCAGTAATGAAGGTAATCAATGGCAGGCTGTTTATTATGGTGGGCAAAGCAGTCAGCTTCTGCGCTTTAGTGCATTCCATAAACAGATTCATGATGCACTTGGGCGTTTAACTTATCGAGTTTCTGGCTGTAATGCACTGGGTGTGTGTGGTAATTATGCCCGGGAACCGCTAAAAACCTTAACAACCGACTCATTCTTAGCCACTGTGCCAGCAGAGCATAAAGTACCTGCCTGTATTGATTTACCTGCACAAGTCGCCGCAGGGCAAAATATTCCAGTTAGCTTTTGCCCAAGTCAGGTCAGTAATGTTCAAAGTTATGAGTTGTATGGTGAGTTGGCAGGAGTGGTAGTGGAAGACGCACCTTCTGATTTTGCGAAAACATCACAAGGGCTTAATTTGGTTGTGCGTCCAGCGCTGCCGGAAGGTAAAGAGTATTGCTATAAACTTGATGCCAAGCTAACTGATGGTAGTACAAGCGGTTATACCGATAAATTATGTACTCTAGTTGGTGAGTTAGTTTTTGAAGCACCGACAGAATTTCTTGCCATTGCGGCTAATACCGGATTTAACCATTTCGACTTATTGTGGACACCGTTAACGGGAGCCCACCATTATCAGCTGGAGCAAGAAACCTATTACGGTGTCTGGCAAATGGTGAGCTGCACGCCAGATAGTTTTACCTATAACAATCAAAGTTATCAGCGCTGCGGTGTTGAAGTCACAGATGAAGATATTGTGCCTGAAATCGGTAAGATGGTTTATCGGGTATCAGCTTGTAACGTGGGCAATGTTTGCGGTAACTATCAGCGTGTTAACTTTGAATTGATGAGTGCTTTGGCAGAGGTGTATCAAACCGCCGATGGCAGCAAGCTATATCTGCAGTTAGCTGATGGTCAATATATCGAATTGGAGCGCGATGAGCATGGCGCATGGCAAGGGCGAGTGCTCACTCAGGCTGAATGGGATGCAATCTCACCAACTACTAATTTAAGTATCAGTGGTTATAGCTTGGAAAATGGTGACTTCTCGGGAGATGGTTTAGCAGATTTCAAACTTATCAACGGCAGTGAAGAAATCCTGTTGGTGCAATCTGAAACGGGTGCCTATCAGCAGGCACTAGGGCGCAAGGTCATTTTTATTCATACCGATATATTAGGGACCCCGGTTGCGGAAACTGGCGTTAACGGAGCAATTAATTAGTGAAAAAGTTAGTAATATTAGGCTTATCGGTTGTTAGTTTGGCAACTGTAGCAGAGGGTAATTTAACAAAATTAAAAGTAGCTGCGGATGTTGTGTATTTTGCGACGGATGAAGTTAAACAGCATGGCTTACCTGCCTGTGTTGCTTCAGCTAGTGAACAGGAATGGGCTGTGTCGTTAAATACGGCTACCGGTAAGGCAATGTATTCGCTGCTGGTCACTGCCAGTGCCAGCAATCGAAAAATTACCGTAACTTCAGCCAATGATTGTGCAGATGCCGTTGGCTTTGAACGAGCCCATAGTGTTGAATTGGGGGAAGTAAATAGTTCTGATGATTATGCTAAGTCGGTGTATTTATACAAGGCTGATGGTGTTACTAAAGTAGGCCGTTTTGTATCTTTGTATCAAGACCACGCTGATGAGTTTTGGTATTTACCGATAAATAATGATGTTTTGTCAACAAGTTTACAGCGCTATACCCCTGATGGTGGAAACTCAAGTTTATATTTTAAGCTGCTTAATTGCGGGGGGGATGGCTATGCCGACAGAGCCTCGCAAGTAGGAAGAAATAAGTACCGCTATGGAGGTAAGTTTTATACTTCCATGCCGACTAGTGATGGAAAAGGCTTTCAATCTAAATATGAATATAGAAATGGTGTTTTAAGTTGTGTCAATAGTGCAAATAGCTCGATGATAACTTATCCCTTAGATTTAACTTTGGGTGATCCATTATGTGGTGAAAACCTGTGTGTGTTGAAAGAGGAATAAAGGGATGTGTTCTTATTTTTTAATTTGTGATTTACGAAATTATCGAAAGCTATCGTTATCATGTTTTTTGCTGTCGCTGTGTTTCAATGCTTTTGCAGACGGCAACTTAACTAAACTAAAAGTCGATTCTGATGTGGTGTATTTTGCTAGCGATGAAGCTAAACAGCATGGCATTCCTGCTTGTGTTGCTTCAGCTAGTGAACAGGAATGGGCTGTGTCGTTAAATACGGCTACCGGTAAGGCAATGTATTCGTTGCTGGTCACTGCCAGTACTGGTAATCGAAAAATTACCGTAGTCAGTGCCAATGACTGTGCAGATGCTGTAGGGTTTGAGCGGGCGAAAAGTGTGGAAATTAGTCCGCCGCAACAGCAAAGCAGTTCAAAGTTATTCTTATATAAGTCAGATGGCACTACCTTGCTTGGTGAGTTTAAGGGAATATTTGATTATAAGTATGCTTATATTCCGTTAGGTGAGCAGCAGTTAAAGCTGGAAAGGCAATGGACGAATACTGCAGTGTATTATACGACGAATGACTGTACAGGCACGCCATATAGTAGAAATGAAGGCGCGGTAGGTCGAAATTCATCAGTGAATAATGGTCAATTCTTTATTTCTAAGAGTTGGGATTATTCGATATATACCAAGTCCGTGCGAAATGGTAATGCGGATTGCTTAGCCTATGTTAATTCCAGTTTTACCGGCTATAAACTAGATTTCACCTACCAAAATCCTTTCTGTGGTGATTATGACTGCATTATCAAAATTGGCAATTAAATCGTATAGATAATAAATGGAATGTAAATTCTTATGCAAGGACTGAAAAATAGTATTGTAAGTTTGCTGTTAGCAACGAGTGTTAATAGCCAGACGATAGCAGACGAAGTCGATCTATCCTGGTTACCGGTTGTGGTATACGATTTTCTGGATGATTCACCAACAGTACCGGTAATGCCTGCTGACACTCGTTCACAGTGGGACGCCTATTCTGTAGAGTTAATCACTGAATCTGGTGCTAATCAATTAGTTTGGCAAGCGCAGACGAATATCGATCATTACCAGATTGAATACCGTATTGGTGATGGAGAGTGGATAACACAAACTACTACTACCAATAATTTACAACTTGATGTGGCGCTAACGGGCACTGTTGAATTTCGTATTATCGGATGCCAAAGTGAAACCTTGTGTAGCAGTTATTCAAATGAACTTAATACCTATATCAGTGCCGAGCCAGGAAATTTACCGAGTTACATTTTTGTACCTAAATACGTTAAATATAATGAGCCGTTTGCTATTGAGTGGAGCCAACTGAGTAATGCATCCGCCTATGAATTACAGCAACAAGCGAATGGCCAGACATTTACAACGATATATACCGGCACGCCGGAACTCACTAATAATCGCCACGAAGTAAGGTTGGCCCCTTTAACAAAAGGTGATTATTGTTATCGATTAAGGGCGAAAGTTGCTACGGATTACGGTGATTATTCGACGCCGGTTTGTACATATGTTGGGGAGCGGACTTTAGCGTCAGTGAGTTCATTTGAAGCGACAGAAACTGAACCGGGCAAATATCACTTGGCCTGGCAGCATACTCCTTATGCGACTACCTATCAACTGGAGCGGGAAACACTGACAGTTTCCGAAAATGTTCAAAATGTGCAACAAAGCTCCAAATTAAACACTAGCTATAAGGTGCAAGCTTCGAATTCAGAATCTAGCACAGAACTTAAATGGCAGTCTGTAGCAAGTGGCAGTTTAACTGAGCTTGAACAAATTCATACCATTGATACCTTTGACCGTGATGGCCTACAAAAATATCGCATTAAGGCTTGCGACAATATTGGTTCGTGTGGCGCTGCAACTGAATTGAGTTATACCGTGCCAGTCACCCATATCGTTGACGGTGTGCCAAAAAATGTTAAGCCATCAGGGGTTAACAATAATATAGTAAAGCTTGACTGGAATCCTGTGCCAGGTGCAAATTCATATGTTGTCGAGATGAGCAGAAAAGGCTCAACCTGGGTGAGATTAATTACTGGCTTGTTATCGCCGACCATGACCAGAACGATAACGCTAGCGGGTGAATACAAATTTAAGGTGAATGCCTGTATTAATACTGGTTTTTGCGGTGAATACAGCCCTGTTGCCGAATTTGAAGCGACTATTGACAGTGTGCCGAATAAAACACCTCAATTTTTTGCGCTTTCTTGTAAGTTAGAAGATGAAACTGATCCTGATTCTCCTTGTGTTAACCCGCCCGAAGGTTGGGTTGACGTTGCTTGGAGAGCACCTGTATTAACAGGTGTCTCACAGTATGAAGTGATGGGAGAGCTTAAAAATGTGATTGCTAAACAGGTTTTTAATGCAGATGCAGACGGTTATTATCATCTGAAAAGGGCTGCAGGTACTGAAGGGCGTGAATACTGCTATGTGGTGAGAGCCTGGTATTCTGATGGTTCGAAAGGTGATTATACGGAAACCAAGTGTATCGTTATAGGGGATCTGGCGTTTGAAAAACCAAATAATTTTTTGATAAATCAAGTAGCAAGTCAGGAATTTAAAATAAAATGGGATGCAGTCGCTGGTGCAACTAAGTACTTGCTAGAGCAACAAATTAGTGTGTCAGAATGGCAGGCTATTCAATACTCGGAAGCAACAAGTAAACAGTTGCAATATGGTAGTGCCCAACAAGCTGTTTACAATGTGCTGGGTCATATGGGTTATAGGGTATCGGCCTGTAGAGATGATAATGTTTGTGGTAAATTTGCCCGGGTATATCTTGCTCCGGTTAGTAGTTCTGCTTTTTTAACAAGTCCGCCACTAGAACATAAAGTACCTGCATGTCTTCGCGTTCCTGAAGTGGTAGCAGCAGGAGAGTCTATACCTGTTAGTTGGTGCCCTCCTCAGCAGTCTGGCGTACATTCGTATGATATTGTTGGTGAACTTAAAAGTATTATCGTTGATGAAGAGCAAAGTTTTTTCGCTAAAGACAAACAGGGATTGCTAACCATTAACCGCCCTTCATTACCTGAAGGGCGAGAGTATTGTTACAAAGTCAGAGCAAAATATTCAGACGGTAGTGTCAGTGATTATACTGAAAAACAATGTACTACGGTTGGCAGTATTGTGTTTGATGCACCTGCCGAAATGTTATATCGCGCATCAACTACACAGTTTAATAATTTTGATATTGCATGGAGCCCAATCACGAATGCCGATCATTACTTACTTGAGAGACAAAGTGAAGTGGGGCTGTGGCAAACGGTAAATTGCCAAGCCAGTAACATTAGTATTAACACGAATGATTATGTTGGCTGTAATTTAAATCTAACATCAGATGACCTGTTACAAGAATTAGGTCAGGTTTTTTATCGGGTTTCTGCCTGTAATGCTGAAAATGTCTGTGGTAACTATCAACGGGTTAATTTCGAATTAATGAGTACCTTGGCTGAGGTGTATCAAACCGCCGATGGCAGCAAGTTGTATCTGCAGTTATCCGATGGTCAGTATATAGAGCTGGAACGTGATGAAAGCAATCGCTGGACAGTTAATTTATTGTCACAAGCACAATGGGATGCCATTTCACCAACAACTAACTTCACTGTCAGTGGTTACAGTATTGAGAGCGGTGATTATTCTGCTGATGGCTTAGCTGATTTCAAGCTTATTAATGGCAGTGAGGAAATTATATTTTTACATAATGAATCCGAAGGGTATAGCCAGTCCTTAGGCAGAACGGTGCTGTTTATTCACACCGACCTGTTAGGCACTCCGGTTGCGGAAACCGGTATTAATGGAAATATAAACTAATGAAATATTTGTTACTTAGGGTGACGGTGGTTGCTAGGACTAAGATTGTCGCCATGAGAATATTTTCACAATAAAATCGAGATGAGTTTTATTATGTATGTAATTGAATTTTTAATAGAAATGAAAGAGTTGTAGCACCGATGCCTAGCGATTTATTACGTTTATTTAGTCGACTAATTTGTAAAAAATATTTATTCCCGGTATTGATGGTTTCATTTGTGAGTGTTGCCTATGCTGCTACCCCTACAATACCCAGCTTAAATGTTCCCAGTTCAGATTCAGACGGTACCTATTCGGTATCATGGGGAGCTGTATCTGGAGCCACCTCCTATGAGTTGATTGGTGAGTTAAGTGGTACGCTTTATAAAGGCTCAGGTCGATCGGTGGTGCGTACTAAACCTAACGGTATTTATTACTATCGAATCAGGGCGTGTAACAGTAGCGGTTGTAGTGCTTATTCAGCCAAGAAAGGGATTACCGTCAATATTCCTCCGATTCCAAGCGTCCCCAGCTTAAATGTTCCCAGTTCAGATTCAGACGGTACCTATTCGGTATCATGGGGAGCTGTATCTGGAGCCACCTCCTATGAGTTGATTGGTGAGTTAAGTGGTACGCTTTATAAAGGCTCAGGTCGATCGGTGGTGCGTACTAAACCTAACGGTATTTATTACTATCGAATCAGGGCGTGTAACAGTAGCGGTTGTAGTGCTTATTCAGCCAAGAAAGGGATTACCGTCAATATTCCTCCGATTCCAAGCGTCCCCAGCTTAAATGTTCCCAGTTCAGATTCAGACGGTACCTATTCGGTATCATGGGGAGCTGTATCTGGAGCCACTTCCTATGAGTTGGTTGGTGAGTTAAGCGGTACGCTTTATAAAGGCTCAGGTCGAACGGTGGTGCGTACTAAGCCAAACGGTACATACTATTATAAGGTAAGAGCCTGTAACAGTAGCGGCTGTAGTGCTTATTCAGCAAAGAAAGGAATTACGGTCAATATTCCAAAACCTGAATTATCTGTGTATTGGACTCCAAACGAAATAAGTGAAGGGGCTTCAGCTACTTTTTACTGGTCTGCGACGAATGCAACCAAATGCTATAACAGTTATGGCGAGGAAAGGGCAACGAGTGGCTCGTCATCTATTCTCTTTACCTCAGCCCAAACCAAGGTGGCCTCATGGACGTGTGATGGGCCAGGAGGAAGTGGATCAGCTTCTGCTACCTTGGAGGTACATCCAAAGCCCAGTTTATCATTAAACTGGTCACCTAATACTATTGTTGCTGGTGAAAGTTCTACCTTATCTTGGTCAACAACAGGCGCTACAAGCTGTAACAACGGAACGCAACAACCAATAAATGGTTCTTCTACTGTGCAGTTTAATTCTGAGCAAACATACACAGCTAGTTGGCGTTGTGATGGGCCAGGCGGTGGTTCGGTTGAAAAAACCGCAACTGTGAATGTTTTACCGGCGCCACCTACATTAACTATAAAATGGAATAAAGCTAAGATTATTGCCGGTAATTCAGGAGTATTTGAATGGTCATCCACAAATGCTGATAAATGCTATAACACCTATGGTGATGAAAAGGCGACGAGCGGCACATCATCGGTTTTGTTTGCTAATCCTCAAACCTATACCGCGACTTGGCGTTGTACTGGAAGTGGCGGAGAGGTAACTAAAAAAGCAACCATACAAGTTGTCAACGTTAGTGTGAATACGTTTGAGTGGTCACCTGCTACCATTAAAGAAGGTGAAGCAACGACTTTTAACTGGAACATCAGTAATGTAGAACGTTGTTATTCAGTATCAGAAGGAGCTAACAACGACATACAAAGGCAAGCATCGGGCTCTATAGGCCCATATGTTTATGACAAGGCCGAAGTTCATGAAACCAAATGGTATTGTATTGATATTAGTGGTAATAGATACCCTGCTAACAACGATGAATATATTACCGCGACTCGGACAGTACTTCCCCCTCCCACATTAAATATCAAATGGCGTAAGGATAAGATAATTTCCGGTAATTCAGTGATATTTGAGTGGTCGTCTAGCAATGCGGACAAATGCTATAACACCTATGGTGATGAAAGGCCAACTAGCGGTACTACATCTGTTTTATTTTCTGAACCTCAAACTTATACAGCAACCTGGCGTTGTACAGGAAAGGGTGGTGAGGTAACTGAAAAAGCAGTTATTCAAGTAGTTGAAGTTGACGTAACAACTTTTGACTGGGACCCAAGTCCAATCAAATCCGGTGGCAGTACTACTTTTAAGTGGAATATTAGTAATGTAGATCGTTGTTATTCTGTATCTGAAGGGGCCAACAACGATATACAAAGGCAAGCATTTGGATCGGTAGGGCCTTATGTGTATACCGAACCAGAAGTTCATGAAACCAAATGGTATTGTATTGATATTAGTGGCAACAGGTACCCATCTAATGACAATGAATTTATTACAGCTACCCGTATCGTATCAAATACGTCATCAAGCAAAGTCTTATTTATCCACACCGATTTACTGGGTACCTCGGTTGCGGAAACCGATGTTGATGGGGAAATGCAGTGATGAACTTGACCATAAACTCACTGCGCCGTATTGCAGGCATAAATGAATATTACCCCGCCAGGGGCTGTTTTTTTGCTCTGACAAATGTCACTATATTTTTAGGAGAAATTTAGCCATGGATTGCAAACGCCGTCGCGCTAATTTCACGTGGACAACGTCACACATTAACACACAAGCTAATACACAAATAAAAACAAAGGATACAGGGATGAACGCTAAAGCATACCCCAAACTTAAACGATGGATGTCCGGTATGGGAGGGGCACTGTTAAGTGTTTCTATGTTACCTGCCTTAGCCTCGAACAATGTGGCGACCTTAGATGTTGATAATAACCTGGCGGTGTTTTCAACCACGGAAACTAAAACCAGTAGTCTTAGTTGTATTAGTATTGGTAATGAGCAGGTGTGGGGCTCACTATTAGATGAAAGTAATAGCAGTTATGACTTTTTAGCAATTGCAAAACGTAGCCAACAACCGATTGAAATTATCAGTAGCGGTAGCTGTACTAACGGTATAGAAACAACGGGTCAGGTCAACATCAATTACCCGTATTCAGACGTCTTAGTGCCCACAGTGGCATCGAATGTCAACTTTGTTGCCCGTACACAAGTGACAATGGCTGAGGGAGAAGCTGCTCCTACCGTACAGTTTGAATTAACTGGTGGTCCTGTTAGTGGACTTAAAACCATTACTGTTCCAGATAGTGCTGGTTTATATCTTGCTCATTTTGGCGAGCTAGCGGAAGGTCGTTATACCTTAATTACCCGAGTAACCTCTAGTGATGCTAGTGAAACGGTAGAGCAACAAGCTGAATTTGTAGTTGGCCATATCAATATTGTTGATGTTTATCAGCTTAACGGCAAACTGTATGTGCAGTTGCCTAAAACCCACGGCAGTGTTTATTTAGAGCTAACGCCGAATCAAGATGGCAGTTATACCGTTAATGTGCTGGATGCCACCACCTGGAATAACCTCTACGGTCAATTTGTGGTCAGTAACTACCAAATCGATTTTGGTAATTTTTCTGGTGATACCAGTCAAGACTTTTTATTAACCAGTGCTGATGGCAATACGGTACTAACCTTTGAACAAGGCAGCGATGGCTACGCATATGTAGCGCCCGAACAACCTATCACGATTCAATATGTTTACGACGCCTTGGGTCGATTAACTGATGTTATCGATGCAACTAATGGTAATCGTAATTATCAGTATGACGAAGCGGGTAATAGAATTACAGCAGGGAGTACGCAGTAATGGATAAATTTTTACCTTTATTACATGGCTTATTGGGCCATCAAAAAAAATTTAAAAGTTTATATAGTAAAGAGCTAACTAGCTGGGAATATGGGGTGCGAATGAATATAGCCAATAGCAGCATTTTGAGAAGAGCTTTTTTTGGGGTCACTTTAAGTGTTCTGCCGTTTATAGGAGCTGTCTCTTCAGAGGAATTACCACCACCTAAATATGAAACCATTGACCGTTATGGCGTCAACGTGTCGAATGGTAAGGTTTCAGTTTCACAAAATGATATTTCCATAGGTGGAAACTTAGGTCTTTCTCATACAATTTCCAGCTATACCAGTAATTTTGTCAATTATGATGGTGAGTTTGAAGGCTATAATGATAACTTTCGTGGCGGTGTGATGAGGGTTAAGCATACCGATAACCCTCCTGCTCAAGAAGATTTTTATGTAATGAGGGCTTTTGGCGACGGCAGTTCAATAGACTTTATTATTAATGGTGATGGAACCTACACCGGGCTACAAAATGAATTAGCAACGTTAGAGCAAGCTGAGGATAACACTTTTACCCTAACCAAAGCTGACGGAACGGTAATCACTTATACGCCTTATGGAGGAAGTGATGAAAACGCTCGTGGTTATATGAGCAAAATAGTAAAACCGAATGGGTTTACCATCAAGATCCATAAGAATTCCTCTAGTATTAGTGCTGGCATTGAAAGTGTTACTACCAATACGGGCTTTCAGCTTAAATATTTGTATGAGATGCATGAGAGGCCTTTAGAATCAAGCAAACAAAGTGCAACTAACAACCCACTAATTCCAGCCGATTCACTTAACTGGTCTCTTATGCATCCTAAATATATTAAAGCGATTAATAATGCTGTTGAATATTGTGATCCTGTCGCTGTTGATTGTGCGCTCAATAGTAATTGGCCAAAAGTTACTTATGATTGGCCTGATGGGATGCCAAGAGCCATGTATATAGGAGATAGTGTTTTCACGGTAACAGATGCTATGAATAGAGTTACCGAATATCATCACAAAGCTATAGATGAAGTAATATACAGTTCTAGCGGAGAAGTGATAGTTGGTACTCCAGGTGAGTCTTACGTTCCTCGTATTGTTCGAGTTAAAGATGCTACTAGTAATGTCATTTCGATGAATTACGACTATAAAAACGTAGCTAGATGGGTAAATGGAGATCCTATTGGACATTTTGAGCGCAAAGAAAGTGCTCAGCTAACCAAGGCCTGGGTAGGTGACGATGTAGCAAACTACTCTCATGGGCAAAACTGGGGGACTGGAGGAATGGCGATCTCAAATAGGGGCGGCGGACATCAGCCAATCCATGTTGTCGCCTTCAATACGATGTTCAATGTGCCAGTTTATATAGAAACATGGCAGTCCAAAATTAATTTAATACCTAATTATGAAAATAAATTCATAAATAGTAGTAATAGAGATGGTAGTGAACTTATTGTCTACGGCTACGATGATCGGGGAAATATCAACAAACTAACCAAAACACCGACAGGAACGGAACTTAGTGCAATAGTCACTGAAGCTGATTTTGATGTTGAGTGCTCCAATCGTAAAACCTGTAATCAAGCTAATTGGATTAAAGACGGCAATGGCAACCAAACTGATTACACTTACCATCCAGAGTCAGGACAAATAGCGTCAATTACCTTACCGGCCAATGAACAAGGCGTGAGGCCACAAACTCGCTATACCTATACTGAAAAGTTTGCGACGTATAAAGTAAATAGCGATGCATCTGAACAATCACCGGATGGAATTTGGCTATTAACAGCTGAGAAATATTGTCAAAACAGTAACTACACAGGAAGTGCTTGTACAGGCAATGACGAAATTGTTATTGGCTACGAATATACGACAAGCAACTTATTACTAAAAGGCAAAACGATTACTGCTGATGGTAAAACATTGCGTACCTGTTATAGCTACGATAATTACGGTAACCGCATTGGCGAAACAAAGCCTAAAGCCGGTTTGACGACGTGTCCTTAAGGAAGAGTGAATTAAAATGAAAACATTTAAATCATTGCTATTAACCATCACTAACTCCTTTTACTTGCTTGCCTTGTTAACATTGAGTTTATCTGCAATGGCATCACAATCGGCTAGTGACTATACCACTGGCATGCGTTATAACCTTAACGGTCAATTGACTGGAGTAATTAATCCAGACCCAGATGAGGATGGGCAGCTCAAGTATTTGGCAACACGCAATACTTACAATTCGCGCGGTCTACTAGAAAAGATTGAGCAAGGGGAGCTATCTAGCTGGCAAGATGAAACTATTGCACCCGCTATCTGGTCAGGATTTAGTATAACTTCTCAACAAAACTTTACCTACAACGATAGAGGCTGGAAAGAAACGGAGAGCACATCTTCCTCAAATGGTACTAAACATACGCTAGTACAATATAGTTATGATGATTATGGGCGAGTGCATTGCAAAGCGATTCGGATGAATCCTTCGGTATATGGCTCTTTGCCTGCCAGTGCTTGTACACTAGGAACTGCGGGGGACTTTGGACCGGACAGAATTTTTCGTTATACCTATAATGGCTTTGATCAGGTTTTAACCGAAGAAAGAGCCGTCGGTACTGCCATTGAGCAAACCTATGTTACTAACACATACGATACCAGTGGTCGTCGTAATAGTGTTACTGATGCCAAGGGTAATTACGCGAAACTAACCTATGATGGGCATGGCCGGTTGGAATATTGGTATTTCCCCGATGCCGCCACTATTGGCGGTGGTTCACATAACCCGTTAGATTTTGAAAAATATGTTTATGACGATAATGGTAACCTAAAAGAGTTACATAAACGTAGTGATGATGGTGTTGCGAATACTAAAATCATTAAGTATGACTACGACAATTTAAATCAGCTGATTAAAAAAGACTGGCCTGACACCGCCACCGAAGATGTATATTACACCTATGATTTACGAGGGTTGGAGTTAACGGCGAAATTTGACATTAACGGAGACGGCGATGCCGATGATACAGCCGATACGGGGATAACCAATGTCTTCGATGGCTTTGGCCGCCAAACCAGTAGTACCACTACTATGGGTGGCACGACAAAAACATTAAGCTATCAGTATGACAGTAATAGCAACCGTACCCGTATTACCCACCCTGATAATAAGTATTTTACATATAGCTATGATGGTCTGGATAGGCTGGATGAAGTTTTTGAAGGTGCCAGCACGTCAATATTCACCCAAGTTTATAATAATAAAGGAATACGTAGTGATATTAATCGCGGTGCCAATAACAATACGCATTATGATTATGATGGAATTACTCGATTAAACCTTTTAGAGCATTCATTATTGGGGAACTCGCTGACTCGTTACGACTTTAGCCATAACCCGGCGAGCCAAATAACAACAAAAACCTTATCTAATGAGGCCTTTAATTACGCAGGTGATGATAACTTTATTGGTACCTATGCCGTTAATGGCCTCAATCAGTACACTGGAATTGATAATACGTCATTTTCTCACGACGTTTGGGGTAACTTCACTTCTGATGGTTACACTACTTATACTTATGATGTAGAGAATCGGTTATTAACGGCGACCGGCTCTGATAACGCAACCCTCACTTATGATCCGCGAGGGCGTCTGTTTCAAATAGTTAGTGGCGGTAATACCACACGTTTTCTTTATGATGGCGATGCCCTGGTAGCCGAGTACAATACTAACGGTACTATATTAAAGCGCTATGTTCATGGCAGTGGTGTTGATGAACCTATAGTGATGTACAGCGGTAGTACGGTCAGTAGCGCCAATCGTCAGTATCTGCACAGTGATTATCAAGGCTCTATCGTTGGTATCAGTAATAACAGCGCAGTCATGACCAACATTAACACTTATGACGTTTATGGTATTCCACATGGTAGCAATGTTGGCCGTTTTGGTTATACAGGGCAAATGTATTTGCCTGAACTTGGCTTAAATTACTACAAAGCACGGATTTATCATCCAAAGCTAGGTCGATTCCTGCAAACTGACCCTGTAGGTTATGAAGACCAGATGAATCTTTATGCCTATGTTGGAAATGATCCGATTAATAATGTTGATCCTACGGGGGAATTTTTGCAGTCACTCGTTGGTGGGCTGGTAGGTGGAACTGTTAGTTTAGCCTTAGATCTAATTTCTTCAGGGGGAGATCTGAGTATTCAGCAAGCAATAGGTTCATTTTCAGGGGGAGCAGTAACAGGCGCACTTTTAGCGAATGGCGTTCCGCTAACGGTTGCTAATGGTTTAGGTGCAACTGTAGGAGAAGGAATTACCCAAACTGCAAATGCCGTTTCAGGTAAAGAGGCTAGCTTTGGTAAAGTGGTTACATCTGGTGTTGTGGCTACAGTTGCTGGGAAAGTACCTTCTGTAAAAGTCCCCGGCATAACTAGTGGTACTGGTAATAAAGGTGCATCATTTAAGGGGCAACTGACAAAAATGGCAAATGGTCAAACCAAAAATGTTACTAGTAAGACATTGAGCAATGGTGTCCAATCTGGTGTCGTTGGTGGTCTAGGCCAGCAAGCAACGAAAGAAGTTGTAAATGGAGGCGTAGGCGACAAGGTTTCTCAAGGCATTGACGATAGAATGGGTAAGTGTTTACCAGCCAATCCACATTGTTAACTACATTAAGAAAACCGAGATTATTATGACGAAACGTGAGTTGGCTTTTTATTTAATTGATTTTCCCAGAAGCTTTTTCAAAACCTTCTGGAGGACATTAATTTTTACTTTAGTCTTTGCTGTTTTAGAGTTTTTAGAAGAATACTTTTTCGGCAGTAGCACTGAAATAGCTATAAAAAGCTCAATAGAATTTTCTATTAAAGTATTCTTTCCGCTTCTCTCTATATTCTTTTTGATGATTTTAATTCCTCGAATTAGCTCTCAGAGAAAGTTTTTTAAGGCGAAAGATGACAATGAAGTGATTCTCAAGAAACTCTATTCTGACTGGTTAAATCAAAGTTAGTTTTGGTCATAATTGAATCCAAAACCTCGCTATTCGAGGCTAGGATTCAACTATCGAGATCAAATAGCTTTGCTCTCAAATCCAAAACCAGCGGAAGCTGGTTTTGTTTTTTTGGTTCAATGAAAATAGTCGTTTGGTGCCAAATTCAATTGGGTGATTTGCTCAGGCGAAAATCCGTGCCGAAGAAGTTCAAAATCTTTCATCTGCACTTCTGCTTTTTTGCCTTCGCCAATAACTTGATAAAGGCTATCGCTAGCGGTTTTGATTAATTGATTGTTAGGTGAAATTTTCACTATTCTTGATGTGCTAATGTAAGAATTTGTTGCGAATCGGTACGTCATGTCATCGACACATATACCCCATAAAATTTTCCCGATCATTTCTTCACCATCAAAAATTGAAACGATGCGCCAGTCTTTAACAATAGTCTTCATGATCAAAGCTCCGTAAAAATTTTAAGGTGATCATAGAAAAATAGCTTTTAAAAAGATAACGAAAGCGAAAAATAAATGGGGTCAGAGTTAATTTCTGGCCGTCTTAATAATAAATGGGGTCAGAGTTAGTTTCTCAATAAATGGGGTCAGGGTTAATTTCTGGCCCTTTTAAAAAATCAAAAAGGGCTGAACCATTGATTTTAACTTACACTGCCCTAGTTGAACCTTGCTGAAAATACGGCAGTGTGGCACCACCAAGTTCATTTTTGAATTTACCGGGAATCAAAAGGGTCAAATCAAAAGGGTCAGATCCGATTGAAAAGTCTAATTTGGCCTTTTGATATAACATCTGCTTAACTTATTAGGAATCAAAAGGGTCAAGGAATCAAAAGGGTCAGATCCGATTGAAAAGTCTAATTTGGCCTTTTGATATAACATCTGCTTAACTTATTAGACGAGTATATTGTTTAAGGATGAACAATGGCACGTCTTTCAAGGCTAAATTTAGCTAATATTCCGCAACACGTTATTCAACGGGGCAATAATCGCAGTGCCTGCTTTTTTGCTGAAGCCGATTATTGATCTGCTTTAATCAAACAGGACACTTTAATAATGGAATATAATCCAATTATTGAAGTGTTAAATGACAAAACGAATAAACAGAAGTTACACGGCTGAATTTAAACAAGAAGCCGTCGCATTAGTAACCGAACAAGGCTACAGCGTACCAAAGGCCGCCGCATCTTTGGGTATCACGGATAAATTACTTTATAACTGGAAAGCCAAGCTTGAAGCAGAGCAATCAGGTGCTAGTTTAAATGCCGATGAGCGGGCTGAACTGCTGAGGTTACGCAAGGAAAATAGAGAGCTAAGGATGGAAAAAGAGATATTAAAAAAGGCCAGCGCCCTCCTGCTAAAGGAAACCAAGTAACGTACAAAACGATAAAGCAGCTATCTTCTGCATTTCCAGTAGTTAAACTCTGCCAGATTATGAATATCAGCCGCTCTGCGTATTACGCTTGGCTCAAACGGCCAGCTAAAATCATCACAGCAGAGCAACTGAACTTATATCGAAAGGCAAAGTACTTCTTCGAGAAAAGTAGAAATAGCTTGGGTTATCGTGAGCTTAGAAAGAAGTTACGCAGAGAGGGCTTTAATGTCAGTGATTATGGCGTTCAAAAGTTAATGGCAACACTTGGCTTAGTTGTTACTCAACGAGTGGCCTACAAGGTAACAACTAAGCGTAAGCACAGTGATGCTGTTGCTGATAATTTGTTGAACCAGAACTTTAACCCTGTCGCTCCAAATCAAGTGTGGGCTGGTGACGTAACGTATTTGAGGATTGGTGAAGGTTGGATGTATCTAGCCATTGTTATGGATTTATATTCTCGTCGTATCGTTGGTTGGCATATTGATAAGCGCATGACGACTGATTTGGTAAGTAAAGCGATGATTAAAGCCTATAACTTACGCCAACCACCAAAGGGGCTAGTGTTTCACTCGGATAGAGGTTCACAATATACCAGTAAGCGATATCGTCATTTACTGACAAATTATGGTATCAGATCCAGTATGGGCGATGTTGGTGCGTGTTGGGATAATGCGGTTGTTGAACGATTCTTCGGCAGCCTAAAACATGACTGGTTACTGAAAGTGCCACAACCGACTCGTAATCATATGAGAAATGATGTAACGGCGTATATGCGCTATTACAACTTAGAACGACTTCATTCAGCTAATGGTGATCTGTCGCCAATAGATTATGAACAAAATTCCTTAAGAAAAGTGTCCTGAATTAGTTGCGCAGAACATTATCTGATTCAAGGTAAAGTTCAAAGCAATTGTTAAAAGTTACAAATATTTACAATCATATAACTTTCAGTATACTAGGCCTAATTTTTGGAATGCCCTAGTTTTCAAGGAAGATAATGCGATTACTTATAAAAGTGTTATTGCTTACATTGTTGGCAGTTAATTCATTTTATTCCCAAGCTCGAGAATATCACCCACCTTTTACGCCGCAAAGAGTCATCGTTGCCGATGGTCATTTGCAAATTGTTATGCTGGATAGTGTTACGATTTCTGGCTGCACTGCGACTAAAACAGTTTCCTTGCTTGATGCAGATAAATATTTTGATAGTTTTCTCTCCCTCGCCACAAAGGCTTTTATAGCAGGTAAAAAACTCAATGTTGCTGTTGCTACATGTGATGGCAATGTTTGGCCAATCATTAAAGTCATGATGTTACAGCATTAGAAACCATTAATTCAGGGAAATAGTATGAATAAAGCATTGTATTTAAGCGCTGTTATTGGAATATTCTCGGGAAATGTAATAGCTGAGAATGGCTATAGTGCCGGGCATACGATAAATAAATTGTACATCCAAAATGATGGCTATGTGTCGTTTGGTACCGATAAACCAGTAACGGATAGCTGTAATTATTTTGGTTATCAGTTTACTTTTGACACTACAACTGAAGCGGGAAAGAGTAAATTAAGTTTGTTGTTGGCGGCTAAAATGGCGGAAAAGAAGGTTAATCTTTGGTATCGAGCGTCAACTACTCCTGGTACAGATCAAAATAATGGTTGCACTAGAAATACCATGGCGTTGGTTTATAGCGTTGGTCTAGATTAAATTTTATTCGTTAACAAATCATAC
The DNA here is from genome assembly GCF_030161395.1 of Thalassotalea insulae. Classification (NCBI taxonomy): domain Bacteria; kingdom Pseudomonadati; phylum Pseudomonadota; class Gammaproteobacteria; order Alteromonadales; family Colwelliaceae; genus Thalassotalea; species Thalassotalea insulae. Next base: position 2,311,535 of record NZ_BSST01000001.1, read on the forward strand.
TCATTAAATATAGGTAAAAAATGAAAACATTATTAACAGCGTTGATTTTTTTCTTTGTCAATACACAAGTTGTGGCCGGTGACGGCTCTGGGTTAATAACAAGAATTTATGTTCATGATGGTGCCGGTACAAAAGCGCCTGTGGTGATGTTTAATGTTGAAACACATACGGGCCAACCTGAGTGCTCCAGTCATGAATGGGCATTTGAATTAGAAACTGAGGTGGGTAAGGCCATGTATGCATTATTGCTTTCAGCGGCCAGCCAAAATAAGCCTGTGGTGGTAAAAGGCGCCAATCATTGTAATGCCTGGGGTGATAGAGAACATCCTTATTGGATAAGCCTTGCTTTTAATTAAGTACTTAGGCCCTTATTAGCTACTTCACCACTTTTTACAAAATAAAAAGGTAATCCGCCAAGCATTTTGTCTGGCTTTAAATTTCAGGGAATAAAAATGAGTAAACCATCATTGCTATCTTGTGTTAAATCATTGTTAGGGGGGGGGTTAACGCTCACAATGTTAACAGCTAATGCCAGTCAATGGATTCCTATATCAGTTAATGGTATTACTATTTTTATTCCCGGGCAGGTAGAAGCTGTTGCCGACAGTATTACTATTAATGAAGATGTGACAACAGAAATAGATGTTTTATCAAATGATGTTAATTTGAGTGGTACCGATAATACACTATATGTCAGCAAAATATTTTCAGGTACTAAGGCGACCAAGGGCACGGTGACTAAAATAACTAATGCCCAAGGGGTTGAAGTGGCCTCTTACCAACCTCCGTTAAATTATTTTGGTAAAGATTATTTTACCTATTCGGTAACTAACAGCTATGGCTCCAGTTCAACAACCGAAGTTGAGATAACAATAAACTCTGTGAATGACGCGCCAGCATTTCCAAGCAATATTTCTCTCTATTACCGCACTTTCAAGCCTGAGGATATCAATAATTTGGTCATCGAACTGCCAACCATGGATGAAAGTACCGATGTTGATAATAATATGTCAGAACTGACAGTCAAAATTAGGATTGACTACGCTGAAAACTGGGACTACGTGGGAAATTACAGTCTGAAAGATGGTAATGGCAATACAAAACCGGGAGTTGTCTTTTTTATGCCGACTAGTGAGAAAATATTCAACACTAATGCACATCTATCTTATAGCGTGACAGATCCTAGTGGCGCTACTGTTAACCATTTTATTAATTTGATGGAAGATAGCTCGGTAAGCTACGTCCCAACCTCTCCTGATGTGGCTGATACCTATGAAAATCAGTCCGTTACTATTGATGTGACCAGTAACGATTCAAAGCAATCAGTGCCTGTCGAAATACACTCCTCACCGGCAAATGGCACTGTTTCTGTAAATAGTGCGAATAACTCAATTGTTTATACCCCAAATAATGGATTTATCGGAATAGAAAGCTTTGCTTATAAGCTTAACAATAGCACTTATGTTTCTAGCGAAACGGTTGTTACGGTTAATGTATTACCGGTTACCAATACTCCTATAGTTAACCGATTTGAATGGGTGCCTGCTGTTGTTCAAACGGGCGAAAACACTACTTTTTACTGGGATATCAGTAATGTCGAACATTGCCGTTCGGTATCCATTGGCTCTAATACTGAGGCTGTTAGGGCTCCTGCAGGTCATGTAGGACCTTATGTCTATAACACTGAAGAAGTGCATGAAACTAAATGGTATTGCGTTGACTTAAATGGCAATCGTTTTCCAGCTGATGAGAATGAGTTTATTACTGCAACACGTACTGTGGTAAAAACTATGCCCGACAAAAAAATATTAGATATCCATACAGACTTGCTAGGTACCCCTTGAGGCAGAAATCGATGCTAATAGAGCAATTAACTAATGAAAAACATTCAATGCATTTAATAAACAATATGTTAACATCAGCAATACATAGATTTAATTCAACATTGCCTTTGGCATTAGAAAATAAAAACAACAAGGACTCAGGGATGAACAATAAGAAGACTCGATTCTTATCCTATCTGACTCATGGCTTTTTCGGCACTTTATTAACAACGGGTATTTTCCCCGCTTATGCTAATAATACGGTAACCACATTAGATGTTGAAAATGCCATGACGGTGTTTTCGACCTCTGAAGCTAAAACCCATAGCCTGCCAAGCTGTATTTCATCAGGTAATGAGCAGAAGTGGGCATCGTTACTCAGTGCAGACTTTAGCACGTTTGATTTCTTGTCTATTGCCAAACGCAGTCAGCAACCGGTTGAAGTGATTAGTAGCAATTCCTGTGAGAGCGGCGTAGAAGCGATAGATAAGGTTTATATTAATTATCCCTATACAGAATCTGTTGTGCCCAAGGTGGCATCTAACGTCAACTTTATTGCTCGTACACAAGTAACAATGGCTGAGGGAGAGGCGGCTCCAACGGTAGCGTTTGAATTAACTGGTAGAGGGATTAAAACAGTTACCGAGCCAGATAGCGCAGGTTTATATTTTGCTGATTTTGGTGAATTGACAGAAGGTCGTTATACCTTAATTACCCGAGTAACCTCGAGTGATGCTAGTGAAACGGTCGAACAGCATGCGGTTTTTGACGTTGAGCACGTTAATATCACCGATGTTTATCAACAGGGCGATACTTTATATCTTCAGCTTCCGGCGACCCATGGTAGTCAGTATATCTCATTAGTACCTAACTCTGATGGCAGTTATACGGTTACTACCTTAGATGAGGCGCAATGGAATAGTTTATTTGCTCAATTGACGTTAACCGATTATCAAATCGATTTTGGTGATTTCTCTGGTGATAGCAGTCAGGATTTCTTATTAACCAGTACTAGTGGTCAAACCATTACTATCGCCCAGTCCACAGACGGTTATGTTGATGCAACAATCATTGAAGAACCGGCAAACCCAGAATCGCCGACTGCGCCAGCATTGGCAAGTGCGCCAACTTCGGGAGCAGTGGGTGAAACGATTGGTGTGCTTACTCCGGGTGAATTCAGAGTTGATGAATCAGGTGCTGCAACCTATTCAATACCACTAAGTTTACCTCAGGGTATTGCCGGAGTAACGCCTTCGGTTTCGTTAAATTACAGCTCAGCTGGTGGTAATGGCCCATTAGGAAAAGGCTGGAATATCGGTGGACAGTCTGCGATAACCCGTTGTCGTCAAGTATTTGAACAAGACGGTGTAAATCATTCACTGACATTAACAAACGATGATCGTTTCTGTTTAAATGGCCAAAAGCTATTGAAAGTAAGTACCGGGGATTATGGGGAAAACACTACAGAATATAGAACAGAAATTGATAGTCAAACTCGGGTAATATCGTATGGCTCAGCTGGCAATGGGCCAGCATATTTTACTGTCGAAAGAGCAGATGGTTCAATTAGTTATTATGGTAACAGTGATATCAAAGAAAGCCGTAGCGACAGTTATCAATCAACAGGTGATGGCACTATCATTGTTTGGAACTTATCCAGCGTCAGTGATAATTTAGAGAAATCAGGTAATTCTATTTATTACTATTATCAGACGGGTACAGCAAGCAGCAGTGATATTGGTGAAAATGAGCAAGTCTTAACCTCAATAGTATATAGTGGTAATGAAATTGAATTTGATTATAAAGATAATTCGTCACGCCAAGATATACCATTTGGCTTTGTTTCCGGTAAGGAAGTAACGCGTAAAGCGCAGCTAGATAAAATCATTATCAGAAATCATAGCAGTGAAGAAATCAGGCGCTATGTTTTAGGCTATGAAACAGATCCTTATACTGCTATCGAACGTATCAATAAAATACAGGAATGTGTCGATTCATCTTGTATACCTGCTGCGACGGAATTTACATGGTATGACGAAAATGCCAAGGATGTCACGAATCGCTATGGCATTAATAATTCGCGCCAACTACAAGATAATACGATTGTAGCTTCTCAGCCGTTTGACTTAAATGGTGATGGTTTTAACGATTTAGTTTATGTTGTAAAAGTCTCTGGCCACTATGAAATGAATGTCAGTTACAATAATCGGGGGACATTTCAAGAATCGATCCAGTTAGATTCATTTAGTATTGAAGACAATCAGGATATTAAAATTTACCCGGTTGATTTTGATGGTGACAGCCATGTAGAAATTGTTTACTACAAGGCATATGCGGGAAAAAATTATTGGTACGTTTATGATCTTGACGATCCTACTATTTCTGTTATTGAAAATGAGCGAACCGGGAGAAGTTACACATCATCTAGTTTTGACAAAAACCTGAATATCAATACGTCAGATACCGGCACCGATGTACTGTTCCATGATATTAATGCTGATGCACTACCTGATATGCTCTTTCATTACAATAACAGTACTAAGATAGCACAGAATGTAGGTGGCTTATTAGCAAGTGCTAAGTCAGTATCACTTCCTGTTAGCCAACCAGTATCAACTAAAACTTGTAGTGATTCGAATTATAGTGGTTTTTGTTTTCATAATAGTTCACGCGTCAATCTTTTTCCTACAAATATAGCTCCTGGCGATTTTAATGGTGATGGTGTTGCCGATATCGCTGTTCGTATTGCCGATGTTTACAGTGATTTAAATCAAAAATGGACATTTACGTATTTGTATTGGCAAGCTTATACCTTGCAAGAACAAGATGGCGAATTTAGCTATGTTGCTTTAGATAAGGTTTCTGATAGTTATCAAAAGCTGAACAGTGATGATGATGAATTTGTTCATGTTGGAGATTTAAACGGTGATGGTTTAGGAGATTTGATCTATCAACGAAATACCAGTATTTACCATTTGTATTTTGGAACAGGTATTGGTTTTCATCGAGCAACATTAGTGATGAGGGACTCTAATGGTAACCTTCTTTCACCAGATGATGTTACCAGTACACAAATTATTGATGTGAATAAAGATGGACAGAGTGATTTTATTTATTTCAGTAAAACAGATAAAAAGTGGTTAGTTAAATATCAAGATAATGGGTCTTTTGAAGACGCTGAAACTATTGCAAATGAATCTGACTATAAAGAAAGTGAAGATTCTGTGATGTTGGGTGACTGGGATGCTGATGGATATATTGATATTGGCCATATAGATTTCGATGATAGAGTTTTTTATTATCGAAAAACCAGAGTCGCAGACATAACGCCAGGCAATACCATTTATAAAATTACCAATGGTTTTGGCCTAGAAACAACAATTGACTACGAACAATTAACAGACACAAGTGTCTATACCAAAGGTCAAGGTGCAGAAGATCTGGATTATGGTAGAGGCTCACCTGTTTTTGATATCATATCTCCGCAGTTTGTTGTCAGTCAGGTGACATCAGATGCGCCAAGTTATGTCAATGATACCTTTGATAGTAGCAATACGGTTAGCGTCAGTTATCGGTATGAAGCATTAAGAGCTCAGGCTGGCGGTCGTGGTATGTTGGGCTTTGAAAAGCTTATGACTACTGACAACCAAACAAGAGTGACAACAACTACCAGTTACCATCAGGATTTCCCCTATATTGGTATGCCAAAAGATACCTTGGTACAAAACGACGCAGGTGATACCTTATCTTATGCTGTTAATAGCTGGCAGCAGAAATCACTGCATGGTGGTGTTGTAGTTTATCCTTACTTACGAACATCTACTGAAAATAACTATAGTGTTAATTCAGGTAATAGCGTAACACAAGTGAGTAAAGTGGTTACTACCAACTCTTATGGTTTGTATGGTGATTCCAATGATAACCATGCCAATTTAACTAAAGTAGTGGTTGATACCTATGAAGGAACTAGCACTACTGCATTGAGTACAGTGACAACGGATAATGTCTATGATGTTGATGATGAGCCAAAATGGTGGTTAGGGCGTATCACTAATGCGACAGTTACTCATGAACGTATTGATGATCGCACCGATGCTCCTGTAATACCGGATATTGTACGCAGTTCCAGCTTTGGTTATTACGCAGCAAACCATGCTAATGAAGGGATGCTGAAAACCGAAAGTGTGAACGGCCTAACGACATTGCATTGTTATGATGACTGGGGCAATGAAACTACTACCATTAGTCATGCCAATGTAGGGGCTATTGATTGTAGTAGTGTTAATGTAACGACTGAGGATGACATTACCAAAGTATTCCGTCGTAAGGTTACTGAATATGATAGCAATGGTCGTTTTGTTGTCTCTCAAGGCAATGATAAATTTGCCAGTTTAACAACGATTAATGCTCGCAACGGTTATGGGCAACCGACACAAACCACAGACATTAATGGCGTAAAAACCAATATCGATTATGATACTTTCGGTCGACAATATTTCACCAGCAACAGCTTAGGACAAAAATCTGTTGTCTCCAGGTCGTCAGATACTACCTCTTTCAGTGGCTCTTATTATGTTGAAACCGTAACCAGTAACGGCAAACCGACGGTTAAAACTTACTTTAATAAGTTAGGGCAAAAAATTGCGGTGAAAAAGCAGGCGTTTGATGGTCAGTGGATTGTCAGCGAGTCGCATTATGACCAGCATGGCAGAGTCATTAGTCAGTCAACCCCTGCATTCGCTAATGCACAAACTTGGGATAGTTTTACTTATGATATTTATGGTCGTATAACTGACTCAAGTCTAGCCAGTGGTGTGACAACAGAAGTTGATTACAGCGGTTTATCGGTTACTACCACGGTTAACCCAAATGATAATGAAGCACAAACACAGGTTAAAACCGAAACCAAGAATGCCTTGGGTGAACTGACGTCAGTTGAAGACAATGCAGCTACTAATGCTGGCAGCACCATTCGTTATTATTACAATGCTACCGGTAATTTGACCAAAGTCATTGGCATCGATAACGTAGAGATTGTCACTGGTTACGACAATTATGGTCGTAAAACCAGCATGAATGACCCAGATAAAGGCGTATGGAGTTATCAGCATAACGCGTTGGGTGAATTGGTATTACAGTCTTCAGCACGCGGTTATACCACGCGAAATTATCGTGATAGTGTTGGCCGTATGAAGACCAAGCAAACGCGTGATGGTACAGACGACAACAGCCCGATAGTTGATACCATTGACTATGTTTATGATGAGCACAGGCTAAGCACTGAAAGCCATAATTCTCAGGTTAAGTCGTATTTCTATGACAGTTTTGGCCGAGCCAATAAGGTACAAACCTTAATTGATAACACCACTACTTATACCCAGCAAACCACTTTTGACCAATATGGCAGGGTGTTCCAGCAATTTGACCCTGCGCAAGGGTTTAATGGTTGCTTTAATAGCAGTGGTTCAGTGGTTGGCAGTTGCCGTGGTATTCAAAACCACTACAACACTAGAGGTTATCTGTATAAACAAACGGAAGCACGCGATAGTGCTAATGGACTTGTTTATCAGCAAATCACTGAAATGGATGCCTTAGGCAATGTGAAACGTTTTAGTCAAAATAATGGTGCCATTGCATCGATTAAAGATTACGACACAGTAACTGGCTTTTTAAAAACGATTACCGCCGAAAGTAATGGTGTTAGCATTCAGGATAATGTCTATACCTTTGACGCCTTAGGTAATTTACGTAGCCGTACCAATAATACCTTAAAAGCAGGCACCTTAGGCCAGTCAGAAAGCTTTGGTTATGACGACGTTAACCGTTTAACCACAGTTAATGGTACTGAAGTAGTCAGCTACTATGAAAACGGTAATATTAAATGGAAACAAGGGTTAGGGCATTATTGTTATGCGGGCACTGGTCCTCATGCTGTAACCGGTATTGGCAGCGGTGAAAATTGCTCCGTTAATGAATACCAGTATGACGATAACGGTAATATGACCTCAGGCCGCGGCCGTAGCATTCAATACAGCTATTTTGACAAGGCAAGCCGTATTGAAAACACGCAGGATAACAGTGTTACCTTCTTTAGTTACGGCACCAATAACAGTCGTTATAAGCGGGTGACAACGGAAATGGTAGACGGCCAGCAGGTGACTACCACCACTTACTATGTGGGTAATGTCGAAGTGATCAGCAAGTCTAACACTAATGTAGTGACGACCCGCCGTAGCCTGCCGGGAGCAATTGAGCTTAGACGCAGTAATGGCACCCAGGAAATCAACTACCTGTTAACCGATCATTTGGGCAGTATTGATACCATTGCCGATGTCGACGGCAATATCAAAGAGAAGCTTTATTTTGATGTCTGGGGTAAGAAAACGGTTGTTGATAGTGCCAATGTCATTGACACCCTAAACAGCTTTACTACGTTAACTCTGGCACAAGCACTGGATCTGACGACCCGGGGTTATACCGGTCATGAATCAGTAGATCATGCCGATATCATTCATATGAACGGTCGGATCTACGATCCAACGTTGGGTCGATTCCTTCAGGCTGATCCTATTATCCAAGCACCAAGCGATTCACAAAGCTATAACCGCTATGCTTATGTGAGAAACAACCCTCTGACATTAACAGATCCAAGTGGTTACAGTTGGTGGAGTAAAACATGGAAAAAAATACGACCTTACGTGGGGCTAATAGTAGCAGCCATAGGCACTTATATCTGTGGTGGAAATGTACAATGTGGGCAAGCGGGGTACGCTCTTGTCGGTGCCGCATCTGGTGCAGCAGGAGCTGCTGCTAATGGTGGAAACGTATTTACTGGGGCGTTGAGGGGGGCCTTCACTGCGATGGCCTTCTATCAAGTTGGTGAAGCATTTTCACAGGCAAATTGTCAATCTTGCTTTAGTGGGGGTGAGTTAACTACCGCTGCAACAGTTGGAAAAATAGCTGCTCACGCTATGGTGGGAGGGATCACAAGCGTACTGCAAGGAGGTAAGTTTGGTCATGGCTTCTTAGCTGCTGGTGTTGCACAAGGATTTGCGAAGAGTATCAATGGCATTAGCTCAGCTAGATTCAGTTTAGGTCGAATTATGGCTGCGGCAGTTGTTGGTGGTACAGTTTCTAAATTGACAGGTGGAAAATTTGCCAATGGTGCAACGACGGGAGCTTTCTCTAGGATGTTTAACGATGAGGCTCATTACCTCTCGAATCGAAAAGCGGCTTTGCAACATGCTTTAGCTCAAAGTAAGAAAGTAAGAGATTTTTACAATTCGGGTGAAATTGATAGTGAATTTGCTAATGAAGATGTTGGTGCTTATGTACAATATAGTAAAGATGGCTATGTGGTCTCGAAACCAAGCATCAATTACGCTAAAGGTCTTCAGCATAATGGAGGTTTATTTGCCAGTTGTATTGAATGTGCGCAAGGTTCTGAAAATATGGCAGCATTAGTTATAGCAAGCAAACCGGGTACGACACTTGAGGTTATAAACAGCAGATATCAATACTACGAAGCCCTAGCGGCAGATTTAGATGCAAGTGTTTTTGTACAAGCTTATAATTCAACTAATATCGTAGAATTTGTTAGGCCAAATAGCATTTCTGAAAATTGGAATTATTCTTCAGCAAAAGAACTTTTTGAGTAAACATATGATGAAAATGAAATTTTTTATTTTTATATTTCTTCTTATTGGTGCATTTTATTGCTTTGCATATGATAGCTACCCATTTTCGCACACAGGGAAAGCACATTTTTATTTGAACAAAAGCGAATATATGGAGCTTAGTGAAAAGTTTATTACAAACAGTGCGCTGAATAGTTTTTCTCTTCAAAGGAATAATGAAGTGGAAGCTAGATTTTCTAATGGTGAAATAACATTTTTACAAGATGAAGTTCTTGTTAATAAATTAACTAAAATAGAAGCATCTCTTGTTAAACGCTTAAAAAAAGGATTAGCGTTCACCTATAGAGAAATAGAAATTGAAGGAAAGAAATTTCATGTAGGTTTCATCTTATCTGAATCTGAACAAATTAATTTAAACCTATGTGGCGAACTAGAAGATACAGAAATGGGTCAGTGCTTCAAACCTTTAAGTGATGGTTGGTATATTAAATACATGTGGATAACACTATAGAATAAACCAAAGGTTCAGAGTGATTGATTTCAAATCATCAAACACTCTGCCCTTAACTTTATTTAGTTTGGGAGCAATCTAAGCCAAGCAAACGAAAGCCAGCAACTGCTGGTTTTCTTTTATCTGGCGTTTAACTTTTGGGATTGGTGCTTCGCTTCCTTTGGGTTGGTGACAAAGCTGGCAGACGCTACTATACCTATTCAGACTCCAATCGATAAAAAAATGTTTCGCCATCAACAAAAATCAAAGGGGTCAGATCCGATTGAAAAGTTTGATTTGGCCTTTTGATATAACATCTGCTTAACTTATTAGACGAGTATATTGTTTAAGGATGAACAATGGCACGTCTTCCTCGGCTAAATTTAGCTAATATTCCGCAACACGTTATTCAACGGGGCAATAATCGCAGTGCTTGCTTTTTTGCTGAAGCCGATTATCAGTTGTATTTAGATAAACTCTTTAAATACAGTAACCAGTTTAATGTGGCGGTACATGCTTATGTACTAATGACTAATCATGTGCATTTATTACTCACCCCATCAACTAAGGATGGCGTCAGCAAATTAATGCAGTCACTTGGTCGCTATTATGTGCAATACATTAACCGATCGTACCGCCGCACGGGCACGCTTTGGGAAGGGCGTTATAAATCTACACTGGTGGATAATAATCATTACTTTCTTACTGTCAGTCGTTATATTGAAATGAACCCGGTACGGGCGAATATGGTTGAGCATCCTGGGGATTATCAGTGGTCAAGTTTTAAGGTAAATGCACTTGGCGAAACATCAAAGCTGATTACGCCTCATGACTGTTATTTACAATTAGGTCAAGATAAAAAAGAGCAATGCAAAAACTATCTGGCATTATTTAGACGGCATATTGCTACATCAGATATTACTGCCATTAGGGATAGTACGAATAAAGGCTGGGTATTGGGTGGTCAACAATTTCAATCAGAAGTTCAAGCAATGGTAAAGAGGAGAATAACGCCAGCTCAACGGGGTGGTGACCGGCGTTCTCAAAAGTTCAGGGAAAATCAATTGATCTGACCCCATTGAACTATTGAACTATCCATTGAACTCTTTGGTGATGATCCCGAAACCTCGGTATTAAACAAATACTGTCAGGCTCATGAAGTAGATAATCTTTACATCACTGATGGCTCATTTATGCCAACCGGCGGTAGTGTGCCTTATACCTTTACTATTTATGCCAATGCATTTCGCGTTGCGGAACATATCAAACAACGCTGGCAACAGATTTAGTGTAATTTTATCGCTTGTGATTGAATTGTATGAAATTGTGATACTTTTGTGAGGATTGCGAAGTGAGCTAGTGTAATACTCATGATAGAAACAAAATAAAGGTTTTTATTATGAAAATTAACTATTTAATCACTAGTCTATTCTCGCTATTAATCATCTCCTGCGGTGGCGGAGGAGGTGGCGGTTCATCTTCTACACCCACACCACTAACTAATACTACACCAACTACCTTTACAGGCATGTTTTTAGACTCCGCAGTACAGGGACTTAATTATGCTACTGCTTCGGGTAATGGCATGACTAATGCCGAAGGAGAGTTTAGCTACCAAGCTAATGAAACGGTCACTTTTTCTATTGGTGATATTAGTTTTAGCGCAGTGCTAGTAAAAAATGTTATGACACCATTAGATATTGTTGGGACGAGTGATATTAATCACCCAGAAGTGGTTAATATTTTGCGTTTATTACAAACGCTGGACTTTGATGGTGATCCTAATAACGGTATTCAAATTACCGCTGCTGCTCATAGCGCCGCGCAAGGAATGTATATCGATTTTGCTGCACCAGATTTTGACGAACAGGTAATTGATTTAGTCTTTGATAATGGCGGTTTTCACCAAATGCTGATCTCAGCTGAAATGGCGGTTTATCATTTTCAACAAACTTTGGCGGAGTTAAACGATCAAGGCATTTCTAACTGCGATAAAACGCATCCTATGGTGGGCTATTATGGTTATTTTGAAACCTTTGCTCATAACGTCAGCGGCCGCGCGGAAATTATGGATGATTGTACCATTAAAGTGACGGAATTTAGCTATGACGGTGGTGGTCCTGAAGTCTATTTTTACGCGGCAATCGACCATCAGTACAGTGAAGCAGAGGCTTTCCCGATCAGTCAGGCTATTAACGGCATGCCGTTTAATAACGACGAGATGATTTTGCGTTTACCTAATGGGAAAACTTTGGATGATCTCAATGGTATTAGTGTTTGGTGCGTTGATTTTAATGCTAATTTTGGTCAAGTAACCTTCACGCCAGAATAAGGATGCAGACTAAATATTAACAATAGAGGATATTTAGTCGCATATTTAAAAATAAATTAACGCACATGATTGACTTATGAGTAGCTCATAGCTTTATAGTGCCTATAATTAAGATGATTAGGGGCACTTTATGAAAGCAAAACAACTTGCTGATCGCCAGGCACTCAATGTTGATACCGTGCGATACTACACGCGTATCGGGTTACTAACTCCATCTACCGATCCAAATAATGGTTACAAAGCCTATTCGTTAGCTGATGAAAAACGATTACAGTTTATTATTCAGGCAAAGTCATTGGGCTTTTCATTACAAGATATTGAAGCCTTTATTGCTGAATCTAAGTTGGGACACTCAGCTTGTCCAACGGTGCGAGAGATCATGAAACAACGTATCGCGGAAACTCAGGCAAAAATCAAAACCATGCAAACTACTTGCAATAAAATGCAAAATGCATTGGCGACGTGGCAAACCTTGCCTGATTGCAACCCAACTGGAGACCATGTTTGTCACCTTATTGAGGGGCTAATCGAAGAGGAGTCTGATCATGTCTAATTGCTGCAATACTGATAAACCTGGCAAGCCTATAAATACAAATACTGAGCAATCAGCGAAATCAAGTTGCTGTGATAGTGATAAGCAGAGCATTGATTGGTTGATGTGGGGCTCAGCGATATTTGTATTGATCGCGTTTGTTGGGTATTGGTTACAGTCTCCGTCAGAAAGATGGTATTACACGGTAAGTGCTACCACAGTTGAGATGCTAGACGCCATGTGGATAGGTATGGCATTTGGCGTGTTAATAGTTGGATGGCTCAATCGTTTACCTAAAGATGTGGTTATTGCCACCATTGGTAAAGGACATACTGTCTCTGGATTGTTTAGAGCAACAATGGCTGGTCTACTATTCGACCTATGTAACCATGGTATTTTAATGGTTGGGATGAAACTCTATGAGCGAGGAGCCAGTTTAGGGCAAGTAATGGCGTTTATTATCGCTAGCCCTTGGAATTCCTTTACGCTGACTTTTATCTTGATTGGTTTGATAGGCCTTAAGTGGACACTGGTATTTATCGCTTTATCACTGGTGGTAGCGTGGATAAGTGGTTATATTTTTGATCGCCTAGAAAAGTCGGGTAAGTTACCTAAAAACCCCCATGCACATGAACTAGCTGATGATTTTAACTTTAAACAAACCTTAAAGGTACTAACTAAAAATGCTGATTATTCACCGAAAGCGCTAATCAATATGATCATAAACGGCTTTAAAGGTTCACGCATGGTTTTTCGTTGGGTCGCGGTTGGTATTGTATTGGTAGGGCTAATTCGCGCTTTCGTGCCAGAGGATAGTTTTGCTACCTGGTTTGGTGCAACCGCCGGAGGTTTATTGTTAACTCTGCTGGCAGCGACGATTATTGAAGTGTGCTCAGAAGGCTCAACACCAATTGCTGCTGATTTAATCACCCGAGCGTCAGCACCGGGTAATTCGTTCACCTTTTTAATGGCCGGTGCTTCAACTGACTATACGGAAATTATGGTATTAAAAGATACCACTAAAAGCTGGAAAATCGCCTTGTTTTTACCACTGATTACCGTGCCACAGGTATTGCTAATTGGCTGGATACTTAACACCGGCTTTGCTGGTTAATTCACCGATTAACTGAAAGATACGGCCAATTTGGCGCAGATAATAGCTAAATTGGCCAAGCTCAGGCATAATTTCGCTGTTCATTCTTATAAAAATAGTTAATAGGAAAGATTATGATCCATAGTATGACCGCCTTTTCACGTGTTGAAATTAAAGGTGACTGGGGTAATGCTGTTTGGGAAATTCGCAGCGTTAACCAACGATTTTTAGAAACCTACTTTCGTTTACCCGAGCAATTTCGCGGCATTGAACCAGTATTAAGAGAGCGTTTTCGTAAGGCACTAAATCGAGGCAAAGTTGAATGTGCGTTACGTTTTAATGCCAACCCTGCCGCTAAAGGTAAATTGTCGCTTAATAAAGATTTAGCCCAACAATTATTAGAGCATGCCAGCTGGATTAACGAACAAACGTTAAACAGTCAGGTAAATCCTCTAGAAATTATGCGCTGGCCTGGTGTAATGGAAACTGAAGAAACCGATATGGACAGTATTCAAGCAGATATTCTCGCTGGGTTTGATCAAGCATTGACGGATTTTATTAGCGCCAGAGCGAGCGAAGGAGGCAATCTTAAAGCGTTAATCGAGCAGCGCTTAGATGCCATAGTACTTGAAGCTGAAAAAGTAAAAGCGCATATGCCGGAAGTAATCCAGTGGCAGCGTACTCGTATTACCGATAAGTTTGAAGAAGCGAAAATTGAGCTGGAATCAACTCGGGTTGAACAAGAACTGGTAATGCTGGCGCAAAAAATGGATGTTGATGAAGAAATTGATCGGCTATTCAGTCATGTTAAAGAAACCAAAAACATATTGAAAAAAGGTGGAGCCCAAGGCCGCCGTTTAGATTTCATGATGCAGGAATTTAACCGCGAAGCGAACACTTTAGGCTCAAAATCTATCAATAGCGATATCACCAACTCTGCGGTTGAATTAAAAGTATTGATCGAACAAATGCGTGAGCAGATCCAAAATATTGAATAGTTGTATTCTGGAAAACTGACAAGCCTTATAGTGAAAACCTTTTCAGGTGTATTTCGGAACTCATTTATAGTAGTACTTAGTCATTCTGCGCTGGTCAATGAACCTTTAAATATGCCGTTCAATTTCGTCTTTGAACGGCTTATTATTGCTTGTCTAACATCAGGGAAATAATGTCTTTCTCGGTATTAATGGATTCAGCAATTAACCATTGATCGTTTAATACACCTGTTACATCAAGTGATTTGTCACGAATATTAATCGTTTGCTCTAAAGACAATGTTTTGGGCTCGAGCGCTAGCGTTTTGTATGTCAAGCTAACGATGATGTCGTCTCCTGATTTATGCCAATCGCGAATATTTTGTTGGAATTCTTTTACCTTGGTTTCTACCCCGTCTATTTCACAAACTAATGCCGTTTGTTTTGGAAAGCACACATTATCATTGACTAACAGCGGCGTTTTCGCTTTTGTATTGAAGTGGTCAATGAGCGACTCATCGGATAAACGAATTTTATATAGCTTGTCAGTAGAACGCGAAGTAACCAGCACATGCTCACCATCAGAGTAAAAGTCAGATACCACACCTAATGAGTGAGTGTACTGTTTGGTATGGACTGTGCCTTTCTCAAAATTTACTACAATAGGAAAATCGTAATTCGAGAAAGCTAATTTTTCGCTATTTGAATGCCAAACCGGTTGCGAAATGCCAAGCCACTGTTGGTGATTTTCGTAAACCAATGTTAATCGACCACTGTCGATATCATGAACAAAAACTTGCGGATAGCCTTTTCGGTGGGAAATAAATGCCAGTTGTTTTAAGTCTGGCGATAAAATTCCCGCTCTGTCTACGGTATTGGAGTTGGCTAGCTCAATAGTTTCATTTAAGCTGTTTCGACTCAAGAGGCTGATATCAATATCGTGTTTTGCATAACTAAATATGATCTCATCGCCACTAATTGAAAACTGCGGATGTTGTACAAAGTCATAGCTGTTGTAGTTTATCTCGTGCACGTCACCGGTTAGAGCTAAAATTGATAACGCACGACCATCGCTAAGCACTAATTGCTGATTATTTGGGTGCCAGCTTAAAAAATAACGATTAACCTTGAGCGTCGCGATGATGCGAGATTGAAGCGACTTAGCACCAGAGACGTTGCTCAATTCAATGGCGTGAATTTCGGTTTTACCTACACCATTAAACCCAGCTAATGCGATAATGTCTCCCTTTTTATTGATGCTTATTTCGTAAGGTTTATAGCTACTTGAAAAGTGTTTTATTTTTGTCAATTCGCCAGTCAGGAGGTTAACTGAAACAAGATGCGTTGAGCCGATATGTTCTTCTGTAATGTCCGTGTCATCTTTTGCTAGAAAGTACACCTGATGCAATTGCCCCATCTGCAGTGAACTGATGCGAGTAATATGCGCTGGAAAGCTAATGTGATTAATCACTTGAGTGTCTAAATTAATTTGACTCAGTTGTTTGGAGTGCTCTTTATACTGAAATATCAAGCTTTTTGAATCTAATGACCAAGTGAATTCATCCACTGCACCGCTGATCAATTGATCTTCCCGGTTCGTATTATTTAACTCTTTTATCCACAGCATCCTCTCGGCATTACTACTTGTTCTTAAAAAAGCAAGCTGCTTACCGTTAGGGGATACTTTAGCCTTAAATTCAAGCTCGTTGGTTGCTGTGATGGGAACAACACTTTTTACAACATAAGTTGTGCTGCTGGGTTGAAGCCAAAACATGATAAAAATTAATAATATTGTCACCGCTATGCCTAATAACACAGCTAAGTTTTTTTTATTGGTGATCTGTGTATCTGTGGTTTTGATATTGGCATTTAAGGCATAGCCTTGTTTGGGGTAAGTGGTGATTATGTCAGGCTCGCCACACTCTAAAAACGCTTTTCTAAGTAAAGCGATCGCTCGTCTAATGGATCCAGGGCTAAAAATTGACTCTGGCCACACCAAACTAAATAACTGTTCTTGACTGACCACTTGGCCATTATTAACGACGAGTACCAGCAGCAACTGCATCACTTTGGGTTCAATAGATTGCACATCTTTGTTTTTATTGATGGTGTTTCGGCTTGCATCAATACAACATTGATTCAGAAAAAATGGTTTTTCACTTAATTGATTTAACGAGTAAGAAGTCACTCAACACCCTTATTTATCAAGACCTAACATAAAAATCACAAAAACTTACCCTTTTCATCATCGACATTTTATTTAAAAACAGAATAGTGGCCACGTAGTTTAATATATAAAGGAAATAAAATGCGAAATTATATAATTGCTTTGGTTATTTTGCTGACAGCAATCACACAACCAGCAAGAGCTGAACAAGTATCGACTTTAACGATGGCAAAGGACATTACGTTGCAATTGGTAGAGGCAATTAATTCTAAGAGTTATCAACAGCAGCGGGAGTTTGTTGAAAAGTACATAGATGCTGATACGTTAGCTCGGGTTGGCGGAGTAAACAGTTACGCGGATTATCTGGCGGCAGAAAGTCACTTTCATGGTGGATTCCATTTTGACTCAATCGCCTTTGTCGATGAAGATGCTACGCCTCTTAGGGCAGACGCTTATTTAACGTCAGAAAACACTCAATTTGCTTATCGCACTGAACTTACGTTTTCTGAACAGCTGCCAATGCAGATAACTCGTTTAAGATTTAGAGCTGAACCTGAGCAAGTGGCAGCGAAAGATAAACCTACAACTGATAATGCCGTGAATTTATTGCGCCAATATTTACAACATTTATCTGCTAATGAGGCATTTTCTGGCTCAGTCATGGTGACCAAGAACAATAAAGCAATACTTAAATACAGCAGCGGTTTAGCAAGCAAGCGCTTTGACATAAAAAATAACATAGAGACTCGTTTTAACTTAGCGTCAATGAATAAAATGTTTACCGCTGTCACTATTTTGAAGTTGGTAGCAGATGGTCAATTGAGTTTGACTGATCCTATGGTTAAGTATTTGCCATTAAATACTGACGACAAGCAATTAAAAAAAATACAGATTAGGCACTTATTATCTCATACCTCTGGCATAGGCAGCGTAAATTGTGAACAAGGGCAAAATTCAATTGTAGAGTCTTGGCAAGACTGTATGCAAACACTCGCAAAAGTTACCATGAATTTTTCACCGGGGAGCCAATACCGATATAGCAATGATGGTATGCTTGTTTTAGGACTTATCATCGAAAAATTGACTCACCAAACGTATTATCAAGCGATAAATACCCACGTATTTGCTCCCGCTGGTATGCACAATACCGAATGTCTTGACCTGCAATACCCAGTAAAAAATGCAGCGATTGGGTATGACTATCACGGTGTAGCGAAACAATGGCGTAATAATTTATTCATTCATGAAAAAAGAGGTGGCCCCGCGGGAGGTTGTTATTCATCGGCGCCAGATATGATGAAGTTTGTTGAGGCATTGTTGAAACATCAATTATTGGATGATGAGATGTTGTCTCAGGCATTCTCTGCGCAGGTGGCGTTAGGAGCTGAAAATTATGGACTTGGATTCACTGTGCGCTCAGTTAACGGGCAAAAGGTTGTTGGTCACAGTGGTGCTTTTCCGGGAGTGAGTACCCATTTAGACATAAACCTAGACTCTCGGTTTAGTATTGTGATTCTATCGAATCATAGCTTTGCTGCCCGACCGGTATTGGCTAAGTTTCAACAATTATTTTAACTATTAGTTGTCGTAGGGAGTAGCAACGGAGCTAGTCAGTTGATTCTATATCAATATCATCTACATGAGTGTCGAGCATAACGGCGCATGTTATTTTTCGGTCTGATCTTTCCCTGATCAGATGTGAGAACATGTAATAGACAACTTTACTAAGCCACTACGTTACATAATGAGCTGGATACTTACATTATTATCTGCAATCCAGCTCATTGTTATAGTGTCGTTGCCACGCTAATAGGAATAGCGCTTAATTTATTTCATTTTTAACAAATCGTCTTAGTTGGCGTCGTATGGCGTCATTTTCTTTTTGCAGCGCTTCTTTTTGTCGCATTAACTTGATCACTATGGCGATGGCGACCCAGTCGATTTCCAGATCGTGTCGTAAGCGCAACGCTTTTTTGATCCAGTGGATACTGCTGGTATCAAATAACCATTGTTGATCATTAGGCGCCTGTTGCTTATTGAGCGGACTAACTATTTCATATTCGACAATTTCAATAATCAGCTGGCTTTCTATGCCTTCGAGCTGGCAGAGTTCATTAAATGAAATACTCAATAATGCTTCACTCATTATTTGTCCCTCCATTCTTTTCTGGGTTCAAACGCTGCATTTGCTGCTAATTTTTGCCATAACTCTTTAGTTTGTTCGCTGCTTTGCTCTGGTAGCACTATTTTGATAATGGCAAATAAATCGCCGGTAATGGTTTGCGTTTGTAAGCCTTTACCTTTAATGCGCAATTTATCGCCAGATTGGCTGTTGGGGGGAATCGATAAACTGATTTTTCCATCTAATGTTGGTACGGTGATCTTAGCGCCTAAGGCGGCTTCCCACGGTGCCAAGGGGACAGTAATGGTTAGGTTGTGGCCGGAAACATCAAACAGCGGATGTGGCACAATACGAATATGTAAATATAAATCGCCTGCTACACCTCCTTTATATGCGGGTTTACCTTGTCCTTTCAGGCGAATTCTAGCGCCGTCTGACACGCCTTTAGGAACTTTTACTTTGAGATGTTTTTTAATAGGTTGTTGTTGCAGATATTCATCGGCTGGCAAGGTAAATTCAACGGATTTTTCATTTTGTTGTAATGTTTCTTCTAAAAATACGGGTAATTCAACTTCAACGTCCTGACCTCGGGAAGGGCGATGTTGATGTGCTTGTCGCTGAGTAAACCCCTGAGGCCGTTGACCAAAGATAGCATTAAAGAAATCGGAAAAGTCTTCTCCAAATTGTTGAGTGTTTTCAAATTCAGCATCGTGAGACGCTTGCCAGCCGGGTGGTGGTTGAAATCCATAGGGGGATTGCGCGCCATATTGCCTAAGTTCATCAAACTCAGCTCTGGTTTTGGGGTTGTTAAGTACATGATATGCCTCGGCAACTTCTTTAAATTTTGCATCTGCCCCTTCACTGGGATTCATATCAGGATGATATTTATGCGCTAGTTTTCGGTAAGCGGTTTTTATTTCTTTGGCACTGGCATCAGGCTCTAAACCAAGAATTTGATAGTAATCTTTAAATTCCATAATTCATCCTAGCTTCGTTTTTGGGCAGTTTTTTGTGCCTGCATTTGTTCATTAAGCAAGTTTTCTAATTCTGTTTTACTGAGTAAGTTTAGTGATTGTGAGGCTTCCGCTAATGAAACGTTATGTGCTACTGCCCAATGCACTATTTTTGCTGCTTTATCGTAACCGAGTTTAGGTGCTAATAATGTGATGGCAGATAAATTGTTGCGCATATTACTTTCAATCTGCTTGTGATTGAGGGTGAGTCCATCGACGCAGTTATCGGCAAAAGAGTTCATGGCATCACTGAGTAGTTGAATGCTCTCTAGTACATTATGAATAATTACCGGGCGATAGGTGTTTAACTGCAGTTGCCCGCTGGCCGCAGACATAGAAACCGTTAAATCGTTACCAAATACCTGTAAGCACACCATGCTTAACGCTTCACACTGAGTTGGGTTTACCTTGCCCGGCATAATCGAGCTACCAGGTTCATTCGCTGGTAATAGCCATTCATTTAATCCGCAGCGTGGCCCACTGCCGAGTAAACGAACGTCATTTGCTATTTTGAGTAACGTTGCTGCCAATTGCTTAAGTGCACTGCTATAACGTAATAACGCATCTTCCCCCGAAACTGCGGCATACAAGTTTTGATGCTGAACTAAAGGTAGCTGATAGTGTGTCGCCAGACGTTCGATCACTTGCTCGGCGAAACTCTCGGGAGCATTAGCACCTGAACCCACAGCCGTACCGCCAAGCGCCAGTTGATAAACGTTAGCCATACTGTGCTCAATTGCTTGCTTCGCTGTCATGAGTTGTTGTTGATAGGCTAAAAATGTTGTGCTGACGTTAACAGGCAAGGCATCCATTAAATGGGTGCGACCAACGGTAAAAATGCCGTCGAACTCAGCCGCTTTGTTCGATAGTCGCTCAGTTAAAAGGGTGATTGCTGGCAAGAGTTGTTGGTGAGTTTGCTGAGCGACAACAATATGCATGGCACTGGGAAAGATGTCATTGGAAGATTGCGACATATTAACGTGGTCATTCGGATGAATGGCGTTATCTGGAGTATTCTTGTCTTGGGCAAGAAATTGATTCGCTAGTGTTGCTATCACCTCATTGACATTCATATTCGTTTGCGTGCCTGAACCGGTTTGCCATATCCGTAATGGGAACTGCTTGGCATGCTTACCTTGTAGTATCTCATCACAAGCAAATGTAATAGCCTGAGCATGTGGTTTAGCAAGTTTTGTTAACTGGTGATTAATCTGAGCCGCTTCGCGTTTAATCGTCACTAATGCGGCAATAAACGCAGGGTTAAAGCATTGGCTGCCAATATTGAAATTTTTCAGTGACAGCTGTGTTTGCTTACCCCAAAGCACTCCCTCATCTATTGTTCCAGCAGGAAATTTTGTTAAAGCTTGCTGAGTTTGATGGGAGGTAGTCGTTAAATTCTTAGCCATTTCAAGCGCCTTATGAGGTTATGTTCGCACGTGCTTTTCGCGTACCATCAAGTATAGCGGCTGATGGTTTTATTGCTTGCGGCAACGATTAATCCTCGTTATGCTACGCGACTTTTTTATGTGCAGGATGTACGGTATAGCGTGGGTTCATGGACGAATAAGAGCGCACATGCGGCTCGGGGGTAATACCAAGTTGACTAATTATTTAGTCAACTCAGAGCTATGTTAGCAAGTGTGAGAACAAATAAAATTTGCACAGATATAGTCATTCTACATCAAGTAAATTTTCAGCAGTTATCGCGCTGCTAACAAGCTCCAAAAGGGCGAGTTTAAAAGGCTTATATGCAGTGTTGTTGATTTAAACAAGGGAATTTCTTGGCAATCTACGCCTTGTTTCTATGCTTTTTAATTCTCGCTGAGTGAGCAAATTATTAATCAAATTGGTATAACATAATGATAGGTTTTGATTACGGTACATCGAATTGCGCGGTTGGTGTGATGCAAAATGGTGCGCCAGATATTTTATCGCTTGGTCAGCATGGTCGTTTTATTCCTTCAACCTTATATGCGCCGAGCCGGGAAATTATCGTTCACTGGTTAAATCAACAATTACCGAAGACAGAGCAATTAGCGTTTAAAAAGCAGCGAGTCATGCCGTTACAGCAAGCCCAGCGTGCATTGCAAGAGCTGACCTTAGACGGCATCGCGGCTGAACTCTCTTTTGGTCAATCGGCACTGGCCAATTATCTCGATGAACCAGAAGAAGGTTATTACATCAAATCGCCGAAGTCCTTTCTTGGTACTAGTGGTTTATTGCCACTGCAAATTCAGTTATTTGAAGATATTGTCGCGGCAATGATGGTTAATATTAAAATGTTGGCGGAGCAACAATTACAACGGGAAATTACGCAAACTGTGATCGGCAGGCCGATCAATTTTCAGGGGTTGCAAGGTGAAGAAAGTAACCGTCAGGCGTTAACTGTGTTAACTAATGCCGCTAAACGTGTTGGCTTTAAAGACGTTGAATTTCAGTATGAACCAGTGGCTGCTGGTTTTGAGTTTGAAGCGACCTTGACGAAAGAACAAAAAGTGCTGGTGGTAGATATTGGTGGTGGTACTACCGACTGTTCAATGTTGTTAATGGGGCCTGAATATCAGGCCAATACAGCACGTGAAAGTAGCCTGTTGGCGCACAGTGGTATTCGTATTGGTGGTAACGATTTTGATATCCAACTTGCATTGAAAGGTATTATGCCGGAGCTTGGTATTGATAGTGCGTTAAAATCCGGTAAACCTATGCCAGTTAACAGCTTTTATCAGGCGGTTGCGATTAATAATGTCAATGAACAAACGGAATTTTACAGCGAAAAAAATGGCCGTTATTTGCAACAATTGGTACGCGATGCCGAGCAGCCTGAACTCATACAGCGTTTAGTCAAGGTGTATCAAAATAAACTCAGTTATCGTTTAGTTAACGGCGCTGAGCAGGCGAAAATTAAGTTGTCTGAAAACGAAACGCAATCAATTATGCTTGACGATTTAACTGATAATTTAAGCGCGCAGGTGTCGCGTCAGCTGATGATAGAGGCGAATAATAGCCAACTGAATCAAATTGCTAGTTTGATGGAAGAAGCTATTACTCAGGCAGATTGTCAACCGGATGTCATATTTGTCACTGGCGGTACGGCAAAATCGCCAATGATCAGTGAATTTTTACAGCAGCAGTTGCCAGGTGTGCCGTTAGTGGTAGGTGATCATTTTGGCAGTGTTACTGGCGGTCTGACCCGTTGGGCCGAACGCATTTTTAGTTAATCAATTTATTGATCTAAACACTGGTTTCTTAAGAAAAATTAGCCAAACTGCGACATTATGTCACATCTCAATTCATTGTATTAACGGTATTATTTCTGCAATATTTTTTGGAGAAGTAATACCGTGACTAAGAAGTTTTTATCACTATCAATTAGTGCCACCTTATTTCCGTTATTTTCTGCAACCTGTGTTTTGGCAAACGACAGTGGTGAGCCAGAGGCTAATATTGAGCGTCTTACAGTAACCGCTAACCGTCAGGAAAATCTTGATACGGAACTGGCAATGTCGGTACACAGTGTCAGCGAACAAGAAATGGCGCTAGATAATGGCCAGCATCCGGCCGATTCATTAAATAGTCTAGCGGGGGTTTATATTGATCAGTTAGCGGGTGGTCAGGGACATAAAGCAGCCATTCGCATGCCAAATAACACCAGTGGCTACTATCTCTATCTGCAGGATAATATTCCATTACAATCGCCGGCGTTTTTTAATCACAATGCCTTGTGGTGGTCGAGCTTTAATGCGGGTGTGCAACGGATGGAAGTGCTAAAAGGCGCGGGCACTGCACTATACGGCTCGGGTGCGGTGGCGGCTACCATTAATGTATTATCTAAGCCAGTTGCTGATAAAAAGGAAAGCGAATTCAATTTGGTTGCTGGTCAGCATGATTATCGTAAACTGCAATTTAGTCATAGTAATATGCTTGATCAACAATCTGGATTTAGGGTCTCAGCGTCGCTGTTTGATAATCAGGGGTGGCGTGATCATACCGCCGGTACACGAGGTGAATTAAGTCTGCGCCATGAGTATCAGCTAGCATCGGACGAGCAGTTGACTAGTTTATTAGTGATGTCAGACCTTGAGCAGGAAATGGCTGCCGATTTGAGTGAATCGCAATGGCAGAGTGACCGCAATGGCTCTGGGCTCAGTGATGAAGTTCTGGCTGTCGATCCGCTAAGAAAAACCCAATATTTGCGACTCTCCACTCAATGGGAAAAGTTTACCGCAAATGCCTTGTATTCAGTGATCCCTTATCTTCGCTATCGCACTAACGATTACACCGCGACCTGGAACACAAACACGCCTAAAATCGAATCTTCGGTGACTTCATTAGGGCTACTGGCGATGAGTAATTTTACGCTAACCGATAAAGCTGAGACTACCATAGGTTTGGATATTGAACTTTCTGAAGGTGAGCAGCTTTCTTATCAACCGCTCGATGTCACCACCACGGGGTGGGGAGCTGATACCTTTGTTAAAGGTGAGAAGTTTTATGATGACACGACCCGATATACCGGGATCTCGCCTTATCTGCAATATAAATATCAGGCGACTGATGAACTGCAGCTCACCTTAGGTGGTCGGTATGATTATGCTAACTATGATTTTGATAATCACATAACTGTGTTTGGTGACATCGGCCACGGAAAATTGAGTATGGCAGATCGTCAAGACAGCTTTAATCATTTTAGCCCCAAGGCCAGTGTTAATTATTTACTTAGCCCTGATAGCAGTCTCTTTGTCCGATATGCCAATGGTTTTCGTTTGCCAAGTGCTGGAAGCTTATATCATATCACCACGAAAGACAGCGAAGAGGGTATTTCATCGCTCAAACCTGAAGTGTCTGATACCTATGAGCTAGGCTATAAGCTTAATAGTGACTCCATCACCTTTGATGCGGCTGTTTACTATATGGATGTCGATGACGGTATTGTTCATAGTTATAATCAAGATGGCCAGCGTTATCTGGTGAATGCCACCCGGGTGATTCATAAAGGGCTTGAGCTTGCTACTAACTGGCAACTCAATGAACAGCTAAATGCCACTGTCGCGTATACCCGCTCTAAACACAAGTTTGATGATTATCAGGATTATTCTGGTAATGAAATGATGAGTGCGCCTGAAACTATTACTAATATTCGTTTACGTTATCACCCAAGCTGGCTACCTCAATTAACCAGCATGGTTGAAATTCAGTCGGTAGGTCAATACTGGATGGATGATGCTAATACCACTAAAGCAGATGGCTATCGTGTTGTAAATTTTAAAGGTCATTATCAGGTCAATAAACAGCTGTCGATTAACGCTCGGGTGATTAATCTGACGGATAAAGAATATGAATCTTCAGCGCGCATCAGTTACGGTAAAATGCAATTCTCGCCGGCGGCCGCGCGGACAGTTTATTTGGGAGTACATTATCAATGGTAAGAGCCATATTTGTATTATTTTTTTTAATCGCGAGCGTCAAGGCTCATCAACATAAAGCTACTATTGGGCAGCGCACAACTGATTGCCAGCACATTGCGGTTGAGTGTGGTCAAACCGTCACCAGCGCGGTAGCGCCAGACGGCAAAATATGGCGGGTATGGAGCCAACAACAGCAACTTTTTTATCAGGTTTCAAGCAACGATGGTCAGCATTTTGCGCCAGCAATCAAGGTGGATATTGCGCCAGAAGAAATATCGTCGCGCGGTGAAAACCGGGTGAAAATTGCCTTTGATCGTCAGGGCGGTATTTATCTTTCCTGGGCGTCACCACGGGAAAAACGTTTTACCGCCGATATTCGCTTTAGTTACTCTCTAGATAATGGTCAATCATTCGCTGTCGCAACAACTATTAATGATGACGGTTTACTGGCTGGCCATAGTTTTAATGAAATGCAAGTGTCGGATAGCGGTAAGGTCTCGTTAATTTGGTTAGATAGTCGCGATAAGGTGCTGGCAGCAGACAAAAGCGCAGTAAATGGTTCGTCAATTTATTTTGCTGAAGGCTGGCCGAGAAAAAACGATCTGGCATTTAATAACCAAAGGCTAGTTTCGGGGACCTGCCAATGTTGTCGGCTGGCATTTGATACTAATCAGCAAGGTGAGGCAGCGTTATTGTGGCGCCATATTTATCAGCAAAACACCCGTGAATTTGCGTTGTTAACCTTAGATGGTAAGAAAGAACCGGTGAAAGTTTCTGATGACAGATGGCAGATTAATGGCTGTCCGCATCAGGGGGGCGCCTTGAGTATTGACCGTAATAATCGCTATCACATGACCTGGTATAATCAGGGGGAAAAAGGCAAGGGAATTTTCTACGCTTATTCTGATGATCAGGGTAGTCATCTCAGTCAGCCGCTAGCTTTTGGTAACAATGGCAAAAATGCCGCTCATCCGCATATGCTGAGCTGGAAAAATCGCGTTGATATTGTTTGGCTTGAAGCAAACGATAGCGGCTATAGTTTATGGCACAGTTCGTCTAATGATTATGGTAAAACTTTCACTTCTGCCAAGCAGTTACATCAAGTGAAAGGTTCGGCCGACCGGCCCTTTGTTATTGCTGGCAGCAAGTCGCCGCTGGTTTCCTGGCACAGTGCGAATCAGCAGCATTGGATACATGCATTATGAAACGATTAATCATTCGAATGTTGGTATTAACCACATTGTTAGCCTTAGGTGCTGAAGCTGCGACACCTCAAGCACTAAGCGCTAAAGATGTGGCTGCGTTGAAAATGCGTGATGTCGATAAGGAGTGGCTGATGATCTTGTGGTCACTTGAGTGTCCGCCCTGTTTTGATGAATTGGCATCATTGCAGACATTATCTCAGCAGTATCCTAATTTGCCTTTAGTGCTGGTGAATACCGATATTGGTGTTCAATATCATCAAGAGCGTCAAGTGGTGGTAAAAGAGTTTGCTTTGCAGCCGTTTGAACATTATTACATTGCCGATCGCCAGCTTAATGACTTTCGGCAGCAATTAGACGCTAGTTGGCATGGCGAATTACCGCGCAGTTATTTTTTTATTCCGGGGCGTGACGCTATTGGCGTCAGTGGTGTCTTAAAGCCTGAATTATTACAGCGCTGGGCGCAGCAGCAGAGTCAACTTAGCAAAACTGACTAGCGATTAAAAAGAAAAAACCAGTCGTAGTGACTGGTTTTTTATTTTGCGGTGTTTATTATTCGTCAGCGGTTGAAATGGTCATTTCGGCGATTTTATGTGCTTCAATGTCAGTTTCAGTAAAACGTAATGGACGTAGTTGTGGCTGAGACGAATAAAGCTCTGACTGGTCGGTATTATGCTCGTCGCCATAAGTGCGAGATTGCGAATAGCTTAATAAACCGCGGGCAACCGGACCATCGTCGGTAAAGTTAACGACACTCATCCAACTACTACCATAACCGATATGATAGCCACCCGCTTCAGTGCTTAATATTGAACTGCTGTCTTGCGCTGGATAAACATGGCGCGGTAATAAGGTGCCATCATTACCGGCACGCGCAGTAAAGACGTTAAAGCCGCCTTCAATATTATGTGCGCCTGCCCACGGGATTTTTACCCCGGATGGAGCACCGTTTGGCATACTGCGCTCAACAAATTGTACATCTGCTAATACGGCATCGAGTGCAATACCCGCATTCTCCACTTTAGTGATAGCGGTAGCAAATTGCGCCAACGTGGTGTTATTGTTGAGTAGGCCGTTTGGCGTATTAATTGGATCTTCCGCATTAAAAGGCGTTGCCCATTGCGGATCGAGTGCAAACTGAAAGGCAAACTCTCTGAATAAATGTCCAGCGGCGCTGTTGTTATTCATGGTGCCGTCCCATTTTGCTAGAGCACTGCAGCCGGCGCTGATATCTTTGCCATTCACTGGGGTTGAGCCCTGAGCACTACAATAGCTCAGTAGGTCATTTAGTACTGCTTCACCAAGATAATTACGGTTACCTAATAAGGCATTTTCTACTTCCATTGGTGAGAATAAACCATCACTGCCTGCAGCGTCACTTAACAAGGTATGTGCCATGCGAGAGCGTAAACTTTGCTGATTACTGACCTGACCATAAAGTGGAGAAACCCCCGTAATTGGCATCGCAGCATTGGTAAGCCAGAAGCTGTCATTAGAGTTTTGTACATAATCAGTGCCTTGATACTTAGGGGCTTGTTCATAAGGTACCGCACCTTCATAGACAAATGCAGAGAGGTGACCCGGTAAGATAGTAAAGCCTGCCAGTTGTTTAGCGCCGATAAGTAGTGGGTTTGTGGTTAACTGCTCAATTGCGGTAGCCGTTAAATTAGGCACGGTAGAGTCATCGATATAAAAGACATCGCCATTTTTATCTGCCGACATGGTATTGTTAAAAATTACGCCGTCATAATTTTTAAAAGCTTGCTTAAACTCTTCAATATCACCGGCCAGGTTCATTGCTAACCAATGGTCGATAATATCGAAGTTTGCAGCATTGGCATCTTTTATTGCGTAAGCTGATGCCGTATCCCATTCAAAGTTGCCTGGTACCACTATCATAGGTCCTTGCACTGTGTGATAACTTTTTTTCGCTAACGTGATGGTCTGTCCTGGTGCTACGGCAACTTCTATTGCTAACTCTCGCATATTTATGGGACGAGGCGCGCCGTCAATCACTTGAGTTAAGTGATCGCTACGTGTGCTATCTAAGGCTAATTGGTAGACGACAAAATGTTCGGCGCTGGAGAAAGTATGAGTCCAGGCGACATTTTCATTAAAGCCGATATTAATTACGCCTGGCATACCAGATAATGAGCCACCCATAACATTCATATACCCTGGGATGGTGCTGTGAAATTGCCAGAACCTTAAATTACCAGTATGTGGAAAATGCGGATTGGCCAGCACCATGCCTTTACCGTTCTCGGTTTTATCTTTACCTAAGCCCCAGCCGTTAGAACCTAAGTCATTAGGATTTTTCTCTGGCATTTTCACTTTTGGGCTAAATTTCATTGCCTGAGCTGGTGCAACACTTGTCTTCATATATGGAACATAACTTTCGCCAGGAGGCGCGGCTAAAAACATTGGCCCTAGAAAGTTAGCGGCACCCGGTAACAGCGCGACACCGAGCGAGTAGGTTAAAACATCGACATCGGAGATCGCTTGTACCCAAGGTTGTCCGGCGCAAGAAGCGTCGATCTCTGCTCCGGTATCGGCTAAATAACGGTTATAACCTTGGGCATAGCCTGAAAGTAATGCCTGACTATTGGCAGACATGCCACGAATGTTGGTTTCGGCTTGTTGTCTGATGTCTAATGCCAGGTAGCCAAAATCGCTGATCAAATGCTCAGAATCACCAGAGCCTGGTACCATATCTGGACCAAAATATTTGGCTCGCTGTGAGTTAAACTTTAAAATCTGATCGGCCAGTACGCAAATATTATCTTTAGCAAATGCATATCCGACACCATAGGCCAGGCTTTGTAAATTATCGGCAGTAACATGGGGTACGCCATAGTCGGTCCAGCGAATATTCGCGTTTAATACGCCATCACTATCAAATGCTGGAACAGGATCTGGTGTTACTGGTGTCGTAGGTGTATTTGGCTCAGGTGCTTGATAGCTCTCAGTAGTACTGTAACTGTAATCGTCACCACAAGCAGCTAATAAACAGGTTAATGTCAGTAAGGTTAATGGTTTTTTTATAGGGGGGATTATCGTTTTCAAAATCAGCTCTCCGATGCTATCTATTATTGTTTATTTTTTATCTGATCGTACCAGTTTTAGCACAAGCGCATTATTTGTACAACTGTTAGAATTGTGGAGAGTTTTGTAGACTGAACAGGAGGACGAGTTATTATTTCACGTTAATGCTAATGGTTTGATTGCGGCAGAGCTCGGCGGATAATGAGCGCTGTGCCGACTGCAGTTGGATCATTTTCGGGCGCAGTGAAATTTGATAACTGCCTACATTTATTGGATAGGCATCTTGAAGGTTAAGGTTGATAGAAACGCTTTCTTGCGCCTCGATAACAATATAGTCTTCTGCTGATGGTGTCATTCTCTTCACCATCGGACCTTGATAAGCTAATTCATGACCTTGGCTATCCTCTATTTTAAATAGATCGGTCATAAAGCCTTCTAGTGGGGTGTACCAAGTTAATAGTTTAACTGGTTGGGCTGATATATTGGTCAGAATATAGCTAAGTGTTACACCGTTAGTGGATTGCTGCCTATCTTCAGCAGATATTTCACACTGTAAAATGCTATGAGAAGTGGTGGACATGGCAAAAAAAGTGATAAAGAACAGTATGCAAATCAAGCTAGTAAACCAGTAGGCTTTAAAGCGCTCAAACATCCTTTATCACTCCATAATAAGGTTAGCTATTAGTTAGTGTAGCTAACCAAGTGATTTTGCACTAATTTAAATTTGGTGTATTTTCAGCAAAATATTCGTGACTGTCTGCATTGTTTAATGCTTGGTCAGGGTCAGAAATGGCTAAACTTTTTGCACCGCTTTGACCATAAACTACGTCATCTGTACCTGCTACTGCGTCGAAATGACTCAATTCATGAATAATAGTACCAGCACGTGAATCAGTACCTAACTCATTCGCATCCCAGAATGCACGACATAAATACACTTTATACGGCTGATTTGGATAAACATAGGCAAAGTAAGATTTTTTACAACTACAATCAAATGCTACTGGTTGGTTATCGATAGCGTCGTTAATTGCTTCAAAGTTAGCTTTTGCTTTGTTGTAACGGCTAGAGTTAGCAGTGCCAAACCAAGTAGTATAACGAGCGCTGGTATTTGATGCAGAATGGCTGTTTAAATAGCTAACTGCGTTATTTGCAATACCGTCAGCTGCAGCTAATGCGCTGATGATTTCTGTTTGTTGGCTATTTGAACAACGACCAGTAAAACAAGTACCGTCGATACAGTCACCGCCCCCTGAACCACCACCTGGCTTGCCTTTATTGGCAGTGCCTTTAGTTAGCACACCGTCAAGATATACAGATTGAGTGTTTGATGTTAACCCTGCAATAGCATGTTTTTCAGCTTTTTTCTGTTGACCATAATTGCTGTAAAGGTGCAAAGATTTAACATCATAAGTGACGTCATATTGGCCTGCTTCACTCATATCGTAGCTAGACGTTAACTCAAAGGTTTTAGTTAATGACTCGCCAGATTTTAATTTGATGTAATCATTTGCCGTTGGCGCCGGACGTTTATAATGTGGTCCCATAAATTGCACTTCAACGCCGTCACGGGTAACGTGGAAAATATGCTCTTCAGCTAAATCTGTGTACCAGCTTAATACTTTTTGCTGGCCTTGATGATTATTGGTAATGGTTAAAGTAGCGTTAACATCGCCATTTGCTAGTGCTTCAACGTCAAGATTAACGTCTAACGCAGGTTTTGCTGCATTTGCTGTAAATGTTACTGCAGCAAAGATAGTAAGCAGAAATTTTGCGGTAAATTTCATAGGGGTATCCTTCTGTATCGTGAACTCTATTGTTGTTAGTTTTTATATTATTGATTGTTTGATCAGTGGTTAGCTGACGCCCCAGCTTCAATGATCTCGCAATCAACGGCTAGTAGGAACGCGACAATTTTTCGTTCAAATACGACAGGTGATGGGAGAATGTATAGATTTTAATAATTCGTTTGTGAGTTGCTAACTGCTTGATTAATGGTAAGGCTAATATTTGCTAACAATTTCACTTGCATATTAACCTTTTATTCTCAGGTTGCCGGTAGTAATCATGGCGTAATTATTATTAAATCTATGGCTTATCTCATCTGATTTCAGTTAACCATAAATGAAAAAAGTGTGGTGATGGCGTTGAAATGCCAAATTGATTGTTAGGCTTTACCAAGGAGTGATAGTGAAAATAGCAGTGTTAGGTGGTGGCGTTGGCGGTTTAAGTGTCGCGATTTTATTAAAGCAGCAAGGCTTTGAGGTTGAGTTGTATGAGCGACATAATCAGTTAGCTGAAATTGGTGCCGGAATCGTTTGTTGGCCAAATGCGTCATTTGTTCTTGAGCAGTTAGGGGTGTTAGAGCTGGTCGCTGAAGTCTCCGGAAAAATTACCCATATGAGTCGTTTTACCCGTGATGGTGAGCCGTTAGGTTCTTTAGAGATTCGAGAACTTAATCAATTAATGCACTATGACAGTTATGCCATTTTGAGAAAAGATTTAATGGCGATACTCACCAAAAGGGCATTGGCGTTAGGCATTGCTATTCATTATTCGCATCAAGTGATTGAAATTACTGGTTCCGGCGTCAATAGCCAAATTAATTTTAGTAACGGAAAAGTCATTGCCCCTGAACTGATTATCGGTGCTGAAGGTAGGATGAATTCGATTGCGCGAGCTTATGTCAATGGAGATAACGCGCCAATTTATCAAGGCTTTATCAATTGGATTGGTATTTTTGAAAGTTCGTCAGAAGTATTTACTGAACTGGCCGTGGCTGATCATTGGGGAGTTGGTGAGCGATTCGGTATTGTGCCGGTTTCTAAATCTAAAGCGTATTGGGCTGGCGGCATTGCCACTAAGCAAATAGAGCCGTTACATCCTGCACGCTACAAACAAGAACTTAACGAAGTTTTCGCGTCCTGGCATGGCATAATTCCTGATATTATTGAGCAAACGCCATTAACCAAGATCCATAAAATTTATGTTCATGACCATAACCCAATCAAGGTTTGGCATAAAAATAATGTAGTATTACTGGGCGACAGTGCGCATGCGCCTTTGCCAACTTCTGGTCAGGGGGCATGTCAGGCGTTGGAAAGTGCCTGGCATTTGGTTAACTGTTTAGTTCAGCATAGTAGTAATCTTCCAGATGCCTGTCGACACTACACTGAATTAAGAGCAGAGAAAACCTCAAGTATTATTAGCGTCGGGCGGCAACTGGCACAGACGATTTTTAATCAAGACCATGAATTTTGTCAACAAAGAAACTTAGCCAGTAAGCATACCGATTATCACAGTGCACTTATCGGAATGGCTAATGCGTGGAGTAGTGGTTTACCTTTGGCTGTTTGACATATAGGACAAAATTGAGCAATTTTGGTCAAGTGTCACGCAAGAGTCAGGGGTATTATCTCAGCGCTGAGGAGAAACGATTAGATGACAAGATATCAAACCAGATTTATTGAGGTAGTGCGTTTTATCGAAGCTAATCTGGATGAAGATCTTGATGTTGAACAGTTATGCCAACTTGCTAACTTGTCGAAATATCACTTTCATCGCCAATGTTCGCTATTTTTTGGCATGTCGGTAATGTCATTGGCGAGATTATTACGGCTCAAACGTGCGGCATATCAGCTAGCGTATCGTGATAGCAACATTATCGATATTGCGATAACGGCTGGCTATGACAGTCATGAAGCGTTTTCCCGGGCGTTTAAGCGATGCTTTAAGCTATCACCGTCAGATTTTAGGTTATCACCTGACTGGGCATTATGGCAGACAAAGTATCAGACGATAGTTGAGCTGAGGACAAAAATTATGAATACCCAAGTAGCAGTTAGCATTGTAGATTTTCCTGAAACCCTAATCGCAGTTATGGAGCACAGAGCTGCACCACATTTGCTCGGAGCGAGCATCCAGAAGTTTATCCAATGGCGAAAAGCCCATGGCCTTTCACCAAGCAAGAGTAAAACATTTAATCTCGTTTATGATGATCCTAGCATCACAGCGGATAAGGATTACCGTTTTGATTTAGCCTGTGCTGTTAAGCGCCCGCTAGCTGACAATTATGATGGGATTGTTAATAAGGTTATTCCGGCTGGTAAATGCGCTAAAGTTCGGCATGTTGGCAGCGATGATACGTTAGCGACGTCGGTGAATTTTCTCTATCAAAATTGGCTGCAGGATAATGAATATGAGCTGCGTGACTTTCCGCTGTTTTTTCATCGAGTAAGTTTCTTCCCTGAGGTCTCGGAGCAGGAAATGGTGACTGACATTTACTTGCCCGTTCAGTAATTACTAGCGCTATTACTACAAAGCAGCAAACTGCGGATGATTTTACTGTACATTTGCTGTTAACTTGGTACGATCGCGCTCAAACCAAGGGGTGTGCCGCTTTTTATCATTGGCACTGAGAAATTTATACCCTTATTACCTGAAACGGATAATGCCGGCGTAGGGATGGTTGAATTAGCCAACTGATTAGCAAATAACTGTTTGTTAATCGTTTTTACTAGTTTTACTTTTCACCGCTGGTTTTTGTTGTGAGAGTCCAATGAAACTTGTAAAAACGCCTATCGCTATCATGCTATTAAACCTTATCACGCATGCTGCGTACGCTGAATCTTCAGCCACCAATCAAACCGCAGACGAGCAATCAATTGAAGTGATCCAGGTACATTCTGGTTATCGTACGACAAACTTACAAAATACCGCCACTTCTTTATCTGTATTGACCGAGCAAGATATTGCTGTTCGTAACGGACAAAATCTGGAAGAAATTGTTGGTGCAGCGGCGAATGTCAACTTTTCCAGTGGTTCACAGCGGGCGCGATATTATCAAATTCGTGGTATTGGTGAACGCAGCCAGTTTAAGGAACCGATTAACCCTTCGGTTGGCCTTATTATTGATAATATTGATTTTTCCGGCATTGGTAGTATTGCCTCGACTTTTGATATTGCACAAGTCGAGCTATTTCGTGGTCCTCAAGGGACGCAGTTTGGCGCTAATGCACTCGCCGGTTTGATTTATATGTCAAGTCATCAGCCAAGTGATGAATTTGAAGGGGCGATTCGTTTATCTGCGGGAAACTACCATAGTTATAGTGCTGGACTCGCGTTGTCAGGCCCTGCATCTGATAAAGTAAATTACCGCTTTTCTGCCGAGCAATATAGCAGTGATGGTTTTATCACTAATACCTACCTTGACCGCGAAGATACTAATAATCGTGATGAATTAATGTTGCGTGGTAAGTTAGCGATTGAGGCCAGTAAAGAATTAACCATAGATTTAGCGCTTATCCATGCGGATTTTAACAATGGCTATGACGCCTTTTCCTTAGATAATGATCGCAATACATTGTCAGACCAGCCGGGATTTGATGAGCAGCAAACCACAGCGGCCAGCGCTAAACTGATGTACCGCAAATTTAGCGGCTTTGATATTGTTTCTATTTTCAGCCTGATGGATTCGGATCTCGCTTATGGCTATGACGAAGATTGGAGCTATCAGGGCATGCATCCTTATGAGTATTCCTCGACCGATCATTATTTAAGAGATCGCACTAACTACACGGCGGAATTTCGTTTAGTGTCAAATAACCGCAGTCAGTTATTTGCTAACACCACAGATTGGGTGATCGGTGCATATTTTAAACAGGACGATGAAGACTTAACGCGTCGATATACTTATTTAGACGGTGATTTTAGCTCAGATTTTAGCGCAAAAAATTCCGCGGTTTTTGCTCAGCTTGATAGTGAGTTAACTAAAAAAATTACTCTGACATCCGGTGTGCGCGTTGAACAACGTGACAGTGATTATCATAATTCACAAGGGGTGAAATTTTCACCAGATGACTCTATGGTTGGTGGCAAGTTAGTACTTAGTTATCAGGCGGATAAAGATGCCATGATCTATGCTGCGATTAACAAGGGCTATAAATCAGGAAGCGTGAATACCAGTGGTAGCTTAACAAAAGAGCAACGAGTGTTTAAGCCGGAATATTTATGGAATTATGAAGTGGGTTATAAGCGTCAATTACTCAACAATGATGCTTATATTAGAGCGGCTGCATTTTATATGAAACGCGATGATATCCAGATCAGTAGTTATCACTTAGATGAACGTAGCGATGGCAGTAGCGAATTTATCAGTTACTGGGACAACGCGGCTCGTGGTTATAACTACGGCATTGAACTGGAAGCAGCATGGCAGGTGACGCAACAAGCTGAATATTATGCCAGTGTTGGCTTATTAGAAACTGAATTTGAAGGTTATCGTTATGCGAACGGCACTATAGAAAGTGGTCGTGATCAAGCCCATGCGCCACAGTATCAATTTAATATCGGTATCAATTATTATCTTAACGATCAGTGGTATTTTAATGTCAATCTTGATGGCAAAGATAACTTTTATTTTTCCGACAGCCATTCGGAGAAATCCGATAGTTATGTGTTGATGCATGGTTCAATTAGCTACCAGCAGGCTAACTGGCAGCTTAAATTATGGGCGCGGAATATATTTGATAAAGATTACGTGACTCGAGGATTTTACTTTGGAAATGATCCACGAGATGGCTACGACAGCAAAGCGTATTATCAATTAGGTGAACCTGCGGTATTGGGTGCTACCCTTAATTATCAGTTTTAGCATTAATTCATTGAGAGCAGAACATGGATATTTCAATAGAGATCAGCTTGTACCCGCTAGCAGAACAAGAATTCAAGGCAGAAATTTGGGCTTTTATCAAACGACTGAGAGCCGTTGACGGTTTGCAAGTTGTCACTAATGGCATGAGTACTCAAGTTTTTGGTGAATACGATCTGGCGGTGGCTAAGGTGATGACGGAAATTAAGCAGGTCCATCAATCATTAAATGCGGCCGTCTTTGTTTGTAAGTTTATTGGCGGCAACCGTAGCCAGGTGGAAGCAGAGCGTTAATGACTGAAATTGTTCAATACTTTAGCCAGTTACCTTTTTGGGAATGGCTTGCGGTTATTTGTGCATTGCTTTACGTGCTGTTAGCGGCACGAGAAAATATCTGGTGCTGGCCAGCAGCATTGGTCAGTACTTTGATTTACACAGTGATTTTCTATGATGTTTATCTGTGGATGGATAGCCTGTTACAGCTTTACTATCTGGTAATGGCAGTCTATGGCTGGTATTGCTGGCAAGGCCTGACTCAGCTTGATCATCAAGCGGTGCATATTCAGCGCTGGCCGTTACATCGGCATAGTAAAATCATCGCGGCGTTATCAGTGCTTTCTTTGATATTCGGCTGGTTAATGGCTAATTTCACGCCAACAGATTTTCCATATTTGGATTCAGCAACCACCGTATTTGCGGTGTTTGCAACCTATCTGGTGGCGCAAAAAGTACTGGAAAACTGGCTTTACTGGGTGGTTATTGATGCAGTATCTATATACTTGTATCTTGCTAAAGACCTCCAGCCGACAGCGTTGTTATTCGTCTTGTATGTGGTGATGGCTATTTATGGTTATCTGCAATGGTCAGCGAGGTATCAGCAAGGCTTCGCAGGCGATGATGCGGTTGCTTTAAAATGACTGTCGATTGTTGCCATTATGAGCAAGCGATTTTGCAGCTGCCCTGTTTTGATGGGGCAGTCAGCAAGATAAAGAAAATTCCCCAAGGGTTAAGTCATCATTGTTATCTGGTGGAATGTCAAAGCAACTCAATTCAGTACGTGAGGCGATATTTCGTTAAGTATCTAGCTGATCATCAAGTTAGCGCAAGTAATGAAAGTTTATCATTACAGCTTGCTGCTGATGCTGCGATTAGTCCTAAAATTATTTACCTTGATCAACAATGGCTGGTGACTGCTTATATTGATGGTAAAACCTTAGCTTCTTTAAAACTACCACTTGAGGAAAAGATTAAACAAGCGCTGCAGTTAATGTCACATTGTCATCAGCTGACAGCTGATGCTGCGATTAGTAACTTATCGATACGCACCATCATTGAGCGACAAATTGCTCAGCTGCAATTTAACAATGAACAACAGTTACAGTTGAGTCAACTTGCTGACGAACTAGTGAGTTTTACCGAAGCCGAAACTAAAGTGCTGTGTCATGGCGATATCAACTTCTCTAATATTATTGTAGATAGTAAACAAGCCTGGTTACTGGATTTTGAGTGTGCCTTTGTCGGAGCCAGAGAATTTGATTTGGCAATGCTGGTGGCGGTAAATAACCTGCCAAAAGCCAGCGTAGAGTTTGTTATCACTGAATATTGTCAGCGGGCAAACACTAGTATAAAAGAGAGTGAAGTGAATACTTACTTAGCTTGTTGTTATTTAATAAATGGCTTGTGGTATTTGAACCATGCTTGCTCTGCTGATAATAATCAAGAGTATCTATTATTAGCTCATCAGCAGTTACTGCAATTTGATCAATTGGCGATCACCCCAATTTCCTTATTCGAGCTCCTTTGCCACTAACGTATTAGTCGTTATTTTATCTGTATTTTCCTTTAATCATTATTCCTGTTCAGGAAATATATTGTGACATTTATTTATCCACGCGTGGTTAAATTTTCGCCAAAACGCGATATGCTAAATTAAGCTATTGAAATTTCATTACTAAGGATCAGTTATGCAAACAATAAAATTCACCATCGTATCCATATTCTGTATTGTGTTTAGTGCTCAGTTATTTGCTGTGGAAGTGTTTAGTTGCGATAGCGCTGATTGTAAAAGCCAATTTAAGCAATATAAAAAGTTTGCTAAAAATGGCAGCCCAGATGCACAAGAAATTCTAGCTTACCTGTATTTAAATGGTTATGGGGTAGAAGCGGATCCGGGTAAGGCAAGTCGTTGGTTTAAAAAAGCGGCGAATCAAGGACAAACAGGTGCAAAAGCATCTCTAGCTTATATGTATATTCGCGGACAAGGCAAGAAGCAGGATGTTGAACGCGGTATTAATATGCTGGCTGAGCTGGCAAATGATAAAGTCCATCAGGCGGCGTTACAGCTAGGATTATTATTTGCGCAAGGTCAATATATTCAACAGGATTATAAATTAGCCGAGCAATGGTTAATGCAAGCAATAGCCGGCGGAAATCAAAAGGCGATATATTTACTCGGGCTGATTTATGAATATGGCTTAAGCGGGCAAGTTAAACTGGAAGATGCAAAAATGCTGTATCAGCATATAGCTGCTAATAATCAAGAGGCTGCTGCACGTTTACAGTATTTAGCTAATGTCGATAGCACTAAGGCATTAGCAGATGCGAAAATGGTGGATATATTTAATCTATCGAACGATGATCCGGATATTGAGCGTATTGAAGTCGTCAACAATATCGATACGTTTCTAACGGATAATTTGGCTTTTATCGAAAGCCAGGGGATTTATACTTCTTCCAGTACAGGTTCGCGTATTAAGGGAAAACGCTGCAATGACAATGTTAACTGTAAAGCAGCGATTAACGCCCAGGATAAATTCAATATTATCAACTTCTGGCAGGGGTTAAATACTATTAAGCCACACGTGAGAACTGGGGGCTTACAATAATTATTAGTTAAACTGCCATAACCCCAACGACGTCTAATTTACGTCGTTGGTGGCAAAGTTGCTATCAGTGTTATTTGATGCCAATTCATTGCTGAACCTATGATCTGTGACCTTACCCATTTGCAGTAAACTCGGTAAGAAGATCAGGGTAAAGACAGTACTAACACTCATGCCGCCGACAATAACCGCAGCAATGCCCCGGTAAAGTTCGGCGCCGGCACCAGGGATCAGTAACAGCGGTAACATGCCACAAATACTGGTTAAGGTGCTCATAAGAATCGGTCTTAAGCGTAGCCTGACTGCCTGCTGCACTGCATCGTGTCGTGATAAACCTTCGCTTTCACCCATACGGGTTTGATAGACCAGTAATATCGCATTATTGACCACCAGCCCAAGCAAAATAATAAAACCTATCATGGTTAATAAATCCAGCGGTTGGAAGATCACTAGGTTGGTAATTTGTAGTACGGCGATACCACCAACTGTCGCTAATGGAATGGTAAACAGTACCAGTAAACTGTCCTTAAATGAGCGAAATAATGCGGACATTAACAGATAAAGAATGATTAATGCGAGAACGAAACTTTGGCTCATATTAGTGAGCGCTTCTGTCAACGCTTCGGCAGAACCACGATAGCTAATAGCACCATCTTCCGGTAATTGTGCCAATATCGCAGGCTCGGCTTGTTCTTTAATGGTATTGATGGCATCTTCCAAACTCATATTACCTGGCGGTGTTACTTGCAAAGTAATGGTTCTTTTTCTGTCGATGCGTCGAATTGAACTTGGACCTGCAGTACGGACAACATCAACCAGCTCTCCGACCTGTTGTACTCCTGCTTTCGGAGTATAAAGTGGGATTGTTGCTAACTCTTCTGGTGTGTCCCAGTCCGTAGAACGTAAAAAAACATCCAGACGTTTTTGGCCGTTAAAGAAATCACCTACATACAGGCCTGTGCCTAAAGCGCGAGAAATCGTCGATACTTGTTGGCGATTCCAACCCGCTTCGGCAATGCTACGCTCATTCGGGATCATGCGAATTTCAGGTTCCGCTAAGCTAAGTCCCGGAGTCGGTCTGATTTGAGCACCTGGTAATGCCTGACTAACCGCGCCAAAGCCAACTTGGGCGGCAGTTAACAATTGATTGACTTCATTACCCTGAATATCAATATCAATACGACGGCCACCACCTAAGTTACCAAACAATTCTTCTTGCGAGGCAAAGGCAATGGTATCCGGAAATCCTGCCAAGATTTCACTATTAACGATATTGACGATAGTTTTAATATCATCAGAATCTTGGGCACGTCCACCCATAAAACCAAAATTACCAAAGAACCCAAGCCATGAATGCTCTATTTTCGGTGATTTTTCTCCTTTTAAATAAGGCATCAGGCGGCGATTGATTTCATCGCTCATTTCAAAACGTGCTGCCGGATAACTTTGTCCTGGTGGTGGTAATAAAAAGGCATTAAAGGAATTTTGGTTACCTTTCGGTAAATAATCCACTTTCGGGAACATTAAGTAGCTGCCGATAAAAGAGAATAACATTAACCCAAACACCCAGGAGGCACGTTTTGTTGGGGTTGACGTAATATGCATGATCCCTTTAGTGATATTCGACCACCAGTGTTGATGAGGATCTTCTTCTGATACTTGGCTTAATAAGCGTCTGGCCGCGGTTGGTAAAACTGTCACTGCGATTAATAGCGATGCGACAATAGCAACGGCTATGGTGATGGCTAAGTCGGCAAATAGCTGACCGGAAATTTCTTCCAAAAAAGCAATAGGTAAAAATATCGCGACTGTGGTTGCGGTCGAAGATAGCAAGGCGCCCCAGACCTGGCTGGTTCCTTTTAA
The DNA here is from genome assembly GCF_030161395.1 of Thalassotalea insulae. Classification (NCBI taxonomy): domain Bacteria; kingdom Pseudomonadati; phylum Pseudomonadota; class Gammaproteobacteria; order Alteromonadales; family Colwelliaceae; genus Thalassotalea; species Thalassotalea insulae. The sequence goes on from NZ_BSST01000001.1 coordinate 2,352,763, forward strand.
CGACGCTTCGTCAGACTGAGTACCTTTCTCTCGCAAGCGCACTATGTTTTCTAGCACGACTATTGCGGCATCCAGCACCATACCCACCGCAAATGCTAAGCCTGCCATGGAAATAATGTTGAGGGTTCTGCCGGCGCTATACATAACCACTAGCGTGATCACTAAAGAAATTGGAATCGATAGTGCTACGATTAAGGTGGCGCGGAATTTTCTTAAAAACCACCATAATACCGTGATCGCTAACATGATGCCGATGAGCAAGTTGTTTTTTACTAGGCTCATGGAACGGCCGATGTAGACGGTTTCATCATACATCTGGATCAGTTGTAGATTAGCACGCTTTAAAGGCCCATTATTCAGTTCATCAATCGCAGCTTTCAGGCCATCCATTACTTGAATAACGTTGACCCCTTGCTCTGTTTGTACGTTCATTGCAATTGCAGGTTCGCCATCGAGTGTTAGCACACCGGTTCTGTCTGCCAGGGTTAGTTCTACTTTAGCGATATCTTGTAATAATATCGGTTGACCGTCGCGCCAGTCGATAACCATGTTTTGTAATTGTTCAACACCGTATTTGCCGGAAAAACGTAAGGTATATTTACGCCGCCCCACTTCATTGAAACCGCCAGAGGTATCGCTGTTATTCGTTAAGGTGCTGGCAATTTCTGGAATATTAAGACCTAAAGTTGCTGCCTTGTATGGGTCAAAAGTGATGCGTAGCTCAGTTGCTAATCCACCAAAGGCATTGGTTTGTGAAACGCCTTCGACTCGCTCTAAACGAGTTTGAATCACTTCGTCGGTATAGTCCTGATAGCTGACGATATCGTTATTATTCCCTGCCGTTGGTTTTAATGCTAACCAGGCGATAGCATCGAAAGTACTGGCACCGCCTACAGCGATGACAGGCTCTGTTGCATCTGGTGGGTAACTCGGTACCTGATTCAGTGCATTCATAACATCAATTAATGCCCGTTGCAGATTAACTCCAGTTTTATACCTTAAAGTGATACTGCCCTGACCTTGATTGGAGCTTGACTCGAGTAATTCTAAGTTTTGTAATCCTTTTAGAACATCCTCTTGCCGTTCGATAATTTCAGCTTCAATTTCTTCCGGCGCCGCTGCACGCCAGCCGGTGGAAATCACTATCTGAGGCTTGCTGATTTCCGGGGTTAATTGGATTGGTAATTTGAATAAGCTGATCAAACCAAATAGTAAGATCAGTAACACCGCGACAATAACTGCGGTTGGATTTCTAAGGGAGGCAGCAGTTAATGTCATTATCTGTTACTCACTAATGATTTACCGGAAACTAAGGCATCGTTATTGGATTTAATATTAACACTTTGTCCAGAACGTAGACGTTCTGCGCCACGGATAACGACTTTATCACCTGCTTTTATATCACCCATCACTTCCACCAGTTGACCTTCGCTGATACCTAAGGTGACTTCTTTTTGCTGTGCTTTGTTTTCATTATCAATAATAAAAATGCTGGTGGCATTACGACGCAATACCAGAGCATCACGTGGGGTTGCTAGTACTTGTTTACTTTCACCAGTTGCGACTGCCGCTTTAATATCTAAGCCAATTGGCCAGTCAAAAGTCGACATATCAAGGCGTACTTCCATTAAATGTGAACGGGAATCTGAAACCGGAATTATGATTTTAATATCCGCTAAACCTTCACCTAGTGGCGATTTGACTGCTAATTGCTTACTTTGTTTTAAGTAACGATAAGCCGTTAACGGTGCGTAAAGCGCAGCTTCAATATTGGCGGTTTCCACTAAACGAACGATCGCAGTACCGTTATTAACATATTCCCCTTGGTTACTTAAACGTTCAGCGACTATGCCATCAAACGGGGCCTTTAATTGAGTGTATTGGAGATCTTGCTCAATTTGTGCGAGCTTAGCTTTTGCTGCTTCAACATTTGCTTTGGCAATATTGAAATTGGCAATACTTTGTTCTAGCTCTTTATTCGAGATAAGTTTTTGCTTAACCAGGGATTTTTTTCTTTTTACTTCGGAAGATTCAAATGCCAGTTTCGCTTCGGCATTTGCGACCAATGCACTTTCTTCATTCCGTTTTAGCAAGAGCGGACGGTCGTCAAGCTGGGCGATCACTTGGTCTTTTTTCACTTGAGTGCCTAAATCGACTAGGCTGATTAGGCGACCGGAGACATCGGCGGCAATTTTAGAATTATTACGACTGACAATTGAGCCAGAAACCCAGGCAACCGGGGATAAGGTGGTCTCAACGATAGTAGCTACATTAACATTGGCTGCTGGCCCTTGCTGTGCAGTGGCGTTGTTCATAGAAAGGGCGAAAGTAACGATAGCAATACTGGTACGGAATAATTTCATAGTTTTACTTCATGATCCTTTAAAAGCTAACTTATAAGTGTATGCTAACTTTGAGAAAACTTCTTGATTAATAATATCTGAATATGAACCGTTTGGACGAAGATTTATTTCAATGTTATTACGGTTCTTAGTAACAAAATGCGACAGCGAGCGCCGAAAGGCAACAGGGTTACGACGGCTCGCTTATTTTTTCCGATGAGTGGCTGTTATTGTTATTTACGGGCGGCGAAATAGGTCGCAGCATGGCTGAGTAGCTCTATCAGAACATTAACATTATCAGTAACTTGCTGTGAGACCCTCGATGGGAATAATTGTTCAAGTTTATCTAAGTTATCGTATTGTGTATGCCAGATTTTACCCCATTGGCTTTCGGTTTCCCGATCACAAGCGCTCTGAGTTTTGCTGTTATAACAATCCCAAAGTGCCGGATTGGTTGATTGCGAATAACCATCAAAGCCGTCCTTACCGTTAATGGTAAAGTTGGTTGATTCGACATAGGCAATTGGAATACCGGCACAGGCAAATGGTGCATGATCTGACCAAGCGCCGGTGACGCCCGCAGGATAACCTGGATACTCAGGGTGGATGATGTATTGTTTTTTGCTGCCTAAGACTTTTGTTGAAGCATTTAATAATGCTGCTCTAATTTGAGTATCAGCATTGTAACTGTCTTGGGCATCAGAACACTTATATGGTTTGGTGTGAGCACTATGGACATAAACAAAATCACCACCTGCGATAGTGTCAAAATTGATCATTGCACTGATTTGTCCAATTTCATCGGCAGCGTTTTTTAGCTGTTGGACATAATAGTTAGAACCTTTTAATCCTTGTTCTTCCGCGCCAAAGGCGATGAAGCGGATGTTATAATCCTGTGGTGGCTGGTCGTGTATTGCTTTGGCGATTGCCAGCATTGCCGCTACACCGGCGCCGTTATCTGTAGCCCCTAGTGAGCCTTCTTTTGCTCCGGTGGAGTCATAATGGGCGGCAAGAATAATTGTTTGCTTAAGTTTTGGATTGCTATTAACAATAAGGTTTTTCGACACTTTATCGTTATCAAAATTAAAGCTTTGTTCAGTGACCAGATAGCCGATGTTGTTCAATGTTTTGCTAATAAAGTCGGCGGTTTGTTGCTCTTTAGCTGTACCGGCAACGCGGGCACCAATACCTGATTGTTGATCGGCCAGCTGCTTGAGGTAATGATTTGCCAGTGCATGATAGGAAGTGGTTTTGGCTTGAGCTAGTGCGCTCAGCAGGGCCAGAAAAATAATCGCTAGTCTTATCACAATATTTTATGCTCTTTTTTGTTATAGTGGCTTGATATGGAAATTAACTAAGATTATATGATGAAATCATCTATTTATGCAGCGCTATTTTTACTGCTGCTTATTGCCAATAGTTACGCGGTTAGCTGTCCTGATTATTTGGATGTCAGTTTTAAAAAGTTACATTCGAGTCAGTCGGTTGATTTATGTCAGTTAACGCAGGGGAAACCGGTATTAATAGTGAATACTGCGAGTCATTGCGGCTATACTCCTCACTTTAAAGAGCTTGAAGCGATTCATCAAAAATATCATTCGCAAGGACTGGTGGTGATTGGTTTTCCTTCGGATGATTTTTTTCAGGAAGAGGATGATGAAGCGAAAACTGCGGAGATTTGTTTTATTAATTACGGTGTCACTTTTACTATGCTAACGCCAACTGCGGTATGGGGCGGTGACGTGAATAGTGTCTTTAAATTTTTAGCAGAAAAATCTACGTCACCTAAATGGAATTTTTACAAGTATCTGATCGATGGTAAAGGGCAGCAAGTGCAGGTGTTTAGCCCGCGAGTGGCGCCAGACGATGAACGTTTTATTTCCGCGATAGAATCGCTAGTTGTGAAAAAATAGTCATTATATGTTTAGTCGAACAATTTTCTTATGGTTAGCGTTAACCTCATTTTCTTCAATAGCTCAATTTGTGTTAGAGCCGCAGCCGGCTATTAATGGTCAGTGGCAGGTTAATTTATCGGATCTTTGCCAGGTTGCTAAAAACACTCAGACCTATATTGAGGTATTTCCAGAGGATGAGTTTGCCGTTCACGCCGGTAAAGGCTTATTTAAAGGGGTTGATCTGCAACGTGTGCAGCAAACCTTGGCGTTTGTTTGCCAGCTACAACAGCAAAATATTCAATTAACTGCCGAATACCTGATTGAACATTTTGATTTTTATCGTTGGCTGCCGGATAAGCAACAAGCGGATCATCTTGCAGCGCACAGTAATAATAAGGTCAAAAAACGCCTGTTAACGAATATTCCTGAGCAGCAGATTTTCTTGACTAAATATTACACTAAGCTATTGACAGGGAACGATAAAAAAACAGCGAAATACAATCAGGCGCTATATCGTTTGCCGTATGATGAACACGGGTTAACTCTGGAACAAGCTGAGCAGCAAAAAGCGCAGTTAACCCGATATAAATATACTCGTCAGCAAATATTAACGGGTGTGCTAGAACAAAAAAAGCTGGCAAAGCCTTTAATTTGGGTTTCTGAAGAAGCATTGCATGATGTGCTATTACAAGGAACAGGGGTAGTGGAAGTTAACGATACTCGTCGCTATTTTAACGTCCATCGTAATAATGATATTGCCTATGATTACACCTTAGGTAAGAGAGAGCAGGCACGCTATTGGTATTTTGCCGAAGTCAGCAGTATTTTAGGTTATGGAAAAACGCTGGCTAGTAAAATACCCGTTAAAGAAAACGTGACATTTGCTGGTAATGTTGCTCAGCTTGGTCTTGGGAAACTGTTTTTAATTAATTATAATGTTGGCGAGCAGAAAATTAATCAACTCGGGGTGCTGGCCGATCAAGGTGGAGCCTTTGATAATAATTTGTTTCAGCTCGATTTTTTGCGGGGCAGTTATCGTGGCTGGTCTGATTATTACCAGGCGAATAAGCACTTACCTGATTATGCTAATGCCTGGTTGTTATTGCGTAAATGATTTAACGGGTTAGTGATTAACTGCATCGGCTTGTGAGGGCGTATCTGGCTTTTGTTGCGGTAATGAATCAGGTTGATATTGTAGTGGCGCCTGTTGCAATATTTCCCTTAGCTTCGTTATGTCTTCATCACGCATCGCGTCGGTGAGCTGATCGAGAATAGCCTTAACTTCCGGCCAGGTTAATGAATGTTCATTTGCCGTCAGTATGCGTTGGTGTTGAGTCGATTGGGCATCGGCGTCTATTAATAGTTCTTCATAAAGCTTTTCCCCTGGACGCAGGCCGGTATAGACGATTTCAATATCACCATCAGGATGAGTATCACTTTTAACCGTTAAGCCCATTAAATGGGTCATATTGAGTGCTAAATCGACAATTTTTACCGGCTCGCCCATATCAAGGACAAATACATCACCACCGGTGCCCATTGCACCGGCCTGGATCACTAACTGAGCTGCTTCCGGGATGGTCATAAAGTAGCGGATAATGTCGGGATGAGTAATGGTTATTGGTCCGCCGGCTTTTATCTGGCGTTTAAATAACGGCACAACGGAACCGGATGAACCTAAGACATTGCCAAAACGTACCATAACAAAGCGGGTGTTATGATCTCTAGGAGCCAAAGATTGCAGGATTAATTCCGCTAGACGTTTAGTTGCACCCATGACATTGGTTGGCCTTACTGCTTTATCTGTTGAGATCAAGACAAAAGTTTCTACTCCGCAGTAGATCGCTGCCTGCGCAATTTCATAAGTGCCAAGGACATTATTGGAAATACCCGCTATAACATTATTTTCTACTAGTGGGACATGTTTATAAGCTGCGGCATGATAGATGGTCTGTACATTTTCGCTATGAAAGATCGAGGTCATCAAAATACCATTTTGCACGTTACCGATCAGCGGCACCAGCGGGATAGCAAGATGATGTTCTTTAAGGTAAACCGTTAGTTCCTGATTAATTTCATAAAGCAAGGCTTCACTGACATCGAGTAGCACTAGCTTGGCCGGATGTTGATGGATAATTTGCCGACACAATTCTTTACCGATAGAGCCACCAGCGCCTGAAACCATTACCACTTTATTCCTGATATTCGCACCTAACAATTGAGGGTCGGGAGCGACAGGCTCTCGTCCTAGTAGTTCATCAACCGACACTTCTCTGAACTGGTCTATTTTACGCTTGCCTGAAACGATATCTGCCATATTGGGAATGGTTAATAATTCCAGCGCATAAGGTTCTAACCCAGCAATGATTTCCTGCATGCGATTTTTATTGAGCTTTGAAACTGCAATTAAGATCTTGAACTGGCCGTATCGTTTAATGAGTTTACTAATATGCTTTGGCGGATAAATGTTAATGCCAAGTAACTCACGATTATGATAATGACTCTTTTGGTCAATAAAGGCTAATGGTTGGTATTGATTGCCCAGTAATAAGGTATTTGCCAGTTGCTGTCCGGTATTACCGGCACCGTATATCACTACGCCTTCTCGCTCGTCAAACCACTTTTTACCAGTGATTACTCCTACTAATGATCTGGCACCAGCGATAAAAAAACAGGCTATGGTAAAAAATACTATTGGAACTGAACGTGGTACAAAAGCACCATATAGGTGACCTGCGAGGTAGAAAATACCCGTAGCAATGATTAATAATCCGGCAATTTTCAATGTCGCTTTGGCATTAAAATAACGAACTACACTGCGATAGGTACCAGCAAAATAAAACAGCAACATGGTGCTTAAAGTTACCGTTGCCAGTACCGAGGCTTCTGCGGCAGAAATTTCGATATGAGAAGCACCGAGTCGCAAAAAATAAGCGAGAAAGAATGCCAGCGCTAGCGCTATCACGTCATAAGTTAATGCCAGCATTAGCTTTAATGAGCTTGGCATTAAATCTATCCTGCGGATCATACTAGAGCACCTTGTAATAATTTAATAATTGTCATAGTCGCTAGTTAATCGTTGATGTCTTTGATGGTGCGCAACGTTGTGGTGAGCTTTTCGCTCATTAACGCCATTTCCTCAGCAGTTAAACTGGGATGTACTAAAAACATTAAGCTGGTGTCACCTAGTTGTTTGGCATTTGCTAATGATTTTGCAGGTTTATAGGGCGTATCATTAAAGGCTTTTTCCAGATACACTTCTGAACAGCTGCCGGAATAACAGGGCACTCCTGCCTGATTAAGTGCATCGATAACTTTATCTCTTGTCCAGTTTTCAGGTAACAGTTCCGGTTTAATAAAGGTATAGCATTTATAAAAAGCATGCTCTAAGTATTCAGGAATTGTTGGAATGCGGATAAAAGGAAACTCTTGGCAGGCTTTAAAAAGCCGTTTAGCATTCGTCTGACGTTGTTGATGCCATTCGGGCATCCGCTGAACCTGAATTCGGCCAATAGCCGACTGCATTTCAGTTAATCGCCAGTTGGTACCAAAGGACTCATGCAACCAGCGATAGCCAGGGGGATGTTGCTTTTCATAAACCGCAGCGTAAGATTTTCCGTGATCTTTAAATGCCCAAGCGGTACGCCAAATTGTTTCGCTGTTGGTGGTTAACATGCCGCCTTCGCCACCTGTGGTCATGATTTTATCCTGACAAAATGACCAGGCACCGATATCACCGATACTGCCAACACTGCGACCTTTATATTTAGCGCCGTGAGCCTGTGCACAATCTTCAATGACGTAGAGCTGGTGTTGCTTCGCCAGTGCCATTATTTCATCCATTTCACAAGGCCAGCCAGCGAGGTGAACGCAAATGATAGCTTTAGTTCGCTCGGTTAATACCGTTTGTATTGTGTTGGCACTGATGTTTTGACTATCAAGTTCAACATCTGCAAAAACAGGTGTCGCGCCGCAATTAATGATGGAGCTAACTGAGGCAATAAAGGTACGAGAGGTGACGATAACTTCATCCCCAGCAGCTATATTAAGGCTTTTCAATGCTAAGTCTAATGCCAGCGTACCATTTGCTACAGCGACAGCGTATTGACAGTCACTAAAATGGGCAAATTCTTGTTCAAATTGCCTGCCTTGTTGGCCGGTCCAATAATTAACTCGGTTAGAACGTAATACCTCGGCAACAGCGCTGACTTCTTGTTCAGAAAAACTTGGCCAGGGAGAAAATTCAGTATTTAGCACATTAATGCCTTAATTGATTATGATTAAATATCTTTGATACGTCTTGCCGGTACACCTACGTATAAACCATTGGCTTCAGTATCTTTTGTCACCGCCGCACCGGCACCTATTTGAGTATTGTCGGCTATGCAAATTGCTTGTACGCTGCTGCTGCTAACGCCAAACCAGGAGCATTGACCAACTTTTACGCTTCCGGCTAAATGTGCGCCAGGGGAAATATGCACGGCGTCGGCTAACTGACAGTCGTGATCGACACTGGCGGAAGTGTTGATAATACAGGCATTGCCAATTTTACTACCAGGATTTATCACGGCATTGGCAAAAACAACATTACCTTTGCCCAGTTCACTATGGCTGCTGATTATCGCGGCAGGATGAATAATATTGGGTAAATGAACGTTAGCTTCATCCAGTGCACGATATAGGGCTAGTCTTGCCTGGTTATTACCGATCGCCAGTGCGAAGCTATATTCGTCTTTAAAGCTTTTCCAGGTCGAGGATTTTTCGATTATTGGCCAGGCTAGATTCTGTTCTCGCTCCGGGTAACTGTCATCTAGAAAGGCTATTTCACAGTATTGTCGGCTTGCTTCGGCGCAATCTGCAATGACTCGGCCGTGTCCACCGGCACCAATAATTAATAATTTACTCATCATTATTCCCCGTAAATTTTGCCATGGTTACTTCACCATCAGCATTAATATCGGCTTTTTGAAATACTTTTTTTATCGTTAAAAACAGTATATTAATATCAAGCCATAATGATTGATTATCAACGTACCAGGTGTCTAGTTCAAATTTTTCTTGCCAGCTGATGGCATTTCGGCCGTTAACCTGTGCCCAGCCGGTAATACCTGGGCGGACATCATGGCGACGGGCTTGCTCCTTGGAATATAGAGGCAAATATTCTTCAAGTAAGGGTCTTGGACCCACTAAGCTCATATCGCCTTTAATAACACACCAAAGACTGGGGAGTTCATCTAAACTGGTGGCCCTGAGCTTCTTGCCAAATGAAGTTAAACGTTCACTGTCTGGTAACAGTTTGCCATCGGTGTCTTTAGCGTCTGTCATTGAGCGAAACTTGAATAACTTAAATAGTTTACCATCTCTGCCAGGACGCTGTTGTACAAATAATACCGGTGAGCCTAGCTTTATTCTGATCACTAAGGCTAACAATGCTAGTGGTATGGCTAACAGTATTAAGGCGGTTAACGTCAGGATGAGGTCACATAATCGTTTAACCATCTATTGCTTGCCTCTTCCCGCCAATATCTGCTGATAAAACGCCAGTACTTGCTTGGCATTATCTTTAACATTCATGACTTGCTGCACTTTTTGATAGGCATTTTCTACCATGGCCTGGCGATTCCCGGGATTCTCGATCGCCTCGATGATTTTCTCAGCAAGCGATTGTGGGTTTTTAGCCTGGGCTAAATAACCGGTTTCGCCATCTGTCACCAGGTCTGTAAAGCCGCCGACCTTAGTAGTTAGAGTTGGCACTTTAGCATACATAGATTCTACCGCTCCGCCGACATTTTCCGAATGCGAAGGGTGCACCGCCAGATCAAACTGAGGGTAGAGCTCGGCGACATCATTGCGGGTTCCCAGGAAAATACAAGTATTGCCAAGTTTTTGTTGTGCATAGTGTTTCACTGATTGAAAATAGTGCTCGGTATTGCCCCAGGGGCCGCCGACAAAAATGCATTTCACCCTTGGATATCGATGGCGGACAATTGCTAGAGCATCAATTAAATCTTCATGGCCCTTAAGGCCGCGTTTCTGTCCTAGATAGCGCTTGGGAGCATAGAAATAGGCGACCATGCCGATAAGAAAATCTTCGTTGTCTATGGCTAACTCTGTTTTTAAGGTATTGGCTGCACTGGACGTAAATTGAAAGTCTTGCTCGTTAACGCCGTAATAAGCAAGGCCAATCCGTTCATGCTTTATACCTAATTGCTGATACTTTTTTTCAGTCCATAGACAGGAGGCGAGCCAGTGGTCATTTTTACCAGCAGAATAAATATCCAGATGTCGAAACAGCCAGTGCTCAAGATGCAAGGGGCCAGGTACATGAAAAATACGTGGAATATCAATGCCAACTAGTGCGAAGCGCATTAATAAAGTCGTAGCGACAAAATGGCTGTGAATAATATCAGGCTTGATTTGCTTAACTAACGCCCTGAGTTTTTTAGCACGCGTTATGTTTAACCAAGGTTTACTGATGGCTAATGACGGATCAAATTGATAAACAATCACCCCTGCTTGTTGGTATTTGTCCACCATAGGGCCTTTAGGAAGTACTATATGTACTTCGACGCCGAGTTTGATTAACTCAGTTGTCTGTCTCAGAGCCCAACTGGCGCCAATTGCCGTTTTTAGTAAATGGAGTACTTTCACTTCGTCTACCTTAAAAGTGATTGATACATATGTAGACGTCTATTTGCCAGTATATCGTCGTCATAATCTAGTGCTTTATGGTAATTCTGTAGTGAAAGTGACATTAACTGTGCTTGTTTCATCTGACTAATTTGGGTGATTTTTTCTATAAGCTGCGCAATATTGTCGCGCTCAATAATATATTCAGGCGCTAATAATTCATTGACGCCGCCGACGTTAGTGGCCACACAAATCAGTGAACGCGCCATTGCCTCGATCACAACGCGTGGTAACCCTTCCTGACGAGAACTTAAGATAAAAATGTCATGACTATCTAAATATTGATGTATTTGCTCTCGTTCGCTGACATTACCAATAAAATCAACATATTGACTTATTTTTAAATCGTCTGCTAATTGTCGCATTGAATTGAGTAGTTGGCCACCACCAATCCAGCTTAAGTGAACATTCAATCCTTGCTGTTGCATCTGCGCAACCGACAGCAACATAAAGTCACAACCTTTATATGGCTGTGATAGGTTACCAATACATAGTAATTTAATTGCTTTACTTAACGAGTATGAGGTTCGCTGAAAATAATCGCTATCACTGAGTTGAATCGATGAGTAATGAGTTTGAAATGCGTTTTCGTTTGCTGGGTATTTACGTTGCAATGCTTCTTTTGTGACATAGGATATTGCACTGGCATGACGACATTGCCAGCGTAACATTTTGATAAAAGCCCAGCGAATCACTGGCCGTAGGCGGCTGGAGCTGGCATTATTTGAAAAGGTATCTGCCGGATCGCCAACCACTTCAGCACCATAATTTGCTTTTACCGGCATGGCAAATACTCGATACAGCAGTGATAACACACCCGGAATACGAAAGAGCACCTTGCGCTTTTGATAGCGTTTTGCAACCAGCGTGTGAATTAATTTTGGCAGAGTGAGCAAAAAGCTTTTAAGACCAAGGTAATAAGGCAGGGGGCAAAATTCAACTCGATCACCATTCACCTGATGCCAGTTCTCTTTTCCTTGTTTTACCTGCTGCACCCGAGCGACTATATTAACCTGCTGAAAAACGGTTAAGTAGCGAGTCCAAAAATCATAGGCAAAAGCATTCTCTGTCCAATAGTTACCATCTGGTGTTTGGTAAAAGCGCTGTTCGATGACGACGTCTAATTGCATGTTAACTCTCGGGAAAGATATTAAATTATTCTTTTAGTGAAATTCAGAGCTGACATTAACATTCATGAAGATGAATCCATCTTGTACATCAGTCTAGGAAATAATTGCATGATTAACTACTTGTTTATAGCTTTTATGGTATGTACTCTTGGCGCTAAAGACAATTAAAACTTTAACAATATTATTGAGTTATTTTTGATGCGAAACAAGGCTGTTCATTAAATGCAAATGAAGCTTAAAAAAGGAATTAGTATTATGCTAATTTCAAACGTTATGTTTGCTCTCTCTCAATGGATAATTATTTCTGGATTAAATTATTTGGGCAATGCGGCTGCAGTTGGTAAATATGCTTATTCTCTGGCACTGGCAGGCGTTTTTTTAACTATAGGGCAATTAGGACTTAGGCAATTTTTATTGTCTAGTAAAGCCTCCAATGAAGAGATTCAAGTTGTATTTTACATAAGAATTGTAACGACGTTAATTGCATTCTTATGTTTAGTTTTTTACTGCTTGTTGTTTGTTGATGCTAAGTACACTTCCATTATTGTCATTCTTGGGATTGTTAAAATTATTGAGAATATTTCCGATATTTGTCATGGGTATTTTCAACTAAATCATAAAATTACTCATATCGCCCTTTCGAGAATAATAAGAGCATTTGTGTCGCCCTTGCTCTTTTTAACTGTGTACTACTTCACTGAAAATATTTATTTCGCGTGCTCGTCGTTATTTGTTTCTTTAACACTGGTTTTTTATTTAATTGACAGCAAAGCATTTTCAGTTGGTCAACTTGGAATGGTTGCAACTCAGCTTTCAGAAAATTTTGGTAATGTTGTAAAAAAATCATTTCCTATCGGGATGACTATGCTATTTGTTATTTTACTAGTAAATATTCCATTATTTGTGCTGCAAAATGTGACTACTGACCATATTGTTGGCCAATATGCATCAATATTTTATTTTGTTACCGCAGGAAGTTTGGTGATACAGTCTGTCGTTCAAGTGATAGCTCCCCTGATTACTAATAATCTTAAATTAAAAGCGAAACAAGAAGTTAAACGGCTGATAAAAATGAGTTACTTGATCGCAGTTGTAATAGGGGGAATAGGTATTGTTTTAGCGGGTGTATGTGGCACCCTGGTATTGACGTTTGCTTATGGTAAACCATACGGTCATTTAGCTGATTTATTAGTAGTTGCAGCTGTTTTAAATTTGGTTTTGGGCTTTCAATCTGTCGGGGGGGTTTCTTTAACTTCACTGGGATGTTTTAATTTTCAAATGGTTATCATGCTTATTACATTGCCAATATGTTACCTTGTTAGTTTGAATTTGATACCTCTATACGGCGCGGAAGGGGCCCTTTATTCAGGGATCGTCTCAACGCTTATCATTGCAATGTTGTTTTTAACTAAATTAATACGAGAGTTGGTGTTGTTTGAAAAAACATAAGGTATTACATGTTGCTGGAAAGATGGATCTTGGCGGCGTTGAATCTTGGCTTTTAGGTTTAGCGCAGGAACTTAGACACTCTAATATCGAAATGGATATTGTTGTCCATACTAAAGCTGCGGGCTGTTTGGACGAAAAATTTAAAGCATTAGGGGTAAATATATTCCCGGTTGTTAACCATAAGAACCCCGTCCAATACGTCTTTAATTTTTATCAATTATTAAAGAAAAATGGTCCATACCAGGCAGTGCATAGTCATGTGCTTTATTTTAGCGGTGTTGTGCTAATGGCTGCCTGGTTGGCAAAAATACCACTAAGAATTTCTCATGTGCATAGTAATAGAAGCAGCATAGAGCCTAAAAGGGGCTTTAGAGCTCTTTATATTAGGGTGATGAAATATTTGGTAAAAATATTTGCCAATCGTTATGTGGCTGTTAGTCAGGAAGCACATAAGTCATTGCATACAGGAATAATTTCTGACGAACGTCTATCTGTATTATATTGTGGTGTTAAGCACTTAGATAAGGTGTCGATTGATCGTACTCTAAAGCAAAGGCTTGGTATTAGTGAAGAAAAACTCGTACTTGGTCATATTGGTAGAATGTCAGAACCTAAGAATCATGGCTTTTTATTGGATATCTTTATTGAACTAAAAGCGAAAACAGAAGCTGTACTTGTGTTAATTGGTGATGGAGAGTTAAAAAGTCAGGTTGAGCAAAAAATTGCTGAATATGGTTTGACTAATGATGTCATTTTATTGGGGGCAAGAGACGATGCGGTAGACGTAATGGCGTCAATTTTTGATGTCATAGCGTTTCCTTCAATTTATGAAGGATTACCGTTAACCGTAGTTGAAGCACAAGCAGTGGGAGTGCCAATTTTAGTCGCCGACAATATTACTAAAGAAGCAGAATTTGATCCTAATTTAGTAAGTTACCTTTCCTTGCAAGATTCGGCGGACCAGTGGGCAAATAACCTAGTTAAAATTAGCTCTGCCCGGAAAAAGACGGTTAATTTGACTCATTTTCATAGGACGGATTTTTATTTTCCAAATCATATAATTAAATTAAAACGTCTTTATCTGGGTGAATAATGATGTCTGCTACTAGGTTAGATATTCTCGTCCTAGCGATTATTTTAAACTTTGCTATTTGTCTTTTCACTATGCTTTTACGTCAATGGGTAGTTGATACCGATATTGACTTTATATTGATTGCTCAAAGCTTAGGTATTCTTTCCTTACTAATTATTCATTCTGTTGTTTGGCTAAAAATTGGTGGAAACTTTCTTTCACTGGCATATGTATTTTTCTTGATGGTGTTTATTTTTAATCTGGGAAAATCCGTGCTCTTTGTTTTTTATTCTGAGCAAGGCGCAGCCTTTTTCAATTTTTTCTCAAAAGCAGATAATCAAGTTATTGTCAGGGCGATAGAGTATGGTTATGTTGGTTTATTGATTATCTCATCCACAATGTTGCTGACGTTTAACAATACCGTCATTCAAGTTAAACAACCGTCATTTTTGCAGTTATCGGCGGCAAAATATACAGGTATTATTTTTTTAACCTTTTCGGCACCGGCCACTTTGATTGACTTATATGCCATTGTTAGCCAAGTCATGGCGGGCGGTTATTTTGCATTGTTTAATTCTCAGCAAAATTATGGTGTTTCTGGTCTGTTTAAAGTGTTGTCTTTTTTCCTTTATCCTGCATTTTATTTGCTGGTCGTTGTTTATAGAAAAAATAAAACCATTATTTATTCAATCTTTTTAGTCGCATTTGCCATTGCTTTTTTGAAGTTAATGTTGGGTATGAGATTAGTTGCATTGGTGCCATTTATTATTTTATTAAGTTTGTGGGATTGCACTGTAAAAACGCTTAATCGCAAACTTGTCTATGGCGGCGCTGCATTTCTTTTTACCGTGATATTTCCTGCCTTATCATTACTAAGAACTGGACAAAACATATCCCAACATGTAGAAAATAGCAGCGCTCTTTATCGAATAATTTCTGAAATGTCAGATAGTATCAGCCCTCTGATTTGGATCATGCAGCGGGTACCAAGTCAAATGGATTTCATCTATGGCGATTCATTGTTGCTCGCCTTAACCACCATAGTTCCTAATTTATTTTGGGATGTACACCCGGCCAAGGCGGGCTCTTTAGCCTTGTGGTTGGTAAATGAGGTTAATCCTTGGATAGCAGAGCGGGGTGGTGGATATGGATTTTCGATATTTGCTGAAATGTATTTGAACTTTTATTGGTACGGCATGATAGTGCTGGCATTATTTACCATGTTTATCAATAAAATGGCCTTAGTAAGGAAGAATCCAATAAATACGGCTTTCGCATTTTCTTGCTTCTTAGGGTTCTTGCTTTGGCCGCGTGGCGAAGCTGTTGCTGTTGCAAGGTTTATTTTCTGGAATGTCGGTTTTTTGTGGATAAGTTATCATATTTTACTTTTAGTTTTTCATCGAATTAAATAACTTGGCTTTTTCCGGCATAAATTCGGCGAAACTCGCTTGGGCGCATCTGCTTAAATTGCAAAAATCGTCGATTGAAATTAGGCACATTATGAAAACCGCAGCTGTCACTGATGGTAGTGATCGGCATTTTGGAGTTAATCAATAGCGAGCAGGCTTTACTTATTCTTAGCTGATTTACTACCTGGGTAAAGGTTTGTTCGGTGCGTTGCTTAAAAAAGCGATGGAAATGATTGGTGCTCATGTGTATTAGTTGAGCGACTGTTTGGGCGGAAATTTTTTCGCTGTAATGCTGATATATATAGCGGATCACTTTGTCCAGTTTATCGACCGAAGCATCTGAGGCTACTGAAATATTATATCCCTGGCTGGCCAAAGTTTGGCGGCCATCATCTTTGCTCATCAGTTGTAATATGGTGATTAAGCCGATAAAGCGCTCGCTGGCGGTGGCTTGTTGTAATTTTTTAAAGACCTTGGCGCACTTTTTGACAGTTTCGGTCGAAAATTTTATCCCGAGACGGGATTGTGTCAGTAAAGGTTTAAACTCTGCTAAATCGGGCATACCAAATACTAATGATTCCAGCCAAGGTACAGGAATTTGGGCGACATACACTTGTTGTGGCGTGCCCTCTTTTTCGGCAGAGGAGCACCAGGTATGAGGTAGATGTGGGCCTAAGAATGCCATATCGAATTCGTGATAATCTTCAATACTGTCACCAACATACCTTTGTCCTTGGCTGTTTAAGGTTAAGGCTATTTCGTATTCAGGATGATAATGCCAGTTAAACTCAATACTTTCGCGTTTATATAACCAGTAGCGCCAGGAAGAATTTTCCGTTGGCAGTATTTTTTCAAACATTAGTTTCATCAATGTGTACTTAAGTGAGTAAGTTAATGAAAAATCTTCTATGCCGTGCATAACTATCACTTGATGTCAGCGCTGTCATAAAGTGATAGAAAAATATATAAAGGTGTTAGAATAATACACCTAATTGAAACGGAATCAATGCATTATCAATTATTAGCATATCGATAATTTTGCAGGTGAGGATTTAAATGCAACGCTACGTCGCATTAGACGCTTTTCGAGGATTGACTATTGCACTAATGATTTTGGTGAATACGCCAGGGTCTTGGTCATATGTCTATGCGCCATTATTGCATTCACACTGGCATGGAGTAACGCCGACCGATCTGGTTTTTCCATTTTTTATGTTTATCGTTGGTTCAGCCATGTTCTTTGCCTTTAGGAAAGATCAATTCACCTTATCAGCGCCATTAGCGAAAAAAATTATTAAGCGTAGTGGGCTGATTTTTATCATTGGCTTGCTACTTAATATCTATCCGTTTATTGCACCTATGGAGTCCTGGCGTGTGATGGGGGTATTGCAGCGTATTGGTATCGCATACGGCTTTGCCGCCTTTATTGTTTTATCGTTTCAACGCGCTAAGGTCATAGTAATAGCGTTACTGATATTAGTCGCTTATCCATTATTACTGATGCTAGCGGGTGATGGCGCTTACCGTTTAGAAACTAACCTAGTGCGAGATCTTGATCTTTATTTGTTAGGCGCTAGTCATATGTATCGAGGCTTAGGGGTAGCGTTTGATCCGGAAGGAATACTGAGTACCTTACCGTCAATTGTTAGTGTGTTGATTGGTTTTGAAGTAACGCGCTTTATCAGCCAGATGACAGATAAAAAAGCCTCACTAATTAAGCTTATTGTGTTAGCTATGGCAGGGTTAATTATTGGTTTGATAATGGATAGTTTTATCCCAATTAACAAGTCGTTATGGACCAGTTCTTATGTCATTTATAGCGCTGGTTTTGCTTGTTTAACTCTTGCTTTATTTGTCTTTGTTATCGACATTCAAAAAATACAACAGCCAGTGACTCCGTTACTGATATATGGAACGAATCCGTTATTTATTTATGTGCTTTCTTGGCTCTGGGTCGCCAGTTATTCATTGTTCGATGTTGCTAACGTGCCACTTAATCAGTGGATGTTTAATAGTTTAGCGGCCTTAATGCCAGAAAAACTGGCCTCGTTTGTTTTTGCGCTCATGCATGTAGTGCTGTTTGGCTGGTTTTCCAAACTACTGTTTGACCGAAAAATATTTATTAAAATTTAATCTTGTAGGGATCAATAGATGAAAACGAATATCACGGGCGTCGTCCTGGTTTTAATAACATTTTTTGCCATTTCATTTATCACTAATATCTTAGGACCATTATTTCCATCATTGGTGAATGATTTTAAACTCAGCCTTGCGGTTGCTGGTTTTTTACCTTTTTCTTTTTTTGCCGCCTATGGTGTGATGTCAGTACCCGCAGGTATGTTAGTCGATAAGTATGGTGAAAAAACTGTGATGATGGCAGCATTTATCATGGCAGCGCTTGGTTCATTTTTGTTTGCTTTAATACCTAGTTTCTTTATGGCGATGGGCTCATTGTTTTTAATCGGTACCGGTATGGCGATGTTGCAAGTAGCGATTAATCCATTACTACGCGTTTCCGGTGGTGAAGAACACTTTGCTTTTTATTCTGTTATGGCGCAATTGTTGTTTGGTGGTGCGGCAACCTTAAGTCCTATGGTTTATAGCTATGTTGTGCAAGCAATGGCTGAACAAACTACAACTGGCGTGATCGGCTTTTTTAATCGTATGGTGCCAGCAGATATGAGCTGGTTGTCTATGTATTGGATTTTTGCGGTACTTTCAGTGCTAATGTTGCTGTTTATTGCCTTGATTAAGTTGCCGCGGGTTGAACTAAATGATGATGAAGCGGTTGGAGCCTGGCAAATTTATCGTCAGCTGTTGAAAAATAAAACGGTAATTTTATTTTTCATCGCTATTGCGGCATATGTAGGTACCGAGCAAGGGGTGGCTAACGTGATTTCGTTATTTTTGGAACGCTATCATGGTTTAGATCCGGTTACCGTTGGTGCCAGTACTGTCAGTGATTTTTGGTTAATGTTGACCTTAGGTTGTATTTTAGGTTTGGTGTTAGTGAAGCTATTTGACAGTCGTATTGTACTGAAATTGTTTTCTGGTTGCGCTTTTATTGCCTTGACCTGTGCCATATTCGGTAGTGCGGAAACAGCGGTTGTCGCATTTCCTTTAGTCGGATTTTTCCTTTCGGTAATGTGGTCTGTGATCTTTTCATTGGCATTAAATTCAGTGGCTGAACATCATGGTTCTTTTGCTGGCATTTTATGTACGGGGATCGTCGGTGGTGGTTTGGCGTCGCCGATCATTGGAGTCATAGCGGATATCACCGGAGATTTACGTGTTGGTATGGTGGTGGTTTATATCACCTTGGCTTATATCTTCGCTATTGGCTTTTGGGCAAAACCTCTAGTGGTTAATAAAACGATAAAACTGTTTAATTCTGGCTCGTCTGAGCAAGCCGTTAAATCAGGTCAATAAATTAGACAGCAGTAACAGCAATAAGAGAGATAAAAAGACGATGAAATTTTTACGTGTAATCTGGTTAACGGCTAGTGCTTTTGGCTTAATCGCCTGTCAGCAGGCGTCGGAGTCAGCAAACGACAAATCCAACAGTGGTGCTAGGGTAACACCGATAGATCAAAGGCAACTGAACAAGTTAGCGAATTCATTAGTCGTTAACTATCAGGCACTGAGCAATGTTGAAACGGATTGCCCTAAAAAAAACGGTCAAGCTGTTAGTCACTGCTTCAGTGCTGAAATTTATTTGACCTCACCAACAGATATGTTGGTGAATAACTGGCAGATCAATTACTCTCAGGTTTATCCCGTTTATGCTGCTTCTGGCCAGCAACTTTCACTGAAACATTTGAATGGCGATATTCATCAAATCACACCAACAGCAAATTTTTCCGGGTTTAAAGCGAATGAACCACAAAAAGTAACACTTTGGATTGCTAGTACCGTGATCAGTGAATCTGAGTTGATGCCTAATTATTGGCTTAGTAGCAAAAATTTAACACCAGCCGTGATCAAGAGTACGCAAACTAAGATCGACCCAGAAACAGGACTGGAACTACAGCCGTGGGTGGCGTCATTTGATAATTTACCGAAACAGATCAAATCGAGTCCGGATGATATTAATCAATATGCTGGCCCCGCTTGGTTATTTGACCATAATATAGACACTCAATTAAGTGATGCTCATTTAGCTCAGGCAGTCATTCCAACTCCGCAACACAGTCAATTGTTGTCTTCTGAAGCTATTTCGTTAGCTCAGGGGATTAATGTCAGTTATCAGGGAGTCGCTGCTGAACACGTTAGTGCCGCTCTGGAGCGTTTAGCAACACTCGGAGTAAAGCAGTCAGCAGAGGGAATAGTGTTTAATATTGCCTTAGATAGCAAGTTAGCCATGCCAGAGAGTTATCAATTGACGGCAAAGGGTAATCACATTCTTATTGAAGCCGCCGATAGTGCCGGTGCTTTTTATGGTGTACAAACACTGACAGCCTTACTATCAGTAGAAACATTAACGATTCCTAGTGTCAAAATAGTTGATCAGCCCAATTATCGCTATCGTGGCCAACACCTGGATGTTGCGCGTAATTTTCATAGTAAAGCCATGGTCTTTCGCTTAATTGAGCAAATGGCAGCTTACAAGCTCAATAAGCTTCATATGCATTTAGCAGAAGATGAAGGTTGGCGAATTGAGCTACCTAGCCTGCCTGAGTTAACTGAAATTGGCAGCCGACGTTGTATGGATTTATCTGATCAGCAATGTTTACAACCTCAACTAGGCGGTGCGGGGGCCAGTGGCAGGGATGGTTTTTATAGTACGCAAGATTATATCGATATTTTACGTTATGCTAGCCGCCATCATATCCAGGTTATCCCATCTCTTGATATGCCAGGTCATTCACGTGCGGCGATTAAAGCAATGGAAGCACGCTATCAGCGTTTGATTAAACAAGAAAATGAAGTGGCAGCAAATCGTTACTTATTATCTGATTTTAATGATAAAACTCAGTATCGCTCGATTCAAAATTATAATGACAATACTATTAACGTCTGCTTGGAGTCTTCCTATGCCTTCGTCGATCGGGTGTTAGAAGATCTAATCAATTTACACCAACAAGCTCAACATCCATTACAAATGTATCATATTGGTGCTGACGAAACGGCGGGTGCTTGGGTAGATTCTCCGGCCTGCCAAGCGTTAGTTAATGATAGCAGTAATAGTGTCAGTGAGTTTAAGCACTTAGGGGCGCATTTTATTGAACGCGTGGCCCATATGGTGGTTAACAAAGGCATTGCAGTAGGTGGCTGGAATGATGGGTTAGGTGAAACTCATGTCGAGAATATGCCAAAAGCTGTCTATTCCTATATTTGGGGCGCCTTACCTAGTGGTGCTCACCAAATGGTGAGTGAACAGGCGCATCGTGGTTGGGACGTGGTGCTATCAGTTCCGGATGTTTTCTATTTTGATTTTCCATACGAAGTCGACCCAAAAGAGCGAGGCTATAATTGGGCGTCACGTCGTATTGATAGCCGTAATGTTTTTAATTTTATTCCGGATAATTTACCGATTCATGCAGAGTTTAGACTCGATACCTTAGGTCGACATTTTGAGATTGACGATAGGCTGCAACAAGACGAACAAGGAGTCATATTGCATCAACCACTACCGAAAAATTTTCGGGTTGCGGGTATCCAGGGGCAACTGTGGAGTGAAACGGTTCGCAGTGATCAGCAAGCAGAATATATGATCTTTCCACGGATGCTTGCCTTAGCTGAACGTGCTTGGTCTTCGCCTTCTTGGCAGGTGCCTTACAACTATCAGGGAGCAAAATATTCTCATATTTCGGGCGTATTTACTGAGGAATTACAACGGCAAAGAGATCAGCAATGGCAGCGTTTTGCTAATACGCTGGCGCAAAAAGAGCTGATTAAACTGGATAAAGCCGGCGTATTTTATCGCATTCCTACGGTGGGAGCGAAAATCATCGATGGTAAGCTAAATATCAATAGTTCATTGCCGGGGTTACCGCTTGAATATCAAACATCAAATGGTCAATGGCACAGCTACCAGGACACTGTTAAGGTCAATCTACCCGTACAAGTGAGGGCGCGCAGTGCTGACAATAAACGAGCCGGTCGCAGTTTAACTTTACACTAGTCATATCCGTTGTCTGTTACCGATAGGTACTCGTAGTGGCATCAGACAACGGAGTTTTTCCCTTCTTGAGATATGCCAAAGCATTTGTTGGCAGGGAGTAGCTATGCAAATTTTTACCTTATTACGTTGGAAATGATTATGAATACCCGTTCAATTATCGTCTTGGATATTGGTGGAACGAAAATTAACTTTGGCCGCTTTCAGGGGGGCATGATCCAGCAAAATCAAATATTGCCGTTTCCTGCACACGCGTCGGCTGAAGAGATATTCGCGTTTATTATTCACTGTATCGACTTAGTGAAGTTAGATGATACTGAGGCCATAGCAATTGGTGTGCCCTGTATCGTCGATATCGAGCAGGGCATAGTGTTTAATGCTGTCAACATTCCTGCCTGGCAGCAATACCCATTAAAGTCGTTGTTGCAAGCCCATTATCAATTGCCAGTTTATATCAATAACGATGTTAATTGCTTTGTTGCAGGGGAGTCTGCGTACGGCACAGCTAAGCACTATCAGAATGTTGCTGGCATCTGTTTAGGGACTGGCTTTGGTTGTGGTTTATTTGTTAATCAGCAATTATACGCAGGTCAAAATTGCTGTGCAGGTGAAGTAGGTGGTATTCGTTACTTGGATGCCACTATTGATGATTATTGTTCTGGTCAGTATTTTATTGATCATTATCAAGTGTCTGGTGCAGAGTTAGCTCAACGTGCGGATGCCGGTGATGTGCGAGCTCTGGCAGCGTTTGAACAATTTGCTGGGCACTTAGCGAATGCGATCAGCCATCTTTTATTGGTCATTGACCCGCAAGTGATCGTCATTGGCGGTTCTGTTGCCAACTCCTATCACTTGTTTATCGATGCGCTATGGCGCGAATTAGCAAATTTTCCTTATCCTGTGGTGATTGAAAACTTAACCATTTGCCAAAGTGAGTTGGCAGATGCTGCACTTCTTGGTGCCGCGAGTTTATATTTGCACCATCACAGTGAAATTCATTAAAAGTAATTAATATATTCATAAAATGAATGCTTTGGCTAAAATTAACGAATTTTTGTTATTGTTTAAAAATCAGTAAAGTCAATTTCCTACTACAATTATGATCTTAATAATAAATAAGGTTAGGAAATTCGATGTCAGAGCTGCGCCAGTTAGAATGCTATATTGATGGACAATTTGTCTCTAGCGAGCATTATTTTGATAATGTCAGTCCGGTCAATGGCGAGGTGATTGGGCAAATTGCCGAGGCAGATCATCAGCAGATCGACCGGGCAGTAAAGGCTGCTAAAACTGCGCAAACGGGTGAATGGTCACGCCTGTCGGTTAATCAACGTTGTGACTTATTGCATCGAGTAGCAGATCGTATGGTGGAACGTCAGCAAGAATTCATTGATGCAGAAATTGCCGATACGGGTAAATCTTTGCATCAGGTGCAAACCATAGATATTCCACGCGGTGCCGCTAACTTCAGAGCCTTTGCCGATATGGCACGCCACCATAGCGGCGAAACTTTTATCACCGAAACTCCAACTGGTGACAAAGCACTTAATTATAGTGTTAACAAACCATTAGGCGTAGTAGCGGTCATCTCGCCATGGAATCTCCCGTTATTGTTAGCCACCTGGAAAGTGGCACCGGCGTTGGCTTGTGGTAACTGCGTTATTTTAAAGCCGTCAGAAGAAACTTCATCAACCGCCTATTTACTGGCACAAGTGATGGATGAAGTCGGTATACCTAAAGGGGTGTTTAACCTTATTCTAGGGCGCGGTAAAAATGTCGGTGATGCGATCACTTGTCATCCGCAGGTAGACGCAGTCACGTTTACCGGAGCCAGCGCTACTGGGCAGCATATCATGAAGGCTGTTGCCGATACGGTTAAACCTATCTCCTTTGAGTTAGGGGGTAAAAATTCCGCTGTTGTATTCGCCGATGCAGATCTTGAAAAAGCGATTGCTGGCGTAGCCCGTTCTACCTTTACCAACTGTGGTCAAGTGTGCTTATGCACCGAAAAGGTCTTTGTCCATCGTTCGATAGCGGATGAGTTTATTGACGGGCTGAAAAAATCGGCGCAGGCAATCAAAATTGGCTATCCGAAAGAGCAGGACGTTTTTATTGGTCCGCTGGTTTCGAAACCTCATCAGCAGAAAGTATTGTCTTATTATCAATTAGCCAAAGACCAAGGTGCAGAATTTATCTATGGCGGTGGTGTGCCACCGTTCGATGATGAAAGAGCGCAGGGCTGCTACATTGAACCTACCATTATTACTGGCTTAGGTGATGATAACCGTGTCAATCAGGAAGAAATTTTCGGTCCTATTTGTCATGTCTCAATTTTTGATGATGAGCAAGAAGTGATTGAGCGGGTGAATAACACGCAATATGGTTTAGCCTGCGCGCTATGGACAGAAAATTTGTCACGAGCACATCGAGTCGCACCACAAATTGATGTCGGATTGGTTTGGGTGAATACCTGGTTTTTACGTGATCTTAGAGCGCCGTTTGGTGGCGTAAAGTTATCAGGCATTGGTCGTGAAGGCGGGCAACATTCGCTCAGTTTTTACAGTGAGCCAGTCAATATCTGTATCAAGATAGATTAGGAATATTATGAATACGCAAAGCAAAGTTTTAAAAGATAAAGCGGTTCCCAGAGGCAAGTTTCCGCACGTTAAACGAGCTGGGGATTTTATTTACATTTCAGGCACTAGTTCCCGCCTACCTGATAACAGTTTTGCTGGTGTTGAAGTGGATGAGTTTGGTGCCACCACTCTCGATATTGGTGTGCAAACCCGTGCGGTGATTGAAAATATCCGCGATATTTTACATTCGGTGGATGCCGATCTGTGTGATTTGGTAGAGATCTCTACTTTCCTGGTCAATATGAATGATTTTAAAGGCTACAATCAGGTTTACAGTGAGTTTTTTGATTTTGATGGCCCAACGCGCACTACGGTTGCTGTACATCAATTACCTCACCCGCATTTGTTGATCGAATGTAAAGCTGTCGCCTATAAACCTTTAGCTCAGAGCCGATAAGGAAACGTTATGAAAGCTAAACTCGCCGCATTTAATTTTCAGCAATGGATTAAAGAACACAAACATTTACTCAAGCCTCCGGTTGGTAATGCCATTATCTGGGAAAACACCGATATGATGGTGATGGTTGTTGGGGGACCGAATAAGCGCACGGATTTTCATGATGATCCTGTGGAAGAGTTTTTCTACCAAATTAAAGGCGATATGGTGCTGAAAGTGATAGAAGATGGCGAATGCCGCGATGTCTTCATTCGAGAAGGTGATATCTTCTTCTTGCCGGCGCATGTTCGTCATTCTCCACAGCGTCCAATGGCAGGCAGTGTTGGCTTAGTGATCGAGCCAAAGCGTCCCGACGGAGCAAAAGATGCCTTTGAATGGTATTGCTTTAACTGTGGCGGATTAGTGCATCGTCATGAAGTGGTGTTGAAATCTATCGTTGATGATTTGCCTCCTGTTTACCAAAACTTCTATCAAAGCGAGCAAGCACGAACTTGTCCTGATTGTGGTGAATTACATCCAGGTAAAGAGCCACCAGAAGGTTGGGTCACACTTAACGAAAAGGGTGACAGTTAATGAATATTATTGATATTCACTCGCATTTTTTTCCAAAAACCTGGCCAAATCTGGAAGCAAAGTTCGGTGGTGGAGACTGGCCTTGGCTTAGGCATTTATCGAGTGAAAAAAATGAGCAAGGTTATGCAAAAGCTATGTTGATGAAAGGTCAGCAAGAGTTTCGCCCGATTTACTCTGCCTGTTGGGATGCGCAAGTGAGGTTAGAGCAGCTAGATCAACAGGGGGTGAGTCATCAAATCATTTCAGCCACCCCGATTTTATTTGCTTACGAAAAGCCGGTTGAACAAGCATTATACTGTGCGCAAATTTTCAATGATGCAGCGTTAGAACTTTGTGCACAGGGACAAAACCGCCTATTTGCGATGGCACAGGTGCCCTTGCAAGACATAGATGCTGCGTGTCAAGAAGCAAGCCGAGCAATCAACAGTGGCCATGTAGGTATTCAAATCGGTAACCATGTTGGTGACAAAAACATGGATGACGAAGGTGTATTGACGTTTTTACAGCATTGCGCAGCAGAAAACATCCCAGTATTTGTCCACCCTTGGGACATGATGGCGGCTGACCGGACGAAAAAATACATGATGGGCTGGACGGTTGGCATGCCTGCGGAAAGTCAATTGTCGATTGTTTCTATGATATTAGGTGGCGGCTTTGATCGCGTCAGTCGTGACTTAAAAATATGCTTTGCTCATGGTGGTGGTTCATTTGCCTTTTTATTGGGGCGTTTGGAAAATGCCTGGTTGCATCGCGATATCGCCCGCGGTCATTCACAACATCCACCAAGCTCTTACCTTGATCGATTTTATTTAGACAGTGCCGTTTTTGACCATGACGCCTTGCAACTATTGGTGCAAAAGATGGGGGTGAGCAAACTGATGTTTGGAACGGATTATCCTTTCCCTTTGGGCGAGCAGGAAATGGGGCAACTGATCAAGACCGCGCCTTACTTAACGGAAGAAAATAAACAAGCGATGCTCGCGAGCAATGCGCACCAATTTTTTGATTTGCCAGTGTAGTTGGCATTACTAAGAGACAATTATGAACTTTGAAAATTCCTTAGCCTTTGCCAAGCAACAAGACGCACAAGATACCTTGGCTGAATATCGTGAACGTTTTCACCATCCGGTGATTGATGGCAAACAAGTATTATATTTTACCGGTAACTCATTAGGCTTAGCGCCGAAATCGGCGAAAGACTATGTTAATGCTGAGCTGGATGACTGGGCAAAATGGGGCGTGGAAGGTCACTTTCATGCTACCAATCCCTGGGTCAGTTATCATGAAATTTTAACGCCGGCAATGGCAGAGTTGGTTGGTGCAAATGAATCTGAAGTGGTCTGTATGAATTCATTAACCACTAATTTGCACTTGTTATTTGTTTCGTTTTATCGCCCGACAACAGAAAAATTTAAGATTATCAGTGAAGCAAAAATGTTTCCTTCGGATCGCTATTTACTAGAAACTCAGGTTAAGCATCATGGTTTTGATCCAGATGAGGCGATTATTGAAGTTGCTCCACGCGATGGCGAGCACTTGATTCGTGAAGAGGATATTTTAGCAGCAATCAATGAACATCAGGAGCAGCTAGCGTTAGTGTTTTTTGGTGGCGTGAATTATTTTACCGGTCAGTTATTTGATATGGAAAAACTGACGCAAGCGGCGCATAACGTAGGTGCTATTGCCGGTTTTGACCTAGCGCATGCTGCCGGTAACATTCCAGTGAAGCTACATGATTGGAATGTCGACTTTGCTGCTTGGTGTACCTACAAGTACATCAATGCTAGTGCGGGTAATGTCGGCGCGATATTTGTTCATGATCGCCATGGTGATAATACCGATATTCCACGTTTTGGGGGTTGGTGGGGTCATAACAAAGAACGACGATTTTTAATGGAAAATAGTTTTGATCCTATGACTGGCGCCGAAGGTTGGCAATTAAGTAATGTGCCAATTATGGGCATGGCAGTATTAAAGGCTTCGCTGGATATCTTTCAGCAGGTGGGGATTGAAAATCTACGTCAAAAGAGCCTGAAATTAACGGCATTTTTAGCGTTTGTCTTTAATGATATCGTTGAGCTGTTTCCTGATATCCAACTGGAAATCATTACGCCATCAGATGCAAGTATGCGCGGCTGTCAGTTATCGGTTAAATTAGTGGGCACAGACAAACGCTTTTTCTCGGCGTTAACTGAAGCTGGTGTCATTGCCGATTTTAGAGAACCGGATGTAGTGCGTTTGGCTCCAACACCATTATACAATAGCTTTGAAGATGTTTATCAGTTTGGTCAAACGTTAAAAACCTTATTGGCGGGGTGGCAAAAATGAGTGAACAATTAGCCAAAATCGCGATAAATGGCGCTGGACCTGTTGGGGCCTTGCTAGCAGTGATGTTAGCGAAAAAAGGCTATAGCATTGATTTATTTGAATCGCGCCCAGATTCGCGAAAAACTAATATTTATCAGGGAAAGTCGATTAACTTAGCGTTATCTGATCGCGGCTGGAAAGCATTACAGGCTATCGGTATTGATGAACAAATTCGTCAACAGGCAATTCCTATGTATTGCCGTATTATGCATGATGAACAAGGACAGTTAACCAAGTTGCCTTATGGTAAAGACAATCAGGCAATCTGGTCGGTGTCTCGTTCCGGCATTAATGAACAGTTAATTGATCTGGCGGAACAAGAACAAAAGGTCGATATACATTTTGATCACCGATTAAATCAACTCAACTTTGAAGATAATACCGCGGTTTACCTTACTGATGGCCATCATCAAGTCATTCACCAAAGTGATCTCGTGATTGGTGCCGATGGCGCATTTTCTAAAGTACGGCGCTTAATGCAGGAATTACCAAAAGAGCGAATTAGTTATAGTTTAGAATATATGCCACAAAGTTATATTGAACTGACGATAGCGGCAAGTGAAGATGGCAGCCATAAACTGGAAAAAAATGCGCTGCATATTTGGCCACGTAAAGATTTTATGTTGATTGCCTTGCCGAATGTCGATGGCTCATTTACCTGTACTTTGTTTATGAACCATCAAGGGGAGATTTCCTTTTCGTCATTAACAGATGCTCAGCAAGTAGACGCGTTTTTTCAGCGTTACTTTTCTGATGCGATGCCAATGTTGGAAGATCCGGTGAATGATTTTTTAAGTAAATCGGCTTCGCCTCTATGTTTAGTGCATATATATCCCTGGCTGGTCAATAACAGCGTGGCGCTTATTGGAGATGCGGCTCATGCTATGGTGCCATTTTATGGGCAAGGCATGAACTGTGGTTTTGAAGATTGCCGGATCTTGGCAGAATTAGTGGAACTGCATGATCATCAATGGCCGAAAATACTCGATGCTTATCAGGAGGAGCGCAAAGATAATTGTGACGCTATTATTGAACTGGCTAAGCGTAACTTTGTTGAAATGAGTGACTTATCTGGTGAAGCGAGCTTTTTACTACGCAAAAAAATTGAAGCGAAGTTTCATCAAATGCACCCAGAGCTTTGGGTGCCCTTGTATTCGATGGTGACATTTTCTCCAGAGCTGCCATACAAAAAGGCGTTGGCTTGTGGTGATATCCAAAATGAGATCATGGCAGAAATCATGCGACTACCCAATATAGAAAACGACTGGCAACAAGACTATGTTTACCAGCATATGTATCAACTTGCACAACAGAAATTAGCCCCTTTAGGAGATCAGTGATGACATGTCCATATCATAACGAAGCGGATAACAGTAATTACCGCGCGATGGAAGAGGGGATCCATACCGATTTTAACGATGACATGTCGTACGGTGATTACTTATGTCTTGAGCAAATTTTATCTGCACAAAAGCCATTATCGGATCAGCATGATGAAATGCTGTTTATTACTATTCATCAGGCCAGTGAATTATGGCTTAAGCTAGCCGGGCACGAATTAACAGCAGCGATTGCGAATATCCATCAGGGAGATTTCGGTCATGCTTTTAAAGTGATTTCCCGGGTGAAACAAATTTTTAATCAGCTCACTCAGTCGTGGCAAATTCTTTCCACTTTAACGCCAGTTGATTATCTGAAATTCCGTGATGCCTTAGGACATTCATCCGGCTTTCAGTCATATGGTTATCGCAAACTGGAGTTTTTATTAGGCAACAAAAATGCTTCTTTGCTGGAAGTTCATCAATCTAATAATGCTATCTATCAGGAGCTCAAGCAGGTATTGGAAGCCCCGAGTTTATATGACGAAGTGATCCGTTTACTTGCGGATAAAGGTATGGCGATTGATAATGCCGTGCTTGCGCGTGACTTTTCTCAGCCGTATCAAAAGAATGATTCAGTGTTAGCTGCTTGGGTTGCTATTTACAAAGATGCTGATCAGCATTTTGAATTGTATGAACTGGCAGAAAAATTGATTGATATTGAAGATGCGTTTCAGCAGTGGCGCTTTAAGCACATGTATACCGTACAGCGCATTATTGGTAATAAAATGGGGACGGGTGGCTCATCTGGGGTCAGCTTCTTGAAGAAAGCGTTGGATATTAGCTTCTTCCCCGAACTGTTTGATGTGCGTACCCACTTGTAAATAGTAGAGCGCCACAATAATCATGATATTGTGGCGCTGCTAAACTTTATTCAAACAGACAAATCTTATTGTTATCTAAATCTCTGACATAAGCAGAAAACCTACCTGAGCGTATCGCGGGTTCTCCTTCACTTTTGCCACCTAAAGTTAATGCTTTTTGATATAATTGACTGACTTCATCTGACGAGTTTAAATTTAGACCCAGCATAGTACCGTTGCCGTTGGTTGCATCTTTGCCGTCAAATGGCTCAGCAACAGCAAACATAAAATCTTCATTAGCCCATAGTGTCATACGGCCTTGTGCATGTACTTTATTGACTTTGCTTGCGGCAAAAAAAGCATCATAAAAACTAACTGCTTTTTCCATGTTATTAGTGCCAAAGACAAAATAATTCATTTTCATATTTGTAACTTCCTTAATAATGTATTGCCAACCACACGGTTTCACTATCCGAAGTGGTCCACGAGACTTTATGCTTTTTATGAGCGGGTATATTGAGGTAATCGCCACAAGCCAAGGTAACGTCTTCTTCTTGTTCAAAGCTAATAATTGCCTGACCTTTTAATACGATGACCCATTCGTTGCTTGCTTGGTCATACCAACCGGTTTCTGGTGAACTATGACCCAATGAAACAATTCGTTCTATTTTGACATGTTTATTTTCCGCTAACAGCTCAAAGAATTCATCGTTGAGATCTGCGGGTATCGCCTGAAAAATATTGTTAGTTGTCATAGGGATACCTATATTGTTTGATAACCGGTGATACGAATCACTAAAAAAGTTAATGCAAGACCCCAAATTGCATCACTGAATGCTTCCAGTCTTGATGAGGATTTTGTTTGCTGCATCTTGTTGCCCCTAATGACTTAGTCTTTAGTTATAAATCTATGCTTATCTGTAGTGTGAAAATGCAGTTAATCGAGATAGCTAGGCAATTTAGGTAAACGGTCAACGTCTTGTTTTTCATGTTGAATAATGACCCTAGCATTTTTTTGTTTCGCCAGTGCTTCGAACTGTTTTCTCGATGCTCTGGTTAATTGTTTATCGACATTATATTTATGCATAGTGCCTAATTTCCTACCTCTGGCATGAATATAAAGATCACCAGTTAATAAAACATTGCCACTATTTGCCAAGTGCACTAATAGCACTGAGCTTCCTGGAGTATGTCCGGGCATGGCTTTAATCAGCACAGTTCCGTCGTTAAATACATCATGTTCAGCATCAAAAGTAATCGTATTGGCCTGTTTTAACGCTGAGTAGGACTCGCCGAAAATCGCGTTAATTGGCTTAGAAAACATGTATTCGCGTTCTAACTTATTAATAATAAAAGTTGAGTTTTTAAAGTGATTAGCATTGCCAGAATGGTCTGGATGGATATGAGACAGTGCTAAATACTCAATATCGTCAGCGCTAATTTTAAGCAGTTTAAGTTGATCTACTAATTTATCTTTTAATTGATAATGCCAGACACCGCTAGTTTCACCATTAGCATGGTCAGCGATACTATCTGTTAATCCTGTATCCCAAAGTAAATCACCTTTCGGATGACGAATTAAAAAGCAAGGGTTAGCTAATTCAATTTGCTGGCCGTTATAACTACCATTGTTAGAAAGATCTTTCATATCCGACACTGCCATGGTGCCGCAATCTAGTGTGTATAATTTAATGTCGCTAGTATTTTCATCAGCCCAAGCGGTTGATGTGATCAGCGCTAAGCTGAGCAGTAAAAAAATGCTTAAGTTCATATTTTTGTTATTTAAATCCGATTTGGTTTTAGTTATTTAGTCTTATTATTTGCTACTTGCGTAGCATAATTCCTTAATTAACGCTTTTAAAGCTGTTTGAAAATTTATTTATGCTGACATTATTATTAATAACAATAATTGCATATATTTTATGATCACATTCAAATTATGAATGTATTGGTGTTAAGGTACTAACTTCACATCAGTCAAATACAATGAATGTAAATGGATATTAGTAAAAGTCAGTTATCGATTAGCCATCTGAAAATGATTTGTGCGCTTGAACGTTGCGAAACGGTTAAAGAAGCGGCTCAGGAGTTGTTCATTACTCAGCCGGCGTTAACTAATCGCATTCGTGAAGCAGAGCGTCGGCTTAATAGCCAATTGTTTATCCGCCGAGGCCGCAAAATTATTATGTCAAATGCTGGTAAACGCTTGCTTTACTCGGCACAAAAAATTTTACAGGAACTCGCCCGCGCTGAGCATGATATTGGCCGTTTAACTGATGGTATTGAGCAAGTATTACGGGTAGGGCTACCTCATTATGCCTCGTTTCAGTGGTTGCCGGAGGTGATGAAAGGATTTCATCAGCACTATGCTCATATTGAAATTGAAATCAGTGCTCAGGCAGCAAAGCAGCCGTTAAATGCGTTAATTAATCACGAAGTTGATATTGCTATGATCTCTACGGCAGAGCATCAGTTGCAGCTGGACGATAAACAATTTGGTAGTATTTGTTTGGTTGAAGATGAACTGGTAGCTTGTTTAGCAAAAGAACATCCCAAGGCGCAGCAAGGGTATTTAACGGCAGAAGATTTTGCCGGTGAAACTTATGTCACTAATTCCACCGTGCCGGAAAAAGATCGCGAATATGAATTGTTATTTAAACCACAGGGAGTGCTACCGAAAAAGGTATTACAAGTTGGTTTTAATGATGCCATCATCGAATTGGTGAAGGCAAATTTGGGTATTTCCATTTTCTCGAAACGGCAGATTCATCGTTATCTAGATAGTAGTCAACAGGAAATAAAAATTATCCCGCTGACAGAGCAAGGACTTACCGTGTTCTGGCATTTGGTTTATCTTAATCACCCACTGATAGCAGCACCGGCACAAACATTTGCCAAGATATTACAGCAGCAGTTAATCAAGTTGTCCAAGTAAGATTAGGCTTTTTCGCGCAGTTGACTAGCATTGCTCATGATGGATTTGCTACTATCGCCCGATAATTTTTATTGTTAATTATTGGTGCCTTTGTCACAGCAGCGCCAATAAGATCATTGTTAAGAGTGTTTATGTTGCAACGAATTATCATATTGCTAGTTTTAGGTGCTTTTTGTCTGATGACTCAGGCAAAGGCTGAACAACTGGCATTAATGCCTTATCCATTATCGTTGCAGCAGTCAGCTGGCCATTATTCGTTATCGACACAGCTTGAAGTAAAGATAACCGGCATGAGCCAGCAGCGACAGTTATTTGTTAATCGCCAGTTAAACTCATTTTTAACCGATTATGGTATTGAATTAACCTCAGCGACAAATACTAGCGATAGTGCAGATTCGAAGTTAGTGATAGCCGTTAATTTAGCTAAAGCTGTTGATTACCAGCTCCCTCAATTAGGTGTTGATGAAAGCTACTTGTTAAAAATTGATGACAATGGCATCCATATTCGTGCGGCAAATGACTTTGGCGCATTGCAAGCGATAGCGACATTAAAGCAACTTATTTGGTCGGCACGTGATGACAGCAACATTAAACTGCCTTATGTCACTATTAATGATATGCCGCGTTTTCCATGGCGTGGTTTATTAATCGATAGTGTCAGACATTTTATTTCCGTTGATGCGATTAAGCGACAATTAAACGGCATGGCAGCAGCTAAATTAAATGTTTTCCATTGGCACTTGACCGATGATCAGGGCTGGCGAGTGGAATCAAAAAGCTATCCCAAACTGCAGCAGTTAGCCTCGGACGGTCTTTACTACAGTCAGCAAGAAATTAAAGAGATAGTCGCTTATGCCAGTGAACTTGGTATACGTGTCGTGCCTGAATTTGATCTGCCGGGTCATGCGTCTGCTATTGCTGTCGCCTATCCTGAATTAATGACTCGTAATAAACCCTATCATATGGAAGATAATTGGGGAGTGTTTGAGCCGTTACTCGATCCCAGTAATCCCAAAACGTATCAGTTTATTGAGGCGATTGTCGCTGAATTTAGTGCTTTGTTTCCTGATACGTATCTTCATATTGGTGGCGATGAAGTCAACCCGGTTCAATGGCAGCAAAGTAGCGCCGTGCAGCAATATATGCAAGCGAATAACTTACTTGATAGTGCGCAGTTACAGGCTCATTTTAATCAGAAGGTTCAGCAGATATTAGCTAAATACCATAAAAAAATGATGGGTTGGGATGAGATTTTTCATCCCAAATTAGCGCGCGATATTATGGTGCAGTCTTGGCGGGGCATGGAATCGTTAACCGAAATAGCGCAAGCGGGTTATCAGGGCTTATTATCGACAGGTTTTTATATCGATCAACCTCAACCGACCAGCTTTCATTATCGTAATGACCCGGTTAATCATGATATTCAGCTAGTTTCGCCTTTGCCAGAAGATAAGGTTGAAGCTTGGCAATTCAGCATGCCACGGATTAAAGGTAGCGAAGTTAAGGGTAAGTTAGTGCTTATTAAGCGGAACGGATACCTGATTCATGGCTATGTTAAATTAAATGATAATCACTATCAGAAAGTGGTGTTAGACCGCCGCTTAGCGTTAACAAAATCACAGATCAACTTTTCACTTGATAGCTGGATGGGACCAACACGCGGTGAGTTTGAACTAAGTGCTGGTGAACTGTTAACTGGTCGTATGTTAATAGGTAATAGTCATTACTCGGTCACAGGCACGAGGTTAGCTGAATTTGATTTTGCAGAGGTTAAATTACTACCTTCATTAAATGCTGAGCAGGCAACTAATATTTTAGGAGGTGAGGCGACGCTGTGGACGGAATTAGTCACAGAGCATAACCTTGATTTACGTATATGGCCGCGTGTGTTTGCCATTGCCGAGCGCTTTTGGTCAAAAAAATCCTTAACTAACAGTGATAACATGTATCAACGTTTAGTTGCTATCAACGAATTCGCTGATAGCATCGGGCTATTACAGCTTAAGCAGCAACAAAAAGGTTTTAACTCGCTGGTCTTTCCGAATACGGATATCACGCCATTGTTTATGCTGGCGCAACAATTAGAACCTGCCAGTTATTATACCCGTCACCATTTAAAATTCCGTCAGGGCTTATATCATCAGCGTGCGTCGTTAAATCAATTTGTTGATTTTCTGCCGGTAGAAAGTTTGCAATTGGTGCAAATGAAGCAACAGCTTAAACATTTTCAACATGGTAATATTCAGGGCTTACAACAGGTTGTTGATATTATGCGTCAATGGCACAGTTATTTTCCTGCTGTAGTGAAGCTGGTTAAACGTAACCCGAAATTGTCTTCTTTAACACCAGTAGTGCAAGACGCACGTGCCATTAATACTATAGGTTTAACGATCGCTCAGAGTTGTTTGGCGGGTGTCAAGATCAGAAACAGCGAAGTGCGGCGAGTAAAAAATACCTTGCAGCAGTTGCATAGTCAGGTGCGTGAAATATCACTGGCATCCGGTTTGTTTGTTGAGCAAGTGCTAGAAGTTTGCCGTCAGTAGGTTATCGCGCAGTACTGTAACAAAACGCGTTTACTTTAGCTCATTTGCTTAAACACTTGTTGTGCTAACCAGCTATCTGATTCTGATAAGTCTAAGATCACATCAAAATGGTTGCGTCCGCTTATTTCCTGACAGTTTGAGGGGACGTTTAACTGTTCAATAGCGCGTTGCATTGCCTGACTTTGACGTTTAAATTCATCGGTTTCATTGTCACCATAAGCGAGCGTTATTTGGCATTGCGATATTAAATCTCGGTCTATTGTTCGTAATAACGGACTATGATCTTGGATTTCTTTCTCAGTTAGTTGTAGTGGCTTATTGATATAAGTTTGAGCTATTGGCGTTAGATCGTAAATACCACTCACAGCACAAATGCCTTTAATAAAACTCGGCGGAATATCGTAGGCATGCCAGTCTGTTAATGCCATCATCATGGCTAAATGACCGCCCGCTGAACTACCTGAAAGGTAAATTTCATCCTTGTTATACCCATATTGCTCGGCATGCTGATATAAAAACGTTAGCGCCTGGCGACATTCTTCTACTATGGTCGAAAGGGATGCCTGTGGCGCTAAAGTGTAATTAAGTACAGCAAAATGATAGCCATGTTGCTGAAAGTTACTGGCGGCAAAACAGGATTCATTTTTGCTTAACTCTTGCCAGTAACCACCGTGAATAAAAATCTGTAGTTTCTGCTTAGCTGTCACTGTCTCATCAGGTAAAAACAGGTCCAGTGTCTGCGTAGTCTGTTTACCGTATGCTAGGTTAGTTAGCACTTTTTGCTTTTGCTCCGCTAACGTTAGTGCTTGCTGACTTTGCTGAATATATTTTTCAATAAAAACATTAATATCATCAATACAGCTACTGGGAGAATATTGTTGCTCTAGGCTGGCTAAATCGAAGTGACGGTACATGCAAGTTACTAGGTTGAGAATTTGCTTAAGACTATAGGCAAGTGACGAAGTAAAAGTAAATTAATATTCTTTTAAGTTAACGATTCATTTATCTGATGTATTTGACGTTTCATCGTATTGTCTGGGATATAACCAAGATTTTTCTGACGATCATTAAAACTTATGTTATATATGTTTGTTAACATATTTGTCACATCTATAACCATAATACCGATATAAATATAATAAGGTTAATACGTCATGAAATTAGTGAAATCCCGACTCAACCAAGCGGTAGTGATCGCGTTAGCAAGTTCTACTATTGCGTTAACCGCTTGTGAGAAAAGTGCTGATGTCGCACCAGCCCCAACAGAAATAGCCAAACAAGCACCAGTACAAACGAGCATGGTACGTCAGGCGAGTGAATCGCTTTATGAAGATTATGCAAAAATGCGCGCTCAGCAAGTGAGTAACGTCAGTTATAATTTGCAAGTGACGCTAGACAATAAAAGCGAAAGTTTCTCCGGTGTTGCTGAATTGCATTTTGATTTAGCAAAAAACAATCAAAATGATCTCACTATTGATTTTGACGAAGGCACGGTTAATAGCGTAACCGTGAATGGTAAAGCGGTTAATTTTAACTATGAAAAATGGTTTATCACTATTCCTGCCAGTGAATTAACCTCAGGTAAAACCACAGTAGTTGTTGATTATCAACGCCCTTATTCAACCGATGGTTCGGGTTTGCATCGTTTTGTTGATCCAGAAAATGGTGAAGTGTACTTATACACTGATTTTGAACCTTATGATGCTAACCGCTTGTTTCCACATTTTGATCAGCCGGATTTAAAAGCGACTTATACCTTAGAGGTTACTGCTCCTGCTCATTGGCAAATTATTTCTTCAACACGCGAAAACAATATCGAAGAACAAGGTGATACTAAAGTTTGGCATTTTCCGGAAACGGCTAAGTTTTCTTCTTATGTTTTCTCATTACACGCTGGTAACTACGCGGTGTGGGAAGATGAATTTGAAGGCATGCCTTTACGTTTATTTGCTCGTCAAAGTTTAGCCAAATATGTCAAAACAGAAGAGTGGTTTAAGCCGACTAAGCAAAGCTTTAAATTCTTTAATGAATATTTTGGCGTACGCTATCCGTTTGGTAAATACGATCAAGTTGTTGCTCCTGATTTTAATGCGGGAGCAATGGAAAACGTTGCTGCTGTTACCTTCAACGAAGGCTTTATTGCCCG
The DNA here is from genome assembly GCF_030161395.1 of Thalassotalea insulae. Classification (NCBI taxonomy): domain Bacteria; kingdom Pseudomonadati; phylum Pseudomonadota; class Gammaproteobacteria; order Alteromonadales; family Colwelliaceae; genus Thalassotalea; species Thalassotalea insulae. The sequence goes on from NZ_BSST01000001.1 coordinate 2,390,650, forward strand.
AGGTGAAAAATCGACTCAGGCTAAAATGCGTCTGGCAAATGTTATTGCACATGAAATGGCGCATATGTGGTTCGGTGATTTAGTGACGATGCGCTGGTGGAATGGTTTATGGTTAAACGAAAGTTTCGCTACCTATATGGCGAACTTGGAAATTAATAAAGCCAGTGATTTTGAAAACAGCTGGGATGTTTTTTATTCGGGCACCAAACAATGGGCTTATCGTAGTGATGACTCTGTTAATACCCATGCAATCGAATTGCCGGTAGAATCTACCGGCGTTGCGTTAACTAACTTTGATGGTATTACTTATGGTAAAGGGGCGTCAGTACTAAAACAGCTACCTTATTATTTAGGTGAAGAAAATTTCCGCGTTGGTGTCAGCAACTATTTGAAGAAATTTTCTTATAAAAACACCGAGCTGGAAGACTTTATCGGCGAGCTGGGTAAAGCTGCCGGTAAAGATATGAAACAATGGACGCAAGACTGGCTTTATCATGCAGGCTTGAACACCATTAAGGTTAACTACCAATGTAGTGACGGTAAAATTACCGAGTTAGCGATTAACCAAACTGCGCCTGAAGATTACCCAACATTACGTGAACAGCGGGTACAAGTTGGCTTGTATAATTATGCCAATGACAAAATGTCATTAACGGCTGCTATTCCTGTGATGTATAAAGGTGCGAACACTCAAGTAGCTGATGCTATTGGTCAAACTTGTCCGGATCTCGTCTATCCGAATGAAGCGGACTGGGGGTTTGTTAAGGTTGACCTCGATGAAAAATCATTGGGTTCACTACAACAACATATTAATGCCATTGATAATACCACCACACGTTTAATGCTATGGCAAAGCTTGGCTGACAGTGTACGTGATGCAAATTTAGCGGCAGATAAGTTTGTTCGCTTTGCTATTGATAATATTGAAGGTGAAAAAGACTATAATGTGGTGCGTAAAATTGCCGGTAGTTTAACAACTGCGTTACGATATTTATCGACAGCGACCCGTTTAAAGCAAAAAGATTATTCCGATATTTATCGTGAAGTCGAAGATTTGTATTTGCATTTATTAGAGCAGTCTCCTGCCGGCTCTGACTTCCAGAAGTTATGGTATAGCCGTTATGTAAATATCAGTAAAAATGATAAGCACTTGAAAAATTTGCTTAATATTCTTTATGGCGAGCAAACATTTGATGGCTTAACTATAGACCAGGATAAACGTTGGGCTCTTATTGGTCAGTTAAACCGTTATCAGCATGGTAATTATCAGGCGTTACTGGATGCGGAAAAAGTTAAGGATAACTCTGATTCAGGTGTTAAGCGTGCAATTTATGCTGAAGTGATTCAGCCGGACGAAAAAGTGAAAGCTAAATGGTTTGATGTGTTAGTGAATAATCCAGATAACCTTAAATTATCAACGTTACGCTTTATTATGTGGGGGTTGTTTCCATCCGAGCAGCACAAGCTGGAAGCGCCATATAAAGAGAAAATTTTGGCGCAGATCCCTAAACTGAACCAAGGCAGTGATTTAGGTTTACTGGATGAGTTTGCCAGTAATATGATCCCAAGTCAGTGTACTGCGGAAAGTGAAGCGGAATTAGCAAAACTTGTTGAGGACTATAAAGATATGAAATCACAAGTGGTTAAACCGGTGAAAGCGCGTCATCAAAATGTAGGTCGTTGTATTAAGGCACTTAAATTACTGAAGTAATTAGTGGACTATAAGTATCTTCAAAGGGCTCATTTGAGCCCTTTATTTTTATTTGGATTTACTTTTTTTAGCTTTAGCTCTTGTTTTGTTTATGCTTGAATAGTTCACTCAAGGAACTAGGAGAGCGTAATGAACGAAAAATTAAATTATGTTGAATTTCCCGCTCAGGATATTGAGCAAACTAAGCAGTTTTTTCAGACAGCATTTGATTGGGAATTTCAAGATTATGGTCCAGATTATACCGCCTTTGCTAATCAGGGCTTAGATGGTGGCTTTTATCGCGCTGAACTAAGTTCAACAGTGGCAGCAGGTGGCGCTTTGCTAGTGCTTTATAGTGAAGAGCTGGAGGCGACTCAGGTCCGGGTGGAGCAAGCGGGCGGTCACATAGCCAAGGACATTTTTTCATTTCCAGGTGGCCGACGATTTCATTTTATTGAGCCAAGCGGCAATGAACTCGCGGTATGGTCGGATAAATAACACTTTTGGCTAGCTAAAAAAGGTGGTCATAATAAAGATAGCTGACTGATATCGGCTATCTTCAGTTATCGTACTAATTTGAAATATTTTGTGATTAACTGTTGCAATAGCTGTTAGCTACCGGGGAAATACTCGCTTTGTTAGCAACTCTTACCTTAACGCATTGGCTGTTTTTAGTGATTTGCTCTTTTTGCACTAGCGTGAACTGTCCTTGTTCCTTATTGTGTAAGCTGTATTCAAAAGCTTCATCACTACCCTCAAAAATGGCGGTAAACAAACCGCCAACTAAAGCACCAGCAATACCGCCAGCAACCATATCTTCAGAGTTACCATCCAGTTCATCGATAACTCCTACGCCGGCACCTACAAGAACACCCGTTTTTACATCAGAAGACAGGGTGACAGCTTTGACTGATTGTACTGAGGCATAAAACTCTTTAACTACGTGATTTTGTTCAGCACGATCAACGCCTGGTGTTGCGCAACCGCTTAATAATAATAATGGCAATAATAGTCTTTTCATTAAAAACCTATAGTAAATGTTAAAGTGATAACGTTAGTATAATTTGGGGCGAAAAATATTCTGTTGAATATCTGTGCTGACTTTGTAAGTAACTGTAAGAGCCAGTACTAACAACGTTAGTACTGGGCGTCCCTATTGTTTTGGCTATTGTTTTAGCTATTGTGCGGCGATTAAGGCGAGAATTTCTTGTTGATATTGCAGCTGTTTTTGTTCAGTAAAGCCAACATGACGGCTGACAATTTTTCCTTGCTTATTAATAATAAAACTACTCGGCATACCTTTGAGTTTAAAGGCTTTAGCCACTTTGCCTTTGGGATCGTAAAAAATTGGAAACTGTGCTGGTGTTTGTTGTAAAAATTTTGCTGCTAATTCGCGATTGGTATCGAGGTTGACACTTAACACGGTAAAATTGTTATTACTGTGTTTTGCTTGCATTTCATTCATCCAAGGGAATGATTTACGACAAGGAACACACCAGGACGCCCAGAAGTCAAGGTATATCACTTTGCCTTGATGACTACTAACTAAGTTTTCAAACTCAGAGAGTTTATCGTCGCTTGCCTGAGCTGTTAATGTCGTTAGGCATATGAGAGAAAGACTAATGAGTCGGAAGATTATTTTCATTAGATGACCTTTATTATTTTGTATTAGTTGAGTGTATCGCGCTTGGCGTATCTATAAAAGTGACAATAACCTACTAAGATTAAGAAAAACTTAATAAAACAATTATTAGTATAAATTCACTATTGCTAAGACGAATTTTTGTTTCTGTGTAACAAAATATAAACCTCAGGTTGTTAATCGCACGAAATTGCGCTTCAATCGTATGTGAGCAGTATGCAAATAAAATTACTTATATGCTGTGATCGGCATAATAATAGATAAAAAGTGGGCACTATGGATAAATCAATAATTATAAATGGTGAGAAATACGCTATCGATGTAGACAACGATATGCCGTTATTGTGGTTCTTGCGAGACCGTTTAGAAAAAACAGGTACTAAGTTCGGTTGTGGCGCGGGTTTGTGTGGAGCATGTACTGTTCACGTAGACGGAGTTGCAACTCGCTCTTGTGTTACGCCAGTGGGAGTCTTAGCTGGTAAGTCAATTACGACAATTGAAGGCTTGTCAGATGATGGTGATCATCCGTTGCAAAAAGCCTGGCTTGAGAATAATGTTCCGCAATGTGGCTATTGTCAGGCCGGTCAGATCATGAATGCTGCTAGTTTGTTGAACACGAATCCAACGCCAAGTGGCAATGATATTGATAATGCAATGCAGGGTAATATTTGTCGCTGTGGTACTTATCAACGTATTAAAAAAGCGATTGCACAAGCTGCGGATGAATTAGCCAGGGAGGTTTCATAATGATGGTCGAAAATATTAGTCGTCGTGATTTCATTAAGTCTTCTGGTATTGCTGCTGGAGGATTAGTCTTAGGTGTTGCAACGCAGGTACCGGCATTAGCGTTTGCAGATGAACAAACTGACGCTGCATTTAATCCCAATGCTTTTATTCACTTACAAGAAAACGGTGATTTAATACTTTACTGCGGTCGTTGTGAAATGGGGCAAGGTATTAGTACCGCTTTACCTGCAGCAGTTGCCGATGAAATGGAAGCCGACTGGGCGCGAGTGACAGTCAAACAAGGTGATGCTGATGAAAAATACGGACCACAGGCAACGGGTGGTTCCGCCAGTATTTTGCGGATGTATGAGCCGATGCGGGAAGCGGGAGCAGCTGCTAAATTAATGTTAATTGCTGCAGCAGCGAAAGTATGGAAAGTCTCACCCGAACAGTGTATTGCCAAAGATCACGTGGTTTATAATCAACATAGTGGGCAAAAATTATCATATGGCCAGCTGGCAAGTCTAGCTGCAATGCAAGCGGTACCGGAAAAGCCGAAGTTAAAGGATAAGTCTCAATATAAGTATATAGGTAAGGCTTTGCCTCGTCATGATCAAAGACAGGTTGTTATTGGTGAGCGCATCTATGGAGTCGATACAAAAGTTCCAGGTTTGAAATATGCGGCTATTACCCATTGTCCTGTACTGGGTGGTAAGCTGAAATCGCTGGAGAAAACTGAAGCATTAGCAACTAAAGGGGTTATTGATGTCGTAGAGATCCCACGATTTGAGGTTCCTTACGGTTCTATCGGTGGTGTCGCGGTCGTTGCGGATAACACCTGGACGGCGCAACAAGCATTGAAAAAGCTTAAGATAGAATGGGAGCTTGGTGATAATGCTAGCTATGATACCGCTCAATATAAACAACAGCTGATCAAAAATGTTGAGCAGCCGGCGGAGGTGGCAACAGAGCGCGGTGATTTGAATAACGCGTTTGCTAATGCGGCACAAAAAATTAGTGCAACCTATACCGGAGGACATTTATCACATTCTCCGATGGAGCCCAATGCCAGTGTGGTTTATGTTGAAAAAGATCGCTGTGAAGTTTGGGCGGCAACGCAAGCACCAAAAGCGATTCAGGAAGTGCTAGGTCAGTATTTAGATCGAGATCCGAAAGATATTACTGTACATGTCACTATGGCTGGTGGTGCATTTGGTCGCAAATTTAAATGTGACTATGTCCAAGAAGCGGCGGCTATTTCTCAAAAAATTGGTGCGCCAGTACAACTCACCTGGTCGCGGGAAGAAGATATGCGCACGGGTTATTACCACTCTATCAATGCGCAGCATATTGAAGCTTCACTGGACAGCGATGGTAATGTAACTGGCTGGCTTCATCGGGTGGCATTTCCGCCGATCGCTTCTATCTTTGATGCCAGTGCGGTTAAACCGAGGAAAAATGATGTCAGTGCGGTAGATGATTACCCGTTTGGTTTACCAAATTTTCGCAGCGAAATTGGCGATGCAAAAGCTCATACTCGTATTGGTTGGTATCGCGCAGTGTATGCAATATTTTATGGCTTTTCATTTAGTACTTTTGCCGATGAACTTGCGTATAAAGCGGGTAAAGATCCGCTAACTTTTTTACATCAGCTTTATGATGCTAACAGCAATGAAGCTCAGGCTGAACAGGTTGCCCGTTCTAAAAATGCGGTACAAGTTGCAGCGGAAAAATCAGGCTGGTTTGAACGGGATAAGTTACCGCCAGGTCAAGGTATTGGCTTAGCGGTACACTTTAGTTTTAGAAGCTATGTTGCTATGGCGGTACGAGTTGAATCAGATGGAGATAATATTAAAGTACTGCAAGTGGATGCGGTGATTGATTGCGGCCAGGTGTTAAACCGCGATGGTGCTACTGCACAAATGGAAGGAGCGGTGGTGATGGGGATGTCATTAGCATTAAGCACTGAAATTACTTTCCGTAATGGTGCGGTGGTTAATAGTAACTTTCATAATTATCCCGTGATGCGCATTAGCGACATGCCTCAAGTGAATGTTCATATTATTGAATCGGATCATAAACCTACCGGCTTAGGTGAACCTGGAGTTGCGCCATTTGCTCCGGCACTGAGTAATGCCGTGTTTGCGGCATCAGGTAAACGCTATCGTGACTTACCATTTAAACCAATGACGGTTTAAAAACGAAACATCATAAGCTTTAATGGTTAAAAACCGCTTAGTGGCTACTAAGCGGTTTTTATTTTAGGTAAATTCTACGATGAGACTACTGTATTCGTTAATAAATGTTACCGGGTTACCTAAATGCTAGCGAAGATTGTTTGTTCATATTAAGGTGCTAATCGTCTATTATAATGTTCGTAGTTCGCATAGCGATATAACCAAGGGAAATTGTATGTTGTTTAAACTGGTGCTGGCATTGAGTTTAGGATGGTCTATAACGTTATCGGCAGATGAAATGACAGCTGAGCATCAACAATGGTTAAAAGATAAGTTTAGCGCACAACATGAAAAGCTGATCCCTATTGTGGCGGTGGCTGATATGTATTTTGCCTGTCATAAGGCTCGTGAAAAAGATCAAAAGCAATATCAAGTTGGCAGCCTGATCACACAAATGGATAAAAATGAACTCGCATTGAGATTGAGTGATTGTTTAAATGGCGAAGCACCTAATTCAGATACCGCGTTAAACTTTGGCTTAATAGGCTGTTTTCATGAGCAGTTAAAACAGCTTCCAGCAGAAGATCGTGCTGTTAAACAAAAACTGGTGCGTCAGGCTATTGCCAAGCTATCTAAACCGGAACGGCAACAAAGTTTTACTCAATGTGTTACTGATCAGGCGGTTGGTTACTTGAAATAGTTTTATTTGTTGGTTGTCCATCATTAAATGAACTCGGCAGGATCTCAACGCCTACCCATTTACCTAATTTAATTGCCAATGGGATGGTAATAGGTGCAAAGGGTAAGACGGCAACAACCCCGATCCCTAATCCTTTAAGGACATCGAGGAATTGTTGATTGGCTAACTTCATTTCTTCTGGCGTTGCTTGGCGCAAGGTATAGCGACGATAAATACTAAGCATTTCCTTGGTTTCAGCCTTTTCTTGGCTAAGCGCAATTTTAACGCGCACTAATTGGCGTTTAACTTTGATAGTTTGACGTCTACGACCGATACTAATAACCCGTCGAGGTGCCTTAAAAACATGAATCCAGATCCTCATTACAGCATTCTACCCTAATTTTCGTATTTATTTCACTAAATCCTCATTACATCAGATTAAAGAAATGGTTAATCTATTAATGTATTTGGTATAACGTAAATAAAAACTATTTTTCATCCTTGTGGTTATATTATAAATTGAAATAAATATTTAATTTAATAGGTAAAATTAGTGATTAAAAATATACTGATAGCTAAAATCTAGTGTCGTTTAATACGCAGATATTATAATTATTTCGTATACTGCTATAGCTTTATTATTAAAACTGTTAATAATTTGTAACAAATAGCGAACACTTTATACAGACTATTTTTGTTAAATAGACGACTAATCATTTATAGTTGTCGCTAATAATAAGTAATAAGGGTGAGATATGGGACACGAAACACCTAAAATCATAGTTGTTGATGATGATATGCGTTTGCGAGCGTTACTTGAACGCTACCTAGTTGAGCAAGGTTTTGTGGTGCGTAGTGCATCAAATGCTGAGCAAATGGATCGTTTACTTGAACGAGAAAATTTTCACTTACTGGTACTCGACCTCATGCTACCGGGTGAAGACGGCCTATCAATATGTCGGCGTCTACGTCAGAGTTCTAATGATATTCCCATTGTTATGCTCACTGCTAAAGGTGATGAAGTTGATCGTATCATTGGTCTAGAATTAGGCGCAGATGATTATATGCCGAAACCTTTTAACCCGCGTGAACTTCTGGCACGGATAAAGGCGGTATTAAGACGACGTGTTCAGGAAGCTCCGGGAGCACCATCTCAGGAAGAGAATATTATTGAGTTTGGTGAATATCAACTTAATTTGGCGACACGTGAGATGTTAAAAGGTGATGTGAATATGCCATTAACCAGTGGCGAGTTTGCGGTTTTAAAAGCTTTGATCACTCACCCGAGAGAGCCTTTATCCAGAGACAAACTTATGAACCTGGCGCGTGGCCGAGACTATTCAGCATTAGAGCGTAGTATCGATGTTCAGGTCTCCAGGTTAAGAAGAATGCTGGAAGAAGACCCGGCAAAACCAAGATATATTCAAACGGTATGGGGATTAGGCTACGTATTTGTACCTGAGGGTAAGGCGGTTGCTTAAGCAGTAGCTGATAAGATGAAAATACTGCCACGTAGTGCTTTTGGGCAAACTATTCTACTAATAGGTGTACTGTTACTGATCAATCAAGCCGTTTCTTTGGTCTCGATTATGGTCTATATCGTTCAGCCTAATTCACATCAGGTTGATCAGCTATTAGCGAAGCAAGTACGGGTAGTATTTATTGATGTCAAAGAGCCGGTGCTCAGTCCGGCGATGGCAGTAGCATTCCAGCGAGAAACCGGTATTGGAGTCTATACCGAACAAGATGCGCTGCCCCTTGGTTTACAAGACGCATTATATTACGAATTTCGCTCTCAAGTAATGTCGGAGTTATTGGGAGGACCCGCAGAAGTTCGTATTTCTCAAGGGGATGAGTATCTGTTTTGGATCCGTCCGCCACAAGCGCCTAACTATTGGGTGAAAATTCCGCTCACCGGTTTAGAAGAAGCTAACTATACTCCGCTTATTATTGTGTTAATGATACTCGGTGCTCTCAGTGTTATTGGAGGCTGGTTGTTTGTACGGCAACTTAATCGCCCGTTAAAAGCATTGCAATCGGCAGCTCATGAGGTGGGTAGAGGGGAGTTTCCAGCACCTTTGCTGGAGCGAGGTACAACTGAAATTGTTGCCGTAACTCAAGCGTTTAATCATATGTCGAGAGGGATCAAGCAACTGGAAGATGACCGGAATTTGTTAATGGCAGGAATTTCACATGATTTACGGACACCATTAACTCGTATTCGTCTGGCGACAGAAATGATGTCACAACAGGATGAGTTTCTAAAAGAAGGAATTGAAGCCGATATCGATGATATGAATACTATCATAGATCAGTTTATTGATTATATTCGTCATGATGTTAAAGATAAGGCTGAACTAACAAACTTGAATGTGTTATTACAAGAAGTGGTGCATGCAGAGGCGGTAAATGGCAGAAATATAGTATTGGCTGCTGGTGATATTCCTAAAATACCGTTACGTTATGTCGCCATTAAACGGGTAGTCGCTAATTTGATTCAGAATGCAATACGTTATAGTGAGCATGATATTATTATAGAATCAGGCCAGGAACCGTCAGGGCATTTTGTCTATTTTGCAGTATCTGATTCAGGTCCAGGGATCCCAGATGCGGATATTGAGCGTTTATTTCAACCTTTTACTCAGGGAGATAAAGCGCGTGGTACGGAAGGGAGTGGCTTAGGGCTAGCGATTATTAAACGGATTGTTGATATGCATGGCGGCCGAATTTTACTCACTAACCGTGAAACTGGCGGTTTATCTGCTAAGGTGATATTGCCAGTATCACTATAACTAGATTAGCAATTTATGGCCCAGATAAAAAAACCGAATAGCTTACTATTCGGTTTTTTTTATTTGTTTAGTTGGTGTGGCTGGTTACACTAAAGGTCCAGCTTTTACTAATGCCTTACCATTATCGGTATCGGTAAATTTATCAAAGTTATTGATAAAACGCTTAGCTAAGTCGACCGCTTTTTCATGCCATTGCTCGCTATGCTCGTATGTATCTCTTGGATCTAAAATTCCGTCTTCTACTCCGGCAACTTGCGTTGGTACGTTTAAGTTAAATAACGGTAGTACTTCAGTGTCAGCAGAATCGATAGAACCATCAAGAATGGCATCAATAATGGCGCGAGTTGCTTTAATTGAAATACGTTTGCCAGTACCGTTCCACCCGGTATTGACCAAATACGCTTCTGCGCCAACAGCTTGCATGCGGGTACGTAGGACTTCGGCATATTGTGTTGGGTGTAAACTTAGGAAAGCAGCACCAAAACAACTTGAAAATGTTGGTGTTGGCTCTGTAATACCACGCTCAGTACCTGCTAACTTAGCAGTAAAACCAGATAAAAAGTAGTATTCAGTTTGCTCTGGCGTTAATTTAGATACTGGTGGTAAGACACCAAATGCATCGGCAGTTAAGAAGATCACTTTTTTGGCATGGCCAGCACGTGATACCGGTTTAACAATATTATCGATATGATGAATTGGATAAGAAACACGAGTATTCTCAGTTTTTGAGTTATCATCAAAATCAATTTTACCATCAGCACCAACAGAGACATTTTCTAATAGCGCGTCACGGCGGATAGCATTATAAATATCTGGCTCATTTTCTTTACTTAAATTAATGGTTTTTGCGTAACAACCACCTTCAAAGTTAAATATACCATTGTCATCCCAGCCATGCTCATCATCACCGATTAATTCACGCTTAGGGTCGGTAGATAACGTGGTTTTACCTGTACCAGATAAACCAAAGAAAATTGCGACATCGCCTTCTTTACCTACATTCGCGCTACAGTGCATAGAGGCTATACCTTTAAGTGGCAACAGGTAGTTCATCATAGAGAACATGCCTTTTTTCATTTCACCGCCGTACCAGGTACCACCAATTAACTGCATTTTTTCTGTCAGGTTGAAAGCAACAAAGTTTTCTGAGTTTAATCCTTGTTCTTGCCAGTTAGGGTTAGTGGTTTTGGCACCGTTCATTACTACGAAATCTGGCTCATAGCTTTCTAATTCTGCGTCAGTAGGGCGAATGAACATATTTTTAACAAAGTGTGCTTGCCATGCGACTTCCGTAATAAACCTTACCTTTAAACGAGTATCCTCATTAGCACCACAAAAAGTATCCACAACGAATAGACGTTGTCCTGATAACTGTTCTGTTACTAATGATTTTAAATGGTCCCAAGTTTCTGGTGTCATAGGTTTATTATCGTTTTTCCCTTGATCTGACCACCATACGGTATCGCGGCTGACATCATCACGAACAATATATTTATCTTTAGGAGAGCGACCAGTAAAAATACCAGTATCGACAGAGACTGCACCGAGTTCAGTTACTACACCTTTATCAAAACCTGAGAGTTCTGATTTTGTCTCTTCTGCAAATAACAAATCGTAAGAAGGGTTATAAACAACTTCTGTTGTGTTGTTGATGCCGTATTGTGATAAGTCGATGTTTTTTTGCAAAACAGTCATAGCGGGTTAGCTCCTAAAGTATGACGTTAATGTAAATTAAGTGTACTCGGTATAAATTAGGGCGCAATTCTAGGCGATCTTGAAACAAAACGAAAGAAAAAATTGTTTCGTTTTGAAAGTTTTCACTATAACTTTCATTTATAGTGTCAGGAAAAAATGAATATTCAACAAATTAATAAGGCTAATTGGCGCTAGACTAGAGTTTACTTACGATGTGTAACTTAGCTCCCTTCGTTAGAATGTTGGGAATAAAACTACATAATGGATTGAATTTACTATTTCACTGGTAATATTTTGCTGATTTCATTCGAAACGAAAGAAATTTTCTACATCAATACAGATTAGAAAATTTCTTCTGTTTGTTCATTAGTATCAAAAATCTCCAGAGTATGATCTTTGCTAATATATTCGGTAGGAGCTGTACCTAAGATAAAATATTCAAAGGTGCTGCTTCGATCGGTCTTTCTTGTTAATTTACCGGTTTTTTTATCGATACGTACTGAGACTATTTCGCTTGGTTGAATAAAAGGTTCTTCCGCTAAGTCTTCAAGAGCTGTGCGCATAAATGAAATCCAAGCGGGTTGGGCAGATTTAGCACCAAACTCTTTGCCAGTGATTTGATCTTTGCTCAGGTTATTATTATAAGAGCTACGACCGAGATTACGCGATGGGTCGTCAAATCCTATCCAGGAGGTCGCCACTAAACGGCGACTGAAGCCGGAAAACCAGGCATCTTTTGCTTCATTAGTGGTTCCGGTTTTTCCGGCAATATCTCTGCGATTAAGTTTTCTGGCGCGAAACCCTGTTCCTTGCCAGCCAGGTTTTTGTGACCAATCTGCTCCCCAAATAACTTCGTTTAGCGCTTGAGTGATCAAAAAGGCGTTAGAGGCACTAATTGCGCGCTCCGCTTTAATAAAAGCGGGTTTGTTATTCTCCTGATTAGTTTCATTAATCGATGAAAAGTCTTCATCCTGATTATTAAGTGATGCCGTTAGTTCCTCGGTTGGCAGAAACTCGGTACAGTCGTCGCAAGCGATAGCTGGGTTTGCTTGATAAACAATATTGCCAAACGAATCCTCAATACGTTCGATAATAAACGGCTCAATAAGAAAACCACCATTGGCAAAGGTGGCAAATCCTGCCGCAACTTCTAACGGGGTGAATGATGCAGAGCCAAGTGCTAATGACTCATCTCTTGGTAGTTCATCCGGTGCAAAGCCGAATGATGCTAAGTGTGGGATAAGTTTATTAAGACCTACAGCCCTTAATAATCGTACTGCAACCACGTTTTTCGACTGTGCTAAGGCACGTTTGACTCGAATTTCGCCGCTGTATTGTTCTGGAGAGTTTTTCGGTCGCCAGACAAAACCAGATTTTTGGTCCCATTGATTAATAGGGACATCATTGACTAATGAGGCAAGGGTAAAACCGTTGTCTAACGCCGCAGAATAAACAAACGGTTTTATATTCGAACCGACCTGACGTTTCGCCTGAGTGACCCGGTTAAATTGTGATTGCTCAAAGCTAAAACCACCAACGACCGCTTTTATTGCGCCATTGTCTGGCGACAAGGCAACTAGCGCTGAGCTTGCTGAGGGTAGCTGACTTAAATGATAGCCATCTTGCTGTTGAGTGACGTAGATGACATCCCCATAGTTGAGTATTTCTTTTGCGACTTGTGGTTCAGGCCCCTGTTTATCATCATTGATAAACTCTCGCGCCCAGGAAAGTCCGGACCAGGGAATGCTTGCTATAGTGTTATTTTTTAACGTAATTTCAATACTCTGCTCATTGACTTGTGTGACGACTGCCGCCAGTAATGGTTTATATTCGATTACCTGTGATAGCGCATCAATGATCTCTTGCTGGCTGAGGGGAGCTAATTCCTTAACTGACACTTGTTGATCATCTGCTGCTTGTGGCGTGCGCAGTGATTGCTGTGGACCACGATAACCGTGACGCTTACTGTAAGCGAGCAGATTGTTTATCACGGAATGCTGGGCCGCTTTTTGTAGCTTGGCCGTTACCGTCGTAAATACTTTGTAGCCCTCAGTGTACGCCTTTTCTGTACCATAGCGTTCTATCATTTCCTGATGGGCCATTTCTGCGGCATAAGGAGCGTCTAGTTCTATGACTGCCCCATGTTTTTGTGCGGTAATCGGTGCATTTACTGCTTGTTGGTATTGTTGTCGGGTAATATAGTTGGTTACTAACATGCGTTGTAAAACCACTGCTCGTCTTGCTTTGGCACGTTCAGGACGACTAATAGGGTTCATAGTGGAAGGTGCTTTAGGTAATCCTGCCAGCACGGCCATTTGTGCCAGTGTTAAATCTTTAACATCTTTGTTGTAATAAACCTGAGCGGCGGCACCAAAACCAAAAGCACGATGACCTAACTCTATTTTATTCATATAGAGCTCGAGAATTTCATCTTTGGTTAACAAATGTTCTATATGAAATGCGGTGAAGATTTCTTTTAGCTTACGAATATAAGTTTGTTCTCGTGTTAAAAAGAAATTACGTGCTACCTGCATGGTAATTGTACTGGCACCACCTTTATTTTGTCCGGTAATCTGTCCGAATATCGCGCGCATCATGCCTATAGGGTCTACACCAAAATGAAGATAAAAGCGTTCATCTTCGGTGGCTAGTATGGCATTGATCAGTTGCTGTGGCATTTGCTCTAAAGAGAGCGGAATTCGTTTTTTCTCACCAAATTGATTCATTAATTGACCGTCAGCACTGTAAATTTTCATTGGTGTTTGCCACTGAATATCTTTTAGTGATTCAACGCTAGGTAATTCGCTGCGCATTGAAAGGTACAAAGCAAATAAAGCAAAAATACCAAGTAGGACGATAACAACGCCGATTTTTAGAATTTTTTTGAAAGAAAACAAATTAATTGCTCAACAAAATTAGAAAATTTCCACAATACTACTAGTATATCTTTTAAAAGCATGTAATAAATGTATTTATATGGAAATTATATCTATATTATTATAATAAAACGATTTAGTGGGAAGTTATGCTGAAAAATCTGTGGAACACTAAAAACTCTGCAATCGTCGGAATAGATATAGGCTCTCACTCTGCTAAGGCTGTTTTTATCAGTCAGGGTAGTGACGGTTATATATTAGAGGCCGTGGCTACTGAACCCATGCCTCGGGGAGCTATTGTCGACAGAGAAATTCAAGATATTGAAGCTGTAGGTAACGTAATTGCAAAATTGCGCAGTAAGATTACTTCGTCGGTTTCAAATGCTGCTGCTGCAGTTTCCGGTCAAACCGTTATCACTAAAGTCATTTATATGGATGTCGCACTCACTGAACAAGAGTTGGCGAGCCAAATAGAAATAGAAGCCGATAGCCTAATTCCTTATCCACTTGATGAAGTGAGTTTGGATTTTGAACGTTTAGAGGTTAATGAATCAGATCCTACTAAAATTAATGTCTTATTGAGTGCTGCGCGTACGGAGTCGGTTGAGGCGCGGGTCTCAGCGTTAGAAGCTGGAGGTTTTACTACTAAGGTCGTTGATGTCGAGTCTTATGCGTTGAGTCGTTCATTTGATTTGATCTTACCTTTGTTACCAGATGATGCCGCCGAAAAAATAGTGGCAATAGTCGATATTGGTGCGTTAATGACGTTATTTTCGGTCACTCAGGCAGGCGAAAATATTTATAGCCGTGATCAATTGTTTGGCGGCGAACAATATACTCGTTCTATTGTTTCTTACTACAATATGTCGTTTGAAGAGGCCGAAATTTCCAAAATAGCAGGAGATTTACCACCTAATTATACCTTTGAAGTGTTAGCGCCATTTCATACTATTTTAGTGCAACAAATTCGTCGGGCGATTCAAATGTTTTTAACGTCCAGCGGTAAAGAAAAAATCGATTATTTGGTTATTTCGGGTGGCTGCGCGCAAGTTGAAGGAATACATGAATTACTAAATGAAGAGTTGGGGGTTCATACGGTGATTGCTAATCCGTTTTCCGCGATGAAAATTTCCTCTGCAATTGATGAACAAGAACTGAATAACACCGCATCTCAATATATGGTAGCGGCAGGTTTAGCGTTAAGGAGTTTTTCATCATGGCACATATAAACCTGCTTCCTTGGCGCGAAGAAGCTGAAAAGGCAAAGCAAAGAGAATACTTTACCCTGCTGACAGCAGTGGCGTTTGGCGCATTGGCTGTTGTTTTTCTCGTTGGCCAGTTTTACCAAATGCGCATCGATGGTCAGATCGCCCGTAATCAATACTTAAAAAATGAAATACAATTGCTTGATGAAAGAATCAAAGAAATTAAGGAATTAAACGCTAAGAAAAGTGAGTTATTGAAACGAACTAGTGTAGTTGAACAACTGCAGCGTAGTAGAAATGTTGGCACACAGGTATTAGATGAAATTGCTCAGGTTGTGCCTTCTGGAATCTATTTAACGAAAATGGAAAAGTCCGGTAGTAATCTGCAGTTAATCGGAAAGAGTGAGTCGAATAATCACTTAGCTAATATGATTCGCAATATTGAAGCCTCTGATTTTTTTGCAGACGCTGTACTTGAGTCTATTACTGCTAATGATGCTCAGAGTAAATTACTCAGTGATTTTAAAATGCGGGTGCGGATCAAAGGTTTGCTTGATAAAAATGATACAACTCAAGGAGCTAACCCGTGAACATAGATTTTTCACAGTTTGATAACCTCGAGCTGAATAATATTGGCAACTGGCCACCACTGGCAAAGGGAGTTTTTGCAGCTTTTGCTGCCATTATTGTCTTAGGCTTAGGCTATACAGCGATCATTAGTGATAAAATTGTTCGTTTAGATGCCGTTGCCGCGGAAGAAAATACGTTAAAACAACAATATCAGACTAAATATCATGTGGTGGCTAATCTTGAGCTGTTTAAGCAGCAAATGATCGAAGCAGAAACATTATTTGCTAAACAACTTAAAAGTCTCCCTGAAAGTCACGAAACACCAGGCCTATTGGATGATATTACCTTTGTTGGTACTACCAGTGGATTGGATTTTGTTAAGTTGAATTGGCAACCAGAAATTACTCAGGAAATTTATATTGAGTTACCTATCGATATTGAAGTCATAGGTACCTATCATGAATTTGGCAATTTTGTCAGTAAAATTGCGGGCTTACCTCGTATTGTTACCTTGCATGATTTTGATATTGCTATTAGCAAAGAGTCTAATGGCTTGCTAAACCTTAAGTTAGAGGCAAAAACGTACCGTTATCGAGAGGCAAGCACCCAATGAAGAAAATAGCCGTTATATTGATTTCGCTCTCTTTGGCGGGTTGCTTTGATGACACTTCAGACCTGCAAGCGCATATTGCGCAAGTACAGGCTAATACGCCCAAACAAATAGAGCCCATTCCAAAAATTCCAGAATTTAATCATTTTGATTATTCGGTGACTTCGTTGAGAAGCCCGTTTGATGCACCAAGGCCGGAAGCAATACAAGAAAAAGTTCAACAAATGTCAGGTTGTTTAAGTCCGGATCCACGGCGTAGAAAACAACCATTAGAAAAATTCTCTTTAAGTGATCTTAGTATGAAAGGCACTTTAGGTGAATTAGGTATTACCTGGGCCTTAGTTGAAGCTTCAGATACAACTTTGCACCGAGTTGCTGTTGGTAACTATTTAGGCCTGTATAATGGTAGAATAACTGAAGTAAATCAAAATAATGTCAAAGTTATAGAGTTGATCCCTGATGGTGCGGGTTGTTGGGTAGAGCGAGAAACTGTTGTCGCTCTGGTTGATTCTAATACAGAGGGGCAAAGGAAGTAATGTTGCAATTTAATATAATGAAAAAGAATCTTATTTATCGAAAAGCTTATACACTGATGTTTGGAGTAATGGCTTTATTCTTCTCACTTGGCTCACAAAGTAATGAATTAACTGCGATTAGTTATAACACCATTCAGAATGATGAAATTGAATTGGTATTTACCTTGTCGGAAAGTATCGCTGAGCAGCCTGTGGTGAAAACCTCGATGAATCCAGCCCGGATTGACATTACATTTGATGCATCGGAATTTTCTCAACAGCTGGTTAAAACGATAGTAGATCATGCTGGAGTCCATGATATTACCGTGCAAAAGTTAGCGGGTAAGGTACAAGCGTCCGTCAATTTAAGGCAACTGTCTATTTTTGATGTTAGTCAAAAGGATAATCAATTTTCATTAACCTTAAATACCGGTGAATCAACTGCTGCAATAAATAATCTCTCTCCGGCTGATAATAATTTTATTAATAACATCGCGTCGATAGATTTTCGTAAAGGTCAGGCTAATGAAGGACAAGTTATCGTTAACCTTGACGATAGCATGGTGGCGGTTGATGTTAGTGATCGATTAGGTAAGCTTTATATTGAATTTCATAATACGCAAATTATTGACGATTTATTATATACCCTGGATGTTTCTGATTTTGGGACTTTGGTTAAAAGTATTGAAACCTTTAAAGAGGGGAGAAATGCTCGATTAGTTGTTGATATCAATGGCGAGTTTACCTTTGAGCACCAACAGCTAAATAATGTCTTTTCTTTAACTGTTGCTGAAAAAGAAATTGTGCCTGGTTATTTAGGCGATGCGGAAGATTTTTCAGGACGTGCTATTTCGTTGAACTTCCAGGACATTCCGGTGCGTACCGTGTTGCAAATAATCGCTGACTATAACGGCTTTAATCTAGTTACCAGTGATACTGTAAGTGGCAATATCACTTTGCGTTTAGATGGTGTGCCATGGGATCAGGCTTTAGATATTATCTTGAAAGTAAAAGGCCTAGATAAGCGCATGGAAGGTAATATCTTAATGGTGGCGCCAAGTGATGAACTGGCGGCCCGGGAAGCGAAAGAATTACAAGCGAAGCAGCAAGTGGCAGACTTAGCGCCACTGTATTCTGAGTATGTCCAGATTAATTACGCAAAAGCGAGTGAATTCGCTTCTTTGATTAAAAGTGAAGAAAATACTATTTTATCCCCTCGTGGTAGCGTCAGTGTTGATGAACGTACCAATACTTTATTGATCCGAGATACTGCGGACAGTATTGAAGATATTAAGCGTATGATCAATGTGCTAGATGTCCCAGTGCGTCAGGTAGTGATCGAATCTCGTATGGTGACTGTTAAGGATAATATTAATGAAGAATTAGGTATTCGCTGGGGAGTTACTAATACCGATGGTGAATTTGCCACTTCGGGTTCTATTGTTGGTACAGGTAGTGCAACTGGCAGTCGGGCTTATAATGAATCCGATATAGGTCAAGGTGTTGTGCCAAAAGTTGCTGATGGTATGAATGTCAATCTTCCGGTTAATGGTGCAGCAGGTAGTATTGCATTTCAAATAGCCCGGTTGGCGGATGGCACCATACTGGATCTTGAATTGAGTGCACTAGAAAAAGAGAATAAGGGTGAAATTATCGCCAGTCCTCGTATCACTACTGCGAACCAGAAAGAAGCTTATATTGAGCAAGGGGTTGAAATTCCGTATCAAGAAGCAGCATCTAGTGGTGCAACGGCGACTCAGTTTAAAAAAGCGGTACTGAGCTTAACGGTAACACCTCATATCACACCAGATGATCGTATTATCTTGGATTTGGTGGTGACACAAGATACCGTGTCGACGGTTACCAGTGGTAGCGCTCCTGCAATTGACACTCAACGCATCGGCACTCAGGTACTGGTAAATAACGGTGAGACCATAGTGTTAGGTGGTATTTATCAGCAATCGATTATTAATAGTGTTTCAAAAGTACCTGTGTTAGGAGACATTCCATATTTTGGCTGGTTATTTAGAAACAATAGTAATTTTAATGAGAAAAAAGAGCTGTTGATCTTCGTAACACCACGGATTGTGACCGAGCGTTTTTAAATTATTTGCAACTAGGCTGTATTTTTGTACATCACTTACTTGCAATCTATACCGAACAATTGCGATAATTACGCCCTTAAAATTTTCGAGGGAGGTTCCCTCTTACCTGTAAACGCAATTTAAACGAGTATTAAGTTAATCTCATGGCAGAAAAACGTAACATTTTCCTAGTCGGCCCAATGGGCGCAGGCAAAAGTACCATAGGTAGAGAATTAGCGGATAAGCTACATTTAGAGTTCTTTGACTCAGATCAGGAAATAGAGCGTCGCACAGGTGCTGATATCGCTTGGGTTTTTGATCTTGAAGGTGAGGAAGGCTTCCGTAAAAGAGAAGAAGCTGTTATTAATGACTTGTCTGAAAAACAAGGCATTGTTTTAGCGACAGGCGGTGGTTCTGTTATTAGCAGTCAAATCCGTAATCGTCTATCAGCTCGTGGTATTGTTGTTTATTTAGAAACAACTATTGATAAACAGGTCGCCCGAACACAACGTGATCGTCGTCGTCCATTACTGCAAACTTCTGAAGAGCCGCGTACCGTTCTTGAAAACTTAGCGGTAGAAAGAAATCCGTTATATGAAGAAGTCGCCGATGTCATTGTTCAAACCGATGATCAAAGCGCAAAAGTTGTCGCTAATAAAATTGTTGATAGCTTAGATTTTTAAGCTATGGCGACACTTAAGCTCGAATTAGGTGAGCGCAGTTATCCTATCCATATTGACAGTAAATTACTAAATCAAGGTAATTTACTGTCTACTTATATTCGAGCAAAGCGTGTTTGTATCGTCACTAATACCCAAGTTGCTCCTCTTTATCTCGATAAAGTCAAACGTCAATTAACTGATTTTCAAGTTGATGAGATTATTTTACCTGATGGTGAAGCAGAAAAAAATCTTGCTAATTTTGAAAAAATTATGTCACATTTGTTGGCTAACACCCATGGCAGAGATAGTACCTTGATCGCTTTAGGTGGTGGGGTAATTGGTGATATCACTGGTTTTGCGGCCGCGTGTTATCAACGTGGTATTGATTTTATTCAAATTCCAACCACCTTACTTTCTCAGGTTGATTCATCGGTTGGCGGTAAAACTGCTGTTAATCACCCGCTGGGGAAAAATATGATCGGTGCTTTTTATCAGCCCAAAGCGGTATTAATTGATATTGATAGTTTGCAAACCTTACCTGCTAGAGAATTTTCGGCTGGTATGGCTGAGGTGATTAAATACGGTATTTTAGGTGATGGTGAATTTTTTGTTTGGCTTGAACATAACTGTGATCTAATCAAGGCGGCTCACCCTAGCGTGTTAATTGAAATGATTGAGCGTTGCTGTCAATGCAAAGCTAATATTGTTTCTGCTGATGAAACTGAAGCTGGCGTTCGAGCATTATTGAACTTAGGCCATACCTTTGGCCATGCGATTGAAGCAGAACAAGGCTATGGTAATTGGCTCCATGGAGAGGCTGTTGCTACTGGCATGGTCCTTGCTGCTAAATTGGCAGTAGCAATGAATTTGTTGGAAGTGTCAGAACTTCGTCGTATTGAACATTTGCTGACAGCATTTAATTTACCTTTACAAGCGCCAGAAGATATGGGCTTTGAAGCGTTTATTAAACATATGCGTCGAGATAAGAAAAATATAGGCGGAAAGTTGCGCTTAATTATCCCGACGGCTATTGGCCAATCTGTAATGCGTGATGATATTAGTGAGGGCATGCTTCAGCAAATTCTGTAAAACAGAAAGGTGAACCATGTCTGCGTTGGCGCAAAATATAACTAATCAAGCTTCCTCCGAAAGTGTCACTGCCATCAGTGCGACTGCCCGGGTAGATTATATTCTTCGCTTCTCAAAACAAGCAATTCTAGTTGTTGATAACGATATCGCAGTAAGCTCAAGTGTCGGTAGCCAATATTTGGCGAATCTATCCAACGAGCAGAATGCCGCCTATATTACTATGTCTGCTAAACTCAATGATTTACAAGTTCGTTGTCGTATTATTGAGCAGTTATTTGGCAATATTTTATTTGATCCTGAGCAGTCGGTTGCCGTTAGTATTATTAATTTGGTTAAGGCGGATAAACAAGCGGTGACTATTGTTGTCGATAATGCTCATTATTTATCGTTGCAGTTATGTCATGAATTAACGCAATTAGCAGAAATTGCGAAAAAGTCCGACTATCAAATCAATGTGTTAATGTTGGCCAATTCTCAAGTAGGTCAGGTGCTTAGCCAAAACTATGGGTTATTTCAGAAAAAATTATCCATTTTATCGGCACAAACAGGTCAGTTGGTGTCAATAAGCGATCAAATGTTTAAGGGTCAAAGCGACTTTTTTACATTCACGCCGTTTAAAAAATGGCTGGTATTTTTTCTGCTGTTAAGTTCAATGTCTGCAGCTGTCGTTTATTCACTTTATCAACGAGATAGTTTAGGTTTTAGCAAGGTAGCAACTGATAATAGTTCTGTGCTTGTTAAAGCTGAAACAAAAGTGGTGAAAGAGCAAGGAACGCAGTTTGTTACTGATGTTGCTATGGATAACAACCTATTGGCTAATAATAATGATATCTATAAGGCATTGCAGCAAACAGAAACTGACTTGTTAGTTCCAGCTATAGCGCCTAGCAAGGCAATGCCGTTAGATATCTTAGGGGCATTGCAACCACATCAGAAAATAATGTTAGATTCTGATAGTGATAAGCAAGCGGTGGAAAAACAAACAGAACAAAAAACGGCGCAATCGCAGCATGAACCGGTTTTAGCTAATGTTGAGGCAATAACTAAACAGCCAGATACATCTATTACTGAGCAAGTAGTTAGTGATAATGCACAACCGAATGTTAATTCAGAGCCTGAATCTGAACCAGGTTACCAAGATCAACAGCAAGGCTTTGCTATTCAAATTGGTGCATTTAGTCAGGAGCAAGTGTTAGCCGAGTTCATATCGCAGTTTTCAAATGTAACCTTCTATCAGTATCAAAGATTGTTGGCAGATGCTGAAGTTACTATAGTTACTAGCGAGTATTATCCAACTCGTGAGCAAGCAGAACGGGCATTAAATAGTCTGCCATTAGGGATCCAACAACGATCTCCTTGGATCAAAACAATTTCTGCTATTAATAGCGAAATCAGCGAGTTTCAGCTCTCCCAATCAGAGAAAAATCAAGTTACAATCCCCAACTCATAAAAATAAGCGGTGATGTCGCTGTAGTTGGATTGCAAACTTGATGGTTAAAAAGCACCGTGCATTTTTAAAATGGGCCGGCGGTAAGTATAGTTTATCTGATGTTATTAATAAGATGCTGCCGCAAGGTGAACGCCTGATCGAACCCTTTGTTGGTGCCGGTTCTGTTTTTTTAAATAGTGATCATCAAAGCTATTTATTAAATGATATCAATAAAGATTTGATTAATCTTTATCAAATCATTCAAATGAAGCCACAGCAATTTATTGACGATGCCAAGCGGATATTTACGCCAGAGAACAATCAGGCGACTGCCTATTATCATTTGCGTGCTGAGTTTAATGCCAGCGTCGATAAATACTACCGTTCATTATTATTTTTGTATTTGAATCGCCATGGCTATAACGGTCTATGTCGTTACAATAAATCGGGTGGTTATAATGTACCTTTTGGTAAGTATAAAAAGCCGTACTTCCCTGAGCAGGAGTTACTGTACTTTGCCGAAAAAGCGCAAAAGGCAATTTTTATTTGTGAAGGCTATCGCCAAACTTTTAATCGCGCGCAGGATGGCGATGTTATCTATTGCGATCCACCGTATGTGCCGCTAAGTAAAACCGCGAGCTTTACTAGTTATGCCGGGAACGGTTTTGGTTTGGATGAACAGGCGGACTTAGCGAATGCCGCCGAAGAAGCGGTAAAAAAGCATAAAGTCAGTGTTTTGATCAGTAATCACGATACCATCTGGACGCGTAAAATTTATCAAGGGGCGAGTAAGGTGAAGTCAATTAAAGTGGCACGCACTATTAGTCAAAAAGCGGTTAATCGAAAAAAAGTCGCTGAGCTTATGGCATTATATCGCTAATCAACCTTAGCTTGGTTTGGCTATTGCACCACTAATGAAACTATGGCGACTAACACGCCGATAAATAATATCACGCCAATAAGACCGATAATCACAAAGTGGCTGAATTTACCCTCAGTAAAGTCACGCTCTCGGTTTTTATCGCTTTGTACACCAATAAAGGCGGCGGCAACACTTTTAATGGTATTTGTGATCCGACTCAATTCCTTTCTCCTGTTATTTAATTCAATTGGTATAACCACTAATTGCTGATAAATAGCACAGTAGCAAAAACACCAGTCAATTGATACTTTTTAACAAAACTGGTGTAAGCTATTGTAATCATTGAATTCAATTTTTGATTATGAATGTTTTTAATAAAAATCTTGTTACTCGCTGGTGGTGGCTTTCTTCGGTTTTTTCTCTGGGATGTATAGTGGTTATTGCCATGATTTGGTATCAGGTGGATATCCACTATCAACCTAATAAACATCAGTTACTTTCTGAAGATGCGGCAAAAGCGCATTTAGTCGAAGAGTTTAACCAAACATCGTTGTCAAATGAGCAGAATTTACAATATATTCCGACAGGCATTTATCTGCAGTCATTTAAATTCAGTAGTTCAAATGATGTCAGAATTACCGGTTATATTTGGCAGCGTTACTTAACGGCTAAGCTTGAAACCACCGAGCCAAAAGCAAACTTTATTTTTCCAGAGCAGGTTGGTGGCTCATCCGACTTTGAACTAGCCTATCAACATCAAGTGGGCGAACATACGGTGTTGGGCTGGTATTTTGATGTTACCTTAAGGCAAAAATTTAGCTATAAAAACTATCCGCTTGATCATAAAACTGTTTGGATTAAGTTATGGCCTGCGCATTTTGATCGTAATATCGTGCTACTTCCGGCATTAAATGATTATCACTCTACTGCTCCCGGAGATACATTTGGCATCGATACTGATATCGTGATTGGTAACTGGGAAATTAATGAAACTTTTTTTGATTATAAGCTCGGTCATTACGATACTTCATTTGGTTTCAATCAGGCATATAATGAGCAAAATTATCCTGAGCTAAGTTTTAATCTGGTATTGAAAAGAAAGTTCTTAAATGCTTTTGTTATTCATTTAGTCCCTTTATTAACGGTGGCGGTATTATTGTTTGCCTCGTTAATGTCGGTTACTGCTGAGCAAGTAAAACGAGAAACTTTTGGTTTTAATTTTACTGCGATAATATCAATTGTTTCGGCATTGTTTTTTGTCGTGATGCTCTCTCATATCCAGTTACGTAAACAGTTTGCTGAAGATGGTATCGTCTACATCGAATATTTCTTTTTGCTAATGTATTTTATAATGATCAGTATTATTTGTAATACTTACTTCTTTAGCCGCGGCAAAGAATATTCAAGCGGCTGGCTTCATGCGCAAGATCACTTGATCCCTAAACTGATTTATTGGCCACTCACCTTAGGCAGTATGGCGCTAGTGACTTATTGTCATTTTGTCGGTTAACAGAGTTCAAAAAGCATGTGGGTCACACATGCTTTTTGATCAGCGTTTAGACAGTTCTAAATAAAGCTATAACGCGATATCAACCGCATATGACACATAAACTTTGACATCGCCGGCGGCGCCATCAAGGTCGGTGGCAGAAGCGCCAAAGGTGAAGCCGCTTTTGCTTAAGCTGATGCCGTAATCGACAGAATCTTCCGCTAACCAGTCACCAGAATAAGAACCGAGATGAAAGGCAAGCTCCGCTTCGTTAGCTAATGTAACGCCATAATCTGCTGATGCATAGATAGAGTCTCCTGTATCTGCTCCTTCACCATCCGCTAATACCGCAACACCAAGTGTTAATGCACCGAAAGATAAATTGGCATACACTTCTGAAAAATCAGCATCTCCAGAAGTTTCGTCAGGGTAAGCGTAGTAAATAAAGCCGATATCATAAGAAACATCTTCAGAAATTGAACCGCCGAAACCACCATATAAATCAAGCTCGTAGGTCATACCATCCGCCCAATCTGCATTAGACGCCCAGGTGCCGAGATAAAAGCCAGACTCATCGGCATAATCAATACCGCCAGATATCGCTGCTTTACCGCCAGTTTGTTCTAAGCCACGCCATAAATAGTTACTGGTGGCTGCGACATTTGCAGATAACTCTCCCTTGGCAGAAGCAAACATAGGTGTTGCTAATAGGGTAGAAGAAAGTGCGAGGGTTAATAGTGTTTTTTTCATTTTGGACTCACTAAGTTTATTGTTGTTAGCGATAAAACAGCAAATAAAGTGCCTATCGAAGACTATTTCATAAGTTTAGAGGATTTTTCATATAAAACAACAAAATAGCATTTGTTTGATTTTTTTAATTCGACGCTCGATGTTTGTTTTGTACTAACTTGGTGCAACTAATGCTCAGTATGTGCTAAAAAAGTGCGTGATAAAATCACTATCGGCTAAGCTAATCAAGGTCGATTAATGACACTATTTAAGGTAAAGTAGCGCAGTTTTTTAATTTGGCTGGATAGAACCATGTCTTCATATTTAATTGCTCCTTCAATATTATCTGCAGACTTTGCTCGTCTGGGTGACGATGTTGCTAATGTCTTAGCAGCTGGAGCAGATGTTGTTCACTTTGATGTGATGGATAATCATTATGTGCCTAATTTAACCATCGGCCCTATGGTGTGTCAGTCGTTGCGAGATTATGGGATTACCGCGCCGATCGATGTTCATTTAATGGTAAAACCAGTCGATCGTATTATTCCTGATTTTGCGAAAGCGGGTGCTGATATTATCACTTTCCATCCGGAAGCCAGTGAACATGTGGATCGTACTATTCAATTAATTAAAGATCATGGTTGTAAAGCGGGCTTGGTATTAAATCCTGCAACGTCTTTACATTACTTGGATTTTGTCTTAGATAAACTCGATGTCGTATTATTAATGTCGGTTAATCCAGGCTTTGGTGGGCAGTCTTTTATTCCAGCAACATTAGATAAGCTAAAGCGGGTGAGAGAATTAATTGACGCCAGTGGTCGTGATATTCGTTTGGAAGTCGATGGTGGTGTTAAAGCGGATAATATTGCTGAAATAGCGGCAGCCGGAGCCGATATGTTTGTCGCCGGTTCGGCGATTTTTTCTCAGGAAAATTATCAAGTTGCAATTGATGCTATGCGCGCCGAATTAGCAAAAGTATCAAATTAACAGTAATCGGCTAGCCGATTTTTATTAAATAGAGATGATTAGGTAAATAGAAATGTCAAAACCTGTTGTATTAAGTGGCTGTCAGCCGTCAGGTGAATTAACCATAGGTAATTACTTAGGTGCAATTAAGCAATGGGTAAATATGCAAACCAGTCATAATTGTTATTATATGCTGGTCGATCAACATGCCATTACAGTGCGTCCTGAGCCTGAAGCATTGCGTAACGCTACCTTAGATGGTTTGGCATTATACTTGGCTTGTGGTGTAGATCCTGAGCAAAGCACTATTTTTATTCAGTCACATGTTCCTGAGCATGCGCAATTAAGCTGGGTACTTAATTGTTATACCCAGATGGGCGAGCTTAATCGTATGACCCAGTACAAGGATAAGTCGAAAAAGTCTGAAGCGAATATGAATTCTGGTTTATTTACTTATCCAGTATTAATGGCGGCAGATATTCTTTTGTATCGTGCCAATGAGGTGCCGGTAGGTGATGATCAAAAGCAACATCTTGAACTAGCTCGTGATATAGCGACTCGTTTTAATAACTTATACGGTGATATTTTTATTGTACCTGAGCCACATATCCCAGAGCACGGTGCTCGTATTATGAGCTTGCAGGATCCACTGAAAAAAATGTCTAAGTCGGATACTAACCCTGGAAACTTTATCGGTTTATTAGAAGAGCCGAAGAAAATTATCAAGAAGATTAAGCGTGCGGTGACTGATTCTGATGAACAGGCACGGATTTACTTTGATGTTGCCGAAAAGCCGGGTGTTTCTAATCTTTTATCGTTATTGTCTTGTAGCACAGGGCAATCGGTTGCTGACCTGGTACCTCAGTATGAAGATAAAATGTATGGTCACTTAAAAGGTGATGTTGCTGACGCTGTGGTTGCTATGCTTGAACCTATTCAGCAGCGTTTCCACCAGTATCGGGAAGACAGAGCCTTTATGGAACAAGTGATGCGTAGTGGTGCAGAAAAAGCGTCTGAGCGTGCCAGTAAGGTATTAACCTCTGTATATGATGCGGTCGGTTTTATTACTAAGCCGTAAAAATAATGATTAACAAGAGGGCGAAACTAGTCACTAGTTTCGCCCTTTTTTATTACTGCCAGTTCTGAACACACCGGCTAGTCTTTTTCCTGTTTGGCTTTATCTACTTGCTGAAATAGTTTATTAGAATTATTGATAAAGTTGTCAACATCAGTGCTTTTGGCGATGAGCAAATCAGGTATTAGCAGTGTCGCATCAAATTGTGGCCGAATACTAAATTCTGGTTTTTTACTCAGTTGTACTAAGAAGCTGCCGCCAAATAATAGGCTGGTTAAACAGACTGCAACCACTAAACGACGTTTCTTCGTCATATGAAAGCCGATATAAGCATTGAGCCAGAACAGGCAAAAGGCAATAACGATAGGTAGTAACGTGACGACATAAGGTAAAATTGAAGCACTTGAACTGTTAAAACGCACTAAGGTTTCAATAAAGTCACTGAGCCAAGTCAGGTTATAAAAAATAAAACAAATGCCTAATTGGGTGAATATTCGGGCATCATGCTTGGTTAAATGAGAAATCAGTGACACTAATGCCGGCCAGACAGCAAACATTAATGTTAGTCCAACCGATGGCACTAATAACTGGGTAAAGTTTGTTTCTTTTGGGTTACTTAAAAAGAATAACCAGCCGGTTAGCAGAGCGAAAAACATAATATTAACGCCTAGTACTACTGGATGCTTTGCCAGATTAATTAAATTTTCAAACGGGCTCAGGGTAATACTGGTGGCAACAGGGTGATAAGGAAAAACCACGCGAATTTGGCTTTTTCCTATGGTGATAACATCTCCTGAGTGGACAATGTGACCATCCGCTGGCTTTTTCCCATCATCAAGAAAACAACCATTAATGCTGTCCTTATCATTAATCAACCAATTTTCACCATCATAGTCGATAGTTAAATGTTCAGCGCAGACGTGGGGATCAGATAATATAATATCGCTGTGATAGCCGCGGCCTATGGTAACGGATTGCTGGGCAAATTTATGACGACCAAGGAGTTTATGGCCACGGCTGATTTCTTCAATGATTATTTCCATGAGACCGACTCCATAAATTGCTTAGTAAAAGCCTGAGCACTTTTTTGTGACACACCGGCTAGGGTGAAGTGGCTCAGTAATGCCTGTTCGTTCCTGTCGATAGATATACCTAAATATAAAATGTCATACAGACCGGCAAAATCTTTATAGGCGCGGGTGCATAAAATGGCTTTATTATTAATGCGTTGATTGTCAGGCATCACGATATCATGCTGACAGGCGAATTCGGTGACGTCGTCTTTTCCTGCTTTGTTACCTGGCATTACCCGGGAAATTTGTCGTTGAAATAACTGATAGAATTTAATGTTACTGAGTTGCTTAGCATGCAAATAGCGAAATTCCATTTCCAATGAACCGGTGAAAAAGTTATGGGTGATGTAGGTATCTTCTTCTAATGAGCAATTAGCTACGGCTAACATCATTAAGGCATCTGTTTTGTCAGCATTCGATTCGCCCCAGCAGCGGATAAAGGGGACATCTATTGTTGGGATCATTGCTTCCCCCAATTTTTTAAGCTGCCAGTCACTTTGCAATAATCGGGAGATCAGGTTTTCTTGATAGTCATTAAGTTGCTGATTCATTTGTTGGTCAATGGTTAATGACTGATCGTTCTGATAATTACGGATCAGGTTCACCAGCTTATCATGTGGCACTAAAAAACCGATTTGGTTGCCGGATGTGGCAACGTTAATACCAACTACTTCTGTCGCTTTATTGACTACCGGGCCGCCGCTCATGCCAGAGTTAACTGAGCCGGTAAAGTGAATGCGGTCGTTAAACGACTCTTTTTTCAGGCCATTATAAGTACCGGGAACTACTATCATACCTAAATCATGAGGATTACCGAGGGAAAAAAGCTCTTCCCCTTTGGTTGGTACGGTTTCTGAGATGGCAAAAAATGGCATAGCTTGTTCAACATCTCTTTTTACCAGCGCCAAGTCATTGATAACATCTATACTTTCTAAATTCAGGTTTGCTTTGTTGCCGATATGATCTAAATATTCAATGCGATATTTTTCCGGGTGGCGGGCATAGCTTGAAATTACGTGATAGTTGGTGGCAATTAAACCGTCGGCACTAATTTGAAAGCCGGAACCAATCGAAGACTTCTCACCACTGGCTTTATCTATTAACCGTATTTGATACAAAGAAGGAGCGAGCTGTTTAAAAATGGATTCTGCTTGTTGTTGGGCACTAGATATACTACTCATTAAGATTAGCACTAAGCTAATTAAACCTTTCATCGATTATCCTTTTTTTACTATGCGCTGCTATTGTGCCACCGTTAGATTAATTGTCACCTTTTATCCTATAAATGCCAGTAATACTGTGTAACAAAGCATTTGTACTAAAGAAGGATAAAACGGTCGTTATGGTAGCCTTTGTTGCGGCGAAATTAAAGCCGATAAATGCCGCAGCTACTGGCTGAAAATCTGTCTTGAATTGACAGTTTTGATTTAAGTCAATTAAATGTCGCCACAGGTGCGACATATTGTCGCATATTTAAGATTTTCCTTTGTTCATGCTCGCAATTTAATGAAAAATAAAGCCAATTTAAATATTGAAGTAAGTTGGTAATATGTCGTTTTCAGTAAAACCTTGTGCACTTGCGGTTAGATTAGTCACCTTAGCTCTGGTGAGTCATTCAGTGATCGCATTTGCAGACGATGCGCCAGAGCCTGAGATGGATTTTGAAGTGATCACTATCACTCATCAACGTCTTCATGGTTTAGACAGTTATCAGGAATATGCACAGGGTAAAACTAGTGAGCCTGATTTAGCAAACTGGTTAATGTCAGTGCCAGGAGCAAATGTTAACGGTAATGGCCCGATAACAGGTATTGCTCAGTATCGTGGATTGTATGGTGACAGAATCGCCACAACATTAGACGGTCATCCAGTTATTGGGGCCGGGCCAAATGCCATGGATACACCATTAAGTTATTCAACGCCACTGATTGTTGATTCGATGACAGTATATCGGGGGATTACACCAGTATCGGCTGGTGTTGATACCCTGGCTGGTTCGGTTGCCGTACATATGCGTAAAGCGGAAGTGATGTCACAAAATCAACTAGCTGTTGTTGGTGATATTCAGGCTGGATATCGTACCAATAATAGTGCTGATACGCTCTCTTCTGTGATTAACTTGAGTAGGAATGATCTCGGGCTAATGCTCTATGGCAATATGCAATCAGGGAATGATATTGATAGTGGTGCCGGATTAAAAGTTCGCCCAACAGAATTTCAAAAGCGCCAGTTTGGTGGCGATATTCGCTTTAACAAAAATAGTTCTGAACTTGGTTTTAGCTATCACTATACCGATACCCAGGATTCCGGCACACCGGCATTGCCAATGGATATTGAGTATATTTTTAGCCATAGGGCAAGTATTGATGGTAAGTTTGCTCTAGCTCAGTGGCAGGGTGAATGGACTATTGGCTTTGTTGATGCTGACCATGGTATGACCAACTTTTTGATGCGTTCTAATGATGAACCGATGAAACATCGTCGCAATAATGCCAAAGCCAAGACCATTGATTTTAGCTTTGCTTTATCTCGAACACTGTTGTTTGGTGAATTTGAGCTTGGTTTCGATGGCTATTTAGCGAAACATGACTCTGCGATCACTAATCCTAATAATACCATGTTTAAAGTGGTTAACTTTAATGGGGTAGAGGATGATCGCATTGGGCTTTATGCGCAATGGCAGCAAGCATACGGTGCTACTAGCGTGCAGTTAGGCGCACGTATCAAACATATCGCGGCAGATGCTGATCCTGTGGCGACGTCTATGGCGATGATGTCTATGCCATCGATGGCTGAACTTGCGATTGACCTGAGAGATGATTTTAATCATGGTGAACGTGCTGTTTCTGATACCTTGTTTGATTTTGCATTTAATGTCGATCATCAAGTTTCACAAACCTTGTCAGTAAATTTAGGGCTTGGGGTTAAAACCCGGGCACCGTCTTATCAGGAACGTTATTTATGGACGCCGATGGAGTCAACCGGTGGTTTGGCTGACGGCAATACTTATATTGGTAATATCAATTTAAAGGAAGAAACGGCTTATCAAGTAGACTTGGGATTAAATTATCACAGTGCTGATTTTTCGATTGCACCACATGTTTTCTATCAAAATATTGATGATTATATTCAAGGAACATCACTTTCTATCTCGGATATGTCAGCAAGGATGATGGCCAAGATGATGGCGGAAGATGATAATCCACTAAAGTTTACCAATGTTGATGCAAAATTATCGGGTGTAGATGTCAACTGGCGTTATCAGCTGAATAAACAGTTTTCATTATCTGGTGTTGCTAGTTATGTTCGCGGTCAGCGTCGGGATATTAGTGATAACTTATATCGTGTTGCGCCATTAAATGGTCATCTCACTGCTAGTTATAGCGCAGAAAACTGGTTGATAAATGCCACGGTTGTTGCTGCAACAGAGCAAGATAAGGTTGCCAGTACTAATGATGAACAGCAGACTCCGGGTTATGCTATTGCCAACTTAGATCTGCAGTATTTTATTAATTCTGCTCTGACGCTACGTGTTGGCGTTGATAATATTTTCGATAAAAATTATCAACGTCATTTAGGCGGCTATAACCGGGTAAAGGAAACCGATATTACGGTAATGAGTCGTTTACCAGCGGAAGGTGTTAGTGCCTGGGCGGAAGTGACTTATAGTTTCTAAGCTGATGCAATGTATGAAAAGCCAGTTAGCCTAGCTATCTGGCTTTTTTATTTATCTGTTGATATTGCTAACCTTAAGAAAATAATGCTATCAATAATACGGTAATTTGATGTTGATTAAGGATTGATATTTTATGGATTATCTTGCGGCAGAGAAATATTTATTAGCTAAACCGGAAACCCGCTTTGATTTTCCCTTCGGTGAAGACGTTAAAGTATTTCGCGTTAAGAACAAAATGTTTGCCACGTTAGCGCTGGGTAAAGGGTCGGAAAAAGATACCGACGGTAAAATGGCCGGGCATTATTGTATTAACCTTAAATGCGATCCGGATGAAGCGGTGATGCTTAGAGATATTTTTCCATCAGTGCTCCCCGGCTATCATATGAATAAGGCGCAATGGAATACTGTGATTCTTGATGGCTCAATCCCTCAGGGGGAGCTGGAACGAATGATGGATAATTCTTATTTGTTAGTGGTTAGTAAAATGACCAAGAAAGATCAGCAATCTATCTTGGTGCATTTATAAGGCGATAGGTACTGCGAGGTTTATTGCGGCTCGTTTCGTAACTCTTCCATATCCGTGATCAGTTCTTTTAGCTTTTTAAACTGCTGACCATATATCAGGTTTAAATCCCAGCGATAAAATGCTTCTGCATATTTAGTGATCACCAAGAGCAAACATATTAACGCAAGTACAAGATAATAGGGCAACCCAAATAACATAATATTAGTTGGCAGCGTTTGTACTAACAGGGAAATAAGTTTACCACCGGCGTTACTGATGATTGCCTGAGTTGCCATACCGATAAAAAACATTGGATAAAAAACTTTGTAATAGCGTGCATAGTTGGCAATTGAACTTTGTAACCAGTGATCAAAGTTGATCAGGTAATCATAGCTGCTTTGCCCTTTAGATAGGCGGTATGATTTGTTGAGTTCCTTTTTGGCAATCATTACTAGCGGTGCGAGTAGCACACAGATGTATAAGCCAAGCCAGGGCGCACCTATCAGGCTCATCATTAACAGCATTATTATGCTGCCAACGACAATGGCTTTAATGTTAATTGCAAACATATGTTGTAGTTTATCCACCATGTTTTGTGATTTACGGTTATATAAGTTATTGATCTTAGGTGCTGTTAAATGTGGCTCATTGATAAAGCCTTGTTTCCACATGGTTTCGATGGATTTAGTCATCTGAACATTCCTTCTGCTGAATATAATTACTTAACCGGCTCTTAATGCGCTTTATACGCACGCCGATGTTGTTGCTATTAGTGCCAATAATATCGGCGATTTCGGCATAGCTTTTTTCTTCGAGGTAAAGCAAAATTACTGCTCTGTCGATTTCCGATAAGTGTTTTATCGCGTTATAAAGCTGATTAATTTCGTCACTGACAAATACTTTGCTGTCGTCGATGACTTCTTCAGGCAGAACATCTGATACTAGCTGCTTATCACCTTTTTTGCGGCGCTTTAATTGGGTCAGGCAAACATTTAAAGCGATACGATATATCCAGGTTGACCAGTCAGATTCCTGATTGAAATTATTTCTGCTGCGCCAAATTTGTAAACAGACTTCCTGATAGTAATCTTCAAAGTTTTCCTGGTTATTGGTATAAGCACGGCAGATTTTAATGATAATTCCTGCATAGGGCAGTATTGATTGTAGGTAAAAGTCGCTTCCCATTGATATTCTATTTTGACTGATTCATTTGGTTAGTTAGTGGCACAGGTGCATGCTTTATTACACTATAGCTAAAATATTTTTAGCTTTTACGTCATAGTTACTTATATTCGGCGATTAATTTTTATGCCAGCGCTTGTGTATTATCTGATAGCTGCCATTACGCATTATTAACTGCATGGCACTGGTTAGTTTTTTTACTATTTCTTTTGGAGTGTTCAAACTACAGGCTAGGTATAAGTTTATTGGCTGCTGATTGAGTCTGTAATAAGAGCGAAATTTACTGGGATCTATATCATGGTATTTCGCCCGATATTCAATATTAATGCTATCAGCCAACACTAAATCAATGTCTTTTCTGATAAGCAGTAGCTTTAACATAGAATAGGTATTATTGATGACGTATAAATTCTTATTTTTTATAAAGCCTTGGTTAATCAGCATCTCATAAGTGCGATCATCTTTTAGCACAGCCACATTGTAGTTTTTGGCATCAGCCATCGTTTGAATGTTAATGTCTGAACGTTCAGATAAGCCGATAAAGTAATCAACAGTAGTGACTATCGGTGCTACCCATTGAAAATACTGTTCGCGCTGTGGGTTACGCGCCATCGAATAAATGCAAGTATTCGGCTGTTCTTTTGCCATCATAAATGAACGTGACCAGGGGTAGATGTTAATTTGGTAGTGGAATGGGGTTTGAGCAAGCACTGCTTTAATGACTTCGGTGGTAAAGCCTGTCACTACACCTTGAGAACTGAGTTCCTGATACGGAGGAGAGTATTCGGTCACTATTGTCAGTTCAATAGTATCCGTTGCCAAACAAGTTGACGAGAAGAATAAAATGATTATCAGCAAGTTAAATGAACGCCTTCCATGCATATTTGTTAACCTACTTAGTTGAAGATGACAACATTGCTATATTACTGATTAAAGCTTAGCCGTAAAAGCCTGTTTAGCAATACAATTAATTAATATGAAGTAGATCAAATTACCTGCAATTAATCATTGTTGATTTTTATCAATTTCGTTAAAATAAATGATAATCATTATTATTTGTTGGTGTGTGAAGATGACGTTACAACAATTAAAGGCGGCACAAAAAGCAAGAATTAAGACTTTGCCTACTGATATAGAACTCACTACTAAACTTATTGAACAAGGTTTTTCTCTTAGCTCCGAGGTTGCATTAGCTCATCGAGCGCCTTTTAATGGACCATTAGCATTTTATTTGCACGGTACGAAAGTGTGTATACCTGCAGATATTGCTAAGCAAATAAATGTGGAATTAGTGTAATGTCGAATAATTTACACCTTGCGTTAGTTGGTTTTGCTAATGCCGGTAAAACGACACTTTTTAATGCTCTGACCGGAGAAAAACAAAAAACCGGTAACTGGAGTGGTGTCACGGTTTCAGTTAAGCAGGGAGAATGCTCCTTTGCTAACCAAAGTGCTCGTTTGTCAGATTTACCAGGGATTTCATCATTAGCTAAGCGAGAACAACAGAGTCAGGACTTGTCAATTAGCTTGGATTTTCTTGCTAACAATAAGATCGATTATTTAATTAATGTTGTTGATGCGACACAAATTAAGCGGCAATTGTATTTAACGACTCAATTAAGAGAACTCGGTCTGCCGATGCTGGTGGTGTTAAATAAGTCGGACCGTAAAGAAGCACAAGACATAGATATTAGCGCACTTGCTAAAGAGCTAGGTTGTCCGGTGATCCGTGCCAATAGTCTGGCTAACCAGACAATAACGGATGTTTTCGCTGCACTTAATAATTTAAAACATTTGTCACAACCTCCTATCGCTTTACAGCCGGATAAAGCTCTTGCTGATAAGTTAAGTGAGCAATCACTGACCTTGTTGGCATATGAACAGAGTTTACTAGCAGAGCATGGCAAATGTCAGTGTGAGTCAGATCTTACTCAGATCATGCATATCCGTAATCATTTTATTGATGCCGCACTGGCACAAGCGAATTTACGCTACAGCAGCTCGCTACGCTTGAGTGATAAAATCGATCATTTTATTTTACATCCGGCACTGGGTTTTCCTGTCTTTCTCGGCATGATGTATCTATTGTTTATGTTTGCCATTAATGTTGGCGGGGCATTTATTGATTTTT
This sequence comes from Thalassotalea insulae, assembly GCF_030161395.1. Lineage (NCBI taxonomy): Bacteria > Pseudomonadati > Pseudomonadota > Gammaproteobacteria > Alteromonadales > Colwelliaceae > Thalassotalea > Thalassotalea insulae. The sequence continues at coordinate 2,426,779 of NZ_BSST01000001.1, forward strand.
TTGATATTTTGGCTGGCGCGATTTTTGTCGATTACCCAACGCAGTTTCTTAGTCAGTATGGCCTGCCGCAGTGGCTGTTGACCTTAATTGAAGGTGTTGGCATCGGTATTCAAACGGTGGCGACCTTTATTCCTATTATTGCCAGTTTATTTATCGGTTTGTCGCTATTGGAAAGTAGCGGTTATTTAGCACGGGCGGCATTTGTTGTTGATAGCATAATGCAGAAAGTTGGTTTGCCAGGGAAAGCGTTTGTGCCGTTAATTGTTGGCTTTGGTTGTACTGTACCAGCAGTAATGTCGGCAAGAATTTTAGATAGTGAAAGGGAACGCATTACCACAGTGATGATGGCTCCGTTTATGTCTTGCGGTGCCCGTTTACCGGTTTATGCTTTATTCGCTGCCGCATTTTTTCCTGAGTCAGGGCAAAATATTGTTTTTGTACTCTATCTTATTGGCATTGCTGCGGCGGTGTTTACCGGTTTGTTATTGAAAGCTACCGTATTACAGGGGCGTAGTTCAGATAATATTATGGAACTACCACTGTATGAAATGCCAAAAATAGGTTACTTGCTGCAAAGGGTATGGCAGCGTACCCGCTCGTTTATCACCGGAGCGGGAAAAACAATCGTTATAGTTGTTTGTTGCTTAAATTTCTTTAATTCTCTTGGAACTGATGGTGAATTTGGTCATCAGGATACTGATAGTTCTATTTTGAGTCAGGGGGCTCAGGTGATAACACCGCTATTAGCACCTATGGGGGTTAAAGAAGATAATTGGCAGGCCAGTGTTGGTATTATTACTGGTATCTTTGCCAAAGAAGCATTAGTTGCTACTTTTAACAGTTTATATTCGGCGAAAACTGCAGGACAGGCACAACTCGCACCATTGTCTGAGCTTTGGCAGGATGCCACGGCAAGTATTAAAGAAAATTTATTGGGTATTGAACCGGATGATCCATTAGGTACTGACATAGGTGATGTCTCTAATATTGAGATCGCGGCGCAGGAGCAGCAAGTAGCAGTATCAACTTTAACCACTATGCAACTCGCTTTTGCTGGGCAATTAGGTGCCTTTAGCTATTTGTTATTTATCTTGTTGTATACTCCTTGTGCTGCTGCTATGGGGGCGATTAAAAATGAAGTGGGAACGAAATGGGCAAGCTTTGCTGCATTATGGAGTTTTACGTTGGCGTATTTGATGGCAAGTTTAAGTTTTCAATTGGGTAATTTTGCCAGTCAGCCAGCGGTCTCACTTACTGTTATTACTTTAGTGATCGGCTTGTTTAGCTTGATTTATTACACTTTGAAACGTGTTGGCAGTAAAGTGTTAACCATCCCAACGAAAGTGTACTATTCTTAAGGCGCGAACTTTTGAGGTGGTACAGCCATAATACTAAGCTGTATCACCTACCTTCCTGTATTACTCTCTCTTTTCTTTTTGCTATTTTTTCTTCGGTCAAATTGTAAATTTTAAGTTAATACTTGATAACATAGGCTCAATAAGAAAAAGTTGTTATTATCTATTAATGGTTGCTGAGCTTTCTAGGAAGGCCAGAGTTATAAACTGAAAGTTCAACAACTCCTAGAGCAAATTTATTAATATAAGAAGGGATAAAGGAATGTTAGCTCGTGTTTTAGTGTTAATCAGTATAGTGATACTTGCTGCCTGCTCCGATAAGTCGAGTGATGAATACCTCAACTCAGCGAAGCAGTTAATGGATAAGCAAGAGTATCAGGCGGCATCAATAGAGTTAAAAAATGCGATTAAACAATCACCTGAATTAGCAGAAGCGCGTTTTTTATTAGGTAAAATTTATCTTGCGCAAAGTGCTTTTCAGAGTGCCGAAAAAGAATTTAATAAGGCGCTAGAACTCAAGTATCCAAGTGCAAAAGTACTGCCTTTATTATCTAAGTCTTATCAAAAGTCCCGCTCAGATGTCGCTCTGTTAGAGTTACCACATAAAGACGATGGCCTGTCGGCAGAGCAATCGGCGGAAGTAGCGTTTTATAAGCTACAGGCGATGTTTCGCTTGGATCAGCAAGAGAAAGTTAATGCCTTAATCGAAGAAATTCAGTTATTAGAGACGGCATCTGTTTTTAAACAATTGGCCTTTGTTTATTCATTAGTGATAAAAGAGCAAACGGATGCTGCACTAGAGCAATTAGCGACCATTATCAAGGAGCACCCCAAGCAAGGAGATGCGTTAAAATTACAAGCAATTTTGTTTGCTCGGACCGGGCAACTAGCTCAAGCAGCAGACGTTTATTTAGCGTATTTGTCACATTACCCTCAAGATAATGAAGTGACGTTTGTTGCCTCTCGGTTATTAGTGGAGCTGAATCGCACTGAAGAAGCCGAACCTTTAATTGACAAACTGTTGGCGATTAATGAAAACAATGGTTTATTGAATCAGCTGAAAGGTATTGCTCGTTACAATGCCAAAGATATGGCCAGTGCGCTGGCGTTTACGGAAAAGGCAATTATTGCTACGCCAGACGATCCAGCATTACGATTACTCGCTGGTTATTCAGCCTACCAGATGAATGACTTTGAACAAGCTCATCAGCATCTTTCTCTGATTGCACAAGATTTGCCCGCAGATCATGAAGCGTTACGTATGCTGGCTGCTAGTCAGTTACGGTTGGGGTTAAGTGAACAAGCCGGTGATACGATGGCAGCATTGGAAGGCTTATCTGATAAAGACAATGCCTTATTATCAACGGTAGGCCTAGCCCTGATAAAAAGTGGCGATGTTGATAAAGCAAAAATGATTTTAGAAAAGTCTGATGAACTAACAGCTGAATCAGCGGCAGACTTGACTCGTTTAGGCTTATTGAAATTATCATTAAATGACGTTTCTGGTATTGCTAAGTTAGAGCAAGCTTTAGATAAAAAGCCGCAGCAAGCTTTTACCCGGCAAACACTCGCAACCGCATATTTATCAACTAAGCAATATGATAAAGCGCTTGAGCTAGCAAAGCGTTGGCAAGCTGATGATAGTGGTGATCTCCAAGCGTTAATGTTAGAAGCAACCGTGTATGTGCATCAACAGAATAAAGCATTAGCAAAGCAGAAATATCAACAGATATTAGCGAAAGATCCAAAGTATGTTGGTGCGCATATGGCGTTAGCGGAACTTGCGATTGCTGAAAAAGATTATCCAAGTGCCAAACAAAGTATTGAACATATTTTGGCTGAAAAACCTAACCATATCGGTGCTTTAGTAAAATACTATGCCTTTGCCGTTGCTAATAACAACCAGCAACAAGCTTTTCAGTTAATTCAATCTCGGCAGCAACAAAATCCTGACAATCAAGCATTACGGTTGTTACTGGCGAAAGCGTATCTTTATCAAAAGCAATATCAGGACAGTATAGATACCCTGAGCGACTTTCCAAAAGAGGGAGCTCCACAAATATACTGGCAAACGCTCAGCCAGGCATATTATCAAGCGAAACAATATGATCAGCTGACTAGTTTAAATCAGCAGTGGCTGGAAGCTGAGCCAAATAATAAAGAAGCAGTGATCAGTAATTTGGTGCTGCTCAACAGTCAGCGGAAATATGACAAAGCATTAGTGATCAGTAGTGATTATTTGCAAAAAGATAAAAATAACCTTGAAGTTCGTTTATTTAATATTCATTTTCAGTTAATTAAAGGGCAACTTGAGCAAGCGCGTGCTTCATTTACCACACTTGAAGATAAAGCAAAGACTTCACCGTTTGCTAAAGGGTTACAAGGTCAACTGCAACTGGCGGACGAGCAATTTAAAGATGCCTTACCTAATCTGCAAGCGGCTTATCAGGCACAACCATCAGCACGTAATGTAAGGTTAATACAGCTATGTTTACGTAATTTAGGGCAGCAACAGCAAGCGAGAGAGTTTTTAGCCGAGCATGTAAAAGACCATCCTAGCGATGGTGAAAGTTTAATGCAGTATGCACAGTTGCAAATTGCCAATGATGTTGATGGCGCGATTAAAAGCTATGAGCATGCGTTAACCTTAAATAGCAAAAACTTTATTGCCTTAAATAATCTGGCGTATTTCTATCTGGAACGTCAGCAGCTTGATAAGGCACAAGAGTACGCTGAGCGGGCGTTAGCGATTCGACCTGAGATGCCTGATGTGCTCGATACTGCTGGGCGTATTTATCTGGCACAAAAAGATTATGGTCAGGCAGTGCAGCACTTGGCGCGTGCCGTTAATCAGCAGAATGTGAAAGAAGAAATCTATTTAAATTATGTCGAAGCGTTATTGCTTAATGGTGAAAAAACCTTGGCACAGCGTAAGCTAAGTCAAAGAACAATGAAGCAACCGGCATCCGTCAAAAAAGTTACTAGCCTGAAAAAACAATTTGGTATTACACCATAGCTAATTGTCACTTATTTTACATTAATAAACCTTAAAACTATTAAATGCCCAGCAGTGAAATGTCTGGGCTTTAATGAGCTTTGTTCTGGCAAGGTGCTGAGCTAATAATGTGGGAGCAATACTGTCATTTTAATCTCTTGAGTTGAACGCACATGTTTAAATTATTGTTTTAGATCAAATAATAGTGACACTGTTATAAATAACATTCATTCTCATTTGTATTAGTGTGTCGGTTTGTGATAGCATCCCCGACACACAATTTATGACAAAAAATATACTAAGCCAGTTAGGATTTAGCATGACATTCAAGAAAAGCTTATTAGCATCAACCTTAGTGACTTTATTTACAGTAACCGCATGTGGCGGTGGTGGTTCTTCTAAAAAAGATACTCCGGTAACGCCAAGCAATACAGCACCAACAGATATTTCAATTAGCGCTAACAGTGTTGACGAAAACGTAGCAGGTGCTGAAATCGGTGTATTCTCGGCAACAGATGCAAACAGTGGTGATACGTTCACTTATACTGTTGAAGGTGAGCTATTTACTGTTGATGGCAGTACACTAATGTTAGCCGAAGGAAAACAAGTAAACTTTGAACAAGCAACATCACACAAGGTGAATGTTACTGTGACTGATAACGGTGGTTTGTCATTTACCAAAGAGCTAACTATTGACGTTAATGATGTCCTAGATACGTATAGCTTTGCTAGCAAATTTGAAGACGGTTCAAGTGTTTCATATTCAGGACAAATTGCTCGTCACGTATTAATTGCCGAGTTAAACAATTACATCGGCAGTACCTTAAAAACTGAAGTTGAAGACGATATTATTACTTCAAAACAGGATGTGTTAGACAGATTAAACAAATTCTTCCGCACCACAGAAGAGCAATACGATAACTTCCCGATCACTTTTACCTCAGGTGCCAAGCAAGGCTTTATTACAGATATTTCGGGCAGCCACAAAAATTTGGTAGGGAAAATAGCTGGTCGCGATGAGAAAGGACAGCACAAAGCTTGGGGTAATAAAGATGTTGCAAGTGATGCATTTATTGGTTGGGGGACACAAGGTACATTTACACCAGAAACCTTAGTTGATATGTTTTTTGAACAATTAGCTGATAACGTTGATTATTACTTAACTGTTGGAAACAATCGTGTATCTGATACCGGTGATACGATTACCGAGTTTTACATCAATACTGACGGTACCGATCTAAAACAATTAATTCAGAAGTTCTTACTAATGTCAGTTGCTTATTCACAAGCCACTGATGATTATTTTGGTCATGAAGCTGTTGATGTTTATGGTAATGATTTAACAGGCAGCAAAGGTTTATTAACTGATAATACCGGTGCAGTTTCTGGCAAAGCATACACTAATTTAGAGCACCAGTTTGACGAAGGTTTTGGTTATTTTGGAGCTGCCCGTGATTATCTAGAATATAACGATAATGAGTTAGCAGGCAAAGTGAGCTCTGATGATGATGGCCGTGCAGATTGGAATGGCAAGCATGACAGTGATGGCGATGGTGAAATTGATTTAACTGCTGAGTTTAATTTTGGTAACTCAGTGAATGCCGCAAAACGTGATCGTGGGACTAAGTCAAATACCAATCCAACCGATTACACTACCGATGCAATGTCGGCATTTTTAGCTGGCCGTGCCTTGATCAATGACAATGCTGGTCATGCGTTAACTGATGAGCAAATGGAAACCTTAAAAGGCTATGCTAAAGATGCAATAGACGCGTGGGAAAATGCGGTTGCAGCTACGGTTGTTCATTACATCAATGATGTGAGCAGTGATTTATCAAAATTAGGTACAGACGAATTTAGTTATAGCAATACGGCTAAACATTGGTCAGAGCTAAAAGGTTTTGCTTTAGGGTTACAGTTTAACCCATACTCGCCGTTATCAGATCAAGACTTTGCAACTTTGCATGGTTTAGTTGGCGACGCGCCAGTATTAACGGTAGCAGATGTTGATGAATATCAAACTAAATTGATACAAGCTCGTGATATTATAGCGGCTGCCTATAGTTTTGATGCGGAAAATGTTACTAACTGGTAATCTCTTTCGCTACTAAGAAAATTATAAAGAAAAAGCTTGGTACCTCGGTACCAAGCTTTTACTGTTTTAAGTTAACAATAAAATCAAGGGATATCATGTTCGCTAAGTTTTCTAAAAGTTCGCTAGCCACTATGGTTACTCTAGCTTTAGTTATCAGTGCCTGTGGAGAAAGTACCAGTAGCAACTCAGGAGAGGGCTATGGTAATTCAACGCCTGTAGATACCAGCTTTAATGAAGCTGAGTTAGTGACTAATTTGGTTGATAATGTCATTACCCCAACGTTTGAAGAGTTTGTCGTTAAGGCTGAAGGCCAGAGCATTGCAGTTGATAGCTATTGTCAGGCAGAAGAACAGTATGCCGATGCCTTGATTGAAGCTACCGAGCTTACTAGCAAAAAAATTGCTGCACAGCAGGCATGGCAAGATGCCATGCAAGTATGGCAACAAGCAGAAGTGATGCAATTAGGCCCCTTGCTGGAAAACGATAGCTTGCTGAGAAATAATATTTACTCTTGGCCAAATGTGAATTCATGTGCGGTTGATTATGATGTGGTGTTTTTTAAAGCCGGCGAAGTTAATGGTCAGCCTTATGATATTAGTAAAAGAACGGCGACACGACGTGGCTTAGCGGCACTTGAATATTTATTATTTAATGACGAATTGTCGGATAGTTGTGAAACGGGCGCGCCGGATAACTGGAATAATCAAACGGAAAGTTATCGTAAGCTTGCTCGTTGTCAGTTTGCCAGTGAAGTAGCAATTGATCTTCATCATAGCGCTAGTGAACTTACTGCATTGTGGCTGGCAGATGATGGCTATGCTAATCAGCTAAAACAGGCGGGCACGGCAAACAGTAATATTGAAACACCACATGATGCGGTTAACCATATCAGTGATGCGATGTTTTATCTTGATAGTAAAACCAAAGACGGAAAATTAGCTGAGCCTTTAGGTTATATATTAAATGAATGTGGTTCGGTGATTTGTCCTGAATCGGTTGAGTCTGGCTTTGCCCATCAGTCGATTACCCATATTGTTAATAACCTAAAAGGCTTTGATCAGTTGCTGACCGGTAATGCTGGCACTAGTTTTGTTGATTACCTTATCGATGAACAGGCACAAGATACTGCGGATGCGATTGTTGCTGATGTGCAAATCGCTATTAATCAGGCATCGAGTTATCAAGCATCACTAGCGGAAACATTAGTGACAGATTCTGCAACAGCTGAACAAACACACCAAAATATTAAACAAGTGACAGATAAGCTAAAAACGGATTTTATCAACAGCTTAGCATTAGAGTTACCGCAAACTTCTGCTGGGGATAATGACTAATGAATTATAAGTTAAGCAAATCATTATTGGCATTAGCCATTGCTGGCGTTTGTAATGGAGCAATTGCCGAAGATAACCTTGATAGTGATATAGATACGGCGAATAAAGAATACTTAGAGCGTATTCAGATCATTGGCCATGATGAAAAATTACGGACTGAATCAGGTTCCGCGACATTAATCGGTGAAGCAGAATTGGAAAAGTTTAAATTCGATGATATTAACCGGGTGTTATATAACGTTCCTGGCGTCAATATCAGAGAAGAAGATGGTTTTGGTCTGCGCCCTAATATTGGTTTTCGTGGCGCAACACCTGAGCGTAGTAAAAAAATTACCGTGATGGAAGATGGTGTTTTGATTGGTCCTGCACCATATTCAGCGCCTGCGGCATATTATTTTCCTATGATGAATAAAATGACCGCCTTGGAAGTATTTAAAGGACCGGCAGCAATAAAGTATGGACCTAATACTGTTGCTGGAGCCCTTAATATGACTACCCGACATATTCCTGATGGTAGTGAGGGCGAAGTTGATTTTTCATTGGGCAGTAATGGCTATCAGAAGGCTAAAGGTTATTATGGTAATACTAATGGTAGATTTGGCTACTTAGTGGAGGTGGTGCACCTTCAGTCTGACGGCTTTAAGGAGCTTGATGGTGGTGGTGATACAGGATTTGATAAAAATGATGTGATGACCAAGTTCAATTATGATCTGTCGAATAATGGTTATAGTCAGTTAGTTGAACTTAAATGGTCTTACGCTGATGAAATTTCAGATGAAACTTATTTAGGGTTAACCGATGAAGATTTTCAACAAAATGCTAATCGTCGTTATGCTGCCAGCCAGCTAGATAAAATGGATTGGCAACATCAGCAAGTTCAATTGACGCACTTTATTGGTAATGAGCGGTTTGATGTTACTACCAGGATATATCGTAATGATTTTAAACGTTCCTGGTATAAAATTAATGGCTTTAAAAACGGTCTAGTTCATCGTGATTTACAGGAGATTTTGGCCAATCCTGATGATGAAATCAATACTGATTTTTATCAAATTCTTACAGGTGTTCGCGATAGCGAAAAGGAATATCAGAAAATTATTTTAGGTGATAATAATCGCAAGTATTATTCTCAGGGGATTCAATCTGAATTATATCTAGACTATGACTTTCTCGGCTTGGTGCATGAATTCAATGCTGGCGTTCGATTCCATCAGGATCAAATTAAGCGTCGTCATACCGAAGATGCTTACTTGATGGAAAGTGCTGAGTTGCGATCAGATGGCAGTGAAACGATTGCAACCACCACTAATTTAGAGAAAACAGATGCCTGGTCGGTCTTTATTAAAGATAAAATATTTTATCATGATCTTGAAATGACATTGGGTGTGCGTGGTGAGTTTTTTCAGTCAAAATATCAAAATCAAGCGCCAGGGCAACAAGATGACTGGCTGGAAAAACACAGCAAAATTTGGTTACCGAGTTTTAGTGCTTTTTATAAGTTTTCTGACAAAGCCGGTATGTTTTTTGGCGTTCATGAAGGTTTTATCCCAACCAGCCCTAAAGAGCATCCGGTAGTTGAAATAGAAAATAGCGTTAATTATGAACTTGGCGCACGCTATAAAGATAATGGCACTCAGGCTGAAGCGGTAGTTTTTTATAATAATATAAAAAACCTTAAGGAAAGCTGCTCATTTTCGGCGGCGGCTAGTTGTGGGGATAACCTTGATGCAGAGTATAACAGTGGTAAAGCTGTAGTTTATGGCTTAGAGCTGACACTAGGACATAGCTTTGCTCTTAATAGCCTGTTTGATATGCCAGTATCGCTAACTTACACCCATACTCAATCTGAATTTTCCAGCGCCTTCACTTCGGATTTTCCAATGTGGGGGATTATTGAGAAAGGTGATAATTTGCCCTATCAGCCAGAGAATCAGTTATCACTTAATCTTGGGTTAGCGGCGAGTGCTTGGCAAGTGAGCGTTACTGTACGTTATGTTGATGATATGCTTGAAGCATCGGGTGATGATGTTTTGCTCTCCGATGTAATGGCCGAAGCCCATACAGTGATTGATGTTTCTGCCAGTTATGAAATAGGTGATTATGGTAGTCTTTACCTAAAAATTGATAACTTGATGGATGAACAGGAAGTCATCAGTCGCCGTCCTTATGGTGCTAGACCAGGCAAAGCACAGCAAGCCTTTATTGGTTATCAGTACAGTTTTTAGTTGCGAGTGACATTAATGGATAAATACAAGGGATAGATCAATACACTATCCCTTTTTTATGTATAGGATGTACGGTATAACGCGGGTTCAGGACGAACAGGAGCGTATATGTATAGGATGTACGGTATAACGCGGGTTCAGGACGAACAGGAGCGTATATGTATAGGATGTACGGTCAGTTTTTTTGTTCCTGACAAAAACTAAGTACCTGCGTCCATGCAGGCAATGGTGAAATTGCAGGAGCATCATTTCGTGTCTGTATACGACTGCATGGATGCAGGAGGTAGGGCGAAGCAGGACGCCAGAGCCGAGGATGTAATATTAACGAATTAGTTGGTTTTTATCGGGTAAAATGACAGTGTTTGATTTTCTATCGGCCAATATGCAGGAATTAACCCAGTACCTGTTTGATGCCAATAAGCGCATTTACTGGGGTTACTTAGTTTCTGCCATCTTGCTTGCCGTGCCAGTGTTTTTATTGCAGGCGAAAAAACAGCAACAAGCAGCTTCGGCTATCGGCTTTTTCTCATTTTTAATGCCGAAAAAAATCTATCTGTCACAATCTGCCCGTAATGATTACGCCTTGTTAGTGATCAATAAGCTAATCAAAGCTGCGCTTTTTCCGATGGTCATTTTGACCATGGCACCGATTGCCATCTGGGTAACAACCTTTTTGGAAACTGTATTTGGCAAAATAGAGTACCTGCAACTGTCAGCCACTTCCGTGATGATAGTTTTTACACTGTGCTTGTTTATTTTTGATGATTTTACCCGCTTTTATTTACACTATATTTTGCATCGTATCCCGATATTGTGGGAGTTTCATAAGGTGCATCATTCGGCGCGGGTCTTAACACCTTTTACCATTTATCGTTCTCATCCGGTAGAAAGCTATTTATATGCCTGCCGGATGGCGTTAACTCAGGGCTTTGTGGTTGGTCTTTGTTACTATTTCCTTGGTCCAACATTAAAAATGATTGATATTGTCGGCGCTAATATTTTTGTCTTTGCCTTTAATATTATGGGTTCGAATTTACGTCATAGCCATATCTGGCTGTCATGGGGCGATAAAGTCGAGCGCTGGCTAATCAGTCCGGCGCAGCATCAAATCCATCATAGTGACGAACCAAGACTTTGCCATTCAAATTTTGGTTCCGCGTTATCCATATGGGATCGCATAGCAGGTTGTTTTACCTTGGCTTCTCAGGTTAAAGAACTCACTATCGGTATCGGTAAACAAACCGCTGAGCATGACAAGCTAATCAACATTTATTTCTCGCCTTTTAAACACGCATGGCAACGTATTTGGCATAAGAGGCGTTTTAAAAGCTAAATAAAATAGCTCTTTTATCGCGATAGCTCTATGTGCCAGTGCTGCATTGTGGGGTAATTCCTGTTGCTCAACGAATAATCAAGAGGCTGTGAGCATCAGGCGATTAGCAGCTGGAAATTTAGTAGCTGCTATCTGTAATTGGTTTTCATTGCAGAAATAGATCTATTAAGACAGCCCTACCTTTACCATTAAGAGCTATTTTCAATTGGATAGTCATTAAATTTCCTTAATATCGCTTTCTTAATGAGAATTATTGTTATTCTTATTGATCTTGTTATTTAACTTAGTTAGTATCCACACCATAATATTAATGATACCAATTCTTATTTGTATTTAATTTAGGGTGTTTACAATGAAGTTCAGCTCAGTAACAAAAATTTCCGCTGCATTGCTAATGGCGATGTCGTTAACTGCATGTGTTGATGATGGCGAAGATGGCGCTGCAGGACAAGCCGGTGCTGCTGGCGTAAATGGCACAAACGGAGTTAGCAGTTTTGTTACTCGCGACGATGTTTTAAAAACTAATGCTAATATCGCTTATGCTGCCTATGCTGATGCGCTAATTAGTGCGCAGGATTTACGTGATGCGGTTAATGAATTAGTGGCTGCTCCAAGTGAAGTAACTATGACTGCAGCAAAACAAGCCTGGCTGGCGGCACGTGAACCGTATGGACAAACAGAAGTCTATCGTTTCCGTGAAGGACCAATCGATGCATTGAAAGCCGATGGCACTTTTGAAGATGGCGAAGGCCCTGAAGGTAAAATAAATGCCTGGCCGCTAGGTGAAGCGATCATTGATTATGTTGAACCTGTGGTTGATGGTGATTCCGGTCCGGAAAGTCCTGCAAATGCTTTAGCTGATAATATTATTGCCAACATTACCGAATTTCCGGTGATCAATGCCGAGACATTAACTTCTACTTTTGAATTTGGTGAAGACGAGCGTAATGTCACTACCGGTTATCATGCAATTGAATTTTTATTATGGGGTCAGGATTTAAATCAGGATTTTGCTGGTGCTGGTCCTCGTGATGCATCAGGTGGTCAGCGTCCGGTTTCAGATTATTTCACTACACCTGGTAGTTGTACTTCTGGCCAAATGGCAGCGGATGAACAAATTTGTCAACGTAGAGGTCAGTATCTGATCGCAGCGACTGAGCTATTAATTGCGGATTTAACACCTGTAGTAAACGCCTGGGCACCGGGTGCCGGTGAGCATTATCAAGCCTTTATTGCCGGAGGTAATGTTTCGTTAGCAAAAATGCTTGAAGGCATGGGGCGCTTAAGTTTTGGTGAATTAGCGGGCGAGCGCATCAATATCGCGTTAACGACTGACTCGCAGGAAGATGAACATTCATGTTTTAGTGATAATACTCATAGAGACATTTTCTTAAACGCTAAGGGTGTACAAAACACTTATAACGCCTCTTATGTTCGCATCAATGGCGAAGTGATTGAAGGGGCTTCGATTCATGATTTATTAGTGAAAGAAGGTCATCACGAACTTGCTAATGAATTACGTGGCGCATTAGAGTCAACCATGGCTGCGGCAGCGGTTATCGATACCAAGGCAAAAACAGGTACGCCATTCGATGTTCTTATTCAACAAGGTATAGATCAGCCAAATGTCGTCGCTGTAATTGACGCGCTAGTAGAGCAAACTGATGTTATCGAGCAAGTGATCGATGCCTTAGGTGTTAGCACCAACGACTTAAGACAGGATACTGAAGAAGATATTTAATATTAAATAGATACTTCATGAACAAAAAATAGGCCTTAGTGCCTATTTTTTGCTTATTTATCATCGTAAATGAGAATTATTCAAAGTGAGTGGTAAGGTGAAAAAACGTATAAATACATTGAGTTTAGCTGTTTGTTTAAATTTATTTTTAGTGGCTTGTGGTGGTTCGTCAGGTGGGGGAAAAACAATTGAGCCGACTGAGCCAGTTACTGAGCCGCCAACACCGACACCGATAGTAGATCATAGTGGCCTGACGCCATTAGTTGCCGATGAAATCAGTGAACAGGAATATTTAGCTGGTGGTGATGCTACCTTGTTTGTAGCTAATAAAGATGCATTCAGTACTCGCCCTCAGGCAATTGCCGATAACTTTCAGCATGACGGTTTTTTTACCTCGGGTGATCACTTATTTCGTACACCACACAGTGATATTGGCCCATTGCTAAATACCGGAACCTGTCAGGGGTGCCATGAAAATGATGGCCGTGGCGTAGTACCTAAAACGCCTTTAGATCCCATGCTAAGTATGCTGGTTAAAATAGGTGATGACACTGGCGCAGCAGATCCTGTTTATGGCGATCAAATTCAACCATTTGCTGAACAAAGCTTTACTTCAGCAGATTTTGATTCGGGTCTATCTCTACATAATGGTTCCGTAAACGGTACTGAACTTTATGGTGAAGCATTTCCATTCGTTGAATATCAAATGATTGAGGGTAAATACCCAGATGGCAATGGTTATCAACTGAGAAAACCAATTTATAAAGTTCGTGATTTAAGTTTTGGTCCATTTAAAGCTGATATTCATTTCTCACCGCGTGTCGCGCCACAAGCTTTTGGTGTTGGTCTGTTGGCGGAGATCCCTGCCGAGAATATTTTAAAACTTGCCGATGAAAATGATGCAAATGGTGATGGCATTTCTGGCCGTGCATCTATGGTAACAGAAGCTGTTTCGGGTCAGCAGAAGCTTGGTCGATTTGCTTATAAGGCGCAAAATCCAACGGTGCTTCAACAAACTGCCGGTGCCTATAATGGTGATATCGGTATCTCAACCAGCGTATTTTCTGGTGAACCTTGTACTGAACAACAAATTGCCTGTCAAATGATTGCGGAGCAGGAATCTAAAGTCGGTACAGAGGTTGATTTTACTGATCGCGAACTTGCATTAGTGGAATTTTATACCCGGGTGTTAGGGGTACCGGCGCGCCGTGGCTATGATGCAGACAATAATCTCTGGCAAGATGATATCAAGGCCGGCCGCCAATTGTTTTTCGCCAGTAATTGCGTCGGTTGTCATACCCCTCGACATGTCACTGGCATTGCGCCGGGCAGTGTTTTGGGGCAGTTAACTTTGACGGGTTTGCAAGACAATGCCGAACCAATTGCCATGCTGTCTGAGCAGACTATTTTCCCGTATACCGACTTGTTATTGCATGATATGGGCGGAAGTTGTCAGGTTACCAGGGAGACGATTGATCAGCAGGTTTGTCATGACGATAGTGAACAATGCCTGTATGTTCAACGCTGTGAAGGTTTGGCTGACGGTCTGGTTCAAGGTGATGCTTCCGGTAGTGAATGGAAGACTCCGGCGTTATGGGGTTTAGGTTTAGTGCAAACGGTAAATCCTGAATCAACTTTCCTGCATGATGGCCGGGCACGCACCATCGAAGAAGCTATCTTGTGGCATGGCGGTGAAGCTCAGGCCAGTAAAGAAGCTTTTATGGCGTTATCATTAACAGAACGTCAGCAATTACTTGCTTTCCTGGGAAGTTTATAAGCAATGAGAGTGAGTGGTTGTTTATGGCTGTTAGCCTGGCTGAGTTTATTTACCGGTGGCTGTTCACGCACTGAGGTGCCTGAATTTTCTCAGGCTGAGTGGCAGCCTGGCGGTAAAATGACCCATAAACGCTTGTCTAAACGTAGTTATGTTTTTGCGGGGCAAGCGGCCAGTAAGCAGCAACAGCTGGATTTTTGGACCGGTTTTTCATTATTTCGTGACCCCTGGGTGATCGCGCCAAGTTCGACTAAAGATCGTGATGGCTTAGGGCCGTTGTTTAATGCCCGTTCCTGTATTGCCTGTCATAGTGATGGCAGTCGCGGAAAGATGAGTCAATCAGGCGAATCACTGCCTACTTCACTGGTGTTGCGGGTTGGTAGTACCACTATTGCCAATTATGCAAATAACCATGCTTATGGTGGGCAAATTCAGCCAAGGGCGATTCGTTTTAATCAGGGAGAAGCGCAACACAAGCCTCAAGGTGAAGCCTGGTTACAGTTAGACGAGAGCGTAGAGCGTTCAAGTTTTGCTGATGGCGAAAACTACCAATTAACCAGACCTCATTATCAGCTGACTAAAATGGCGTTTGGGCCTTTGCCTGAACAAGTGACGGTTTCGCCACGTTTATCACCAAATATTTATGGTGTAGGGCTACTGGATGCTATCAGTGAGCAGGATCTACTACAGCAGGAAGATATTGCAGATAGTGATAAGGATGGTATCTCTGCTAAATATAATCGGGTATTAGATGTCATAACCGGTGAGCTGTTAATTGGACGTTTTGGTTTAAAAGCAAAGCAGCCATCTCTTAAACAGCAAATTGCTGCCGCGTTTCGTGATGATATCGGTATTACCAATAACTTGTTTACTGAAGAAAGCTGTACTCAACAGCAGGTTAATTGCCAACGTGCCGCGAAGATAGGCGGACATAGCTCAGTAGAAATTCCGGACAAATTGCTGAACTTGGTAGTAAGTTTTAACCGCTTGCTAGGAGTGCCTCCAGCGCGAGATCTCGAACAAAAAGAAGTACAACATGGACGAGCCTTGTTTTATCAAAGTGGTTGCCATTTGTGTCATACCCCGAGTTACGACATTGCAGAGGATTATCCTGATGCGGCTATCGCAGGTCAGAAAATCTGGCCATATACCGACTTAGCTTTACATGATATGGGAACTGATTTAGCTGATGGTATGTTGGAATTTGATGCCTTTGGTCAGGAATGGCGGACTCCACCGCTATGGGGCATAGGATTGCAAGCCGACATTGTTGGCGAGCAAAGATTATTACACGATGGCCGCGCCCGTTCGGTTAGCGAAGCAATTTTATGGCATGGCGGTGAAGCTGAACAAAGCCGTCAGTATTTTATTCAACTTAATCAAGCAGAGCGCCAGGCATTAGTGCGTTTTGTAAATTCGATATAGGATATTCCATGACTGTTAAAATGAAAGTACTCAATGGTTTACTTGTTACTGCGTTATTAACTGCTTGTGGTGGTGGAGGCGGCTCGTCTGGCGGAACGAGTCCAACAACACCGACCACACCTACTACCCCAACAACACCTACAGCGACTATTGACAGTGAGTTTGCTGCCTGGCTGACAGACGTTAGTACCAATGTTATTGTGCCCGGTTATTTGGCTATGCAACAACAAGCAACAGAATTGGTGGATGCTAGCCAGACATTTTGCGCATTAACTTCACCGGCAAGCACAGATCTTTTATCGGTAAAAACTGCCTGGGCTGAATTCAACCAAAGCTGGCAAACGGTGCAATGGGTTAAGGTCGGTCCTATTATTGAAAACAGCCGATTATTCAGAGTACAGCTATGGCCAGATAATAACGGCGCTGTTGCCCGTAATCTCGGCAACCTATTGCTCGAGCCTGATGCATTAACGGCTGAACTGGTCGCCGGGCAGCCGGTAGGTGCCCAAGGGATCCCAGCGCTCGAACTATTGCTTTATTCAACCGGCGAGCAATCACTGCTAACTGCTGGCGATAAGGTAAAGCGTTGTCAGGCACTGACCGCCATCTCAGAAAACTTATTCAATATCTCAAGCGAGGTTTATCAGGGCTGGCTGAGTACAGGTGGCAACTACATTGAGCAAGTTTCATCAGGAACGGGTGATTTTACCGGTCATCAGGATGCGGTTGAAGAACTGGTGACTAACTGGCTCGAACAAATAGAAAAAGTCAAAGATGAAAAAGTTTTGAAACCGTTAGCTATCAGTGCGCCAGGGATTCCAGAAATTAGCGAATATGTTTTAAGTGAACAAGCATTGCCGAGTATTCAGGCTAACTTATTGTCATTTAAAGCGCTATTTAATGCTGGTAATGGTCATGGTTTTGACAATATTTTGACCGAGCATCTGGAACAGCAGGCGATAGCAACTAACATGCTGGCGGCACTTGATGATGCTATTGCTACTGCAAATAGCCTTGAAGGGGACTTTGCCGACTTACTCAATGAGCAGCAGGCTCGTGAGACCTTAACAGCGTTAGTACAGGACGTTCGTGAACTTCGTGATTTAGTGACCACTGAATTTGTTCAGGCAACGGATATCAATATCGGTTTTAACTCTAATGACGGTGATTGATTTAATCCTTTTAGTTAATTTTTAACGGAAATTTTTATTATGACACTTGTGAAAAAGTCGTTCTCAAGTTTAGCTCAAGCGCTTGTTTGGGCATTATCTGCATCTAGCACTATTGCGTTTGCCGACCAGCATGCTGACGGTAAATCTGCTGATGAAAAAACAGTAGATAAGCAGGTAGAAGTGATCAGCATTTTTGGACAGCGTAATCAGCTGGAAACTGCGACCGGTTCGGCGTTTATTGTTGATCAACAGGCGTTAGAGCAATTTGAATTTGATGATATTCACCGGGTTCTACAATCTGTGCCTGGGGTCTATTTACGTGAAGAAGATGGCTATGGTTTACGTCCAAACATAGGGTTACGCGGTGCCACGACCGAGCGCAGTAGCAAAGTGGCGTTAATGGAAGATGGAATATTGATCGCACCGGCACCTTATGCTGCGCCGGCGGCCTATTATTTTCCACTGATGTCACGAATGTCTCAGGTAGAAGTATTTAAAGGACCTTCTGCGATCAAATACGGACCAAATACGGTTGGTGGCGCAATTAATATGTTGTCGCGTCAGATTGTGTCTACAGCTGAACCTGCACAGGGGCAGCTCGATCTTGCCTATGGTGAAGATAACTATCAAAAAGCGCATGGTTATTACAGTGGTCATCATCAGGCAACGGATTTAGGTACTTTCGGTTATTTAGTCGAAGCGTTGACTATTAATTCAGATGGTTTTAAAGAGTTGGATACTGGCGGTAATACCGGCTTTCATAAGAATGAATTTTTAGCGAAAGTTAATTTTGCTCCGAAAAACAGCGATTATTACCAGTTATGGCAGTTTAAACTCGGCTATTCGGAAGAAGTGTCGCATGAAAGTTACCTTGGCCTTAGTGACGGGGATTTCCAAAAAACACCTTATCGCCGCTATGCCGCTTCGCAAAATGATAAAATGGACTGGGAACATTATCAGTTTCAGCTGTCACACTATATTGAACTCGATGGTAATACC
Organism: Thalassotalea insulae; assembly: GCF_030161395.1. Taxonomy (NCBI): domain Bacteria; kingdom Pseudomonadati; phylum Pseudomonadota; class Gammaproteobacteria; order Alteromonadales; family Colwelliaceae; genus Thalassotalea; species Thalassotalea insulae. The sequence goes on from NZ_BSST01000001.1 coordinate 2,445,227, forward strand.
AGCATATATACTCAAGCATATCGTCGTGATTTTGACCGTGACTGGGACAAGTTCAATAACTTTAATACCAACCGCAGCATGCAGACGATTTTATCTTCGCCTGATACCGGTTTAAATGCGTTATTTATGGAAGTATTAACCGGGCAGCGTGATTCGTTAACAGCGCAGGAAAACCTGATCTTTACCTTAAATGATCGTCAATATTATTCTCAGGGCATAGAATCAAAATTACTTTGGGATGGTCGCTGGCTAAATGCGGATCTGGCGTTGGATATCGGTTTGAGACTTCATCAGGATCAGGTTGACCGTCATCACCGGGCTGATCAGTATTTGATGCGTAATCAGCAATTAGAGCTGGCAGGAGTCGCTCAGCAAACCGCAATTGAAAATAAAGATACCGCGACTGCCATAGCCAGTTATATCAATGCTAACTTAGATTTTGGTGATGTTAATGTCACTGCTGGTTTGCGGGTTGAACATATTAACGGCGAAGCAAAAGATAAGCTAATAGGTACGGAAACCGATGTAACAGATACGGTAGTGTTACCAGGTTTTGGCGTGTTTTATCGTATTAATGAACAGCTAGGTGCTTTGTTTGGTGTTAATAAAGGGTATGTGCCTAATAGCCCAGGTCAGGAAACCAATATAGATCCGGAAGAAAGCTGGAATTACGAGTTTGGTTTACGCTATAGCGATAATGGCCTGCAAGCGCAGATGATCGGTTTTTTTAATGATTATACAAACCTGAAAGGTACTTGTACTTTCTCTTCTGGTTGTGATCAAACCTTAGATCAGGAATTTAATGGTGGTGCGGTCGAAGTGTTTGGTATTGAAGCTAATCTAAATACTGAGTTTGTGCTTAGCCAGAGCTTGACCATGCCGATTAGTATTGCTTATACCTATACCGATGCGGAATTTCAAAACGAATTTCAAAGTTATTTCTCACAGTGGGGGCATGTGCAAGCGGGAGACCCTTTGCCATATTTACCTGAAAATCAACTGAGTATCGAGATTGCGCTGGCGCATGAAAACTGGCGAGCTGCCTTATTATTTAAACACCTGGATGCTATGCCGGAAGCCGCCGGTTATGGCACTGAATTAGAAGGAATGATGACCGAACAATTGCAGCAGCTTGATTTTTCTGCCTGGTATCAAGTTTACCCTGAGCTAAAAGCGTATTTTAAACTGGATAATGTGACTGATGAAGCGGCACTGGTGTCACGTCGCCCATTTGGTGCGAGATCAGGCAAACCTCGTCAGGCAATGGTAGGAGTGAAATACAGTTTTTAACATGGCTATTTCGAGACGTTTATTTATTCAAGGGGCAGCAGCGGGATTTGTTGCCAGTAATTTTGGCCTGCTCGGCTGTGCTAAAGCAAAGAGTAGTTGGTTTGTAAGTGCCTGCAGTGATAAAGCAGGGCAGCACTATGTTGCTGCCTTTGATCTTGCTGGTAATGTGATTAATCAAATTGCATTACCGGCTCGAGGCCATGACGCTATTGCATTGCCGCACAAACCTGGTCACGCCATGGTATTTGCTCGTCGTCCTGGCATGTTTGCTTTAGAAGTAGACTTTGTTAATGCTAGAGTGGTTAAGCAAGTTACTCCCGAGAATGATAGCCATTTTTATGGCCATGGTGTTTATTGGGCGAAGCATCACGTCATTTTAACCAGTGAAAATTATTTCAGCACCGGGGAAGGTCAGATAGTAGTGCGTGATGCTGATAGTTACCAGCAACTGGCGCGTTATTATTCCGGAGGTATAGGGCCGCATGAAATTGCCTTGATGCCAGATAATGAAACTTTAGTGATCGCTAATGGGGGCATTAAGACTCATCCGGATATGCCAAGACAAAAACTTAACCTGGACACTATGGACCCTAACTTGGCTTATATGTCATTACTATCGGGGAAAGTGCTGGAAAGTTATCAACTGGATAATAAGCAGTTAAGTATCAGGCACCTGGATGTCAGTCAGTCAGGAAAAGTGATTGCCGGTTTGCAATATCAGGGAGCAAAAACTGATTTAGTGCCCTTAGTTATCAGCCACTCTGGCGAGTCTCAGTTAACACCACTTAGTGCTGAAGACAGTCTATGGCGACAGATGAATCACTATACTGCCAGTATTTGTGTCGATGATGATAATCAGTTAGTGGCGGTGAGTTGTCCACGGGCTGATTTGATCACCTTATGGTCATTAGCTGATAATCGTTTTATCAGTAAACATAAATTAGCGGACGGTGCGGGACTAACTAAAACGGATCAGCTATACGCCTCAAGTGGTAAAGGGTATTTAACCAATGAATTTTTATTAAATGCGGCAGAGCATGAATTCAAAACTCGCTTTACTCATTTAAAATGGGACAATCATTTAACTCATATTCAGGCCGTGTAAGTTTAGAACTTTAATCTAAATAAAAATTATTCTTATTTGTGTTGACTGTGATGGATTCTTTCATTACTATGAACTCACTTGATGGTTAGCCCATTCTTTTCAGCTTTAATAGTCAGAGTTGAAAAAGCCTTCAAGTATTTTTAGTTGTGACATTGTTCCAGGTATAAACACGTAAAATCCCCCATTTTACGTCGAATACGTTAATACCAAGTGGGTTAAATATTTATTTCAATTGGTATAAAGCCTAATTTGTGCATAAATTAGGCTTTTTTTTGTTTATTTTCCGCTTACCAGTTCTTTAACTGTTATATGACTAAGTGCAAGGGCTGAGTTGTGGGGTAAAGCTTGATGCTCTGCCAGTAGATAAATGACTTTTTGGCCCGATTCGGCTAACTCCAATGCATGCTGAAAATTGATCAAAATTGAAGATGGAATATCCTGAGGGAATTTGTCTGCATCGCGTCTAATATATTCAATTAATAATTGATTGACTTGCTTATCATAAAACACAGCATCGGCAAATTGCATCTCCCGATGAGCGGCTAAAGTCAGTTTATCCGGATCGCCATCCAGGGTATGGATAAATGTAATTTCTCCGATTGGTGGTGGCACTTCACTCTTTAAACTGGCAATTAGTTGCTGCTCCGCCTGTTGATTGTTGCCCTCTAGTATGGCATTGCCTATTGGCCCTCTTAATATTCGTTCCCAAAACGATCTTCGATTTCGGATAGTTTTTATCCGCGCTTTGACATGATCGCGAAATTTATAGCTGAATTCGGCGAGCTTGCCATAACCATTTGGCAGTGCTTTTTCGATTTGTTCTCTTAGCATGCGCAATAAAATAGGGGCGCTACCTGAACTCGACATCGCAATGATCATCGGGGATCTATCAATTATTGCGGGAGTAATATAGCTACACAGTTCCGGTTGATCGACCACGTTCACTAATATTTTGTGCTGCTCTGCTTCTTTGGAAATTGCGGCGTTGACTTTATTATCGTCTGTTGCGGCAATGACCAAATTAAATGCCGATAAGTGGCCGTTTTGATAGTTATGATTAAACCAAGTGAGTTGATGTTCATTGATTAGCCGCTCAACACTGGTATTAACTTGCTCACTCATCACCGTGATGATGTTAGTGGTTTTTAATAGCAGTTCAATTTTACGAGCGGCGACATCACCTCCACCTACGATCAGCACATTGAGTTTGTTAGCGGTGAGAAAAATAGGGAAATATTTCATATTTTAAGCTTTGCTGTTAGTGTAAATGCCATTTTGCTAATAGCTTATCATATCGGCCATCTGCTTTGATTAGTGCCAAGCTTTTTTTGAGCTTATTAATTACCTCTGGAGCAATTGTTCGGTTGGCTGCTAAGTAGAGATCGGAAGCAAAGTCTGGGATTTGATAAACCAGTTTTAGTTGACTGGCATCTAAGCCGGCTTTAGTTATTTCATGCTGCCATACGATACTGTTAGTAAAAGCCATATCTGTCCTGCCGCTATAGAGCATACTCCATAACACCGGATATTTACTACTGATATAAAGGTTCTCTCCAGGTTTAAATCCTTTCTTTAATAAATAGCTTTCGGCCAAATCGTGGCGAATTGAACCAACGGAATACTGCTTTGCCTGTTCGATATTATCGATTTTGATATCAGTTCTCGATTTTAGCGACGCGAGGTAAGAGCGAATGGTAAATATCTTACCAATCCAGATAAAGTTGTCTTCCCGTTCTGCGCTTCGTAACATTGAAAAAATAAAAATATTGGGAGTGTCTAGTGCCAGTTCATAGCTTCTGGCCCAGGGAAAAAATTGAATCTTGCCATTTATTTCGCTTTCATTAATGAGTAATTCAATTAGTTCGACTAATGCGCCGCTGGCTTTGCCATCCTTGGTTTCAATTTGCAAAGGGGGCAGATCTTCGGTAACAAAGGTGTAACGCTGTGCACTAACGAAAAATGAGCAATATAAGGCTAAAATCAATAAGCCTTTAATACCATATTGATATGCCATATTAGCCGTCCTTCTTACTCATGGATAGTTTAAGTTTGTCGCGCGCGCCGTCAAATAGCAATGAGTTTTTCCGATAGACAAGGTAAACTACTGCTAAAGTATAGTGAGTGAGAAAGAACATGCCTTGGATACAGCTAAGATTAAATGCTGATGAAGAAACTGCGGAAAAATATAGTGACTGGTTAAGTGCCTGTGGTGCACAAGCCGTGACTTTTATTGACGCCAAAGATACGCCCATTTATGAACCTCTTCCAGGAGATGAGGTCATCTATTGGTCAAATACTATTGTTATGGGCTTGTATGATGCCAGTTATGATATGGATAAAGTATTAAGGTACTTAAAAAGCATTCATCCGGATGGCGATAACATGCGCTACAAGCTTGAACAGATAGAAGATAAAGACTGGGAACGAGAATGGATGGATAATTTTCATCCGATGAAATTTGGTCAACGGCTCTGGATTTGTCCAAGCTGGCGTGAAGTACCAGAGCCTGACGCTGTTAACGTAATGCTAGACCCAGGCTTAGCATTTGGCACAGGTACTCACCCTACGACAGCTTTGTGTTTAACCTGGTTAGATAGTTTAGATTTATCGGATAAAACTGTCGTGGATTTTGGTTGTGGCTCCGGCATTTTATCGCTTGCGGCATTAAAGCTTGGCGCGAAAAAAGTTATAGGGATTGATATCGATCCACAAGCCTTACAGGCGAGCAAAGAGAATGCCAAACGTAACGGGGTTGAAGATAGGTTGGAATTATATCTGCCAAAAGATCAACCTCAGCTAACCGCAGATGTGGTTGTTGCCAATATTTTAGCGGGACCGTTACGTGAATTAGCCCCAACCATAATGGCTTTTGTTGGTGATAAAGGGTTACTCGCCTTATCCGGTGTGCTGGAAACACAAGCAGAAGAACTACAATCGCTTTACGGTAACTGGTGTGAGATGGAACCTGTTACTGTGCAGGAGGAGTGGGTACGCCTTTCTGGTCGAAGAAAATAACCGATATATAGCGCAGAGATTGTACAATTTATGCGCACATCAAGTGTTTGCAAAATGTCAATAATAAAATCAGCAAAAAAACTGACATTTGTTCAATTTCTATGCTTTTCAATCCTAAAAAAAACGCGTAAACTTAGCGCCCTTTTGAAAGGTAGCTCAAAAAAGCAACAGTGTGAAGATAGGTTCTTATTCTTTAGCAAGTAATACTATGCTTGCCCCAATGGCCGGAATTACCGACCAACCATTTCGACAATTATGTTGTCAAATGGGGGCAGGATTAGCGGTATCTGAAATGGTATCGTCGAATCCTAAAGTGTGGAATACCGACAAATCTAAACGCCGTTTAGTGCATAGTGATCAGGCAGGTATCCGTTCAGTGCAGATTGCCGGATCAGATCCACAGGAGCTAGCTTTTGCCGCACAGATAAATGTTGAGAATGGTGCACAAATCATCGATATCAATATGGGCTGTCCGGCAAAAAAGGTAAATAAAAAATTAGCGGGGTCGGCGTTACTGAAAGAACCAGCTTTAGTGGAACAGATTGTTCAATCGGTTGTCAGTAAAGTTGCAGTGCCAGTAACGTTAAAAATTCGTACGGGATGGTGCGAAAACTCGCGCAATGGTATAGAAATAGCGAAAATTGCCGAAGCGAATGGTATTCAGTCTTTAGTGGTGCATGGTCGAACTCGCAGCGACTTTTACAAAGGTGAAGCGGAATACGAGACGATTCGCGCAATTAAAAAAGCGGTTTCAATTCCTGTCGTAGCGAATGGCGATATTACGAGTGCTGAAAAAGCAGCTCAAGTTCTTCAATACACAGGAGCAGATGCCATTATGGTTGGCCGGGGGGCTCAAGGGCGTCCTTGGATTTTTAGAGAAATTAATTATTTTCTGGAAACTGGTCAGTTATTAGCATCCCCCTCATTGGAAGAGATACGCTCGATAGTTATTGAGCACGTAAAAGAATTACACAAATTTTATGGTGACTTTATGGGTGTTCGATTTGCCCGTAAGCACGTTTCTTGGTACTTGCAAACGCTAGCTCAAGAAAAACAATTTCGTTCTATTTTTAATGCATTAGAGTCTGAGCAAGATCAGCTTGAAGCATTAACTAGGTTTTTTGATAATTTAAATTAAGAAAGAGTCTGAACTTTATGTTTGAACAAAATATTTCATCTCCATTCGTAACTGGTAACATGCAAACTCAAACTGAGGCATCACCATTACGCAGCCAGGCAAAAATCGCAATTAGCAACTACTTATCTCAATTAAACGGCAACGATGTTGATGATATGTATGAATTAGTATTATCAGAAATCGAAGCGCCAATGCTTGAAGAAGTGATGAAATATACTCGTGGCAATCAAACTCGTGCTGCCAACTTGTTAGGCATTAACCGTGGTACGCTACGTAAGAAGCTTAAAAAGTATGGTATGAACTAAAATGATGCAGGTTAACCTGCAATAAAAAAGCACCCTCGGGTGCTTTTTTACTTATAGCAGATCGAAATTGACCAAAAGGTCAGGAAGTAAAATTAATCGAATTGGTATAATTAGGATTTTTCGCCAAGGACAAGTGTCAAAGGCCAGACATTATTTTAAATCTAAAGGTAACTGATAAAGCAATGGATACTCCACGCCCGATCAAACGTGCACTGTTAAGTGTATCTGACAAAACTGGTATTGTAGATTTTGCCCGCAGCCTAGCTCAAAAAGGTGTTGATATTTTATCAACGGGTGGCACGGCTAAATTATTAGCGGATAACGGCATTCAGGTCACTGAAGTCTCTGATCATACAGGTCATCCTGAAATTATGGATGGTCGCGTCAAAACCCTTCATCCTAAAATTCACGGTGGCATCTTAGCTCGTCGTGGTATGGACGAAGCGGTAATGAGTGAAAATAACATTGATGCAATTGATATGGTGGTAGTGAACTTATATCCGTTCGCAAATACAGTGGCAAAAGACGGTTGTTCTTTAGAAGATGCGATTGAAAATATCGATATCGGTGGCCCTACTATGGTACGAGCAGCGGCGAAAAACCATAAAGATGTCACAATTATCGTTAATGCTGGTGATTATGACCGCGTATTGGCGGAAATGAACGTTAATAATGACTCGTTAACTTACAATACCCGTTTTGATTTGGCAATTGCGGCTTATGAGCACACGGCAGCTTATGACGGTATGATTGCGAATTATTTCGGGCAAATGTTGTCTGCACATGGTGAAGAGAACACAGCGGTTAATTTTGAAGAGAAAAATAAATTCCCACGCACGTTTAATAGCCAGTTTATCAAATCACAAGATTTACGTTACGGTGAAAACTCACATCAGGATGCAGCTTTCTATGTTGAAGCGAACCCTGAAGAAGCATCAGTTGCTACGGCAAACCAGATTCAAGGTAAAGCGTTATCTTATAACAATATTGCCGATACCGATGCTGCGTTAGAATGTGTTAAAGAATTTGACGAACCTGCTTGTGTCATCGTTAAACATGCGAACCCTTGCGGTGTAGCGATCAGCGAAAATATTTTAGGCGCGTATGAACTTGCCTATAAAACCGATCCTACCTCTGCTTTTGGTGGCATTATTGCTTTTAACCGTGAGTTAGATGCTGATACCGCAGAAGCGATTGTTTCACGTCAATTTGTCGAAGTGATTATTGCACCAAGCATCTCTGACGCTGCGGCCCAAATTGTTGCGGCTAAGCCAAATGTTCGTTTATTAGAATGTGGCCAGTGGGATAATCAAACATCAGGTTTCGATTATAAGCGCGTAAACGGTGGTTTATTAGTGCAAGACAGAGACCAGGGACGAGTTACTGATGCCGATCTAAAAGTAGTGACTAAACGTCAGCCAACTGACGATGAAATGCGCGATTTGAAATTTTGCTGGAAGGTCGCTAAATACGTTAAATCAAATGCTATCGTGTATGTTAAAAATAGCATGACGATTGGTGTTGGCGCCGGTCAAATGAGCCGAGTTTATTCGGCAAAAGTTGCCGGAATTAAAGCCTCAGATGAAAACCTTGAAGTGAAAGGTTCAGTTATGGCATCTGATGCCTTCTTCCCGTTCCGCGATGGCCTAGATGCAGCAGCGAAAGCTGGTATCACTGCGGTGATTCAACCGGGTGGTTCAATGCGTGATGATGAAGTGATCGCAGCAGCCGACGAACATGGCATTGCCATGGTGTTCACCGGCATGCGCCATTTCCGCCATTAATTAGCCTTTGTTGTCGTTAAATAGAACTATTTTCTTTGTTAGAAGTGCTCAGCTAGTAAACTAGCCTCCGCGCTTCTGCCTTGAAAATGGTTCATTTACCTTAAACAACAAACTAATTAATACATCATTGGTTATTCTTTGTTTTTACATAGAGCAATAGAGTAATTATATGTGGTGGGAAAACGAGTAAGGGTCGTGTTTGTTAGTGCTAAGTGAATTATTTTTAGTCGAGGGTGAATGAATATTCCTCGATGCGTGTTCTTATAATCTGTTATAAATAACCTCGAAATTAGTTAATCTTAGTCAATTATTTATGGAAGATAGCATGAAAACAATAAAAACACTCATCACAGCATCAGTTATCAGCTTGTCATTTGCTTCGGTATCTTTTGCCGGCACAGATAATTCTCAGTTAGAGCAAGCAATTAATGGTGAACATCGCAGCGCCGCTAACAAGGCCCGTGATCAATATCGTCATCCAATGGAAACACTCAATTTTTTTGGCTTTAATGCAAATATGACTGTAGTGGAAATTGCTCCTGGTGGTGGTTGGTATACCGAAATTCTGGCGCCAGCGTTAAAAGGTAAGGGGAAGCTTTACGGCGCGCATTATCCTGACACTGGCGAAGATAATTATTATTCTAATTCTCGTCGTAACTTAGAGAAGAAACTAGCAAGTAATGCGGTTTTTAGTGAAGTAGAGCTCACTAATTTTATCCCAAAAAAAGCGAGCAAGCTTGCTCCAGCAGAGAGTGCTGATCTTGTTTTAACCTTTCGTAACCTCCATAACTGGGGCGAAGAAGGTATGGCACAAGTATTTAAAGATGCTTATAAGGCGTTAAAAAAAGGTGGTGTGCTAGGGGTGGTTGAACACCGTATGCCAGAAAATCAATCATGGAAAGATAATAAACGCAGTGGTTATGTTCCTCAGGCGCTAGCGGTAAAATATGCAGAAGAAGCTGGCTTTAAGTTAGCAGCAAGCAGTGAAATTAATGCCAATCCCAAAGACAATGCTAATCATCCTAAAGGGGTGTGGACGTTACCGCCATCATTACGTTTAGGCGAACAGGATAAAGAAAAATATCTCGCGATTGGTGAATCAGATCGCATGACTTTGAAATTTATAAAATAACAAATAGTGCAGGCCGGTTATTGATACCCAGCCTGCCTGTTAAAGCTTTATTAGGAAATATTTAATATGAACATTTTAGTCATTGGTAGTGGTGGTCGTGAACATGCGTTAGCGTGGAAAGCGGCTCAATCAGAACAAGTTGCAAAAGTTTTTGTTGCACCGGGTAATGCAGGTACGGCGACGGAAGCTAAATTGGAAAATGTTGCCATTTCTGTTAGTGAAATAGACAAGCTGGTTGAATTTGCCAAAACCAATGATATTGCTTTAACTATTGTTGGTCCAGAGCAACCATTAGTTGATGGTGTTGTTGATGCATTTCAGGCTCAAGATTTAGTGATTTTCGGTCCGAGTGCAAAAGCGGCTCAACTGGAAGGTTCAAAAGCGTTCACTAAAGACTTTTTGGCTCGTCATAATATACCAACAGCAGCATATGCTAATTTCACGGAAATTGAACCTGCGCTGACATATGTTCGTCAGCAAGGTGCTCCTATTGTGGTAAAAGCCGATGGTCTTGCTGCGGGTAAAGGGGTGATTGTTGCGATGACCCTTGAAGAAGCAGAAGAGGCAATTAAAGATATGCTTGCTGGTAACGCTTTTGGTGACGCAGGTCACCGAGTAGTGATAGAAGAGTTTCTTGAAGGTGAAGAGGCTAGCTTTATTGTTATGGTTGATGGTAAAAATGTTTTACCATTTGCCACCAGCCAGGATCATAAGCGTGCTTATAATGGTGATAAAGGGCCAAATACTGGTGGTATGGGGGCTTATTCACCTGCACCTGTAGTAACGGCTGAAATCCATGATCGTATTATGAATGAAGTGATCATGCCAACAGTTGAAGGCATGGCCAAAGAAGAAGCGCCTTATACAGGTTTCTTATATGCAGGCTTAATGATTGCGTCAGATGGTACGCCAAAAGTGATTGAATATAACTGTCGGTTTGGTGATCCTGAGACTCAGCCTATTATGATGCGCTTAAATTCTGATTTAGTGAATTTGTGTCTTGCTGCTTGTCGTGGCGAACTTGACCAAACAAACATTGAATTTGATAGCCGAGCAGCTGTCGGTGTGGTACTAGCGGCAGGCGGTTATCCTGGTAGCTATGAAAAGGGCGAAGTTATTTCAGGACTATCAACAAATCAGTTAACCGATCGTAAGACTTTCCATGCTGGTACTGCAGAACTAAATGGTGAAATAGTGACCTCAGGTGGCCGTGTGTTATGTGCAACAGCATTAGGTGAAACAGTGACTGCAGCACAAAAAGCAGCGTACGAATTACTTCAGCAAATCAGCTGGAATGGTGTGGAATATAGAACTGATATCGCTTACCGCGCGATTGCCAGAGAGCAAGCGTAGTAGTTTCAAGCGTGATAAAAAAGGCTGAAGTATGGTTACTTCAGCCTTTTTTATTTGAAGACGATTACCAATTAACTTCAAACTGAACGTTCATAGCAGTTAAGCAACTAGATTTAAAACTAATAATTCCTTATGCTTAACCATTCATCTGGCATATTTTAAACGGAATCTACAAATGAACCTGGAAAAAATCACTCAACTTATGACGGATTTTGCCATGCAATATGGCATGAGCTTTATCTTAGCCCTGCTAGTATTGCTTATCGGCTGGTGGGTTATAGGTCGAATATTGAAGGCTATTGATTACTCAATGGATCGAGCGAAGATTGAAGTTACCTTACAACGCTTCCTATTAAGTTTTATCGGCATCGTACTAAAAGCTATCTTGTTAATTATCTTTGCTTCTATGGTTGGTGTGGAGACGGCTTCACTTATTGCTATGTTAGGTGCCGCTGGTTTAGCGGTTGGGTTAGCATTGCAGGGGAGTTTATCGAACCTTGCCGGTGGAGTACTGATTTTGTTTTTCAAACCTTTCAAAGTGGGGGATGTCATTGAAGCTCAAGGTCATTTAGGGCGAGTGATAGAGATACAGATCTTTAATACCCTGATCACTACATTAGATAATCAGCGGGTGTATATTCCAAATGGCTTATTATCAAATGGCTGTGTGAAAAATATTTTTGCTGAACCAACACGTCGCGTCGATATGAAGTTTGGGGTTAGTTATGGTGACGATATTGCACAGGCAAAATCAGTGATCAGAGAGGTGTTAGACGCTAACGACCAAGTGCTAAAAGAACCATTAGCAGACGTTTTTATTTCAGGTCATGGTGCCAGCTCAATAGATATTACTGTACGCCCTTGGTGTCAGTCGGATGACTATTGGGAAGTGTATTTTGCAACCCATGAGCAACTGAAAGTAGCGTTTGATAAAGCGGGTATTACTATTCCGTTTCCACAGCGCGACGTTCATATTATTAAAGAAGATTAGGTTATATTTTCTTTAAAAAAGCCTGCAAACCTTAATTTGCAGGCTTTTTGTTTAATATGTCGAACTGATTTACTGATTTACTGATTTACTTGAGCTTGAATCCATTCGGTTAAGAAGCGAACGTACTAACACTTTACTAGGTTGAAGTTTAGCTAAGGTTTCTGAAAGGCGAAAAGTTTAATCATATGTCATTCACGTCTTTCTACTCATACTGATAATACCAAGTTTGTACACACTTATTATTATAGAGCAAGCTGAATCAACTTATCTTTAATAAAGTTTCTCTCGGCATCACTTTGACTTAGCAAAAAAGCATGCTTAAGTTGCCCCTTGGCTTCACTTACTAATCCCATTCGCTCAAAAAGGAAAGCTCTGGTGATAAAATACGGTGGGTAGTTTGATAACGAAGCGGCGACTGTATCTAACTTCATCTTAGCCCGTTCCAAATCGTTCTTCTGCATTAAGGCAACGGCGAGGTTTACGGTAATTGCGGGAGAGTAATCATAGGTGATTAATTTTTCGTAAAGTAAACATATTTGATGCCAGTCAGTATTTTGATAGGAACTTGCTTGACTATGAAGACCGGCAATAGCAGCTTGAATATGGTAACTGGTAGGGGGGGCTTGTTTTAGTGATTTTTGCAGTAAGATATCGGCTATACTAATCATTGCCTTGTCCCACTTTGTGCGATCTTGGAACTCGAGCAAGGTCACTTTGTCGGTGGCTCTAGCTGGCGCTCGTGCTTGAATGAATAACATTAGTGACAACAGTGCAAGGCTAGAGGGAGTACCACGATATTTTCGACATATTAGTCTCATTAAGTAGATAGCTTGCATGCAAAGAGTATTCGATAACAATATACGTCCTGAGTTACCAAAATACCCCTCGTTAAAAACTAAATATAACACTCTGTTAACGGCATCTAGACGTGTTCTTAAGTGTGATTGTGTAGGTAGGATAAAGTCGATATTGTTCGCAATAATTTTTCTTTTAGTGCGAGTTATGCGTTGCTCTAGTGTTTTTTCGCTAATCAGTAGGGCTCTTGAAATGCTCTTATTGTCAAATCCCATGACCCACTTTAAACAAAGCGCTACTTGATTTTCTTTTGTTATACTTGGATGACAGCAGGTAAATATTAGCCCTAATGTTGCATCTTCATATTCATATGCAGTCTCAACAGGGCTAATAAAATCCGGATGTTCGATATATTTTGGCTTATGCTTTTTGAGTTCATCAAAAATATAATTACTAGCGACTTTAATCAGCCAAGCTTTGGCATTTGAAATATTTTCTGTTTGCCAATTGTTAATAGCCTTCATACAAGCATATTGTAATGCATCTTCAACCTGTTGAATGTCTTGAAAACGTTTATTTAGGACCGCAAATGCGGTCCCATAAGCGTTTTTAATAATTGTTTCGAATGATTGCATTAATCAAACTTCATGATCGGTCTTACTTCTACGCAACCATCTTTTGCTGAGGGGATTTTTGCTGCTATGTTGATTGCATCGTCCAAAGAGGCCGCTTCAATAAGGTAGTAGCCACCTAACTGTTCTTTAGTTTCTGCAAAAGGACCATCGGTTGTTATTGTTTCGCCATTACGTACCCTAACTGTTGTCGCAGTCTCAGTTGGCATTAATGCTTCACCTCCAATATGATGACCTGATGTATCGATGTCGTCAGTAAACTTCCTGTACTCATCGATTAACGCCTCATTAGCTTTTTCATCACGTTGAGCTGCAAGTGCTTCCGATTCAAAAATTAAACATAGATATTGCATAGTTTTACTCCTTAAGTGTTATAAATAAAGCGCAAATTGGTCGCTCTCAGTAATAAGACGATTAACGAGACTATTTCCCGACAGCTTCACTATATTTTTTTTTAATGATAAAAAAAAGCACCGAAGTGCTCTTTTAGGAGAATAAAAAAGTTGTTTATCTGTTACTTAAGATCCATTCGGTTAATAAGCGAACGCCATAACCCGTACCACCTTTAGGTACTTCACCTTTTGCAGAATCGGCTAATGCGTTGCCTGCAATATCTAAATGCGCCCATTTTACATCACCTGCAAAATGCTGTAGGAAACTTGCTGCTGTTGTGGCACCAGGTCCACCTGTTCCCGTATTACGAAGATCGGCAATGTCACTGTTGAGTTTATCTTTATAACCTAAAGGTAGACGCCACAGGTTTTCGTTTACTTGCTCACCAGCATTGATAAGTTCACTGACCAGCTCGTCACTTTCCGAAAAGATTGCTGCATAGTCATTTCCTACTGCCCGTATTTTGGAGCCTGTCAGAGTTGCTAAATCTACCATGACCTGTGGTTTGTAATATTTTCTTGCATACCACATAGCATCTGAAAGCACTAGTCGCCCTTCAGCATCGGTATTGGTGATTTCTACGGTTAAGCCTTCGGCAGTGGTTAACACATCACCAGGTGCAATTGAGTATTCAGAAACCATATTGGCGGCCATACCCATCACGGCAACAACATTTACTTTTGTTTTGCTAAGCGCCAGTGCTTTAATGGTACCAAGTGCAGCAGCGGCACCTGCCATATCCACTTTCATGTGAGCAATTGAGTTACTGGTTTTAATATTGTAACCGCCTGAGTCGAAGGTTATGCCTTTACCAGCGATAGCAATTGGCGCATCGTCACTATTTTTGTAATGAGCAATAACTAGTCGAGATCCGTCTTTACTACCACGGCCAACTCCTTCTAACGCTCCCATACCGAGCTTCTTAATTTCTTTTGGCGTGAGTATTTTGACCTTTACTCCTAATTTTTTTAAGGACTGTGCTGCTTGGGCAAATTCAACAGGTGTCATTTCTGTAGCTGTTTCATTAGTGAGATCGCGAGCAAAAAATACTCCACTTGCAATGTGCGATAGTGGCGTAAAAGCATTTTGGCTCGTTTTACCGTTATTAACATCAAACAGGTAGTTTTTTTCTACGCGTTTTTCCTTGCGGTATTTATCAAATTGGTAGGCTCTTAAATTTATGCCATGAGCAAGTAAAGCACTGGTTTTGGCATTGTTTTGGCCTAAATCATCGGCAGCAACAGTAATGGTCTTTATTTGCTTATGTTCTAATCGTGCGGAAATATTACCGCCGAGTTTAGTGATTTGCTTTTTCGATAACTGATTGTTGTCAACACCAACGATTAACACCCGTTGATAGTTGATGTTATTTGGTGCTATTACTGTAACAAATTTGCCATAGTCTCCTTTAAAATCTGTTGCCTGCATAGCCTTGCTTAGCTGGCCATTTGTTTTTACATCAAATGTTTTAAAGGTTTTATTTACACCATTGATGCCATGAAACACTACGAGTGTATCTGATTTGTCGTTTACTTGACTAGTGAATGAAAAGTTATCTGCTTGACATAGAGTAGCTGCCGATAGCATTGCAATGGTTAAAGTGAATTTAGAAAATTTTATCATCTGAATTTCCTTATTTGTTGTTATATTTGGACGTATTTTAAGAAACATACTACCTGATTTAGATGTTAAATTAATGGCTATAAGATTAATGGAATGCAGGGTGAGATTAATAGCAAATACTATGGAGAAAGTAAGACAATTGTATAAGGTGATGACAGTTGTTGTTGTGATATTGTGTGTATCTAGATCAAAAAGCCCCGCTAGTTAGCAGGGCTTTGAAATAATCTAACTAAATGTTAGAAATTATTTTTTCTCGTTACGTGCTTTAACTTCAGCAATAACTTCTTCAGCTACGTTTTGTGGACATGGGTTATAGTGAGAGAATTCCATAGAGAATTGACCACGACCTGATGTCATTGTACGTAGGTGTCCGATGTAACCGAACATTTCTGAAAGTGGTACGTCAGCTTTGATGCGAACACCAGTAGTGCCAGCTTCTTGGTCTTTGATCATACCACGACGACGGTTCAAATCACCGATTACATCACCAACGTGATCTTCAGGAGTGAATACGTCAACTTTCATGATAGGTTCAATTAGTTGAGGACCTGCTTTAGGAATAGACTGACGGAATGCACCTTTCGCTGCGATTTCGAACGCTACGGCTGATGAATCCACTGCGTGGAAACCACCGTCGAATAATTCTACTTCAACGTCTAATACCGGGAAGCCAGCAAGAACACCTTCGTCCATCATGCCTTTGAAGCCTTTCTCGATTGCAGGGAAGAATTCCTTAGGAACGTTACCACCAACAACTGTAGACTTGAATGTGAAACCTGAGTTTGGTTCACCTGGCTTGATGCGGTAATCGATTTTACCAAATTGACCAGAACCACCAGATTGTTTCTTATGCGTATAAGAGTCTTCAATTTCGCCTGTGATAGTTTCACGGTATGCTACTTGTGGCTTACCAACTTCAAGTTCTACACCGTAAGTACGCTTCAAGATATCTACTTTGATATCTAAGTGAAGTTCACCCATACCTTTAAGAATGGTTTCACCTGAATCTTCGTCAGTTTCAACTTGGAACGTTGGATCTTCAGCAACCATTTTACCGATAGCAATACCCATTTTCTCAGTAGAACCTTTATCTTTAGGCGCAACCGCGATTGAGATTACTGGTTCTGGGAATACCATGGCTTCTAAAGTACACTCATTCTTAGGATCACATAATGTGTGACCTGTTTGTACGTTCTTCATACCAACGATAGCTAAGATGTCACCAGCTTGTGCTTCTGACAATTCAGTACGATCTTCTGCTTGCATTTCAACCATACGACCAACACGCTCTGTTTTACCAGTAAACGAGTTAAGGATTGTGTCACCTTTCTTAATACGACCTGAGTAGATACGTACGAAAGTAAGGGCACCAAAACGGTCATCCATAATTTTAAACGCAAGCGCACGGAAAGGTTCTTCAGCATCAACGATAGCGAATTTACCAGTAGGTTCACCTTCTTCGTCAGTTAACGGCTGAGGCGGAACTTCAGTTGGTGAAGGTAAATAATCAACAACAGCATCAAGAAGTAGTTGCATACCTTTGTTCTTAAATGCAGAACCACAGTATGTTGGGAAGAATAATAACTCGTTAGTCCCTTTACGGATACATGCTTTGATTTGCTCTTCTGTTGGGTCAAGCTCACCTTCTAGGTATTCCATTAATAAATCTTCATCTGCTTCTAAAGCAGTTTCGATTAACTGTTCACGGTATTCAGCTGCTTGGTCTACTAAGTCAGCAGGGATATCAGTGATTTCGTAGTTTTCAGGTTGACCTGAATCATCCCATACATAAGCTTTTTGCGATAATACGTCGACAACACCAACGAAGTTATCTTCTTCACCAATTGGTAAAGTCATAACAAGTGGACGCGCACCTAGTACGTTCTCAACTTGATCTTTAACGCGGAAGAAGTTTGCACCTAAACGGTCTAATTTGTTAACGAAAATTAAACGAGCTACTTTAGATTCGTTAGCATAGCGCCAGTTAGTTTCTGATTGCGGTTCAACACCACCAGAACCACAGAATACACCGATACCACCATCTAGTACTTTTAATGAACGGTATACTTCAACAGTGAAGTCAACGTGACCCGGGGTGTCGATAACGTTAAAACGGTGCTTTTTCCACTCACAAGTTACAGCCGCTGACTGGATAGTAATACCACGCTCTGCCTCTTGCTCCATGAAGTCAGTTGTTGACTCACCATCGTGAACCTCACCAATTTTATGGATCATACCTGTAAGTTTCAAAATTCGTTCAGTTGTCGTTGTTTTACCAGCATCAACGTGAGCGAAAATACCAATATTTCTGTATTTGCTTAAATCTGCCATTGTATTGCTCTAAAGGGTTAGTGAATAAAAACCGCGCGAGTATACCAGAAGTTAACGAAAAC
Source organism: Thalassotalea insulae (assembly GCF_030161395.1). NCBI lineage: Bacteria > Pseudomonadati > Pseudomonadota > Gammaproteobacteria > Alteromonadales > Colwelliaceae > Thalassotalea > Thalassotalea insulae. Next base: position 2,463,176 of record NZ_BSST01000001.1, read on the forward strand.
AAACATAGTTTGGGGGAATAAAATTGCTATTTGAGGGGAATTGATATGGTAGGCTAATCATTCTTAAAAAAAATTAAAAAAGTTGCGACGCTTTTTTAACTCTATTTGTTTAAAGATACATAACAACAAAAAAGGAAAAGTTTTTTGGATATTTGGGAAGAGAGTATCGTCGAACAAATGAAGCAAGGAAGAAGCGATGCTTTTGAGCGCTGTTATCGATTGATATCTCCACAAATATATACCGTGATTTTTAAGATCTGCCGTCAACAGGATACGGCACAAGAGTTATTGCATGATACCTTTGCCGATATTTTTGAATCACTGCAATTTTATAAAAACAAGCAATCATTTATAGCGTGGGCTAAACGTATTGCATTTAACAATACGTTAAATTTTATTAAACGAGAAAAACGCATGGTATTTATGGGGGAATTGCCTGATGACGGCTTTGAAGTCGGTGCTTGTATTTCTCAACAAGTGATAGATAGCCAATTAATTGAATCGCTGTTAGCGAAAGTAACAGAAGTTGAACGATTAGTTTTATGGCTATTTATTGTCGAGCAGTATAACCATGAAGAAATAGCGGTCTTAGTGTCAAAAACACCAAGTTATTCAAAATCTATCGTTTCCAGAGCGTTAAAACGTATTCGATTATTCCAAGAGGTTAAAGGTCATGCATATCAATAGTGATCGATTAAAAGAGTCTTTAACGGAATTAGAGTTAAGACATATCGAACAATGCACTCAATGTGCAACAGAACGAACAAAATTAATGGCATTAACTGTTTCCGCGAAACATATTGAAATAATGCAACCACCTGCTGCTGTTTGGCAGGATATAAGTAGAAATGTCAAAGCTAAAAAATACTCTATGTTTAGACGATTTCTATATTCGAGTGCAGCTTCCGTATTCTTTGCTGCTGTGACTTGGTTAATGTGGAGCAATTACAACTTACAGCAGCAAATAGAAGATGTCTTACTAGTGAATATGATGCTGGAAGACAAAGTCAATTTTGAGCAACGGATCACTTTTCGGCAAGCCGCGTTAGTCGAGCAACTACGAAATTTAGATGGCGAGTTATATCAAGCGACAACCACCAAAGAAAAGTTAGACATTTTACAAAAACGAAAAGAACTAATTCAGCAGCATTTATTGTCTACGGGAGAAGATGAAAATGAATTCAGTATTTAAATGGTCACCAATTTTTCTTATGGTTCTTAGCCCGTTGGCAAACGCGGATGAAAATCAGCAATGTGGCAGTCTGTCGTTTAAACAGTCAGAGGACTATGTGATTGATATTGCTGCGGTAGATAGTAAACCTGTTGCTTTTGAACGCAATTTACAGAAAATTGCTAACGGTACTATTCGTTATCAAATTGTACCAGGCGAACATGCTATTACTTTTGTGCAGTATCCAAAGTCGTATTTTAAAACGAATCGATTTAACTCGCAGATTAGAAATCGTAAAATCGATCTTAGTCGATTAAAATCTGGGATTGCTTATTTGAAGTTGTCAGCCGATCAGGAAGTTAAAATTGCATTAGCTGATAATTCGTCAATACCTGTATTTGAAGTGGTTAGTGAGCAAACAAAAAATTGTACGGTCAGTAGCAAAGAAAAGTTATTAGGAGTGGTCAATAGGATTTATCTTGACCCTAATCCTTTGCCAGAAAAGTTAGAGCAGGAACTATCTGATGTTATGACCCGCGTGAGCCAGTATCACAGGGCCAATGGTTTGGCACCGAGTAATGTCATGTCGGTGAAAATGGATAGTTATTTTGGTGCCGTCATTGATGATGAATATACTGAAGACGGACAAATTAAAGTGTTATCCATTTTACCTTTTTCGTTAGCGGCAAATCTTGGTTTGAAATCTGGTGATTTACTAATTGAATTGGGAGGAGAGCGAATCAACTCCAGACAGGGAGTTGCACGTGATGTGTTTAGTAATTACTTGCAAGACACAAATTATCAGTCGCAATTAACATTTAAAGTACTTAGAAATGGTTTACCTTTAAGTTTAACTGGAGAGAATCGTTTACCTATTATCCCGGGTAGCAGTTATTCTTTGAGCTCAACAGATATAACATCAGCTAAAATTGTTAACAGTAAAGCTCTTGAGTCAAATTTAACTTTTGATTACGAACGTCAAATTTTAGCGTTGCAACGCTATTATCAATCTCAGGGTATCGATGCAGAGCAAATTCGGCTTCACAGAGAGCAAAAGACGAGTAAAAGCCTGGGAATTAGAGGAAAAGCGCTTAGTGGTAAGGGGCTGTTAGTGAGTTCGATAGACAGCAATAGCCCTTTAGCTAAACTAGGATTAAAAGCTGGAGACATTATCGTCAGTGGTGCGGATAAGCAATTATTAACAGATAGCGTGAGCAAGTTCCTGACTCAGGTACAAGATTGGCAAGAACAACAAGATGTGTCGCTTTCGGTTAAGCGCACTGGTCAAATAGTTGAGTTAAGTGGAACTTATCAACCGAATTACTTATCAGCCTTTGAGCTTAAACTTGATTTGCAATCTGAAAAATATATTCAAGATGCACATAAACAGCAGGGCACAAGAATTGTGAAAGACAGCATTGTTAGAGTGTTTCTCGAGCGTGAAGTAATGCGGGGAGGAAGGGAAAATAGTAGGAGTCCTCATAATAGTTATATCCGTTCGACTACATCAACTATCAATTCTGGATCGGGTAATAATTCTGGCTCTGGTAATAACTCGACTAATAAATAATCTTGCTTGGATATATCGTATAGCAAAAATAAGTTCACCAGATGATCGGCAATACGTATTAAACGATGGTGTGGATTTATGTTTGTGTGGAACCTATTGACCATGTCTTATTATCAGTAAAAAGGAAAATTAGAATGTATAGCAGAATAAGTAAAGTTTTAGTGATAGCGATAGGTGCCATGATTGCTTTTGCAAGTTATGCAGAGGAACAGTGTGCGGTTTTTAAGTTTGTGCCAGGTGAAATAGCAGGTAAAGCCAGTGTATTAGAATTAGCGGGTAGTAATGGTAAGTCGGTCTTGTTAACGGATAAGCGAAGCAAGGGATATAAAAAAGTCGCTAAAGGGGAATATGATTATTATGTTGAAGCTGGCGAGCATACGATTGTCCTTAATCAATGGAAAAAAGATGACTATATCAGCCATAATAAGAATATCCAGCGAGGTCGACAAATCGCCAACCCTCCTCAACCAGTACAGCGCTTACTTCATTTAAATGCACAGGCTAATCATGCCTATCGCATTGGATATTCTGACAAGAATGGCATATATATTGAGAGTGATCAGGAGCAGGAACTTGCTTGTGATAATGTCGCGTTAGTCGAAGCTAATACCAGCAACCGAGTTGCATTGAGTGATAAATTACCATCGGAGTTAGAGACTCAATTAATGGTAACAATGAGCAAAGTTGCTCAATACCAAAAAGACAGCAACACCAATGTCTTCCCAATTAAAGAGAATCAATATTTCGGTATTGTCTTTGATACCAGTAAAGGTAGTAGTAACGGCTTTTTAGTCAAAACGATTTTACCTAATTCCGTAGCCAGTACCCTAAACTTGAAAGCGGGAGACTATGTGACCGCTATGGGTGAAAAAGAAGTCTCTGGTGATACACAAAACCCATATCGCTTACTTAATACTTACGTTAAAAACGTTCCTTTTAGCAAAGAATTGTTATTTAGTGTGATTAGAAACGGCAATAAGCAAACTGTTTCAACTATACATAAGCCAGTACTAGTACCTGAATCGTTTTATCAAATCAATGATGATGGTGGCAACAAAGTTTATGGGCAAGCAGCGTTACCTAAACAATTGCAGTTTGAATTTGATCAATTGCTATTGGCATTAGGAGCATACTATAAACAGACAAAGCATACCGAAGATAATCTAGTTGTGGTAGAGCGAAAAAAAGATACTGGTGTGAATTTTAGTTTAACGATGGATCTAGCTTCACGTAGTGACTTGCATGCGTATTTAATGAAAATAGGTAAGGAAGGGAAAATGCAGAATCGTAATTTACGAATGGCAGCTGAACGCATGGGAGCAGTGGTTGGAGCTAGGACTCAGTACACAGGAAAAGATCCTATAAGTACAGCTGGTAGCGGGCGGTAAGTAGCAGCGCTTATTTATTGTGGGCCAATCGAGAAGTCAATATCCCTATAGAGATTAAAATGGGTAAAGGTTTTTAATTTAAAACCTCATAAAGTTTGTCGGAGGATGTTTCAAAATACCCTCTTTTTTATTTGTAAAAAGCAAAATGCTAATAGAGCACAAAGCGAGAATACTCGGAAGAACGGTTTTGTGCTTGATTAACATCAAATGATTAATTGCTTTTACTCACTGTGATTGTGATGACTGATTAGCATTTAGTTGTGCTGAACTTTTGACATATCTGTGAAGAAGTGTAAATTTTAACTACTTCATAACAAAAAGGAAACATTATGATGAAAAATAAAGTAATTGTGAAAGCCGTAGCATTTCTTGCAACGGGTTTAGTCATGGGGACGAGTTATGCCGATGAAAAGTGTGCAGTATTTAACTTTGCTCCTAGTACATTAAATGGTGAAGCTAGTGTTTTAGAATTGGCGGGTAGTAATGGTAAGTCTGTCGTCCTAACAGATAAGAAACAAAAAGCGTCAAGAAAAGTAGTAAACGGCGAATATGATTACTTAGTCGAGGTAGGCGAACATACCATAGTACTTAATCAATGGAAAAAAGAAGAATATATTGTTCATAACAAAAATATTTCTCGAGGTCGTCAAATTTCTAATCCACCTCAGCCAGTGCAGCGTATGTTTCATCTGAATGCCGAAGCGGGTCATTATTACCGTATTGGTTATTCAGAGCAAAATGGCGTTTATATTGAAAAAGATGAAACGCAGCCATTAACCTGTGATACAGCCCCGTTGATAGAAGCTAATAAAAATAAAAAGTTTGTCACAACTGAAGGTTTACCAGCAGAATTAGAACAGCAATTGATGCTGACAATGAACAAGGTTGCGCATCATCAAAAAAATGGTAAAACCAATGTTTTTCCGATAAAAGAAAACCAGTATTTCGGTATTGTGTTTGATACCAATAAAGGTAACAGTAATGGCTTTGCCGTTAAAATGATCATCCCTAACTCCATTGCCAGCACGCTGGACATTAAACCGGGCGATATTGTAACTAAGTTGGGCGAAGAAAAAGAGCTTGCTAATAACGGCGAAAATCCATATGGCTTACTTAATCAGTATGTAAAAAGTATTCCTTACAGTAAAAAGCTTGCATTTACCGTGTTACGAAATGGTCAGAAAAAAACAGTGACGGCAAAGCATGTACCGGTATTAGTGCCAGAAGCGTTTTATCAGTTGGCAGCTGCTGATGGAAAAAATAATGTTTATGGACAAGCAAAATTACCAAAACAAGTGCAGTTTGAGTTTGACCAGCTATTACTAGCCTTAGCGGAACATTATAAGAGCACTGGCCTAGCATTAGATAAAGTGGTCGTAGTTGAGCGTAAAGCGAATAAGCCGCAAACGACGGACTTTAGTTTAACTTTCGATTTAGCCTCAGCGGATGAAACGAAAGAGTATTTATTGGAAATTGGTAAAGAAGGCAAAATGCAAGATAGCCTAACCCGGATAGTCGCTGAACGTATGGGCGCGGTGATCCACTCAAGAAATCAATATACTAATAAAGATGGTTAATTAAAGTAGACATACTTACAGAAAGATTAAGGCGCGTATCCATAAATGATAAACGTGGGCAATTTAAACAAATGGTTGTCTGCGTTTAATATTCGTGTATAATACGCGCTCACGTTCGGCCTAGCCGGCGAGAATTTAGCTAAATTGCTTTATAGAATTTAGTTCACACAGCAACCCCGATAGGGGGTTGAATGTAAATAGCGATACTCCCCCCTTTTCAATAAAAAGGTGATGGGCAGTATTTTGTTCGTTCTTTAAATTGGGGATTTGTTTCATGACAAATCAAAGAATTCGCATTCGTTTGAAAGCGTTCGATCATCGTTTGATTGATCAATCTACAGCAGAAATCGTTGACACTGCTAAACGTACTGGCGCACAGGTTCGTGGTCCTATTCCATTACCTACTCGCAAAGAACGTTTCACAGTTTTGATTTCTCCACACGTTAACAAAGATGCGCGTGATCAGTATGAAATTCGTACTCACAAGCGTTTAATTGATATCGTTGAACCTACTGAAAAGACTGTTGACGCATTAATGCGTTTAGACTTAGCAGCTGGTGTTGACGTTCAAATTAGCTTGGGTTAATAGGGGGTTTTTAACATGACTATAGGTCTAGTTGGACGTAAAGTTGGTATGACTCGTATCTTCACTGAAGATGGCGTTTCCACTCCTGTTACAGTCCTAGAAGTTGAAGCCAACCGTGTTGCTCAGGTTAAAACTGTAGACAACGATGGTTATTCAGCGCTTCAAGTTACTACGGGAAGCAAAAAAGCTAACCGTGTTAACAAACCAGCTGCTGGACATTTCGCGAAAGCAGGTATCGAAGCAGGCCGCGGCTTGTGGGAATTCCGTTTAAACGAAAATGAAGGTGAAGGTCTTGAAGCTGGCAGTGAAATCACTGTTGAGTTATTCAACGACACGAAATTAGTAGACGTAACCGGTACTTCTAAAGGTAAAGGTTTCCAAGGTGGTATTAAGCGTTGGAACTTTAGCATGCAAGATGCTACGCACGGTAACTCTATTTCTCACCGTTCTAACGGTTCGATCGGCCAGTGTCAAACACCAGGTCGTGTATTCAAAGGCAAAAAAATGTCTGGTCATATGGGTGCTGTGAAGACTACTACGCAAAACCTTGAATTGGTTCGTGTTGATGCAGAACGTAACTTGCTCCTTATTAAAGGTTCAGTTCCAGGTGCAATCAACGGCAACGTAATCATTAAACCAGCTGTTAAAGCATAACGCCCAGGAGATTTGTGATGGAATTAGCATTAAAAGACGCTTCAGGCGCTCTTGAAGTTTCCGAAGCAACTTTTGGACGTGAGTTTAATGAAGCTTTAGTACATCAAGTAGTAGTTGCATATGCAGCTGGTGCTCGTCAAGGTACTCGTGCTCAAAAAACTCGTTCAGAAGTAAGCGGCGGTGGCGCAAAACCATGGCGTCAAAAAGGTACTGGCCGTGCACGTGCTGGTACAACTCGTGGACCAATCTGGAGAACTGGTGGCGTAACATTCGCTGCTAAGCCTCAAGACCACAGCCAAAAAGTAAACCGTAAAATGTACCGCGGTGCTATTGCTAGCATCTTATCTGAGTTAGTTCGTCAAGAACGCTTAGTTGTGGTAAATGATTTTGCTGTTGAAACGCCAAAAACTAAAGAATTAGTTGCCAAGCTTAAAGGTTTAGAGCTTAAAGACGTGTTAATTGTTACTCCTGAAGTAACTGAAAACTTGTTCTTATCTGCTCGTAACTTATACAAAGTTGACGTTCGCGACGTAGCGGGTATCGACCCTGTAAGCTTAGTTGGTTTCGAAAAAGTATTGATGACTGCTTCTGCAGTTAAGCAAATTGAGGAGATGTTAGCATGATAAGCGAAGAACGTTTGTTAAAAGTGCTTTTGGCACCGAACATTTCTGAGAAAAGCACAATGGCTGCTGAAGCAAACAACACGGTTGTTTTCAAAGTTGCTACTAATGCTACTAAAGCTGAAATCAAAGCAGCTGTTGAGAAACTTTTTGACGTTTCAGTTGAAGGTGTTCGCACATTAAATGTTAAAGGTAAGACAAAACGTACAGGTGCTCGTTTTGGTCGCAGAAGCGATTGGAAAAAAGCCTACGTTACTCTTGCTGAAGGCAGCGACATCGACTTCGTTGGCGCAGAAGCATAGGAGAAGGTATAAATGGCTATCGTAAAATGTAAACCTACTTCTCCGGGTCGTCGCCACGTTGTTAAAGTGGTTAACCCAGAGTTGCACAAAGGTAAGCCTTACGCTCCATTATTAGAGAAAAACTCTAAGTCTGGTGGTCGTAACAACACGGGTCGTATTACAGTTCGTCACGTTGGTGGTGGTCACAAGCAACACTATCGCGTAATTGACTTTAAACGTACTAAAGATGGTATCCCTGCAACTGTAGAGCGTTTGGAATATGATCCAAACCGTAGTGCTAACATTGCGTTAGTATTATATGCAGATGGTGAACGTCGTTACATCTTGGCTCCAAAAGGCCTTAAAGCTGGTGATAAAATCCAGTCTGGTGTAGACGCGCCAATCAAAGCAGGTAATACATTACCATTGCGTAACACACCATTAGGTAGTGTTATTCACGCAATCGAACTTAAACCTGGCAAAGGTGCTCAAATCGCTCGTGCAGCGGGTACTTATGCTCAATTAGTTGCTAAAGACGGTGCTTACGTTACTTTACGTCTTCGCTCTGGCGAAATGCGTAAAATCGAAGCAGATTGTCGTGCTACTTTAGGTGAAATCGGTAACGCAGAACACATGCTTCGCTCATTGGGTAAAGCTGGTGCTCAACGTTGGCGTGGTGTTCGCCCAACTGTTCGTGGTGTTGCCATGAACCCAGTTGATCACCCACACGGTGGTGGTGAAGGTAAAACTTCAGGCGGTCGTCATCCGGTATCTCCTTGGGGTGTACCAACTAAGGGTTATAAGACTCGTAAGAACAAGCGTACTGATAAGTTTATCGTACGTCGTCGTACTAAATAATAGTACTTATTAATTAAAGAGGAATCACCATGCCACGTTCTCTCAAGAAAGGTCCATTTATAGACCTACACTTGTTGACGAAGGTAGAGAAAGCTCTGGAAAGCGGGAATAAAAAGCCAATTAAAACTTGGTCCCGTCGTTCAATGATCATTCCAAATATGATCGGATTGACCATAGCTGTCCATAATGGCCGTCAACACGTTCCTGTATTTGTTACCGAAGAAATGATCGGTCACAAATTAGGTGAATTTGCACCAACTCGTACTTATCGCGGCCACGTCGTCGATAAGAAAGCGAAAAGATAAGGGGAAGTTAAATGGAAGCTATTGCTAAACATAAATTTGCCCGTGGTTCAGCACAAAAAGCGCGTTTAGTAGTGGATCAAATCCGCGGCTTAAACGTTGAGAAAGCTTTAGAGATCTTAGACTACAGCAACAAAGGTGCTGCAGTGTTAGTGAAGAAAGTTTTAAACTCAGCAATCGCTAATGCCGAACACAACGAAGGTGCAGATATTGATGAATTATTCGTTAAAACTATTATGGTTGACGATGGTCCAACAATGAAGCGTATTAAGCCTCGTGCGAAAGGTCGCGCGGATCGTATCCTTAAGCGTACAAGTCACATTACTGTGATTGTAGCTGATAGCTAGGAGATATTAGAATGGGTCAAAAAGTCCATCCAAATGGTATTCGCTTAGGTATCACTAAACCTTTCGCGTCTACTTGGTATGCAAGTAGCAAAGATTTTGCAGATAACTTACACGGCGATCATTTAGTTCGTGCATATTTATCTGAAAAACTTAAGCGTGCGTCATTATCAAAAATCGTAATTGAACGTCCAGCTAAATCAATCCGCGTAACAATTCACACGGCTCGTCCAGGTGTTGTTATCGGTAAGAAAGGCGAAGACGTAGAAAAATTACGTTTACAAGTATCTAAAATTGCTGGTGTTCCTGCTCAAATCAACATCGCTGAAGTTCGTAAGCCAGAAATGGATGCGCAGCTTGTTGCTGACAGCATTGGTAGCCAGTTAGAGCGTCGTGTAATGTTCCGTCGCGCGATGAAGCGTGCTGTACAAAATGCTATGCGTTTAGGTGCTAAAGGTATCAAAGTTGAAGTTAGCGGTCGTTTAGGCGGCGCTGATATCGCTCGTTCTGAATGGTATCGTGAAGGTCGTGTACCTTTGCATACATTACGTGCTGATATTGACTACGCAACTGCGCGTGGTGAAACAACTTACGGTACTATCGGTATCAAAGTTTGGATCTTCAAAGGTGAAGTAATTGGTGGTATGCCTGCACAGGTAGAAGCACCGGCTAAGCCTAAGAAAAGAAACAACCGCAAGAGCAAGTAGGGGATAAGTTATGTTACAACCAAAACGTACTAAATTCCGTAAGCAATTTAAATTGCGTAACCGCGGTCTTGCACAAGTAGGTAGTTCAGTTAGCTTCGGTACTTACGGGTTAAAATCAGTTGAACGTGGTCGTATGACTGCGCGTCAAATTGAAGCTGCTCGTCGTGCGATGACTCGTCACGTTAAGCGTCAAGGTAAAATTTGGATCCGTGTATTCCCAGACAAGCCAATTACTAAGAAACCTCTCGAGGTTCGTATGGGTAAAGGTAAAGGTTCTGTAGAATATTGGGTATGTCAAATTCTACCAGGTCGTGTTCTTTATGAAATGGAAGGCGTATCAGAAGAATTAGCACGCGAAGCATTTGCTTTAGCTGCCGCTAAACTTCCGTTTAAAACAGCCTTCGTAACTAGAACGGTGATGTAATGAAAGCTAGCGAATTAAAAGAGAAAAGCATTGAAGAGTTAAATGCTGAATTACTTGAGCTTTTGCGCGAACAGTTTAACTATCGCATGCAAGCAAGCACAGGTCAGTTAGCACAAACTCACTTGCTAAGAACAGTACGTCGCAATATTGCGCGTGTTAAGACTATCATAGCTGAAAAGGCAGGTAAGTAATGAGCGATAAAATTCGTACACTACAAGGTCGTGTAATCAGTGACAAAATGGATAAGTCTATCACTGTATTAATTGAGCGTCGTGTTAAGCATCCTATGTATGGTAAGTTCATGTCGCGTTCGACTAAGTTGAAAGCACACGATGAAACTAACCAATGTGCAATGGGTGATATCGTTACTATTCGTGAATGTGCTCCTATCTCTAAGTCTAAATCTTGGACATTAGTAGATGTAGTAGAAAAAGCGAAAGTGATCTAATTCTCACTTAGTGTGAATGTTCTGAAAACGGCTCCTAATGGAGCCGTTTTTTATTGATTAAGTTCATGACCTCAGTTTTTGTTTACCCCTCATTTTAACTAGCGCTTATCCTTGATTACCCCATCGGATTTCAAATCGTTTTGAGTGTATCGTTTGAGCTAATCTTAATCAGTCGCTACACGATAAAAAATTGTTTAAATAAAGTACCACTTTTTTTCTACTGGTGTTATAATCTCGCGCCCTCTTCTTGTGAGTGGGAATAAAAAGGCAGTGACGGGTCGAATTTTTGGCCTTGAATTTCTATCTTAATTAGATAATAGCGGAGCACATGTAAATGATCCAAATGCAAACACAGCTTGACGTTGCTGATAACAGTGGCGCTCGACGCGTGCAATGTATAAAGGTCCTTGGTGGCTCGCACCGTCGCTATGCACGCATAGGTGACATCATCAAAGTTGCAGTGAAGGAAGCAATTCCTCGCGGCAAAGTAAAAAAAGGTGATGTTCTAACTGCGGTAGTGGTGCGCACTAAAAAGGGCGTTCGTCGCCCGGATGGCTCAGCCATTCGTTTTGACGGAAACGCGGCTGTAATGCTTAATGCAAACTTACAGCCAATTGGTACTCGTATTTTCGGGCCTGTGACACGTGAATTAAGAACTGAAAAGTTCATGAAGATCGTTTCATTAGCTCCAGAAGTACTATAAGGAGTCACGATAATGGCATCTAAGATTCGTCGTGATGATGAAGTAATCGTACTTGCAGGTAAAGACAAGGGCAAAACTGGTAAAGTTACTAAAGTTCTTGTTGAAGAAAGCAAGGTATTCGTTGAAGGCGTTAATTTAATCAAGAAACACACTAAGCCTGTACCTCAGTTACAGCAGCCTGGTGGAATTGTTGAAAAAGAAGCACCTTTACACGTTTCAAACGTAGCGATCCTTAACCCTAAAACGGGTAAAGCAGATCGTGTTGGTTTTAGAGATGAAGACGGCAAGAAAGTTCGCTTCTTCAAATCTAATAACGAATTAGTTTAATAATTGGAGTAAACGATGGCGAAACTGCATGATTTTTATAAAGATACAGTTGTTGCAGAGCTTCAAAAGAAGTTTGAATACAAAAGTGTCATGCAAGTCCCTCGGATTGAAAAGATCACCCTTAACATGGGTGTTGGTGAAGCTATTGCTGATAAAAAAGTATTAGAAAACGCCACGAATGATCTTACTGCAATCTCAGGTCAAAAGCCTTTGATCACTAAAGCACGCAAATCTGTTGCTGGCTTTAAGATTCGTGAAGGCTACCCTATTGGCGCAAAAGTAACTCTACGCGGCGAAAGAATGTGGGAATTTTTAGAGCGTTTAATCTCTATTTCAGTTCCTCGTATTCGCGATTTCCGTGGCTTGAACCCTAAATCGTTCGATGGCCGTGGTAATTACAGCATGGGCGTGAAAGAGCAAATAATCTTCCCAGAAATCGATTATGATAAAATCGATAAGATTCGCGGTATGGATATCACTATCACTACTACTGCGCAGTCTAACGAAGAAGGTCATGCTTTGCTTACTGCCTTTAACTTTCCGTTCAAGAAATAAGGTGTAGAGTTATGGCTAAATCGTCAATGAAAGCTCGTGAAGCAAAACGCACTAAACTAGTTGCACAATACGCTGAAAAGCGTGCGGCATTAAAAGCAATCATCTCAAATGCTAATTCTTCTGAAGAAGAGCGTTGGGATGCAGTATTGAAACTTCAAAGTTTACCACGTGATTCAAGCCCAGCACGTCAACGTAACCGTTGTAACGTGACAGGCCGTCCTCATGGTTACTTACGTAAATTCGGTTTAAGCCGTATTAAATTACGTGAGCACATGATGCGTGGTGAAGTTCCAGGTCTTAAGAAAGCTAGTTGGTAATTCACGGGAGTAAATGGTTATGATGACTGATCCTATCGCGGACATGTTTACACGCATCCGCAACGGTCAAGCTGCAACAAAAACTGCAGTAACAATGCCATCTTCTAAGTTAAAAGTTGCAATTGCTAACTTACTTAAAGAAGAAGGTTATATTTCAGATTTTTCAGTATCAGGTGATGTTAAACCTGAGTTAGCTGTTGAATTGAAATATTTTGAAGGTAAAGAAGTAATTGAGACAATCAAACGTGTTTCACGTCCAGGTCTTCGCGTATACAAAGGAGCTACTGAGCTTCCTAAAGTATTAGCAGGCATGGGTATTGCTATTGTTTCTACTTCTAAAGGTTTGATGACAGATCGCGCCGCTCGCTCAGCGGGTTTAGGTGGCGAAATCATCGGTTTCGTAGCGTAAGGAGCTAATTATGTCTCGTGTTGCAAAAGCACCCGTTTCTGTTCCTGCTGGCGTTACCGTAACGTTATCAGGTCAAGACATTACAGTAAAAGGCCCAGTTGGTGAGCTTTCTCGCACAATCAATGGTTTAGTTGCAGTTTCTCAAGAAGAAAATGTAGTTAAAACAGGCGTTGCTGAAGAAAGCAAAGAAGCTTGGGCTCAAGCCGGTACGGCACGTGCTTTAATCAATAATATGGTTGAAGGTGTTAGTAACGGTTTCACAAAAACATTAGTTTTAAACGGTGTTGGTTATCGTGCAAAAGCTGCGGGTAAATCATTAGATTTATCACTAGGTTTTTCACACCCGATTAGCCACGCGATCCCTGCTGGGGTCACTGTTGAAACTCCTAGCCAAACTGAAGTTGTGCTGAAAGGCGCTGACAAACAGTTGGTTGGTCAAGTAGCAGCGAACATTCGCGCTTACCGTGAACCAGAGCCTTATAAAGGTAAAGGTATCCGTTATAGCGATGAGTATGTACGCCGTAAAGAAGCTAAGAAAAAGTAGGGTAATACGATGGATAAGAAAACATCTCGTTTACGCCGTGCCAAACGTGCACGTGCTAAGATCAGCGAGCTGGGTGCGAATCGTTTAGTCGTTCACCGTACTCCTCGCCATATTTACGCGCAATTGATCGCTCCAACTGGTTCTGAAGTACTTGCAACAGCATCTACTTTAGATAAAGAAGTGAAAGCACAAGTTGAAAAAACCGGTAACATTGCCGCAGCAGAAGCTGTTGGTAAAGCAATCGCTGAACGTGCAAAAGCTAAAGGCATTGAGTCTGTAGCATTTGATCGCTCAGGTTTCCGTTATCATGGTCGCGTTAAAGCGTTAGCAGAAGCAGCTCGTGAAGCTGGTCTTCAGTTTTAGGGGTTGATGATGGCTAATCATAATCAAGAGAACTCACAACAAAGTGATATGGCTGAAAAGCTAATCGCCGTTAACCGTGTTTCAAAAGTGGTTAAAGGTGGTCGTATTTTCAGTTTCACCGCATTAACAGTAGTTGGTGACGGTAACGGTCGCGTTGGTTTTGGCTACGGTAAAGCACGTGAAGTGCCTGCTGCAATCCAAAAAGCAATGGAAAAGGCTCGTCGTAACTTAGTAACGATTGATTTGAAGGGTACAACTCTTCAGCATCCTATCAAGGGTCGTCATTCTGGTTCTAAAGTTTACATGCAGCCTGCATCTGAAGGTACAGGTATCATCGCCGGTGGCGCGATGCGTGCAGTACTTGAAGTGGCCGGTGTACAGAACGTATTGTCAAAAGCATACGGTTCTACTAACCCAATCAACGTAGTACGCGCTACGGTATCAGCTCTTGCGAACATGAAATCGCCAGAAGCTGTTGCTGCTAAGCGTGGTAAAAGCGTTGCAGATATCTTGGGGTAATTGAACATGGCTAAAACAGTTAAAGTAACTCAAGTAAAAAGTTCTATCGGTCGTTTACCGAAGCATAGAGCGACATTGAAAGGTCTTGGTTTACGTCGTATCAATCATACAGTTGAGTTAGAAGATACTCCTTCTGTACGTGGTATGATTAATCAAGTACATTACATGATCAAGGTGGAGGATTAATAATGCAATTAAATACTTTATCTCCTGCACCAGGTGCTAAGAAAGCCAAGAAACGCTGTGGTCGTGGTATTGGTTCTGGCTTAGGTAAAACAGGTGGTCGTGGTCACAAAGGTCAGAAGTCACGTTCTGGCGGTAGTGTTCGTCCAGGTTTTGAAGGTGGTCAAATGCCTTTAAAACAACGTTTGCCTAAATTTGGTTTTACGTCACGTAAATCTTTAGTTCACGCTGAAGTACGTTTACATGAACTAAATAGCATCAATGGTGATGTTGTCGATATTCATGCACTTAAAGACGCGAACCTTATTTCACGTAACATTGAGACAGCAAAAATCATGTTGTCTGGCGAGATCACTCGTCCACTCACTGTTCGTGGCTTAGGTGTTACTAAAGGTGCTCGTGCAGCGATTGAAGCTGCAGGTGGAAAAATCGAGGAATAATACAGGTTATGGCTACACCAGGAATGGATAACAAAGGCGCAGGCGGTTTGTCTGAGCTCAAACAAAGATTATGGTTCGTATTCTTAGCACTTATTGTGTTTAGATTAGGGTCATTTGTGCCAATCCCTGGTATTGACGCCGCTGTATTAGCTCAGTTGTTTGATCAACAAAAGGGCACCATTGTAGAAATGTTTAACATGTTCTCTGGTGGTGCACTTGAGCGAGCCTCAGTATTGGCGCTAGGTATTATGCCGTACATTTCGGCTTCTATCATTATGCAATTGTTGACGGTGATTCACCCGGCAATGGCAGAATTGAAAAAAGAAGGCGAAGCAGGACGTCGTAAGATCAGTCAGTACACCCGCTACGGTACTTTAGTATTAGCAACGGTACAATCAATTGCAATAGCAAAGAGTTTACCAGGAATGATGCCAGGGCTAGTGATGAACGCTGGCATTGGTTTCTACTTTACTGCGGTGGTTTCTTTGGTTACCGGTACCATGTTCTTAATGTGGTTAGGTGAGCAAATTACTGAGCGTGGTATCGGTAATGGTATTTCTATTTTGATATTTGCTGGTATTGTTGCTGGTATGCCATCAGCTGTTGGTCAAACGGCAGAAATGGCGCGTCAAGGGGAAATTCACCTATTAGTATTATTGCTAATAGCTGTTATTGTATTTTCGGTGACTTTCTTTGTTGTTTTTGTTGAACGTGGTCAACGACGTATCGTTGTTAACTACGCAAAACGTCAACAAGGTCGTAAAGTCTTTGCCGCACAAAGTACACATTTACCATTAAAAGTGAACATGGCTGGGGTTATCCCACCGATCTTTGCTTCTAGTATCTTGCTGTTCCCTGGTTCAATTGCCAGTTGGTTCGGACAAGGTGATGGTATGGTTGCTGACGTGTTACAGGAATTGTCTATTGCAATTTCTCCGGGTCAACCGCTATACATGATGTTATTAACAGCTGCGATAGTATTTTTCTGCTTCTTTTATACGGCATTGGTTTTCAATCCGCGTGAAACTGCAGATAACCTGAAAAAATCTGGTGCGTTTATTCCTGGGATCCGTCCTGGTGAGCAAACGTCTAAGTATATAGATAAAGTAATGACTCGCTTAACCTTAACTGGTGCGTTATACATTACCTTTATCTGTTTGGTTCCTGAGTTTATGAGAATGTTCTGGGATGTTCAGTTCTACTTCGGTGGAACATCGTTATTGATCATCGTAGTGGTTATCATGGACTTTATGGCACAAGTACAGACGCATTTGATGTCTCATCAATATGACAATGTGCTTAAGAAAGCAAACCTTAAAGGCTATGGCCGCTAGGTTTAACGGAGTATAAAATGAAAGTTCGTGCATCCGTAAAGAAGATTTGTCGTAACTGTAAAGTAGTTAAGCGTGCTGGTGTTGTTCGTGTAATTTGTAGCGAACCAAAGCATAAGCAACGTCAAGGCTAAATCTTTAGCAGTGGCATTATGCAGAGATTTCTGTATAATGCCGCTTCGATTTGCAAACAAGTCGCTGGTTGAGTATCCTAACGGGCTTTTCAACCGGTTAATTTTAAATTTTGAATAGGAGATGTGTTAGTGGCCCGTATCGCTGGCATTAACATCCCTGATCGTAAACATGCAGTAATCGCCATTACTGCCATCTACGGTATCGGAGCTACACGTGCGAAAGCAATCTGTGCAGCAGCTGGTATCGCAGAAACTACTAAGATCAGTGAATTAGACGAAGCTCAGATTGATTTGCTTCGTGCAGAAGTGGATAAGTATACCGTTGAAGGTGACTTACGCCGTGAAGTTTCAATGAACATCAAGCGTCTGATGGACCTTGGCTGTTTCCGTGGTATTCGCCATCGTCGCAGTCTTCCTCTACGTGGTCAACGCACTAAAACTAATGCGCGCACCCGTAAAGGTCCTCGTAAGCCGATTAAGAAGTAACGAGGGATTAGACAATGGCAAA
Organism: Thalassotalea insulae; assembly: GCF_030161395.1. NCBI lineage: Bacteria > Pseudomonadati > Pseudomonadota > Gammaproteobacteria > Alteromonadales > Colwelliaceae > Thalassotalea > Thalassotalea insulae. The sequence continues at coordinate 2,480,439 of NZ_BSST01000001.1, forward strand.
AACTCCAGTTCGTACGCGTAAACGCGTAAAAAAACAAGTTGCTGATGGCATGGCTCATATCCATGCTTCTTTCAACAACACAATCGTAACTCTTACAGATCGTCAAGGTAACGCATTATCTTGGGCGACTGCTGGTGGTTCTGGTTTCCGTGGTTCACGTAAATCTACTCCATTTGCTGCGCAAGTAGCTGCAGAGCGTGCTGGTAAAGCTGCGCAAGAGTTTGGTTTGAAGAATATTGAAGTGTTCGTTAAAGGTCCAGGTCCAGGTCGTGAATCTGCTATCCGTGCCTTAAATGCTGCTGGTTATAAAATCACCAACATTACTGACGTAACACCTATTCCTCATAATGGTTGTCGTCCTCCTAAGAAACGTCGCGTTTAATAGGATAGTTGGAGAAAGAAAATGGCTAGATATTTAGGTCCTAAATTAAAGCTTAGCCGCCGCGAAGGAACAGACTTGTTCCTGAAAAGTGGTGTAAGAGCAATTGACACTAAATGTAAATTCGAAATGATCCCAGGTCAACACGGCGCACGTCGTGGTCGTTTGTCTGACTATGGTGTTCAACTTCGTGAGAAACAAAAAGTACGTCGTATTTATGGCGTATTAGAGAAGCAATTCCGTAACTACTATAAAGAAGCTGCGCGTTTAAAAGGTAATACAGGTGAAAACTTGTTGCAACTTTTAGAAAAACGTTTAGATAACGTTGTTTATCGCATGGGCTTTGCAAGTACTCGTGCTGAAGCACGCCAACTTGTAAGTCACAAAGCTATCGTAGTGAATGGAAAAGTTGTTAATATTCCATCTTTCACTGTTAAGGCTGAAGATGTGGTATCAATTCGTGAAAAGTCTAAAACTCAAGCGCGTATTATTGCTGCTTTAGAATTAGCTGAACAACGTGAGAAACCAGTCTGGGTTGAAGTAGATAATAAGAAAATGGAAGGCGTATTTAAACGTATTCCAGATCGTTCAGATTTATCTGCCGAAATTAATGAACAGTTGATAGTAGAACTTTACTCTAAGTAAAGTTGAACTTTAAGAGAGGACACACATGCAGGGTTCTGTAACCGAATTCCTAAGACCACGATTGGTTGATGTAGAAACTGTAAGCCCAACGCGCTCAAAAGTTACTTTGGAGCCGTTAGAGCGTGGTTTTGGTCACACTTTAGGTAATGCCTTACGCCGTATTTTATTATCTTCAATGCCAGGTTGTGCTGTCACTGAAGTTGAGATTGACGGTGTATTACATGAGTACAGTAGTAAAGAAGGTGTGCAAGAAGACATCATTGAAATACTGTTAAACCTTAAAGGACTAGCTATTGGTTTAGAAGGCAAAAACGAAGCGGTTTTAACCTTAACTAAGTCTGGTGAAGGCCCTGTAACGGCAGCTGATATTCAACATGACGGAGATGTAGAAATTGCAAATCCAGAACATGTTATCTGTCACTTAACTGGTGACGGTGCTATCAGCATGCGTATTAAAGTTGAACTAGGACGTGGTTACGTTCCAGCATCAGCTCGTCGCGAAGCCGAGGAAGAAGATCGTGCAATTGGCCGTTTATTGGTAGATGCCTCTTTTAGCCCTGTTGTAAGAATCGCTTATGATGTTGATTCTGCACGTGTTGAACAACGTACAGATTTAGACAAATTAGTCTTAGATATGGAAACTAACGGTACGTTAGATCCGGAAGAAGCGATTCGTCGTGCTTCAACTATTCTAGCCGAACAGCTAGATGCATTTGTTGAATTACGTGATATTACGCAGGAAGAGCCGAAAGAAGAGAAACCTTTATTCGATCCTATTTTGCTTCGTCCAGTAGATGATCTCGAACTTACTGTTCGTTCAGCGAACTGTTTAAAAGCAGAAGCGATTCAATATATTGGTGATTTAGTACAGCGTGCAGAAGTTGAGCTTCTTAAAACACCTAACTTAGGTAAGAAGTCTTTAACTGAAATCAAAGACGTGTTAGCGTCTCGTGGCTTATCTCTAGGTATGCGCCTAGAAAACTGGCCACCTGAAAGCATTGCTGATAACGACTAAGTCGGTCATCATTTTTTATTAGTAGAGATAAGGATTAACTTATGCGTCATCGTAATAGCGGTCGCCAGTTAAACCGTAATAGCAGTCATCGCCAAGCGATGTTCCGCAATATGGCAAGTTCTTTAGTGAAGCACGGTGTGATTAAAACTACCGTAGCTAAAGCAAAAGAATTACGTCGCGTTGTTGAGCCATTAATTACTATGGCTAAAACCGACAGCGTAGCAAATCGTCGTTTGGCTTTTGCTCGCACCCGTGATCAAGAAGTAGTAGGTATTTTATTTAACGAACTTGGTGAACGTTACCAAGATCGTCCAGGTGGTTACACTCGCATCTTAAAATGCGGTTACCGTACTGGTGATAAAGCCCCTATGGCTTACGTTGAGCTTGTAGACCGTCCAGCAGTAGAAGAAGTAGCTGAAGAAGTTGAAGAAGCTAGCGAAGAAGCATAAATAACAAATGTTATTTAGTATGAAAACGGAGCATATGCTCCGTTTTTTTATGGCTATAAATTACATCAGCATCAGCGTTCAACTTGACCAATCAAGTAAATATTCGTATAACAATAGCTGATTATTTAACGAGTCGATTTTATGTCATCGAGAAATCCCATTATTGCCGTTACCGGTTCATCTGGTGCAGGCACTTCTACGACCACCGAATCATTTGAGCATATATTTCGTACTCTCGATATTAATTCCGCTAAAGTTGAGGGAGATAGCTTTCATCGTTATTCACGTCAGGAGATGGACTTAGAAAAGCGAAAAGCCCGAGAAGGTGGTCGGCGGATCAGCTACTTCGGTGATGAAGCTAACGACTTCGATGCGTTAGAAAAGCTGTTTTGCGATTATTCAGAAACCGGTAAAGGTAAGATGCGCCGTTATTTGCATACCTTTGACGAAGCTGTACCCTATAATCAGATGCCTGGTACATTTACTCCCTGGGAAGCGTTAGGTGAAGGTACTGATCTATTGTTCTATGAAGGTTTACATGGCGGAGTAGTGACGGAAAAGAATAATGTCGCTCAGCATGTTGATTTACTGATTGGCATGGTGCCAATTGTTAATCTGGAATGGATCCAAAAAATTATTCGAGATACTAACCAGCGAGGCCATAGCCGGGAAGCGGTAACTGCTAGTATCGTTAAAAGTATGGAAGATTATATTTCGTTTATTACGCCGCAGTTTTCTCGCACTCATATAAATTTTCAACGGGTACCAACCGTTGATACTTCCAATCCTTTTAGTGCTAAAGCCATTCCAAGCTTAGATGAAAGCTTTGTCGTTATTCGTTTCCGTGAAGCAACTAATGTAGATTTTCCTTATTATTTGAGCATGATAGAAGGCGCTTTTATGTCGCGCGTCAATACCTTAGTGGTACCTGGCGGGAAAATGGGCTTAGCAATGGAATTGATTTTAACGCCATTGATCAAGCAGTTAATGGACAGAAAGCGCGAAGCGAATAAGCAGCTGGATTGGATGAGCGACTTACTGCCTTAAATGGTATATTGAACGAGTAGATAGTTAATGCTACCACTCGTTAGCTAATTCAACATGCATGAAACTATTACTTGTCTTCTTCTATTGAGAAGTCATGGGTAATATTTACTGCTTTGTTTAGCATCAGAGCCACAGAACAGTATTTATCTGCGGATAGCTCTACTGCTCTTTTGACATGCTTTTCGGCAATATCTGTACCTGTGATGACAAAATGTAAATGGATATCAGAAAAAAGTTTAGGAACACTATCGACACGATTACCGGATATTTCCACGCGGCAAGCTGAAATATTCTGCCGTGATTTTTGCAATATACTGACTACATCTACTGATGAACAGCTGCCGAGTGAAATCAAGACGTTTTCTAATGGACTTGGTGCTAGCTTACCGCCGTTAGCATCTAATGTTATGGTGTGACCACTTTCTGAAAAACCAGCAAACATTTCGTCGCCGATCCATTTTACTTCTGCTTTCATAAATCCCCCTGTAAAAGAGACATGATAACTGAGATATTTAGCTGACACTAGATAGTTAAGCTAATGCTTAGCTTAAAACGCCTGAATGTACTTCAGTATCAAAAAGATTTTTGATTAACAGAGCGAATTCTCTAATGAACGTCTTTTGCTCTTGTGTTGCGGGATTATTGACGACACCAGATAAGATTTCTTCTAAGTCATAAACGATAGCATCGACTTCTCGAATAATGATATTGCGTTGATTAAAAGTCAGCTGTTCATTTTGGCTACATACCATAATAATCTGTTCAGTTAACTCTTGTTCGATAACTTCCATAATCGATCTCTCGTTTAAGGAATGGCCTGCAGCGTTTTCAAACAAACTTAAATGCTCAGTTAAATATTCGATGATATGCACATAACCATCAGTGTCGGTAACCATAAACAACCTTTGTCTATTACAAGTAAGTTCAATACTACTCTTACTATGGAAAAACAATCAAGTTTTGTCTATTTATTCATAAAGATTGCAAGTTAATTGAAGAATAGCATTCATTCTAGGTAAAACAATATTGAAATATTGCTTTTGCGATTTACACTTTTGTAACTCTTTAGTAATAAATATGTCTGCGTACCTGTGCTGTTAACCGAGTGAAAATTTGTTATTTATTGTACGCTTTTAATTACATCCGAAATATGATTAACCAGTGGTTTTTAATTAATTTATTGTTTTACAAAAGGTTATGTCGCAAGCTTTCATTGATTGGTGTAGCAAGCTACTAAGGTATTTAATATGCAGAAAGCGCTTGAAAAATAATTTTAATCAGGCAGAATTGTATGCGGATGTTACTTGTTGTAACAATTGCACATATGTTAATGTCAAAATATAAAAATAAATAATTATATTAGTCCAGAGAGAAACATACTATGAGAAATAGATACGCAAAAACCTTCAAAAGGTCGATTGCTGCTGCTGCAGTATCTGCCGTTTTAGGTATGTCTACTGCATATGCAGAAGATATTAAAGGTAATGTTGTTGTAACAGACGGCACTATCGCTGGCGTTACAGTGAAAGCTGTTAACAAAGCAACAAATACTACTCGTACTGTAGACGTTAACGCAGATGGTTCTTACCGTCTTGCTAAACTTCCTACAGGTTCATATGAAGTAACCGTTTCTAAAGGTGATACGGTTTTAGCCAAAGAAACGATTCGTGTTTCTTTAGGTAATAACACGAACGCTGACTTTAGCGTTGAGTCTTCAGTAGAAGTTATCAGTGTTACTGGTTCACGTGTTTCTATGGTTGATGTATCTTCTATGGATTCAGGTTTAACTATCGGTGAAGGTGATATCGATAGAATGCCAGTTGCTCGTAACTTAACGTCTGTTGCATTATTAGCACCAGGTGTTGTGTTAGGTGATAGCAAATTCTCCGGTGCGGGCGTTGGTTTCGCTTCATTCGGTGGTTCATCAGTATCAGAAAACTCGTGTTACATTAACGGTTTAGAAGTAACTAACACTCGTCAGGGTTTAGGTTGTGGTTCTGTACCGTTTGAATTCTATAACGAATTCCAAGTAAAAACTGGTGGTTATTCTGCTAAGTTTGGTCGTGCAACTGGTGGTGTAATCAACTCAAACACCAAAAGTGGTACTAACGATTGGGAATTTGCAGCAACAGCTACATTCCAACCTGACAGCTTAAGAGAAGAAGGCTCAGTATCTCGTCAAAATGGTGGTACAGGTCGTATTTTCCGTGATACCCGTTCAGACGTTGATGGTTCTACTGAATTTACTTTATCAGCAGCCGGTCCTATCATCGAAGATACGTTATTTATCTACGCGTTAGTTAACCCAAGAGATACAGAAAGAAGCTACACTGATTTTAATGGTCGTGACCAAGAAAATGGTGTCTCTGAATTTCGTGAACGTAATTCAGACGGTTCAGATAACTTATTCTGGGGCGGTAAAATCGACTGGGATATCAACGAAGATCACCGTTTAAGCTATTTTACTTATTCAAATGAAAACACAGCGATTGAAGACATTTATCGTTTTGATGGTCAAACAGGTAAGCGTGGCCATGATTTAATTGATCAATCAATTCGTGAGCGTGGTGGTAAAGCTTGGAGCCTAAGCTATACAGGTTATATCACAGATGAATTAGTTGTTAGTGCAATGACTGGTAACATCCGCACTGAGTACACTACTAATATCGCAAACCAAGAGTGTGCTTCAGTAGCTGATTCTCGTGATACTTCTAACCCAGCTCAAGGTTGTGGTTCTGGTGGTCGTATCGGCCAAAACTATGATGATAATGAACAAACACGTATTGATATCGAATATCAATTAGGTGATCACACTATTTCTGCCGGTTACGATTACCAAAAACGTTCATCAACTAACCGTATTGATAGAATGGCCGGTGATCACGCTTGGACTTATAACACTATCGCAGCTGATGGTAATTTAACTAGTAGTGGTATTAACTACACTAACACTACTGGTGCAGCGCATGATTACGTAGCTGACCGTATCTTTATTGGTGGTGGTGACTTCTACTCAGACTTAAAAGCTTACTATATCGAAGATAACTGGCAAATCACTGATAACTTATTGTTATCAATCGGTGGTCGTATCGATGAGTTTGACAGCTATGCTGTTGGTGGTGGCTTATTAACGTCATTTAAAACAGACTTAGCACCGCGTTTAGGCTTTAGCTGGGATGTTAATGGTGACGGTGAGTCAAAACTTTACGGTACATTCGGTCACTACTACTTACCGGTAGCAAACAATACTATCTATCGTGTTGGTTCTGGTATCAGTGATTCAACTGCTTACTATACGTTTGACAGCATAGATCCTGCAACGGGTAACCCGGTTAACCCAACACCAATTACAGGTAATTTAGGTACTTCTACTTCAGTAAGTAGCCCGTCGATTGCACCTGCAAATGAAGTGTTCCAAGCAAAAGAAGCGGATCCATTCTCTAAGCAAGAGTTTATCTTAGGTTATGATCGTTCAATCAACGACAACTTATCTGTTTCAATTCGTGGTACTTACCGTACTATCTTAAGTGCATTAGATGATTACTGTGGTAAGTATTCTTACCCTCACTGTGTCATGTTAAACCCAGGTGAAGCATCAAGCTGGTATAAAGATGGTTTATACTGGACTGGTTCTGCATGGACTGAAGACAGCAGCTGGGGTAATGTAGATGGCCAACCAGATCCTGGCTCATTACGTAAGCACACGAAAGAAGAAATCGGTTTACCTGAAGCGAAGAATGACTACTTAGCATGGCAATTAGGTGCTAAGTATAATCAAGACAACTTCCGTTTTGATTTCACTTATACTTGGTCACGCAGTACAGGTAACTTCGAAGGTGGTGTTAAATCAGATATCGGTCAAGCTGATGCGGGTCTAACTCAAGACTTTGACTTTGCGGCATTGATGGATGGTGCTGATGGTTATCAAGCAAACGACCGTCGTCACGTATTCAAGTTCTTCGGTAGCTATGACTACAATGATGACTTAACATTCGGTATCAATGCGACATTAGCAAGTGGTAAGCCATTAAATATCTATGGTAAAGGTCATCCAAGTGACGATCCTAACTTGTTCGGTGGTTGGGGTGATTTCTTCTATACTTACCACGGTTGTGATTTAACATTCGACGCTGATGGTGAAGAAGAGTGCTTAAACGAGAACAAGAACTATACTAAGCACCCACGTGGTACAGCAGGTAGAACATCTTGGACATTCAACATCGACCTTTCTGCAAGCTATATGTTTGAAGTATCAGGTATCGACATGAGAGCATCAGTTGACGTATTCAACGTGTTAAACAGCCAACAAATCACTTCATTAAACGAACATTATGAAGCAGGTTCTGAAGGTAGCTTTAACTCTTGGTACGGCGCTGCATACTCTTGGCAAGCACCACGTTACGTTCGTTTCGGTTTAGAAGCACGCTTCTAAGCTAAACCAACAGTAACTAATTGAAAAAGCCTGCATTATGCAGGCTTTTTTATATCTCTTCGAAAAGTTTGGTGAACTTAATAATACAAAAGAGCCATTTAACTTAATTTGAATGGCTCTTTTAGTTTATTGGTTTATTTTGTTGCTTACTAAGTACTAAATAACGGTGTGTTGTATTAGATAGTGCTTGGGATTACCACTAATGTTTAGTTGCTACTAACAAATGCGCTAGTTGCTGCTCGCCAAACTCATAAGTGGTTAAACAATAATCACAAGTCATACTGATATTGCCTTGTTCTGCAAGAATACTTTTAATCTCGCTTGGTTCTATTTGGGCAATGGCATTTAAACATTTTTCTGCTGAGCATGAACATTGATAGCTCACCGCTTGCGGATCGAATAATCTTACCTGTTCTTGATGATATAAGCGATACAGCAAGGTTTCAGCATCTAATGAAAATACCTCTTCTGGTTTAATGGTATCGGTGAGCTGGCATAGATGCTCAAAGTCATTTAGCTGTTGTTCTTTATTTTCGCTATCGGGTAATAATTGCACTAAACTGCCAGCCACTTGTTGGGTTTGGTCATTATGGAATAACCAGATTTTAGTTGGGATTTGCTCTGATACTTCAAAGTAATGAGCGAGACACTGAGCCAAGGTAGCTTTTTCAAGTGCAACCACTCCTTGATAGGGCTCGCCTTTACTCGGACGAATCGTGATCACCATATTCCCGTTACCAACCAACTCTCTTAAACCGGTTTTATTCGTTTGTTCAGTTAATTTAGCGATACCACGCATTTGCTGCAAATGATTGCCATTCACAGCGAGGTAACCAATAGGACCATCTCCCTGCAATTGCACGGCTATTTCACCTTCAAACTTTAAAGTGGCGGTTAATAAACAGGTGGCCGCAACTAACTCACCCAATAATTGCCTGACACCAGCAGGATATTCATGAGCTTGAATGATTTTCTGGTAAGTGTCGCTAAGTTGTACAAGTTCTCCTCGTACATGTAAATCATCAAATAAATAACGATGTAAAATATCAGGTTGAGTGCTCACTCTTAGATCCTTTCTTTAAATTGTCGAAGTTGACGACGTTGTTTCTTGTCTGGTTTGGTCTCTGAAGCAGGATTCAATAATACCCCCTGCTTTCTCGCTAATGCATTTCGTTCTCTTGAAGCAATACTTTGTTCAGTTTCCTGATATAAGGTTTGGGCAAAGGTTGCATCCCGACGCTTGTCTGCTAACGCGGTGACTATGACCTCTTTCTCTTCGTAGCCCTGACGCAGTTTAATAACATCGCCTATTACTACATTCTTGCCTGATTTGGTGCGTTGGCCGTTATAAAAAACCTTACCACCGTCGATCATTTGTTTGGCAATGGCGCGGGTTTTATAAAAACGAGCCGCCCATAACCACTTATCCAGTCGAGCTGAGTTGTTTGCATTCGCTGTTTTATCTTGTTTCATATTTTTGTCATAAAAAAATAGAAAAATTGCATTAAGCCTATATTGGTATATTTTACACGATCACAACGGTTATTTTGTTAATATTGTCGAAAAATACTGTAGAATTCTTGTTGCTGAGCGTTTGCTCAAGTATCATCGGACAACGACGAAATCAAAATAAAGACAAATTACTATAAAAATGAGATTTCCAACAGATTTGACAACGTTAACGGTAATGTTGTCTAAGTTACCTCAAGAAAAAATGGCAAAATTAGTCAGCGCATTACTGCTATGTTATATCGCATACTTGTTTGCGCAACTGACTTGGTTATTAATACCACAAGCAAATTCTGTCAGCGATACAGTGATTAAGTCGCCGAGTCAAAGTAATATAACGAAGCAGTCTAAGACTGATATCACGGCGTTAATCAAATTAAATTTATTCGGTGTTTATAATGAACAACCTAAGGTGCAAGAGGTCAAACTACAAGATGCGCCAGAGACCACTTTACGGTTAACCTTATCAGGTACTGTTGCGAGTGATGATCCGAAAATAGCCGCAGCAATTATAGAAAATAATGGTAAACAGGAAACTTATGGGGTCGGTGATAAGATAACCGGCACGCGAGCGACATTAGAAAGTGTTGCTCAGGACCGGGTATTAATAAAACAGTCCGGGCGATTGGAAACTTTGATGTTAGACGGTTTCAAGTATCAAAAAGCATCAAACTCTGCTCAGAAGTTTAGCAATGCTCAGCCGAGTTCACCGATTATTGCACCAAGCAAGCCTAATATAATAGATCAACGTGATAATCGCTTGTTAAGTGAATCAGCGAAACAATTAAAACAAGATATAAGCAGTGATCCGGGGAAAATAGTGGATCATTTAAAAATAGCACCTAAGCGCCGTGATGGTGAAATAGTGGGTTATCAATTAATGCCGGGTAATAATCCGGAGTTTTTTAAAGCCTCAGGCCTAAAGTCCGGGGATATTGCAGTACAAATGAACGGCTTAGATTTAACGCTGCCCAGTGAAGCTGCACAAGCATTGCAAGCCTTAAAGCAAGATAGTGACTTATCATTGCTGGTAGAGCGAGACGGTGACGTAATAGAAATACTTTTTAGTATTGAACAATAATAATTTTCGAGTGTATAAGGAATTTTTCATGCGCAAATCAAAACGTGCGCCTTGGTTATCACGAGCCTGTTTCGTGCTATCAACAGCCTTGGTTTTTAACGGTTTAGCCGTTACGGCTATTTCTGCTAATGCCGCTCAGTATTCTCCCAATTTTAAAGGCACAGACTTAACTGAATTTATCAACATCGTCGGTAAAAACTTAAAGAAAACCATGATAGTTGACCCTAATGTGCGAGGTAAAGTTAATGTTCGCAGCTATGATCTATTAACCCAAGAGCAGTATTATCAATTTTTCTTAAATGTCCTAGAAGTCTATGGCTTTGCTGCCATTGAAATGGATAACAACATCATTAAGATTATTCGCAATAAAGCAGCAAAATCTGCGGCTACACCGTTAGTGGATGATGAAAATCCGGGCATGGGTGATGAAATGGTCACCCGAGTGATTGAAGTGAAAAATGTTACCGTTCGTGAGCTTTCTCCTTTATTACGTCAAATGTCCGATCAAGCAGGTGGTGGCACTGTAGTAAATTATGATCCTGCCAATGTTTTTATCATGACCGGCACAGCTGCAGTAGTGAATCGTTTAGCGGAAATTATTAAGCGGGTTGATAAAGCAGGTGATCAATATGAACAAATCATTAAATTACAACATGCTTCCGCTGGTGAAATGGTCCGGATAATTGAAGCCTTAAATAACGAAAGTCGAGGAAAATCAGGAACTCCAAGTTTCCTTATTCCAAAAATTGTCGCTGATGATCGTACTAACAGCGTAATCGTCAGTGGTGAGAAACAAGCACGGGAGCGCATTGCTAAACTGGTTGCCCGTCTTGATAGTGAACTGGAAAATAGCGGCAATACTCGAGTTTATTACCTTAAATACTCGAAAGCGGAAGAGCTGGTAGATGTTTTAAAAGGTGTTAGTGAGTCGATTGAGGCAGAAGAGAGTGCTAGTAAAGCTAAGTCTCAACGTAATAATAAACGTAATATCAGTATTGAAGCTCATAAGGATACCAATACCTTAGTGATCACCGCTCAACCGGATATGTTGCGCTCGTTAGAAGCGGTCATTCGTCAGTTAGATGTTCGCCGTGCTCAAGTATTGATTGAAGCGATTATTGTTGAAGTATTTGAAAGTGATGGGGTAAATCTTGGCGTTCAATGGGTTGATGAAAGTGGTGTGATGACCCAGTTTACTAATGGCCCAGCACCAATTAGTGCGGTTGCTGCGGCTGCAGAGGCTGCAAGAACCACTAAAGGTGATTATGTTCCTACTGAATATAACAGTGACGGAAACGTAATTCGAGAAGGCTTCTTCCAAAATGAAGTTAAAGGGGATTATTCGTTAGCAGCTCAATTACTGGGAACAGTTAGTGGTGGCATGTTCGGTATTATGAAAAATGGTTGGGGAGCAATAGTGCAGGCGGTCAGTGCCGATACTAATTCAAATATTCTGGCGACACCGAGTATTACTACCTTAGACAATGAAGAAGCGGAATTTTTGGTTGGTCAGGAAGTGCCGATTATCACAGGTTCGACAACGGGTAATAACAATAGTAACCCTTTCCAGACAGTTGATCGTCAGGAAGTAGGGATAAAATTAAAAGTGACTCCGCAGGTAAACGAAGGTGCAGGTGTTCAACTTACTATTGAACAGGAAGTCTCTTCGGTGAGTGGAGCAACAGGTGTCGATATCTCAATCAATAAGCGCGAAATTAAAACCACGGTGATGGCAGACAACGGCGCGACTATTATTCTTGGCGGGCTAATCGATGAAGATGTGCAAGAAAGCGTGCAGAAAGTACCATTATTAGGAGATATTCCTATTCTTGGCAACTTGTTTAAATCGACGAGTAATACCAAACGGAAACGTAATCTTATGGTGTTTTTGCGTCCGACTATTATTCGTGACGGTAAGTTGATGAATCAAATCAGTAAAGAGAAATATAACTATATTCGCGCTGATGAACTGCGTAAACAAGAAGATGGTTTAGAATTAATGGATGATGAAAAACTGCCATTATTGCCACAGTGGAATGAGCAATTAGCATTGCCGCCATCCTTTGATGAGTATATGGACAATAAAAAGCAGGCTAAATCAGCAACTGAATCATCTGAGCAAGAGTAATTATGATCCCTGATGAATTAAGCCCGGAACAGTTGCCAGTAGATAAAGTATTGCGCTTGCCATTTGGTTTTGCCAAGCGACATAGCGTGCTACTGAAAAATGAAGATGATCAGTTAACTTTACATTGCGTCGTTAATGTTACAACTGACATTATTATGGAAGTGCGCCGGGTAGCTAAGCAAAGCTTTAATATAGTGACGGAAACACCAGAAAAATTTGAATTGTTATTAACAGAGGTCTATCAGCGAGATTCCTCTGAAGCTAAACAGATGATGGAAGATATTGGCAATGAGGTTGATTTATACTCTTTAGCTGATGAGATGGTGGAAACTGAAGACTTACTAGAAAACGAAGATGATGCACCGATCATTAAAATGATCAATGCCATGCTCAGTGAAGCGATCAAAGAAAATGCTTCAGATATCCATATTGAGACTTTTGAGCAGGCACTGCAAATTCGTTTTCGGGTTGATGGCGTGTTACGTGAAGTCTTAAAGCCTAATCGTAAGCTAGCGTCATTATTAGTTTCTCGTATTAAAGTCATGGCTAAACTGGATATTGCTGAAAAGCGTATTCCGCAAGATGGCCGTATTTCTCTGCGTATTGCTGGCCGCGCGGTTGATGTTCGGGTTTCGACTATGCCGACCGGGCATGGTGAACGTGTAGTTTTGCGTTTATTAGATAAAAATGCTGCTCGTCTAGACCTGCAGGATTTAGGCATGACAGATGGTAACAGAGAAAAGTTTTCTCAATTAATTGATAAACCACATGGCATTATCTTAGTTACAGGTCCAACAGGTTCAGGTAAATCTACGACGCTTTATGCAGGTTTGAGTCAAATCGATCATAAGCAGCGTAATGTCTTAACGGTAGAAGATCCGATTGAATATGCCATTGAAGGTATCGGACAAACTCAGGTTAATACCAAAGTGGATATGACCTTTGCTCGAGGCTTAAGAGCGATTCTACGACAAGATCCTGATGTGGTGATGGTTGGTGAAATTCGCGATCTGGAAACAGCACAAATTGGTGTACAGGCGAGTTTAACCGGGCATTTAGTGTTGTCGACCTTGCATACCAATACTGCCGCTGGGGCGATTACCCGGATGGAAGATATGGGGGTTGAGCCGTTCTTACTGTCTTCAAGTTTATTGGGAGTGCTGGCACAGCGCTTGGTCAGAATGCTTTGCCCACATTGTCGAGAAAGTCATTTGCCGGATGATGAAGAATTAAACATTTTAGGCTTGCCTAAAGGCAATTCATCTCCTATTTATCGTGCTGTCGGTTGCAATGAATGTAGCTACAAAGGCTATAAAGGGCGAACCGGTATTCATGAGTTGTTACTGGTGGATGAAGAAGTACGAGAGCTGATCCATAATGGCAAAGGGGAACAGGCGATAGAGAAAGTGATCCGTAAATCTACTCCCAGTATTCGTCGTGACGGCTTTGATAAAGTGCTGGCGGGAATTACTACGCTGGAAGAAGTCTTACGTGTTACTCGGGAAGATTAGATTTATTCATGGCTGCATTTGATTATCAGGCGGTTGATAGCCGCGGAAAAATTAAGAAAGGGGTGATTGAAGGCGATACGCCCAGACAAGTGCGTACCTTGCTGCGTGACCAAGGGTTAATGCCGACAGAAGTTACTCCAAGCTTAACTAAAAACAAACAAAAGCAAGATGCGCAGGGGTTTAGTCGCGCTAAAAAAATCTCGGCAACTGAGCTGGCTTTGCTGACCAGACAATTGGCAACGTTAGTTGAATCAGGCCTACCATTAGAAGAAGCCTTACTCGCGGTAGCTGAGCAATGTGAAAAAAATAATCTGAAAAGCATGGTGATGGCGGTACGGACTAAAGTTACTGAGGGTTACGGTTTAGCCGAGAGTATGGCGGAATTTCCTCAGGTATTTAATCATCTATTCCGTGCTATGGTGGCGGCGGGTGAAAAGTCCGGCCATCTTGATAAAGTGTTAGATCGACTGGCAGACTATACTGAACAGCGCCAACAGCTACGTTCCCAAATGATCCAAGCCATGGTTTATCCAAGCATTATGACTGTGGTAGCCATTGGTGTGATTGTGGTGCTGTTAACTTCAGTGGTACCGCAAATTATTGGTCAGTTTGAGCATATGGGGGCAAATTTACCGGGAACGACCAAATTCCTTATTGCTAGTAGTGAGTTTTTACAAAACTATGGCTTGGGAATTTTATTGCTGTTGGTTGTTGTACTGATGATTTTTTCACAATTAATGAAAAAAGCCGACTTTAAATATGCCGTTCATCAAAAGTTATTAATTTTTCCTGGTTTGGGGAAAGTAGTGCGTGGTGTTAACACTGCGCGTTTTGCCCGAACTTTGAGTATTCTGACCGCTAGTGCGGTACCGTTATTGGAAAGTATGACTATTGCCGGTGAAGTACTGGATAATTTATTTATTAAAGAAAAAGTTAAACAGGCGGCAGACAAAGTGCGTGAAGGCTCTAGCCTAAGATTATCATTAGAGCAAACAAAACTTTTCCCCCCTATGATGCTCCATATGATAGCCAGTGGTGAAAAAAGCGGTCAACTTGAACATATGCTTGGCCGGGCGGCTGATAATCAGGACCGAGAATTTGAAGCATTGATCAATATTTCGTTAAAAGCAGTAGAACCGGCAATTATGGTATCGATGGCAGGTATCGTACTTTTTATTGTCATGGCAATTCTTCAGCCGATTCTACAATTGAATACCTTAATAGGAAGTTAGTATGAAAAAATATAGTGTGATTAACCGTCAATCAGGTTTTACTTTATTAGAAGTGATGGTGGTGTTAGTGATCATAGGTATTATTGCCAGTATGGTGGTACCAAACCTTATGGGCAGCCAGGATACTGCGCGTGAACAAAAAGCCGTGATTGATATCGGTTCATTGGAAACTGCCCTCGGCATGTACCGTTCGCAAAACTATAATTACCCGACCACAGAACAAGGGTTAGAAGCACTAGTGGAACAAACTGAAATTGAGCCATTACCTAAGCGTTTTCCTGAAGGCGGTTTTATCAAACGTTTGCCTAAAGATCCTTGGGGCAATGATTACCAATTACTAAACCCGGGTGAACATGGCAAAATGGATGTTTTTTCTATGGGACCTGACGGTGAGGCAAATACTGATGATGATATCGGTAACTGGAACTTAGGCGATTATCAGTAAGCCTTGGCGCAGTTTGTAGCGATTAACAATAGCATGATGAATCACCGCGCTCAGCAAACACAACCTTCAGGTTTTACCTTGATTGAGGTGTTATTAGTGATTGTTGTTATTGGTCTTATGGTCGCGGCGGTGCAGCTCAACTTTAATGCCAGTAAACCGGAAAAATTGTTAGAGCAGGAGAGTGCGCGCTTTGCCGGTGTATTTAATCTTGCCGCTGAATACGGTTTATTAAATAACATAGAGCTCGGGTTATTTGTCAATGAAAATAGCTATCAGTTTGTCGGCTTTGATGGCGTTCGTTGGGTTGAAATTCCTGATAACAAGCTGCTCGCAGCGTATCAATTGCCAGAATTGATACAAATGACATTAGTGTTTGATGATCTGCCGATGGAGCAACCGAGCTTGGTTAGCAGGGAGCTGTTTCAGCCAGATGATGAAGCGCTAGATGAGATGCAATCTGCCACAGAGCAAGAGCAACCACCTATTATTCCGCAAGTCTATTTGTTATCCGGCGGTGATATCACACCGTTTCGTATAGTGTTCTCGTTGGTGGATACCGGATATATAGAGCAAGATGTCGCTTATGCCGTAACGGGATTATATAGTGCGCCAGTTACCGTTTCTGAGCCGATAGTTGACGGTGATTTAGCGATTACTAATAGAGACAGTAATGCGTATTAAATCAATTGTTGGCTTCACTTTAATTGAGGTCCTGCTAGCACTATCTGTATTTTCTCTCGCTGGTATTGCTTTATTAAGTACCGCTGACACTCATTTCAACAGTTTGAATCAATTAGAAAATAAGATGGTTGCAGATTGGGTTGCTTCTAATCGGTTGGTTGAAGCGCATCTCGATGTTAGCTGGCCGCCGAAAAATAACCGCAAAGGTAAAGTTGAAATGGCGGGACGCGAATGGCATTGGTTACAAAAAGTGATTAAAACTACAGATAAGGATATGCGCGCTGTGGTGATTGAAGTGCGACTCGATGAAAAGTCAGAGTTAGCGCTCACTAGCATGATGACATATGTTGCCAAAGGTACGGGGTAATAAGCATGCGTCGTTGTCCTAATCAATTCAGTGGTTTTACCTTAATCGAAGTGTTACTCGCTGTTTCCATTTTTGCGGTGATTAGCCTGGCGAGTTTTAGCATTTTTGATGGCGTCATGCAGAGTGAACGCACCTCGAAAGAGCAAATGCAGCGGCTTAATGCCATTCAGCGAGCGTTGATTGTTATTGAAAGAGATTTTTTACAAATTGCGCAACGTTCGATACGCTTTGATGGGGAAGCGCCATTAAATGATTATATTTTTAGTGATAGCAGCAGTTTTTCGTCAGAGCAGGCGATCGCCTTTGTTCGCGCCGGCTGGACTAATCCTGGGTTGTTGATCCCACGCAGTGACATGCAATCGGTTGCTTATCGAATAAATGATGAAAAGCTTGAACGTTTACATTTTAATTTTGTTGATGCGGTTGTCGGTGAAGAACCTAGAGTGCGAGTGTTACTGGAAAATGTTACATCGATTGAACTGCAATATTATTATGATAAAAAATGGCAGGAACGGCTTGTTGCTCAGCAACTGCCAAAAGCCATAGAGCTGTCGATAGAAACACAGGATTTCGGTACCATATCGCGTAAATTTTTAGTGGCAGATAAGGCGTTAGCCACTACTAATCGCAGTAATAGAGCTTCTCGTGATACTGACAAAGATGGTCGGGGAAATGAAAATGTTAACCCTAATAACGCTAAGGGGGAGCAGTGACACAACTAAATAAGGGAAATAATCGTGGTGTTGCCTTGATCACTGTGATGCTCGTGGTAGCACTGGCGGCAATTATAGCGACGCAGATGCTAGCAAGATTACAATTTCAGGTGCAGCGCACTAATAATATTGGTTTTAATCAACAGGCCTACTGGTACGCTATGGGCGCGGAAGCCTTTGCTAAACGGGTGTTATTAACTGCATTTGAGCAAGACAATGATGTTACCCATTTAGGACAAGTTTGGGCTCAAGGTAAAACCACTTACCCAGTAGATTTCGGTGAAATTAGTGGTGAAATTACCGATATGCAGGCTTGTTTTAATTTAAATGCCTTACGTCAGGAGAGTGGCGGAACTAGCTCTGGTGGTCAAAAAAAGCCATTGGCCCGAATGGCATTTCAGGAGCTAGTGCTAGCGTTAAACATTGACGGTGTCGGTAGTTTTGAAGCGGAATATATGGCGGATGCACTCGCCGACTGGCTGGATGCGGATACTGCGATTGCCAGTGCTGGTGGAGCGGAAGATAATGATTATTCGGCAAAAGAGTTTCCATATTTACCGGCAAATAGCTTGCTAGCCAGTGTCAATGAGTTGCGGGTGATTGAACATTTTACAGTTGAAGTTATTCAGGCATTAAAGCCTTATATATGTGTATTGCCTGCCAGCAGTCTGCATCAGATTAACATCAATACTATTTCGTTAGAACAACCGGAATTATTACAAGCATTATTGGCTATTTCCCGCGATGAGGCTGAGCAGATCTTGTCTGCTCGCAGCGACGAAGGTTTTCAAGATATCAATAGTTTTTTTAGTTTGCCGGAAGTGAGTAAACTGAAATTAAGTGATGAACAAAAACAGCAGTTTGTTGTTGACAGTGAATACTTTAAACTAGCTGCAACAACTAATTTTAACGACAGTTATTTTCAACTGAATTCAGTGATGCAAGTAACTAATAATAATCAAATAAATGTGGTAAGCCGCACGATAGGACGTGATTAATGGCGGAAAATTTAATTATCCGGTTAGGTAGCCAACAAAGTGATAAAGTCCATTGGTTGGTCTGGTCGAATACCGAACAAAATATTATTGCCAGCGGTGAATTATCTAATGCTGAGCAGTTAAGTCAATTGCAAGAAAAATCATTAACGCGACAGACGGTCGTGGTAGTACCGGCAGCTGATATTGCCTTTAAAAGCTTGCAAGTTCCGGCAAAATCTAAAAAAGCCATGCAGCTAGCTGCTCCTTTTATGGTGGAAGATGATTTAGCGCAAGAGGTTGAACAGTTATTTTTTGCTTATGGCGAACCGAAAGTGTCTGAGGCAGAGTGCAATTGTTTTATGGCAATAGTTGAACGGGCGCAAATGCAGTCTTGGTTGGCCTGGTTGGAGCAGGCGGGTATTAAAACTCGCTCGATTATTCCTGATATTTTGTTACTACCAGCGGCTGATCAACATTGGCAAGCGATTACACTAGATAACTCAGTATTGTTGCGGCAAGGGCCTTGGCACGGGTTAGCGATTGACAGTACTTTATGGCCGAGTATTAGTGCTAGTTGGTTAGCAGAGCAAAATCAGCCTATAGACGCATATTCTGAATTACCGCAATCAGACGCCGAGCTACAAATTAACGCTCAACCTGAAGAGTTGCCTTTAGCATTATTGGCTCAGCAGTTAGAGCAACAAAAATTTAATTTGCTACAAGGGGAGTTTGCCGTCAAATCTGAGCGTTCTCCTCTAGTGAAAACCTGGGCTTGGGCTGCAGGTTTTTTGCTTGCGGCGTTACTGGTCAATGTTATCGTTAAATCTGTTACCTTGATGCAAATTCACGATCAACAATTAGCGGTCGAGCAAGAAATTATTAAACAATATAAAGCGGCATTCCCGCAAACTAAACGGGTGCGTATTGCGACAATTCGTTCTCAGTTAAAACGTAAAATGAGTGAAGTTGGTGCTAGCGAAGCTGGTGCTGAGTTCTTATCTTTATTGGCTAAAGTACAGCCAGCATTTGCAAAAGTACCTTCGTTAAAACCTGACTCACTACGATTTGATAGCAGGCGTAATGAACTAAGGTTACAGGCAAGCGCCAATGGCTATCAGCAATTTGAACAATTTAAAGTTCAACTGGAAGCTCAACAGCTCGAGGTTTCACAAGGTACTCAGAGTAACCAAGGGGATAAAGTCTCAGGTGCGTTGAGTATTAAGGCGCGTAATGGAGGGCGATCATGAAGGCGTGGTGGCAACAACTTAATGCACGAGAGCAGCAATTAGTTAGTGCGCTCAGTGCTGTGTTAGTGATCTTTATTTTATATAGTTTTATTTGGCAACCGTTAAATAACAATATTGAAAATGGTCATCGTAAGTTAAAACAGCGACAAGAATTACTGACTTGGGTAACAACTCAAACTCTGCGTTATCAGTCGCTTAAAGGTAATGCTGTCAGTAAAAGTACTGGTAGCCTATCAAGTATAATTAACCGTTCAGCTAAAGCGTATGATATCTCAATCGCCCGAATTCAACCTCAGAGTAATGATGTCCAGGTCTGGATTGATAATATTGCGTTCTCACAGTTACTGTTATGGTTGGAGCAATTATCCAATAAGGAAGGCATTGAAGTGCTAAATATCGATTTGACTCAAGGGGAACAAGCCGGAGCAGTGCGCGTTAAACGCTTGCAATTAGGAAAAAGTTAATGAAAAAAACGTCTGTTGTAGTGACAAGCTTTGTTTTTGTCTATTTGATGTTCGTTGTTGCGTTATTACCTGCGCGTTTTGTGATGCAATGGGTGAACTTACCTCATAATGTTAAGTTAGGACAAATTGAAGGAACGATTTGGCATAGTCAACTTGACGCGATAAAAGTCGATAACTGGCTAGTTGAAAAGTTAGAGGCGAAATTAAGTGTATTATCGCTACTGACATTAGATCCACAAATTGATGTCACCTTTGGTGATGCATTATTAGCAGGCCCTGAAGGGCGAGCCAGTATGTCAGGCTTTTTATCTGAACTAAAGTTAACAGATGTTCAAGTCAATTTGGCTGCTAATCAGATTGCCTCACAACTGCCTTTACCTGTTCCTGTGACAGCGCATAGTACGCTTGACATCGTGGTTGAAGAGTTTGTTGCCGGTAAAGAAGTCTGTCAGCAACTTGATGGCGATATTCGCTGGTCGAAAGCAGCAGTGACCGCATTGGAACAAAAAGTGTCGCTTGGTGCCTTGCACGCTAAATTGGCTTGCAAGCAAGGAAATGTTGAGCTGACTTTAGATGAAGCGAATGATTTAGGTATGAGTTTTACCGCTTTTATCGGTGGTGGCGGACGCATGTCCGGTGACGGCTATCTTACTCCTAAAGCTCAGATGCCAGCGGAAATACGTCAGTTGATCCCGTTTTTAGGAAAAGCGGATAATCAGGGACGATATCGATTAAGATTCTAGCGTCTCTGGATTAAACTTATAGGCGTAGATATCATCCACTAAGTCGTTGAAGTTAGTGATGGATGGGTAACCTTTTATTTCCCTTGCTTGTTGCTGACTATCGGGGTTCGCTACCGCCAGTAAGTGCTTAATGCCAAATTCTTTGGCGGAAGCTAGAATATCCAAGCTATCGTCAACAAATAGAGTTGATGCTAAATCAAATGGTTCGGTCTGTTTTAATTTTTGCCATAGTTCTTGTGATTCTTTCGTCACGCCAAACTCATGCGTGGAATAAAGTTTGTTAAAGTATTTATCTAACTGGGTCCGCTCTACTTTTAACGATAAACTATCCGGATGTGCATTGGTTACCAGAATGATCTTGCGTCCGGTGGCTTTAAGGGCATTTAAAAATAATTGTGCGTCATTGCGCAGTTGGATCAGGTGCTGTACTTCACGTTTTAACATAGTGATCGGTAACTGGGTTTGTTCCGCCCAATAATCCAGGCAATACCAGCCAATAGTGCCAGCAACTTCCTGATATTGCTGTTGTAATTGTTCTTTAGCCTGGGCTAAGGGAATGTTGTCTCGTTCACTGACTCGTTTTGGCAAATGCTCTAACCAAAAGTGATTATCAAAATGTAAGTCAAGAATAGTGCCATCCATGTCCAGTAAAACAGTTGAAATTTTTGACCAATCAAGCATAGATTTTTCCTAGTGAAACAACTTATTATAGATAGTATATCTAATCTTATTCGGCAGTTCTCAAGTATTCTATTTATTTGACTCATATTATGGATGAAAAAAAAGCGTTACCTCAAATTCTGCATCGTAAACAAGTGGCAAAAAGCAACCTTTTTGCTATCGAACAGCTCGAACTAAAATTTAGTAATGGCGTCGAGCGTGTCTATGAAAGAATGCAAGGTGCTGGACGAGGTGCGGTGATGATTGTTCCCTTCGTGGATAATGACACTATACTGTTAGTTAAAGAATATTGTGCGGGTACCCACAGTTATGAATTGGGGTTTCCTAAAGGGTTAATTGATCCTGGTGAGCAGGCAATTGACGCAGCAAACCGGGAACTAAAAGAGGAAATAGGCTTTGGCGCAGGGCAGTTAATAGCGCTGCAAACGGTGGCGATGGCACCGGCATTTTTTGCTGGTTCGATGGAAATATTTTTAGCACAAGAACTTTATCCGCAAAAGCTAGAAGGAGATGAACCCGAGCCTTTAGAAGTGGTTGAATGGCGGCTCAGCGATTACCAACAGCTGTTGAGCCATCCAGACTTTAATGAAGCACGCAGTATTGCCGCCCTGATGTTAGTTGTTGATCAAATGAAGAGTAGATAATGAATTTAGAGCAATTGTTGACCATAGCTATCGACAGTAGTAAGAAAGCTGGTATTGAAGTGGCAAAACATTATCGCCGCGGTGATTATTCGTCAGAGATTAAAGAAGATAATAGTCCGGTAACTAGTGCTGATATTGCTGCCAATGATGTCTTGATGGATGAATTACAACGATTAACACCTGACATCCCGATTATTTCTGAAGAAGTGGGAGCATTGCCATTATCACAACGTAAACAGTGGCAACGTTATTGGTTATTAGATCCTATTGACGGTACTGGCGAGTTTATTATTGGCAGCGGTGATTTTGCCGTCAATGTGGCATTAGTGGAAAATGGCTGGCCAGCGATAGGTGTGATCCACGCACCGGATCATCAGCTAACTTATTACGGTCAAAAAAATTTAGGCGCTTTTAAAGAAAATATTAAGCAAAGCATGGCGATAAAGGTGGCTCCGTATGACGGTCAAAGAAAGATAAAAGTGGCGATTAGCAGACGTCAGCAGCTAAGCCTAATGGCTCAATACTTAAGTGATGATTTTGATTATCAACATATAGCGCTTGGTAGCTGTTCTTTAAAAAATTGCTTGATTGCTGAAGGTGGTGCAGATTGCTATTTACGTATTGGCCCAACCGGGGAGTGGGACACCGGTGCCAGTCAATGTATTTTAGAACAAGCAGGCGGTACCATTTTAGACAGTGAATTTTCCGCTTTGTCATATAATCAAAGGGAAAGTTTGAAGAACCCAGATTTTATTTCTTTAGGTTCAGCGCAAATTCCCTGGAAAAAAATCATTCGCCCCCACCGGGCACAAAGATAACATTTATTAAATAAGGGAATACCTATGAAAAAATTACTTTGGCTTAGCACATTCTTATTGGCTTTTCCTGTGTTTGCCAATTGGCAGCTTGATAAGCAAAACTCTGTGGTTAGTTTTACTACCTTTAAAAAGGAACATATCGCAGAAAATCATCGTTTTCATAACCTTAATGCTAATGTCTCAGCACAGGGACAGGTCGAGTTAACAATCGATTTAACCAGTGTTGATACTAATATAGCCATTCGTGATCAGCGCATGAAAGAGCATCTTTTTAATGTCAATAGCTTTCCAACAGCGATGTTTACAGCGCAGTTAGAGCAAAA